>NZ_SDSI01000017.1:0-466 GCF_004153605.1 Qipengyuania thermophila | reverse complement strand
GTATTCAAGGGAATACACACAAAAGTGATGACGTGAGTCCTTACAGTCTTTGAAGACTGGGAGTTTGTACCTCCTAAGAGGCTCAAGCCTGAGGACTAGCAGTTTAATGATAGAACATTGATTTGTCAAGTCAAAGGAGCAGATTGTGCCTGGTCAAGGCAGGGTGGCTGAAAAAGTGAAACATTGTAAGTGTTTAGATGGATAAATTCCCCCTGCCCATGAGAATTTGAGGTCAAATATCTTTTCAAGATCCTGTTTCTAGGACTATGGAGCATATTTCAAGAGTTCATGACTCTGTAATAATTATTGTTGTATTTATCCTCAGAGTGGTTACCTATTCAGTTATCTCTTTATATCAAAGAAAAAGGTGAGACTTAAGGTTTATTTCATCAGAAATAATGGAAATCATGTGAATTTCTATCCCATCCCTAGTATTAATTGCTTTAGCATTCCCTTCTTTGCATTG
>NZ_SDSI01000016.1:0-580 GCF_004153605.1 Qipengyuania thermophila | reverse complement strand
GGGAATACACACAAAAGTGTGATTGTGTGAACATTGTTAAAGTGCAGTGAATATTTCATTCTGGGCTGTGGAACCAGAGAAGGGACCTCCCCACTTTAAATTTTAAAAAATTTTACCAATAAAGTTTGATGGGAAATTGGACTATTAGTTACGCTTTTAATCTTTTTCTTTTTAAGAAAAGAAAACTATTTTATTAGTCTTGAGATAGGAGAGTGAGTTAGGGGCTTATTAGGAGATGAGATTTCATTTTTTATTGATCAAAAGAGTTTCATTTTCTTATCAATAGTTTTGTTAGTGAGGTTTTCAGTCTCTAAATATTCATTTTATTATATAAGGAGTAAGGATTTAAGAAAGTTTTTATGTTTACTCTCTTCATTCATTTTCTCTATAGTTTTACTTTGCTCAAGAACAAGCTTAATCTGAGCATTAGTTGGATGAGACAGTCTTGGAATTACTTCTTTATTCTTAATCTTGTTTTACAAGAATTGGACTGCAAGGTCTGGCGGGCTAATTACCTTTTTGCTTAATCGTTTAGGGGATGTCTTTCTTCTATCTTCTATTCTCCTTCTCAGGGTCAATC
>NZ_SDSI01000015.1:322-665 GCF_004153605.1 Qipengyuania thermophila | reverse complement strand
GAACATTACAAAATGTAATGTAACCATATGAAGTGGAGTTTTAAACTTTAGTTTTTGATACTAACAAAGGCAATTAAATTTGCCCATTTCACATGATATTCGTCAGGTTACTAATTATAGTAGTTTTTAGAGTAATCTTATCGGTTAGAAGGGCTTCGCTGATTTGATTTTGAGTATCTTTGGAGATAGCTTCTATTTTTTTAATTCCTCTATTTAACTCCCCGTCACTACAAAGAAAAGAAGTTATGTGGGAATATTTTTTAACACAAGCTTTAGGGAGGAGAGGCTTTCTGGTTTCTTCTTTCATAAAAGGAAGAGAAATAGTCTTTTTAAAGGTTTGTGA
>NZ_SDSI01000015.1:0-300 GCF_004153605.1 Qipengyuania thermophila | reverse complement strand
AGTCTTTTTAAAGGTTTGTGAAAACCATATTTTCAGATGAGGTTCAATTTCTCTTGGTTTCCTATTCCTAAAAATAGGAATGCCTCCTTTTCACAGCTGAAGGCTTCGGGTTGTTGAGGTGATAAGCTTTAGGCAGCTTATTTATTTGTTAACACTGTCTAAAGTTGTTCCTTTAGTAGGAACTTGAACAATTCAACCTTTTGTTGAAAGGGAAGTCTGGCTTTTTATTGCTTTATCTCTTGCCTTTTCTCTAAAAGGAGTGATTGAGGGGTCTATTCGACGGGCTTTAGTATATTCTGC
>NZ_SDSI01000014.1:0-979 GCF_004153605.1 Qipengyuania thermophila | reverse complement strand
AGAAGTGGTCTTTCCTGAAATCAGGTCTAAAGTAGTAGGACATCAGTGATATTGGTCTTATGAAAAATATTCTGAAATTGATGGGGAGTCAAATTTCGACTCTTACATAAAAAGTAGTCTTTTCTCCTCAGACCCTCGCTTACTCGCTTGCGATAGGTCTATGAAGACCTATTGTGGGGCAGAAACTCGCTTGTTAGTGACAAGAGCTGATGTGATTCATTCTTGAGCTGTCCCTTCCTTTGGTGTAAAGGTGGATGCCGTTCCTGGCCGAATCAATCAATTAGGGTTTATTCCTAAACAAGTTGGCGAGTATTTTGGCCAATGCTCAGAAGTTTGTGGAGCAATGCACAGATTTATACCTATTAGAGTAAAAGTAGCCCCTTAGAAAATGAGAGAATTTGTGATATTTTCTTTTGTAACTTTATTTAGCTCCGCAAGAGCTACTCCTCAGGGAGTAGTAATGTTAGTTATTGCAACCTCGGCTTCTGGGGTCATTATTTTACTTTATTCTAGGACGATTTGGCCAGGGGCTTTGTTCTTGTTAGGGATTGTTGGGGGTTTAACTGTTTTACTAAGGTTTACATTTATAATATTTCCAAAGGAAAGATTTAAAGAGAGGGAGAAATTACTTCTTCTAAAGAAGTCAAATCTTTTGACTCTATTCTTCAGTTTGTTCTTTTGCTTTCTGTATACTGACGAGGAAAGTCCTTTCTGATTTGGTTCTGAAAGAGCGAGAGGGGGTAATTCTTCTTTCTGTTTTGACAGCTTAAGAGAGTGTTTTTCTTCAAGCTCTTTCTCTTTACTAATTTTCATTTTCCTATTTTTATTTCTTATTCTATTAAGGGTAGAAACAATTACAAAGTTGATTGTTTAAAGCCCTTAAGGGCTTTAGTTTATAAAAACTACTCTATTGCAAAGAGTGAAAAAGCAATTACTAATTTGCTTAAGTCTTTGGAAAGAAGATTTTCTTTAGAAGGAA
>NZ_SDSI01000013.1:0-1103 GCF_004153605.1 Qipengyuania thermophila | reverse complement strand
GGGAATACACACAAAAGTGTGTGTGTGTGAACATTACAAAATGTAATGTATAGAGAGCCATGGCAGTGAGCATTATGATTGCGGTTAGCTTCGGCCTAACAGGACCTGAAAAGGACTGTCATATAAAAGTTAGAGTGCTTTTAATATTGAATTTTTTAATAGTTTTTACTATTACAGCCAGAGACTCAGTTCTTTTAATGGTTATTGGCCTAGATCTTCTTCACTCTTCTATCTTTGTTCTTTTATTTTCTCAGTTTTTCCAATCTAGGTCTTCTATTCTATTTTCTATTATATTTATCACGTTTATGGCTATTGAGGGGGTTTTAGGGTTAAGGATTATTAGAGCTTCAGTCATTCGCTTGGAAAGTTCTTCTTTCAATCTTACTTCTTTTTCAAAAATATACCAAAAAAGAGTTTTTAGAACACTAGCTTTGGGAGCTAGAGGTCCCTTACAGGTTTTTTGAATAAAACTAAAGTTTCATCCTTTTCATATTCTTGACGTTAGCCCTTGGCCTATTATTGTTAGATTAAATGTTTTTAACTTAGCTTCAGTTTCAGTATTTTCTTTCTGAAAGAATTTCGGAGAAGAAATTGTGATTCTTCTATTTGGGATTCTTTTATCATCAGTCTTATGGTGGCGGGATATGATTACAGAAAGCCTTTATCAAGGCAATCACACTTTTGAAGTGATTCGAGGGCTTCGAATGGGGTTTTTAATATTTATTTTATCTGAAGTGATGTTTTTTTTCTCAATTTTCTTTGCATTTTTCTATGTTTCATTAGCTCCAGATGTGGCTCTAGGAATGAGTTACCCTCCAATAGGGATTTCACCAATTGATGTTTTAAGGGTCCCAATATTAAACACTCTGATTTTGCTCTCCAGAGGAGTGTCTTTAACGTGAAGACATCATTCTTTGATAAAAGGCAGAAATTTAAACGTTAGAGTTGGGCTACTCGTATCAATTGGATTAGGACTATGGTTTGTTTTTCTACAGCAAAAAGAGTATTATGAAAGCTCATTTTCGTTTGCTGACAGAGTTTTTGGATCTTTGTTCTTCATTAGGACGGGATTCCACGGACTTCATGTGATTGTGGGAACAATC
>NZ_SDSI01000012.1:0-1321 GCF_004153605.1 Qipengyuania thermophila | reverse complement strand
TGAACCGCCCCGGGATTGCCGGAGGCCCTAACTCCTGAGAGGAAGGGTCTACGATGAGCAAGACGACGAACAAGTTTTCCCCTGAGGTGCGTGAGCGGGCGGTCCGCCTGGTGCTGGACCAGGAGGGCGAGCATCCCTCCCGCTGGGCGGCGATCACATCCATAGCGGCCATGATTGGCTGCTCGGGTCACACGCTGCTGGAGTGGGTGAAGAAGGCCGAGGTGAACAGCGGCAAGCGTGCTGGCGTTCCGGTCGAGGTGGCCGACCGGCTGAAGGCGCTGGAACGCGAGAACCGGGAGCTGCGGCAGGCCAACGAGATCCTGCGCAAGGCTTCTGCATATTTTGCCCAGGCGGAGCTCGACCGCCCGTTCAAGCGATGACCAGCTTCATTGATGATCATCGTGGAGAGTATGGGGTCGAGCCGATCTGCCGGGTTCTGCCGATCGCCCCATCCACCTACTATGAGCGTGTGGCACAGCGCCGGGATCCGTCGCGACTGTCGCCACGCGCGCAGCGCGACGAGGCGATGAAGGCGGAAGTGCGCCGCGTGTTCGACGCCAACTTCAAGGTCTATGGCGTGCGCAAGGTGTGGCGGCAGATGCAGCGTGAGGGCTTCGATATTGCCCGCTGCACGGTGGAACGGCTGATGCGTGACCTCGGCCTGCAGGGTGTGATCCGTGGCAAGCCGGTCAGGACGACGATCAGCGACAAGGCCGCGCCCTGTCCGCTCGATCAGGTCAACCGTCAGTTCCATGCACCGGCGCCGAACATGCTGTGGGTCTCGGACTTTACCTACGTCGCGACGTGGGCCGGGTTCGTCTATGTCGCCTTCGTGATCGACGTCTACGCCCGCTATATCGTTGGTTGGCGGGTGAGCAGGACGGCGCATGCCAGCTTCGTGCTGGATGCCCTGGAACAGGCGATCCATGATCGGCGCCCTGTCCATCGTGGCGGCCTGATCCACCACAGCGACCGCGGCAGCCAGTATGTCTCGATCAAGTATACCGAGCGCCTTGCCGAAGCCGGGATCGAACCGTCGGTCGGGAGCGTCGGCGACAGTTATGACAATGCCTTGGCCGAAACGATCAACGGTCTTTACAAGGCTGAGGTGATCCACCGACGAGGACCGTGGCGATCCTTTGAAGCTGTTGAATACGCCACGCTCGAATGGGTGGACTGGTTCAACAACCGTCGGCTGCTCGAGCCTATCGGCAACATCCCGCCTGCCGAGGCCGAAGAGCGCTACTACGCCATGCTGGACGACACGCCCATGGCAGCATAATTTGATGAAACTGGCCTCCGGCAATCCCGGGGCGGTTCA
>NZ_SDSI01000011.1:0-1377 GCF_004153605.1 Qipengyuania thermophila | reverse complement strand
CTTTCTTCATTCTTCTTTCTTCATTTCTATATTTCTCCCCCCCCTTTCCCCCCCCAAAAAGGAGTCAGAGACTCAACCTTTTGAGGGGTTTATTAGACTGATTTTCAAATCACGTCCATGAAGAATTTCCTTCTAAAGAAAATCTTCTCTCCAGATTTTAAAGATCTGGTTCACACTCGGGGCAACTGCCCTTTGTCACTTCTTCAAAGTAATGCTTTAGTCGTATAAGCTACGAATGTAAAGAAATAAAATTATAATGGATAAACATCCTAGGAGTTTTACAAAAGGTATTATTTCCTTTTCAAACTTTATAAAAACCTCTAAAGTAAGAGATTTAATTAAAAGAGAGGGAAATTTAAAAGTTCTTTCCACAACTCCAAATCTCTCTAACACTGGAAACCAAAGTCTGGTTTTTTGAGGTAGCTGCATTCAAGAAATTCCTACAGACATATTAAATGCAGCACTTCTGATCTGAAAAGGAGTTACTCATTTCAATACTTTTTGCATATGTAGAAATATTAATCACCCTAAGACCCTCCCTAGTGCCAAAGAAATTACAACTAGTAATTTAACCTTTACTTCCGCCTCGGGAAGTGGTATGGGCACTCTTGGGAATATAATTGGCAACAGAAAGGCCCCTCTAACCATGTTTAGAAAAAATCTCAGAACTAAAGACTCTGCTATCTTTCCCCTTTTATAGGAAAGGTTAAAAGCAAGAAGAGGAGATGAAGATCTTCATCCAAGGAAGAAGATTACTCGAATTGAGTAAGCTGCCGAGAAACAAACTCTACTAATTAGCCCACAAACATTCCAAGAAGAGTTAAAATCTTCAAATGACGCATGAACTCCTATTTCTTTAGAGAAATACCCCCTTATAAAAGGGATTCCAACCATAGAAATTACTGAAGATGAAAATAGGGCAGATAGGAGAGGAGATGAAGATAGAAGTAGAGCGATTGTTCGAGAATCCTGCTTTGTTTCGTTCTCATGTAAAATGACTCCTACAACTATAAACAACAACCTTTTAAATATGGCATGGGTGTACATGTGAAAAAGGGAGGCCTGAAGGCTTCCAATTGAAGCTAAAAAAATTATCATCCTAAGATGAGAAAGAGTTGAATAGGCAACAACCTTCTTTAAGTCTATTTCCACTAAAGCCCTTCTACCAGAGTAGAATATAGAAATAAAAGCCATGAACTTTATTAAAATTAAACCATTTTCTTCAAAATGGGAATAGTACCGAACAACTATATAAATTCCCGCAGTCACTAAAGTCGAGGAATGAACTAAACTCCTGACTGGAGTTGGTGCAGCCATTGCTAAGGGGAGTCAGGATGAGTAAGGAAACTGAGCTCTTTTTGCCAACACTCCAAACAG
>NZ_SDSI01000010.1:0-2433 GCF_004153605.1 Qipengyuania thermophila | reverse complement strand
TTCGGAGTTAGTAGTTATGGGCTTGACGCCGTTTCGGGAGTGTCATAGAGGTTAGGCATCGAAGGGGCGATGCCATGAACCTGCTGACGATCTTCAAGCGCTTTCCCGATCAGGAAGCCTGCATTGAGTTTCTGGAAATGATACGCTGGGGCGATGAAGCTCATTGCCCGCACTGTGGGTCGCCCGCCGTCGCCCGCAAGTCGGAAAGCGGCCGCATCGGCCGCTGGAATTGCCACGCTTGCACCAACAGCTTCAATGTCCTGTCCGGCACGATCTTCGAGAAGACCCGTATTCCCCTTCAAAAGTGGTTTCTTGCCATCGGCCTGCTGATCAACGCCAAGAAGAGCGTTTCGAGCTGCCAGCTCGCCCGCGACCTCGACATGAACCAGAAGAGCGCGTGGTATATGCAGCAGCGCATCCGCGCCGCGATGCTGACGGAAGAGGGCGAGCTTCTTCAGGGCATTGTTGAAATCGACGAAACCTATGTCGGCGGCAAGCCGCGCAAGCCCAACGATCACTCGGGCGGCGGTTGGGGCGGCTTCTCCGGCCGCGGAACCAAGAAGCAAGCGGTTGTCGGCGCAGTCGAGCGCGGCGGTCGCGTTGTGGCCCGCATGGCGACGGAAGGCGTCAGCGCGAAGGCGCTTAGCAAGTTCATCCGCGCCACGGTCCAGCCCTTCGGCACGTTGGCGATCACGGACGAGTGGGGCGGCTATTCCCGCCTCTGCGACACGATGCAGCACGCCGTTGTCCGCCATCGCCGCCAGTATGCCGATGGCATCGTGCACACGAACACCATTGAGGGCTTCTGGGCGCTGGTAAAGCGGGCGTGGTATGGGACGCATCACCGCTATTCGCGCCGCTACATGCCGCTCTTCATCGGCGAGGCATGCTGGAAATATAACAACCGCAAAAACGCGGACGCCTTCAGCGGCTTCCTGAAGGGGTGCTTCGCATGAACAAGCTCCTCTACGGCGATTGCCTGACGATCATGCGCGACATGCCCTTGGGGAGCGTGGACCTGATCTATCTGGACCCGCCCTTCAACTCGAACCGTGATTACAACGCGATCTACAAGGACGAGACAGGGCGCCAGCTTCCCGACCAGATCGAGGCGTTCAACGACCTTTGGGAGCTATCGCCGGAGCGCCAGCAAGCCATCCGCATGATGCCCGTCCTGATGCGCGACTACGGCATCGACGACGACATTGTTGAGTTCTGGAAAATCTGGATGAACGCGCTGCGGAACACGCAGCCGCGCCTGCTCGCCTACCTGTCCTATATGACGGAACGGCTGCTGCCGATGCGGGGCATCCTGAAGCCGACCGGCTCGGTTTTCCTTCACTGCGATCCGACCGCTTCGCACTACATCAAAGTGATGATGGACGGCATTTTCGGGCACAACAATTTCCGCAACGAAATCATCTGGTGTTACACTGGCCCAGGCTCGCCAGGCATGCGCCAGTTCATGCGGAAGCACGATGTCATCCTCTGGTATAACAAGGGGAAGACGTGGACCTTCAACGCGGACGATGTTCGCGTGGCGCACTCGGAAAAGACCAAGGGAAATTACAAGAAGGGGCTCGTCGGGTCCGGCTTCGTCGAAGCCGATCACGTCATTCACGAAAAGGGCAAGGTGCCGGAAGACTGGTGGCAGATCGCCATCGCGGCGCGCGGCAAGGAATACATGCGCTACCCGACGCAGAAGCCGCTGAAGCTGCTGGATCGGATCATCCGCGCGGCGAGCAACAAGGGCGAGACGGTATTCGACCCCTTCTGCGGCTGCGCCACCACCATCGAAGCGGCACACACGCTCGGCCGCAAATGGATAGGAATCGACATTGCTATCCACGCCATCAAGCGGGTTGCGAAGGTGAGGCTGGAGGAGCGGCTTGGGCTGATCGAGGGCAAGGATTTCGTGATCGAGGGCGTTCCTGTCACGGCCGAGGGCGCGCTGGACCTCTGGAACCGCGACAAGCACCAGTTCCAGAAATGGGCGATCGAGCAGGTCGATGGCTTCGTTACCAACCGCAAGACGGCGGATGGCGGCATTGACGGGAGGCTCTACTTCTCCGTTCCGGACAAGCGTGACCTGCAAAGCATGGTGATCGAGGTGAAGGGCGGGAAGAACGTCAACGTGGACGTGGTTCGCAGCCTTCGCGGGGCACTAGAGCGCGATCAGGCCGAGATGGCGGGGCTGATCGTCATGGACGACCTTGGCGACCGGAAGACCAAGAACTTCCTTCGTGAGATGGGCGAAGCCGGCGACATGGACGTGAACGGCGTGCTCTATCACCGGATGCAGCTTCTGACGGTGCCGGAGATTCTAGCGGGCAAGAGGTTCAACACCCCCTCGGTCGCCCGAGCAAAGCAACTCGCCCAGCCAGCCCTCCCGATGGGCTGATCTGGTTCTTAAGCCCATATCTACTTATTCCG
>NZ_SDSI01000001.1:0-876265 GCF_004153605.1 Qipengyuania thermophila | reverse complement strand
GGCTTGTGACGGACACCCTCTCCGCCAGCGCCTTCCGTCTCCCGATCACCCGTGCTTGCGTTCGCGCAGCGGCTCGAGCATGCCCTCGGAGATGAAGCCGATCGTCTGCACCTGGGCGGCGCGGGCCTTCAGCTCGCCGCGCAGCTTGCGGTACTCGTCCTCCATCTGCGGCGTGACCGTGGCGCGGCTGTCCTCGAGCGCGGCGGCGAAGTCGGCGGCGGCGACCTGCGTCACCTCCCCGCCCACACGGCGCAGCGCCCCCAGCCCGGCGCGGCGCACCAGATCCTCGAGGTCCGCGCCGGTGAAGCGTTCGGTCTGTTCCGCCAGCCAGCCGAGCCGCACGTCATCGGCCAGCGGCATGTCGCGCGTGTGGATGCCCAGAATGTGTTCGCGCCCGTCGCGGTCCGGCGTCCCGACATAGACCAGCTCGTCGAACCGGCCCGGCCGCAGCAGCGCCGGATCGACGAGATTGGGGCGGTTGGTGGCGCCGATCACCACCACCGACTGCAGCTCCTCGAGGCCGTCCATTTCGGCGAGCATGGTGTTGACCACCCGGCCGGTCACCGACGGCTCGCCCTGCGAGGAACCGCGGGCCGGAACGAGGCTGTCGATCTCGTCGATGAACACCACGCACGGCGCCACGGCCCGGGCGCGCTGGAAGAGGCGAGCGATCTGCTGCTCGCTCTCCCCATACCATTTCGAGAGCAGATCGGACGACTTCATGGAGATGAAGTTGGCCTCCGCCTCGCGCGCGACCGCCTTGGCGAGCAGCGTCTTGCCGGTTCCCGGCGGGCCGTAAAGGAGGAAGCCCTTGGCCGGGCGGATGCCGAGCCGGGCGAAGGCCTGCGGGTTCTTCAGCGGCAGCTCGATGCCTTCGCGCAGGCTGTCGACGGCGTCGGTGATTCCGCCGATGTCGTTCCAGCCGACATTGGGCACCTCCACCATCACCTCGCGCATGGCGGAAGGCTGCACCCGCTTGAGGGCGTTGAGGAAGTCCTCGCGGCTGACGTGGAGGTCGTCCAGCACGTCCTGCGGGATCGTCCGCTCGTCGAGGTCGAGCCGCGGCATGATCCGCCGCACGGCGTCGATCGCCGCCTCGCGCGCCAGCGCGGCCAAGTCGGCGCCGACGAAGCCGTGCGTTCCGCGCGCCAGCTCGGCCAGGTCGACCCGCTCGCCGAGCGGCATGCCACGGGTGTGGATGGCGAGGATCTCGCGCCGGCCGTTCTCGTCGGGAACACCGATCACGATCTCGCGGTCGAACCGGCCGGGACGGCGCAGCGCCTCGTCGATGGCGTCGGGGCGGTTGGTGGCAGCGATCACCACAAGGTTGGCGCGGGCCTCCAGTCCGTCCATCAGCGTCAGAAGCTGCGCGACCAGGCGCTTCTCTGCCTCGCCGGGAACCTGGCTGCGCTTGGGGGCGATCGAATCGATCTCGTCGATGAAGATGATCGCCGGGGCCGCCTTGGTCGCTTCGTCGAACACCTCGCGCAGCCGCTTCTCGCTCTCGCCGTAGCCGGACCCCATGATCTCCGGTCCGTTGATGGTGAAGAAGCTGGCATCGGATTCGTTCGCGACCGCCTGCGCCAGGCGCGTCTTGCCCGTGCCCGGCGGCCCGTGCAGCAGCACCCCCTTGGGCGGGTCCACGCCGAGGCGGGTGAACAGCTCGGGGTACCGCAGCGGAAGCTCCACCATCTCGCGCAGCTGCTGGATCGTCTCGCCCATGCCGCCGACATCGTCGTAGTTGACGCTGGCGCGGCCATCGCGCGGCTCCTCGAACTCGGAGCGCAGTTCGACCTCGGTGTTCTCGTCGATGTGGACGACGCCCTTGGGCGTGGTCGCCACCACGGTGAGGCGGATCTGCGTCAGGGCGAAGGCGGGCGCGTTGAACATCCGCGCCACCTGCGGCGGCATGTTCTGCACCGACTGCTGCCCGGTCGTCGCCACAAGATCGCCCGCGACGAGAGGGCGGCGGAAGAAGTTGCGCTTCAGGGCCTGCGGCGGTCCCTGCAGCCGCATCTCGCGCTGCGCGGGGGCGAACACGACCCGCGTCGCCGGCCGGGACTGCGTCGCCAGCACCGCCACATGCTCGCCCGACCCGACCTCCGCGTTGGCGCGCTGAAGCCCGTCGAGGCGGATCACCAACAGCGCCTGGTCCTCGTCATAGGCAGCCATGGCAATCGCCGCGGTGCTGCGCTTGCCGCGGATCTCGATGACGTCCCCCTCGGTGATGCCCAGCGCCTGGAACGCGCTGCGCGGGAGGCGGGCGATGCCGTGTCCGCTTTCCTCCTGCCGCGCGGGCGCCACCTGCAGCCGCGCGGTCCGTTCCCCCAAAGCAGTGTCAGCGTCGGCCATCCGTGGTCCACTTCCTGTGCGCAGTCTCGGTATCCAAGACTAACTAGGATGCGCGGCATCGGTTGCCTAGCTACGCTCCGGGACAGGAGGCGCCGGCCACGAAAAAGCCCGGCCGCTTGCGCAGCCGGGCTGATGAGTTTGGGAGAGGATGCCTGAAAGGCTCGATCTTTGTGCCGCAGCGCAGCAATTTGTGCAAGTGCTAAAAGCTCAACAATCGTTGCGTTTTGCGCAACAAAGGGGGTGGCCGGGCGAGAATAGTGACAGGTGACGGCGGCCGCGATAGAGCGGCGGTCCATGAGCAAACTCTATCCTGACGCCCGCGCCGCCCTTGACGGTCTGTTGCGCGACGGCATGCTGATCGCCAGCGGCGGCTTCGGGCTGTGCGGCATTCCCGAGCGTCTGCTGGACGCCATCCGCGACAGCGGCGTGCGGAACCTGACCTTCGCGTCCAACAATGCCGGCATCGACAACGAGGGCATCGGCAAGCTGCTGCGCACGCGTCAGGTGGCCAAGATGATCTCCAGCTATGTCGGCGAAAACAAGGAATTCGAGCGGCAGTATCTGTCCGGCGAGCTAGAAGTCGAATTCTGTCCCCAGGGCACGCTGGCGGAGCGGATGCGGGCCGGCGGCGCGGGGATCCCGGGTTTCTACACCAGGACGGGTGTCGGCACGCTCGTCGCCGAGGGCAAGGAAGTGAAAACCTTCGACGGCGAGGACTACATCCTCGAATGCGGGATCTTCGCCGATCTCGCCATCGTCAAGGCCTGGCGGGCCGACGAGACCGGCAACACCGTGTTCCGCAAGACCGCGCGCAACTTCAACGTTCCGGCCGCCACGTGCGGCAAGGTGTGCGTCGTGGAGGTGGAGGAGATCGTCCCGGTGGGCAGTCTCGATCCGGATTGCATCCACCTGCCGGGCGTTTACGTGCAGCGCCTTGTTGTCGGTGCGCCCTACAACAAGAAGATCGAGTTCAGGACGGTGCGCGAGCGGCCGGACGCCGGCCGGCAGGAGGCACGCTGATGCGCGTCCTCGTCGCCTTAGCCGCCGCGCTCGCGCTCGGCGGCTGCGCCACCGGAGCGGTGCTTGCCGATCAGGTGGTGGCGCCGGCACTGGACCGCGCCCTGCAGACCCGCAGTCACGTGGCCGACGGACCGGTGCTGACCCTGCCGCCCGTCACCGATGGCGTGCAGCGATCGGCCGAGGCCACCGCCGACGCCCGCCCGGTCCCGCTCGGCACCCGGTGGCTGTACAGCTCGGCCGAGGCCGCCGCGGTGTCGCTGCAGGCCTTTCGCCAGCTCGGCGACTATGTGCGCGCGCGGCAGGCCGCCCAGCCGGCGGCTTCGGTGCTGCTCGGCCTGCCCGGCCGGCCGGACGGGCTGGGCACGGAAAGCTGCCTGCTGCCGGGCGGCGGCCGCAAGCCGCCGGCGGTGATCTTCGACGGAGACGAGACGCTGGTTCTCAATCGCGGCCACGAATACTGGCGCGCGACATCCGGCCAGCCCTTCGACCCGGCAGTCTGGGCCGAGTGGGAGCGGACCGGCAATCCGCAGCTCGCCGCGGTGCCGGGCGCGGTGGCGGCGGTGCGCGCGCTGCGGGAGGCGGGGATCACCCCGATCATCAACACCAACCGGGCGCTGGAAACCGCCGCAGACACGGTCCGCGGCTTCGCGCAGCTCGGGTTCGGCGATTACATCGTGGGCGAGACGATCTTCCTGCGCGGCATGGACGCTGCCGGCAGCGACAAGGATCCGCGCCGCGCCCGGATCGCCGCGCGCTACTGCGTGCTGGCGCAGGTGGGTGACAATCTGGGCGACTTCGCCGACCTGTTCAACGAGCGCGAACTGGGGGCGCAGGAACGGCGGCGCATCGCCCAGCGCGGCGAGGTGGCCCAGCTGTGGGGCAATGGCTGGTTCGTGCTGCCCAATCCGGTCTACGGCGCCTTCGACCGGGGCGGCATCGCGGACGTGTTCCCGCCCGATGCCCGGTGGCAGCCGCAGACCACCCGCTCCGCACCCGACATCATGAGCCGAGGCAACTGACGATGACCGAGACCGCCACCCTAGCGACCGGCTGGACCCGCGACCAGATGGCCGCCCGCGCGGCGCAGGAACTGCGCGACGGCTACTACGTCAATCTGGGCATCGGCATTCCGACGCTGGTCGCCAATCACATCCCCGCCGGCATGACGGTCACGCTCCAGTCCGAAAACGGGATGCTGGGCATCGGTCCGTTCCCCTACGACGACGAGGTGGACCCGGACCTCATCAACGCCGGCAAGCAGACGATCAGCGAGCTGCCCCACTCCGCCTATTTCGACAGCGCCCAGTCGTTCGCCATGATCCGGGGCGGGCACATCGATCTCACCGTGCTCGGAGCCATGGAGGTGGCGGAGAACGGCGACATCGCCAACTGGATGGTGCCGGGCAAGATGATCAAGGGCATGGGCGGGGCGATGGACCTCGTCGCCGGGGTCAAGAAGATCATCGTCGTCATGGACCACACCGCCAAGGACGGCAGTCCCAAGTTCATCCCGCGCTGCACCCTGCCGCTGACGGGCACGAACGTGGTGGACATGATCATCACCAATCTGGCCGTGTTCCAGCGCCCGGACCATTCCAGCCCCTTTCGCCTGCTGGAGTGCGCGCCCGGCGTCAGCGCGGACGAGATCGCCGCCAGGACCACCGCGCATTACGTGACGTGACGGACTGGCTCGCCGCCCCGCGCGCGGCGGATGCCCCGCTTGCCGGTCTGCGCGTGCTCGAACTCGCCCGTGTGCTGGCCGGACCGTGGGCGGGCCAGACGCTGGCCGACCTCGGCGCCGACGTCATCAAGGTCGAGGCGCCCGGCGGCGACAACACCCGCGCCTGGGGTCCGCCCTACATCCGCCGGCCGGACGGGCGGCAGGAGGCCGCCTACTACCACGCCTGCAACCGGGGCAAGCGCGGCATCACCGCCGACTTTCGCGAGGCCGGCGACCGCGCCCGCGTGCAAAAGCTCGCCGCAGGCGCGGACGTCCTGATCGAGAACTTCCTGCCCGGCACTTTGGAGAAGTACGCGCTGGACTACCCCTCCCTGTCCCGCGCCAATCCCGGCCTCGTCTACTGTTCGATCACGGGCTTCGGGCAGACCGGTCCGCGCGCGGCGGAACCGGGCTACGATTTCGTCATCCAGGCGATGAGCGGGTTCATGGCCCTGACCGGCGAGCCGGATGGCGAGCCGATGAAGCACGGCCTTGCCATCTCGGACCTGTTCTGCGGCATCTACAGCGTGAGCGCCATTCAGGCGGCGCTGCTGATGCGCGCGCGCACGGGCCGCGGCCAGCACATCGACATGGCCCTGTTCGACTGCTCGGTGGCGCTGCTTGCCAACCAGGCGCTGGCCCTGTTCGCCACCGGCGACGATCCGCCCCGCATGGGCAACGAGCATCTTCAGGTCAGCTGCTACGGCGTGTTCCCCGTGGCGGATGGCGAGGTCGTGCTCGCCCCCGGCAATGACGGGCTGTTCCGTCGTCTGGCGGCGCTGCTCGCGCGTGATGACCTGCTCGACGATCCCCGCTTTGCCACCAACGCCGCCCGTCTGGCCAACCGGGACGCGCTGCGCGAGACGCTGTCGTCCACCACGCGGCGCTGGTCGCGGGCCGCGCTGCTCAAGGCCTGTGCGGCGGCGGGCGTTCCCGCCGGGCCGATCAACACCGTGTCGCAGGTGTTTGCCGATCCGCAGACCCTCGCCCGCAGGCTGAAGGTGGAGGTCGGCGGCCTGCCCGGGCTGCGCAGTCCGTTTGCGTTCTCGGACGCACGGCTGGCGCTCGACCGCCCGTCCCCGGCGCTCGGCGAGGACGACTGACCGCTCAGGCGCCCGTCAGCGCCCGCAGCTCGTCGACCAGGTCGCACCGCTCCCACGGGAACCGGTCGCCCTCGGCCGGCCGCCCGAAGTGGCCATAGGCGGCCGTGGCGGCATAGATCGGCTTGTTGAGGCCAAGATGGGTGCGGATGCCCCGCGGCGTCAGCCCGCCGAGCCGGTCGAGCCGGCCAATGGCCCGCTCCAGATCGGCGTCCGCGACCGTGCCGGTGCCGTGCGTGTCGACATACAGCGACAGCGGCTCCGACACCCCGATGGCGTAGGACAGCTGGATGGTGCAACGCTTGGCCAGCCCCGCCGCCACGATGTTCTTGGCCAGATACCGGGCCACATAGGCGGCGGAGCGATCGACCTTGGTCGGATCCTTGCCGCTGAAGGCACCGCCGCCATGCGGGGCTGCGCCGCCATAGGTGTCGACGATGATCTTGCGCCCCGTCAGGCCCGTGTCGCCGTCCGGACCGCCGATCTCGAAGGCGCCGGTGGGATTGATGTGCCAGATGGTCGCGTCCGACAGCCATCCGTCGGGCAGAACCTCGCGCACGACCGCCCGGACATAGTCCTTGAGCTGCGCGTCCCGCTCTCCTTCGTGGTAGCCGGACTTGTGCTGCGTCGACACGACGACGGCCGTGCAGGCGACCGGCCGGCCGCTCTCGTAGCGCAGCGTCAGCTGGCTCTTGGCATCCGGTTCGAGAAACGGCGCCGCGCCCGACTTGCGGTCGCGGGCGAGCCGTTCGAGGATCTTGTGGCTGTAGTCGAGCGTCGCGGGCATGCAGTCGGGAGTTTCGTCGCAGGCGTAGCCGAACATGATGCCCTGATCGCCGGCACCCTCATCCTTGTTGTTTCCATCCGTGCCGGCATCGACGCCCTGCGCGATTTCGGCCGACTGGCCATGCAGATGGTTCTCGAACGCGAGCGTTTCCCAGTGGAAGCCCTCCTGCTCGTAGCCGATCTCCCGGACCGTCTGGCGCACGACCTGCTCGATCGCATCACGGGCACCGGGCGCCCAGCCGTGCGTCTCCGGATGGCGGACCGGATCATAGAGCGGAGCGCAGCGGATTTCCCCCGCCAGGATCACCCGCTGCGTCGTGCACAGCGTCTCGCACGCCACCCGCGCTTCGGGATCGTGCGCAAGAAACAGGTCGACGACGGCGTCGGAGATCTGGTCCGCGACCTTGTCCGGGTGCCCTTCGGAAACGCTCTCGGATGTGAACAGATAATCGGTCCGCATAAATATCCCGATATAAAGAAGTCTTTATGTCTGCCTGCTCCTAGGCGCGCCGCAGCCGCATGGCAACCACCGATCCGGCAAGAAGGGTCAGTGTCCAGAAGAGGGTCAGTCCGTGACCGAACCGGGCAAACAGGGTTGGGGGCGCCGGCGCAGGGATGCGCGTGTCGATCCGCGCTGCGCGGTGCATGGGGATGTGGTGCCGCACGACGCCATCGGCAGAGATGATCGCGCTGATCCCGGTGGTCGTCGCCCGCAGCACCGGCAGCCCCTCCTCGATCGCGCGCAGCCGCGCCTGGGCAAGGTGCTGCGGCGGACCCCAGGCACCGAACCAGCCGTCGTTGGACGGGTTGAAGATGAACTGCGGACGGGCGGCGCGGTCGACGACCTTGCCGGAGAAGATGATCTCGTAGCAGATCTGCACCCCCGCCTGTCCCCATGGTCCAAGTTCGAGCGTCTGCGGCCCCGGACCGGGAATGAAGTCGAGCGCCCCTGCCACGAGCCGCGTCGCGCCGAGCGGCTCCAGCAGCCAGCGCAGCGCCAGATATTCGCCATACGGCACGAGATGCGCCTTGACGTAGCGGCCGCGCAGCGTGCCTTGGGCGTCGATCACCGTCACCGCGTTGTAGGCCCCGACGGCTCGGCGGTAACCCGTCTCGTCGGCGCGGATCTCCAGATCGACGGCGCCCGTCAGCAACAGGCTTCCCTCCCCGATCGCCGCACCGATCCGCCGCCGGGCAAACGCCGGGTCGCCGCCGGCCGTGAGCTGGTCGTAATAGCGCTGGGGATAGCCGTCGCGCAGATAGTCGGGCACCGCCGATTCCGGCCACAGCACCAGCCGCCGCTCGCCGGGACGGAGCGGGCGGCTCAGCGCGGCGATGCGGGCGAACTGTTCCTCGAACAGCGCCGCGTTGTTGAGATCCTGTTGGCGGATGTCGGGTTGCACCAGCGTCACGGGCAGTCCGTCAGCGGACGTATCGGTCGCGGCGGGCCAGAACATCCCCGCGGCCAGCAGGCCGAAGGTGAGCGCCAGGACACGCCACCGGCGTTCCGACACAAGCAGGGCGAGATATCCGGCAATCACCACCGCCAGCCCGGACAGGGCATAGGTGCCCATCACCGGCAGCACGGCCGCAAGGCCCGGCCGGTCGAACCCGCCCAGCATCGTCAGCGAGAACGGTGCCCAGGCATAGCCGGTGAACACCCAGCTTTTCAGCCATTCCGCCACGATCCAGCAGGCGCCGAACAGCCAGATCAGCCCCGCAGGCCCTCCCCGCCCGCGCCACAGGCTCCACGCCGCCAGCGCCGCCAGCCCCGGGTAGACTGCGAGGTAGAGCGAGAGCAGCGGCACCGCGACCCAGCCGAGCGCCGGCGGCATGCTGGCCTGATAAGTGAACGCCGTGGCGATCCAGTTGTTGGTCAGGGTGTAATGCGCCAGCCCGAACAGCCAGCCGAGCAGGAAGGCTTCCCGTCCACGCCGCGCCTGGCTCAGCAGCAGCACGAACAGGCCCATGGCGACAAGCGCCAGCGGCCAGAGGCGCAGGGGCGGAAAGCCGGTCGCCGCAGCCGCGCCGAGCCCAAGAGCCAGGCCGCGCGGATAGCGGTGCAGCGCCCCGCCGAGCAGCGGCGCGCGCCTATCCTCTCCCGCATCGACAGGTCTGCGGAGCGCCTCGTGCGGGCGGTGCGCGGTTCCGGCCGGCCGCACCTCGGGATCACCGGCGCGCATCGCCGCAGGTCAGCGGATCAGCCGACCGCGCCTACCGGACTGCCGTCGTCCTGCGTCACGGCGCGAACGCGGCGCCGGCGCGGCGTCGGAAGCGGCTCTGCGCCGCCCTCGTCCTCCGTGTCGACACCGCGGAACGCCGGCTGCAGCACGGCCGCATCGACCGCTCCCTGCTCCGCGTCGTCCTCGCCCGGCGCCGGCGCGACACCCGCGCGGCCGGCGCGCGGACGAGCAGTCCGCACCGTGTCCGACCGGCCGCGGCGCGGGCGGACGGCAATCTCGCCCTCATGCCCCGGCACGCCTTCCTCCGACGGGAGCGCACCGTTTCCGAACACGCCATCGTCGGCCCGGCCCGGCGCAGGCTCGTCCGCGGGCACGGCCGGCTCATCCGCCTCGGTCCGGGACGGGCGCCGGCCCCGGTCGCGCCGGTCGTCGCGGGTGTCGAAATCATCCTCGTCGGCGTCGAACCGGTCACCTCCCGGCCGAGGGTCGCGCCCCTCGTCACCGCGCCGCGCCCGGTTCTCGTCCTGCCGCATCCGCGTGTCGGCCATGACCCGATAGTAGTGGTCGGCGAACTGCAGGTAATATTCCGCCTGGACCCGGTCGCCGTTGTGCTGCGCGTCCTGGGCAAGCTTCTTGTACTTCTCGAGCATCTGCGGAGCGTTGCCGCGCGCCCGGCTGTCGATGCGGTTGACCTGTCCGCCACCCTGGCCCTGCGGCCGGTTGCCGCGGCCGCGCCGGCGGTTGCTGCGATTGTTGTTGTTCAAAGGAGGTTCTTCCTTGTTGGGACCTCAGGGTGCCGCGCCAGCGGCGGCGGCGTGCCCCGCGTCCGTCTCTCTCGCCCTCACGCGGGCGCGCCATGCGCCGCGCCGCACCCCCAGCCGTCTGACCCGGCCTTCGGAAGAAGGCGCGCGGCCCACCGATTTCGGAGCTGCCCGGTCCGTCGGCGCTGTGCGCTGCGGAGCGGTCACGAACAGAAGTAGCGACGGCGTCAGCCTTTGCCAAGACCTTTCCGCCATGCCCATTCAGGGACATGCCGCCCGGCGAAGCGCCACGAGACGCGGGCGGCCGCCGAGGTCGTGCCGCACCTCGCCGCGCCATCCGCAACTCTCGGCCAGCGCCAGCACCGCGCCGCCCTGCGCGTCGCCCGTCTCCAGCAGCACGGCCCCGCCATCGGCGACCAGCGCATCCAGCTGCGGCACGAGCAGCCGATACGCGTCGAGCCCGTCCGCGCCGGCGAAGAGCGCCCCGCCCGGTTCGAAGTCGCGCACATCGGCGGGCAGCGGCGCTCCCGTCGGCACGTAGGGCGGATTGCACAGCACCAGATCATGACACCCCAGCGTGTCCGACCACCCGAGGCAGGACCAGTCCGCCGCGACGAAGCGTGCCCGCTCTTCCAGACACAGCGCGCTGGCGTTGCGCCTCGCCACGGCGAGCGCGGCGCCGCTGCGGTCGAGGCCGGTGCCGCGCGCGTGCGGCACGTGGGCCAGCACCGCCAGCAGCAACGCACCCGAGCCGGTGCCAAGGTCCAGCACCCGGCGCGGAGGCGGATCGAGCGCCAGCGCCGCGTCGACCAGCACCTCGCTGTCGCCCCGGGGAATGAGGACGTCGGGCGTGACTGCGAAGGCGAGGCCGTAGAACTCCTGCTCGCCGGTGATGTAGGCCACCGGCTCGTGCCGGGCCCGGCGGGCGACAAGCCCGGCAAAGCCTTCCGGCACCGCCTCGCGCGTATGCCGCAGCAGGAGGTCGGAGCGGCTCACACCAAGCGCATGGGCCATCAGCAGCTCGGCATCGAGGCGCCCGGTCGGAGAGGTGGCGGCCAGGTGTTCGGCTCCCTGACGCAAGGCCGCGGCGATGCTGCTGGTGCCGTGTGTCCGCCCGGTCGCGCGATCACTCATCGGCCTGCGCCAGCCGCGCCGCCTCGTCTGCCGCGACGAGCGCGTCGACGAGTTCGCCCAGCCCCGGACCGGCCAGGATGTCGGGCAGCTTGTGCAGCGTCAGGCCGATGCGGTGGTCGGTCACGCGCCCTTGGGGAAAGTTGTAGGTGCGGATGCGTTCGGACCGGTCGCCGCTGCCGACCATGGCGCGGCGCGCCTCCGCCTCGGCGCCCTGCGTCGCGGCACGCTGCGCCTCGAACAGCCGCGCGCGCAGCACCTGCATCGCCTTCTCGCGGTTCTTGTGCTGGCTGCGCCCGTCCTGGCAGGTGACGACGGTGCCGGTCGGAAGGTGGGTGATCCGCACCGCGCTGTCCGTCGTGTTGACATGCTGCCCCCCGGCCCCGCTCGCGCGGTAGACGTCAACCTTGAGGTCGGCAGGATCAATGGCGACGTCGATCTCGTCCGGTTCGGGCAGCACGGCGACGGTCGCGGCGCTGGTGTGGATGCGCCCGCCGCTTTCGGTCTCGGGCACGCGCTGCACCCGGTGGACGCCCGATTCGAACTTGAGCTTGGCGAACACGCCGGCGCCGGTCACGCTGGCGACGATCTCCTTGAACCCGCCGATGTCGCTCGCGTTCATCGAGACCGGCTCCACCCGCCAGCCCTGCTCGGCGGCGAAGCGTTCATACATGCGGTACAGGTCGCCGGCGAACAGGGCCGCCTCGTCCCCGCCGGTGCCAGCGCGGATTTCCAGCATCGCGGGCCGCGCATCGGCGGCGTCGCGCGGCAGCATGGCCAGGGCGAGCGCGCGCTCCTTCTCCGGCAGCGCGGCGCGGATGCGGGCGAGATCCTCCTCCGCCATGGGCCGCATGTCGGGGTCGGCCAGCAGCTCCTCAAGCGCCTTCATCTCCGCGCGCATCGCCTGCACTTCGCGGGCGGTGCGGGCGACGGGTTCCAGCTCGGCATAGTCCCGCGACGCCTGCACGAAGGCGTCACCCTCCAGCACCCCGCTCGCCAGCCGCGCCTCGATCTCGGCGAAGCGGCGGGTGATCTGGTTGAGGCGTTCGGGAGGGATCTGCACGTTGTTCCAACACTCCGTCGCCCCGGACTTGATCCGGGGCTAGGCTTCTTACCTGCCGGCGTCGCAAAAGGAAGCTGGACCCCGGATCAAGTCCGGGGTGACGTCGTGGGGTTAGAGAAAACCTTCTCGTAAAGCAGGTCACCTAGTCGATCCACTAGGACTTCATCGTTGCTGCGGATGGGAGCACCCATCATGCCCTGCGCGCCGATGGAGAGGATAGCGCGCGGGTTAGCTTTTGCCGCCTTATCAAACCGCTTACGTGCAGACCCGCTGGCGATCAACTCAGCCGACAATCCCTCCTCGCGTAGAACACGCAGCGCGGCGAAGCTTTGAGCCATGCGCTCATCATCCTCCACCACTACGATCACATCAGCCGGAACATCTCCCCGCTCACCCACCAGCATCGCCAGCCGCTCGATGCCGGCGGCCCAGCCCACCGCCGGGGTCGGCGGGCCACCGAGCGATTCCATCAGCCCGTCGTAACGCCCCCCGCCCAGCACCGTGCTCTGCGCGCCCAGCGCCGCCGCCGCGGCCGACCCTTCGTCCGGCACGAACTCGAAGGCGGTGTGGCGGTAGTAGTCGAGACCCCGGACGAGGCTCCGCGCCCGTGTCCAGCCGACGCCCGCCGCGTCCAGCCCGTCCGTCACCTGTTCGAAGAACCGCAGCGCCTCGTCAGACAGGAAGGTGTCGATCGTCGGCGCCTCCGCCACGAAGCGCCGGTCGGCCGGATCCTTGCTGTCGAGGATGCGCAGCGGATTCTTTTCCAGCCGGGCTCGCGATTCGGCGCTGAGGTCGCCCGCCACCTCGCGGAAATAGGCCACCAGCGCGCTGCGCCACCGCTCGCGGCTGTCCGCGTCGCCCAGCGTGTTGAGATGCAGCGTCACGCCCGTGATGCCGAGATCGCGCAGGACATGGTCGGCCATCGCCAGCAGTTCGACATCGGCCATCGGCTCGGCGGCTCCGAGGATCTCCGCGTCGATCTGGTGAAACTGGCGATAGCGGCCCTTCTGCGGCCGTTCGTAGCGGAACAGCGGACCGTGGGTCGCCACCCTCAGCGGCGCGTGCTGCTGCCACCCGTTCGTCAGGTAGGCGCGGGCGATGCCGGCAGTGAATTCGGGCCTGAGGGTCAGCGAGTCCCCGCCCCGGTCCTCGAAGGAATACATTTCCTTGGAGACCACGTCGGTCGTCTCGCCGATGGCGCGGCTGAACACCTCCGTGCGCTCGAACACCGGCATCTCGACCCGGCGGAAGCGGTAGAGCTTGCGCACGCGTTCGAAGGTGTCGACGACGAAGGCGAACGCCTCCGCCTCGGCGCCGAAGATGTCCTGCGTGCCGCGGATGGCCTTGGGGGTGGAGGGCTTCATGTCGCGTGCGCGCTTAGCGTCTCGTGCCGGCACGGAAAAGCATTCGCGTGTTGCGGCGCAGCACCGCCGCTTCTACAGGCTCGCGCCATGCGTATCGACAAGATCCCCGTGGGAAGCAATCCGCCCGACGACCTCAACGTCATCATTGAGGTGCCGAGCGGGGGCGAGCCGGTCAAGTACGAGTTCGACAAGGACAGCGGCGCGCTGTTCGTCGACCGCATCCTCCACACCCCCATGCGCTACCCCGCCAATTACGGCTTCGTCCCGCACACGCTGTCGCCGGACGGCGACCCGCTGGACGCGCTGGTGATCGCGCGCAGCCCGTTCATCCCCGGCTGCATCGTCCGCGCCCGCCCGATCGGCGTGCTGCACCTCGAGGACGAGCACGGCGGCGACGAGAAGCTCGTCTGCGTGCCGGTGGACACGACCTTTCCCTACTACTCGAACGTCAACGAGCGGGGCGATCTGCCCGCGATCATCTTCGAGCAGATCGAGCACTTCTTCACCCACTACAAGGATCTGGAGAAGGAGAAGTGGGTGCGCGTGGGCCACTGGGGATCGCGCGACGATGCGCGCCGCATCGTGCTGGAGGCGATCGAGCTGGCCAAGGTGCGGCCGGCCAATCCGGGGCTGGAGCGCAAGGACGCCGAGTAATCCGCAGCGCCGGCGCCGCGTTCGCTCAGGCGGCGGCAAACAGCAGGCGGAACACCCAGGTGAGCAGCAGCGGCAGGCCGATGGCGAGGCTCCACACCAGCGCCTGATCGCGGCGGAAGTGCGGCGCCAGCGCGGGATCGGCCGCGCGCGCGTCGGAAAGCGCGGCCCAGCGTCTTTCCGCCGAGCGGCCGAACGGGATGAACAGCGCCACCATGCCCACCAGCGACACGTACGGCCACAGCGAGTAATCGGTCGCCTTTGCCAGCGCCTTGACGGTCAGGAAGATCTGCAGCGTGGTGTAGACCAGCAGCGCCGTGGCGACATTGTCGCTCATCGCGCGGCGCCAGTCGCGCGTCCGGCGGCGCGATGCCGCCTCTGCCGCCCGCGCCCCGCTCCATCGGGTTCGCTCGTTCATCTCGCCACTCCCGCCTGCCTGCGGGAGGTCTTGTCCCAGACCCGCCGCGGATGTGCAAGCCGCCGCCCCGCACCATCCGCCGCCCCTGCCGCCGGTCCTGCCGCGCGTGCCCTTTCCAAGCCGCGCGGCGCCCCCTATGCCTGACCCGATGGCCGACCACGATCCGTCCTTTGCTGCCGACGCCGCCGTGCTCGGCGCCGCGCCGCCGATCCCGCAGGGCGGGCTGGAGGTCGTGTCGATCGCCAAGAGCTACGACAAGCGCAGCGTGCTCAACGACATCTCGCTCACTGTGGGCAAGGGCGAGGTGCTGGGCCTGCTCGGGCCGAACGGCGCCGGCAAGACGACCTGTTTCTACTCGATCATGGGGCTGGTGAAGCCCGACACCGGGCGCATCCTGATGGATGGCGAGGACGTCACCCACCTGCCGATGTACCGGCGCGCGATCCTCGGCCTCGGCTATCTGCCGCAGGAGACGAGCATCTTCCGCGGCATGACGGTCGAGCAGAACATCAACTGCGTGCTCGAGATGGTGGAGCCGGACCGGCGCGCGCGCGCGGCGGAGCTGGAGCGGCTGCTCGACGAGTTCGGGCTGACGCGGCTGCGATCCAGCCCGGCGATGGCGTTGTCGGGCGGCGAGCGGCGCCGCTGCGAGATTGCCCGCGCGCTGGCGGCCAAGCCGTCGATCATGCTGCTCGACGAACCGTTCGCCGGCATTGATCCGCTTTCGATCAGCGACATTCGCGACCTCGTCAAGGACCTCAAGCAGCGCGGGATCGGCGTTCTGATCACCGATCACAACGTGCGCGAGACGTTGGAGATCGTCGACCGCGCCTGTATCATCTACGGCGGCAAGGTGCTGTTTGCGGGCACGCCGCAGGCGCTGGTCGCGGACGAAGACGTGCGGCGGCTTTACCTCGGCGAAAGCTTCACCCTCTAGCCGGGCGAGGCACAGAAGAGAGGACGATCATGGCGCTGTCGGCGCGCCTCGAGATGCGGCAGAGCCAGACGCTGGTGATGTCGCCGCAGATGCAGCAGGCGGTGAAGCTGCTCGCCCTCTCCAATCTCGAGCTGGAAACCTTCATCGCCCAAAGCCTGAGCGCCAATCCGCTGCTGGAAGTGGGCGACACCGCGGCGGAACCGGCGGCGGAGCCGGACGCGATCGCCGCGGAGCCGAGCGCCGACGGCTTCGGGACAGGTCACGACGCGCTCGACCTCGAAGAAACCTGGAACGGCGGCGGCCGCGACGACGGTGCATGGGGCAGCGATTCGTATGCGGGCGGTGCCGACGCGCCGGCGGAACCCGACGCCCGCGCGGCGAGCCTTCCGACCCTGAGCGAGCATCTGGCGGCCCAGATCGCGGGCGCGGCCTTCGACCGGCGCGAGGCGCAACTGGCCATGGCCGTGATCGGCGAACTGGACGAGGCCGGCTATCTTGCCACTCCGCTCGATGCGCTGGCGCGGGAGCATGGCGTGCCGGTCGCGGAGATGGAGCGAGCGCTCAAACGGGTGCAGTCGCTCGACCCGCCCGGCATCGGCGCGCGCACGCTCGCCGAATGCCTGGCGCTGCAGGCGCGCGATGCCGACCGCTACGATCCCTGCATGGCGCGGCTGATCGACAATCTCGACCTGGTGGCGCGCGGCGAGGTCGAGCGGCTGAAGCGCCTGTGCGAGGTGGACGACGAGGATCTGGCGGACATGCTGGCGGAGCTGCGCCGCTACGATCCCAAGCCGGGCTGCCGGTTCGGCGGCTGCGGCGACGAGGCGATCGTGCCCGACGTGCTGGTGCTGCCGCGCGGGGCGGACTGGGAGGTCCGGCTGAACGAGGCGACCCTGCCGCGTCTGGTGGTCAACCGCCCCTACTACCTCGAACTGCGCAACGGCTGCCCCGGCAAGGCGGCGCGCCGCTGGCTCGACGAACAGCTTCAGGAGGCGAACTGGATCATCCGCGCCCTGGACCAGCGCCAGAAGACGATCCTCAAGACGGCCGCCGCGATCATCCGCCACCAGGCCGGCTTCTTCCGTCAGGGCGTCGCGGCGATGCGCCCGCTGACCCTGCGCGAGGTGGCGCAGGACATCGCCATGCACGAGTCGACCGTCAGCCGGGTGGCGGCGAACAAGTACCTGTCCTGTCCCTTCGGCACGTTCGAGCTGCGCTATTTCTTCTCCAGCGGCGTCGCGGCCGAGGGGGACGGCGAGGCATCCTCCGAGGCGGTCAAGGCGCGCATCCGCGCCCTCATCGCCGCCGAGGCGCCGGACGCCGTGCTCTCGGACGATGCGCTGGTGGCCGTCCTGCGCACAGAAGGGTACGATCTCGCTCGCCGGACGGTCGCCAAATACCGCGAGGCGCTTGGGCTTGGCAGTTCGGTCCAGCGGCGGCGGCGGCACCGGCTGGCGGGCTTGGCCTGAGCCTTTCCACTCACCGCTGGTGAAACAAAGAATTAACCTTTCCCCTTCACCTCTCGTGTGGTTAATTCGAGTCAAGACTCCGGCACAAGAGAGTCTCGACGGTATCAGGGCGAAGGGGGACACCGGGCCATGCGCGTGCTTTTGATCGAAGACGAGCCGACCACCGCAAAAGCCATTGAGCTCATGCTCGGCAATGAAGGGTTCAACGTCTACTCCACGGACCTCGGGGAAGAAGGCCTCGATCTGGGCAAGCTCTACGACTACGACATCATCCTGCTCGACCTGAACCTGCCCGACATGCACGGCTACGACGTGCTCAAGAAGCTGCGCGTGGCCAAGGTGCAGACGCCTGTGCTCATCCTGTCCGGCGTGGGCGAGATGGACTCCAAGATCCGCTCCTTCGGCTTCGGTGCCGACGACTATGTCACCAAGCCGTTCCACCGCGAGGAACTGATCGCCCGCATCCACGCGGTCGTGCGCCGGTCCAAGGGACACAGCCAGTCGGTGATCCGCACCGGCAAGCTGGCGGTGAACCTCGACGCCAAGACGGTGGAGGTCGATGGCGCGCGGGTCCACCTCACCGGCAAGGAATACGCCATGCTGGAGCTGCTGTCCCTGCGCAAGGGCACGACGCTGACCAAAGAAATGTTCCTCAACCACCTGTATGGCGGCATGGACGAACCGGAACTCAAGATCATCGACGTGTTCATCTGCAAGCTGCGCAAGAAGCTCTCGCAGGCCTGCGGCGGGGAGAACTACATCGAGACCGTCTGGGGGCGCGGCTACGTGCTGGTGGACACCGAGGCGGGCGCCGTCGCGGCCTGACCGCCGCTATCCGGCGCTGTCCGCACACCGCGCGGTCAGCGCCGCAACTTCTTCGAACAGGGCTTCATCGACATCCTTGAAGTTGAAGCAAGTTTTTCCCTGACGCCGTTTGGCCAGCCCAGCACTGAGCCCGTCCGCCAGTGCCGGCTGCTCGTAAAGCGGCATCAGGTGATAAGCGACGTAGCTCTTCTTCACCGTCACCGTGCCGAACCAGCCAGGTTGCCCCTTGGCATCGCGAGCGTGGGTTCGCAGGATCAGTGATCCGGGGGCATCTTCCGCGACAATCTGCTCGCCGGCATTGCGCAGCATCACGGTGCGGAGCGCGGCATAGGTCGCGGCGAAATCATGCTCGCTCAGTGGACGGCCTCCCGGTCAGCCAGACATCGAGATTACCACGGCTGCGCGCGGAGCGAAACAGCCCCGCTGGCGCATCGGCAACGGCCGCTATAAGGCGCGCGGCCATGACCGCGCACAAACCCGGCGACCCGCTCACCCTCAACCGGCTTTACGGCCGCTCGGTCGGCAAGCCCCTGCGCGCCCGGCAGCAGGAGCTGGTGGACACGCTCCTTCCGCAGATCGCCGTGCCTGCGGACGGCCCCGTGACGGCCGGGCGCCTTTTCGGCGTGGAGTGCCCGCTGCATTTCGAGATCGGCTTTGGCGGGGGCGAGCATCTCGCCGCCCGGGCCGACCTGCTGCCCGATCACGGCTTCATCGGCGCCGAACCGTTCCTGAACGGCGTGGCCGCAGCGCTCGTCCATGTGCAGGAAGGGCGGTTGGCGAATGTCCGTCTGCACCATGGCGATGCGCTGGAGGTGCTGAGGCGCGTGCCGGACGGATCGCTGACCATGATCTACCTCCTCCATCCCGACCCATGGCCGAAGGCGCGTCATGCCAAGCGGCGGATGATGAATGACGGGCCGGTGACCCTGTTCGCCGCCAAGCTGAAGCCGGGCGGGGAGCTGCGGTTCGGAACCGACCACCCGGTCTATCTGCGCCACGCGCTGATGGTCATGCGTCGCCACCGGGATGCCTTCACCTGGCTGACGGACGGCCCGCGCAGCTGGCAGCAGCGCCCTTCGGGCTGGCCCGAGACCCGCTACGAGGCCAAGGCGCGCAAGCAGGGGCACGAGGTCTGGTACTTCCGGTTCGCGCGCCGATGAGCCCTGCCCTGGCGATCCTGTTCGAGCATCCGCGCTGGTTCGCGCCGCTGTTCGCCGCGCTCGAGCGGCGCGGCATCGCGTTCACCACCCTGTCTCCGGGCACCGCCTTCGACCCGGCCGATCCGCACCCTCCGGCACCGCTCGTGCTCAACCGGGTGGCCATGTCGGCCTTTCTGCGCGAGCCGGAGCATCCGATCTTCTGGGTGCAGGCCCTGCTTGCCCGATGGGAGGCAGGCGGCGCGCGCGTTCTCAACGGCACGGCAGCCTTCGCGGTGGACGCGTCCAAGGCGCGGCAGCTTGCCCTGCTGGCCTCGCTCGGCCTTGCCATTCCGGCTACACGGGTGGTGCACCGCGCCGCCGATGCCGTCGCGGCGGCCGCCAAAATCGGCTTCCCGCTGCTGGTCAAGGCGAACATCGGCGGTGCCGGCGCCGGGATCGCCCGCTTCGACACTCTCGACGCCCTGCGTGCCGCAGTAGCCGATCGCGCCCTGCCCTCCAGCATCGACGGCGTGCTGCTGGTCCAGGAAGTCGTGCCCGCGCGCGGCGGGATCGTGACCCGGCTGGAGACGCTCGACCGGCGGTTCCTCTACGCCATCACCATCGAGGGAGCAGGCAGCTTCGACCTGTGTCCGGCCGACGCCTGCGCGGCGCCGGGCAGCGGCATCGTCATGCGGGCGGCGGAACCGGACGCGGCTCTCCGCAGCGCCGCCGAGCGGGTGGCACAGGCCGCGGCGCTTGATCTTGGCGGCGTCGAGGTCATGATCGACGACCGTGACGGGACGCCGCGCTTCTACGACATCAACGCGCTGTCCAACTTCGTCGCGAATCCGCTGGACGTGCTCGGATGGGATCCGCACGAGCGGCTGGTGGACCGGATCGCGGTCTGGCTGAAGGAGGCGGCGGCCTGATGCGGTACGGGTTCTGGATGCCGGTGTTCGGGGGCTGGCTGCGCAATGTGGCGGACGAGGGGATGGAGGCGAGCTGGGCCTATGTCCGCCGCCTCGCGCTCGACGCGGAACGCTGGGGATACGACCTGACCCTCATCGCCGAGCTGAACCTCAACGACATCAAGGGGGTGGACGCCCCTGCTCTCGACGCCTGGTCCACTGCCGCGGCGCTGGCGGCGGTGACGAGCCGGCTCGAACTGATGGTCGCTGTGCGCCCGAATTTCCATCATCCGGCGCTGTTCGCCAAGGCGGCCGCGAACATCGACCGGATTGCTGGCGGACGGCTGTCGCTCAATGTCGTGTCGTCCTGGTGGGCGGACGAGGCGCGCCAGTACGGCCTCGAGTTCGACCGGCACGACGACCGCTACGCCCGCACGGCGGAGTGGCTGGAGGTCGTCGAGGGCCTGTGGACCCAGCCCCGCTTCTCCTTCTCCGGCCGGTTCTACCGGACGGACGAGGCGATCTGCGCGCCCGGGCCCGAGGCGCGCCCCGTGATCTACGCCGGCGGCGAGAGCGAAGCGGCGAGGCAGATGATTGCGCGGCAGTGCGACGCCTACGTCATGCACGGCGACCCGCCCGAGGTGATCGCTGCGCGGGTCGCCGACCTGTCCGCCCGGCGGGAGGAGCTTGGCCGGCCGCCGCTGGCCTTCGGCATGGCGGCCTATGCCATCGTGCGCGACAGCGAGGCGGAGGCGAAGGCCGAACTGGCCCGGATCACCGCCGTGCGCGACCTGCCGCCCGGCTACGCCAATTTCGATCAGTGGCTGTCGGGCACGCAGCTCGAACGCGAACTGAAGCTGCAGGAATACGCCGTCTCCAACCGCGGCCTGCGGCCCGGACTGGTCGGGACACCGGAACAGCTCAAGGAGCGCATCGCCGAATACGAGCATGCCGGGGTCGACCTTCTGCTGCTGCAGATGAGCCCCCAATCCGAAGAAATGCACCGCTTCGCAGCACAGGTCATGGGCACGGCGTGAGTATGACGCAGCATGGGCACTCGAACGGAGACGATGTTGCTTCTGGCAGCCTTGCCGTCACATATCTTCTGAACCAGTACCCGGCGGTAAGTCACAGTTTCATCCGCACGGAAATCCTGGCCCTTGAACGCCTGGGTGTTCGCGTCGAGCGACTGGCCATGCGGGGGTGGGAGAACACTGTAGTCGACCCTCTCGACGCAGCAGAGCGCGAACGCACCCGCTACGTACTCGAGGGCGGACCAGCACCGTTGCTGAAAGCATTGCTGCGCGTCGTCTTCTCGCGTCCCGGACCTTTCCTTCAAGCCTTGAAACACGCCTGGACACTGTCGCGGGGTGCAGAGCGCAGCTTCCTGCACCATCTCATCTATTTGGCAGAAGCGTGCCTGGTGCTTGAGTGGGTCGAGACAGGCAGTGGCGCGCATCATGTGCATGCCCACTTCGGCAGCAATGCTGCCACCGTCGCCTTTCTCGTGAAATCACTTGGCGGGCCGCCTTTCAGCTTCACTGTTCATGGGCCCGAGGAGTTCGACAAGCCCCATCAACTGAAACTTGGAGTCAAGGTCCGCGACGCCAGCTTCGTTGCGGCGATCACCAGTTTCTGCCGCAGCCAGCTGTTCCGCTGGTCCAGGCTGAGCGACTGGGAGAAGATACGGGTGGTGCATTGCGCGCTGGATCCGCGGATCAACGCCACACCACCGCAGCCCCTGCCGCAGGATTTCGGCGTACTTTGTGTCGGACGCCTGTGCGAGCAGAAGGGGCAGGTGCTGCTCATCGAAGCAATCCGCTTGCTGCGAGATCGCGGAACTCCGATTCCGCTGATCCTCGCCGGTGACGGCGAGATGCGCAAGCAGCTCGAGGAAGCCATCCAGGCAGCCGAGCTGGCGGAACTGATCACGATAACCGGCTGGGTAAATGCTGACGAGGTGCGGGAACTGCTGGACCGATCGTCCGCCCTGGTTCTTCCAAGTTTCGCCGAGGGGCTCCCGGTCGTGATCATGGAAGCCATGTCCCGGGCACGTCCGGTGGTCACGACAGCGATCGCCGGCATTCCGGAACTGGTGAGGCATGGAGTTGACGGATTGATTGTGCCGGCTGGCGACGCAGAAGCCTTCGCAGACGCCATGGCTGCAATGTCATGCCTCAGCCGCGAACGGCTGGCGGAGATGGGAGCGGCAGCGAGGGAGCGTGTGTTGGCCAGGCACTTTGACACGGTTGAGGCAGCCAAACTGGCTTCGTTGTTCCAGCAATCGTTCAGCGGACTCTTGAGTCCGCAGCATGATGTTCCGGTTTCCTGAGCATCACCAAGGAGACGCGATAGGGCTTGAAGAGCCACATGAGCTTGTGCGCTGCGGGACGCCACTGGGATGGCCGATAAAATGGCATGGCTGCTCTGATTGCCTGTCTCAACAGAGCGACAGTAGGCGCAGCATGCGTACGCAGGTCGTCCGCATAGCTGCCGGCAGCAATCTCCTTCGCCGACACAACCTGCCATTCCGGGAGAAGTGCCGCCACTTCGGATGGCTCCGGCCTGTACATGGTGTCGATCGGATCGGGATGATACGGAAAACTGCGCGGCACCGTGATCAAGCAGTGTCCGCCCGGACGAAGAATTTCGCCGCATGCCTGCGCGAAGGTCGCCGGATCGGTCAGATGTTCCAGCAGATTGCTGCAGATGACGAGTTCCGGTTCATAACCGGCAAGCCTGGAGCGAACCCCCGGATCAAGGACATCCCCGACCTCATCCACGCCATCATCGACTTTCAGGTCGCAGTGGATCGTGCGAACGCCGGCTTGCCTGAGCGGAGCAAAGACATGCTCATCAATGTGAGGCTGAACCACTTCTCGGAAGTGGCGCGTGGATGAGCCGAAGTTGAGGCATACTGCGCCTTTGCGCAGATCAAGGCTTCTGATCCATTGCCCCATGAGGATTGCTTCGTCTGGCAGCATCGTTTGTAGAACACCTTGCTGGAGAGTAGATGAGCGTCAGGCTAGCCCATGCATGGTCGATCGCCGACTCACAACGGGCAGAGGCAGATCAACGGGTGACAGATAACAGTGTACAAGTCCTTGGCCCGCATCGGCATCGTCATCATCGGCCGCAATGAGGGGGAGCGGCTGGAGGCGTGTCTGCGTTCCGTGGCGGGGCAGGGAGCGGCGGTGTATGTCGATTCCGGCTCCACCGACGGCAGTGTGGCGCTGGCGCGGTCCTTGGGCGTGGCGGTGGTCGAGCTTGACACCGACGTGCCGTTCACGGCCGCACGCGCACGCAATGCCGGTCTCGCCCGGCTGCTGCGCGACCATCCGGAGGCCGAGTTCGTGCAGATGGTGGACGGCGACTGTGCCGTGCACCCGGAATGGCTGTCCACGGCGATCGCGGACATGGCAGACGACCCGCGCCGCGCGGTGGTTTTCGGACGCCGCCGCGAGCGCGATCCGGGGCGCAACGCCTACCACCGCGCCATCGACGACGAATGGAGCGTGCCGGCCGGACCGGCAAGCGCCTGTGGCGGGGATGCGCTGTTCCGGGTGGCGGCGCTCAGGGAGGTGGGCGGCTACAACGACGCACTGATCGCCGGCGAGGAGCCGGAGATGTGCCTGCGCCTGCGCGCGCGCGGCTGGCGGGTGTGGAGCAATGGCGCGGAGATGACGGCGCACGACGTCGCCATGACGCATCTGCGCCAGTGGTGGCACCGCGCCCGGCGGACCGGTTTCGGCATCGCCGCGCTCATCGCCCTGCACGGCAAGGATGCGGATCGGTCGTGGATGCGCCTGCAGCAAAGCGCCCTTTTGTGGTCGTCGCTCATGCTGCTCGCCATCCCCGGACTGGTGCTGAGCCTCGTCGGCACAGGCGCCCCGCTCCGGCTGCTCGCCCTTGCCCCCGCTCTTGCGGTCGCGGCGCAGGTCGTCCGGCTGGCACGCAGCAAGGCCGCGGCGATGGGGTGGCGCGGCGGGGCGCAGTGGGCGCTGCTGATCATGATCGCCAAACTTGCGCAGGCGCGCGGCTGGCTCCAGCACCGGGTCCAGCAGCGGCGGGGCACGCGCGCGACCCTGATCGAGTACAAGGCGTGACGGCGCCTCGCCGCGCGCTGATCGTCGGGGCATCGCGCGGCATCGGCCTGGCGCTGGCCGGGGAACTGGCGACGCGCGGCTGGCGCGTCGTGGCAACGCAACGGACCCGCAGCGAGCCGCTGCACCGCCTCGCCGCGCAGCAGCACGACGGGATCCGGGTCGCGTCGGCCGATGTGACGCAACCGCAGACCATTGCGGCGCTCGCGGAGACACTGGCCGGCGCCGCGCTCGACGTGGTGCTGCTCAACGCCGGAATTTACGACGGGTGCCGGATCGACGAGGCGGGGGACGCCGCCATCGCGCACGCGGTGCTGACGAACGCCGCCGGTCCGGCGCGGGCGGCGCGGGCGCTGCTGCCGGTGCTGCGCGACGGCGGTGTGCTCGCCTTCACCACGTCGCGGATGGGATCCATCGCCCTGTCCTCTGGCGGAGCGGACCTGTACCGGATGAGCAAGGCGGCGCTGAACATGCTGTCGCGCAACGTGTTCGAGGAACAGGCGAAAGCGCGGGCCATCGCGGTCCTCTCGCTCCATCCGGGCTGGGTGCGGACCGACATGGGCGGAGACAAGGCGCCGCTCTCGGCCGGGGACAGCGCCCGCGCGCTGGCCGACCTGCTGGACGCACCGCATCCGGTGGCGCACCGCTTCCTCGACCACAGGGGGAACGAACTGCCGTGGTGAGTCACTGCGCCCGGCGCCTCATCGGCTGGGCGGTGCTTCTCGCGCTGTCCGGGTCTCTCGCCGCCTGCACGGGACGCGAGGACGAGCGCACGGTGCGGGTGCTGTTCGTCGGCCAGCCCGGCGATCTCGACGCCGAAGGGCTGCGCCTGCCGCTCGCCGCGCAGCATCTGCGCGCCGCCACGCATCAGGGCCTGGTGCGGATGGACGAGAACGGCGAAGTCGTCCCGGGCCTCGCGCAAAGCTGGATCGTTACGGACGACGGCCTGTCCTACATCTTCCGCCTGCGCGACGTGAACTGGCCCGACGGGCAGCCGGTCACGGCGCAGCAGGTCCGCTCGCAGCTGCAGCGCGCCATCCGCCAGCTTCAGGGCACCACCCTGGGGCTGGACCTTGCGAAGATTGCGGACGTGCGAGCACTCACCGGCCGCGTGGTGGAGATCGAGCTGGCCACTCCGATGGCGCAGTTCCTGCGCGTGCTGGCGCAACCCGAGCTGGGCTTCGAAGGCGGCGGCGGCGGCCTTGGTCCGATGCGCCGGGCCGCCGGTCCGGCAACCGCTGGTGCGGTGACACTGCTGCCCATCGCGCCCGAAGAGCGCGGCCTCGCCGCCGATTCGCGCTGGGCGGAGACGGTGCGCTCGGTGCGGATCGCGGCACTGCCCGCCGAACAGGCCGTGGCAGCCTTCAACAGCGGGGCGGCATCGGCGGTGCTCGGCGGCGACATCAACTCGCTGCCGCTGCTTCAGACCGGCCCTCTGGCCCGCGGCACGGTGCGGCTGAACGCGGTGGTTGGCCTGTTCGGCCTTGATGTGGCGTCGCGCGGGGGGTTTCTCGCCGATGCCGGCAACCGCGAAGCGGTGGCGCTCGCCATCGACCGGAACGCGCTCCTCGTGCCGTTCAACGTCTCGGGCTGGTTCCCGGCGACGCGGATCGTGCCGCCTGACCTGCCCGGCGATCCGTTGCAGAACCCCGAGCGGTGGCGCGACCTTGACCAGAACGCGCGGCTGGCGATCGCCCGCGCGCGCGCGGCCGCCTGGGCCGCGGCCACCGGCGTCCCGCCGCAGCTGACCATCAGCCTTCCCCCCGGCGTCGGCAACGACCTGCTCCTGCGGCAGCTGAGGCGCGATCTGGACGCGGCCGGCATCGAGCTCAGGCGCGCGGGCGACGGAGAGGCAGCCGATCTCGTGCTGCGCGACCGGGTGGCGCGCTATGCCCAGGCCCGCTGGTTCATGAACCAGTTCGCCTGCTCCGTCTCGCGGGCCCAGTGCGTCCCCGAAGCGGATGCGCTGATGGTCCAGGCGAACACGGAAGCCGATCCCGTGAGGCGGGCGGCGCTGATCAACCAGGCTGAGGAGCTGCTGACCCGGCAGAACCTGTTCATTCCGCTCGGCGCGCCGGTCCGGTGGTCGCTGGTGCGAGCCAACACCGTCGGCTATGCCGACAACGCCTGGGGCGTGCACCCGCTGTTTCCGTTTTCCCGCGCCCCGCTGTGACGGTGCCGCCCGCGCGGCGGATCGGCCGGCACGCCCTTGGGTTCCGCTCGCCGGCGCGCTCGGCTATGCACGGCGCCGGCATGACCACCGCACAGACCTATGGCTCCTATCTCGACCTCGACCGGGTGCTCGGCGCGCAGCATCCGGCATCGCCAGCGCATGACGAGATGCTGTTCATCATCGTGCACCAGACGAGCGAGCTGTGGCTGAAGCTGTGCCTTCACGAGCTCGACGCCGCGCGCCGGGCCATCGCCGCCGACGCGCTGCGGCCCGCGTTCAAGATGCTCGCCCGGGTCGCGCGGGCGCAGACGCAGCTGATCGGCAGCTGGGACGTCCTCGCGACGATGACACCCCACGACTATGCGCAGGTGCGGCCGCATCTGGGCACCTCCAGCGGGTTCCAGTCGGCCCAGTACCGGCAGATGGAATACCTGCTGGGCGGGCGCAACGCGGCGATGGTGGCGATGCACGAGGCCACACCGGGCATTGCCGCGGCCCTGCGGGAGGAGCTGACACGGCCCAGCCTCTACGACGAAACCGTGCGTCTGCTGGCGCGGCGGGGCTTTGCCGTTCCGGCCGCCGTGCTGACCCGCGATCCGGCGCAGCCCTGGGTCGAGGACGAGGCGGTGACGGACGCCTTCGCCGCCATCTACCGCCAGCCCGAGGCGCACTGGGACCTCTACGAGCTGGCCGAGAAGCTGGTGGACCTCGAATACCACTTCCAGCGCTGGCGCTTCGGCCACCTCAAGACGGTGGAGCGGATCATCGGCTTCAAGCGCGGAACGGGCGGCACCAGCGGTGTTCCCTATCTCGAAGCCGTGCTGCAGCACCGCTTCTTCCCTGAACTGCTTGACGCGCGGACCCGGCTGTGAGCGGGCGCCTGATCGACATCAGCCAGGTGCTCCGGCCCGAACTGCCGGTGTGGCCGGGGGATACGCGCTTCACTCTTGCGCCGACCTGGTCGATGGCTGCCGGCGCCCCGGTCAATGTGGGACGGATCAGCCTGTCGACGCATTCCGGCACGCATGCGGACGCGCCGCTGCACTACGCCGCCGACGGGGCGGACGCGGCGGGCATGGCGCTGGAGCCGTTTGTCGGTCCGTGCGAGGTCGTGGACCTGCGCCATGTGGCCGCACGGCGCATCGAGCCTGCTCACCTGCCGCCGCTGGGCGACACCGGACGGGTGCTGTTCAAGACCTTTGCCCGCTTCCCGGCCGACGCATGGCGCAGCGACTTCGCCACCCTCGCACCGGACACCGTCCGCCATCTGGCCGCCGCGGGCGTGCGGCTCATCGGCACCGACGCCCCGTCGCTCGATCCCGAGGACAGCAAGGACATGGCCGCCCACCACGCGGCGCGCGACGCCGACCTACGGATCCTCGAAGGGCTGGTGCTCGACGCGGTGCCGGCCGGCCGCTACGAACTCATCGCCCTGCCGCTCCGGATCGCCGGCGGCGATGCCGCCCCGGTCCGCGCCGTCCTGCGGACGCTCGCGTGATCCCGCTCGGCGACGAGGCGCGCGCCCTCGATGCGGCCGATCCGCTCGCCGCGGCCCGGGCGCTGTTCACCCTCCCCGAGGGGGTCATCTATCTCGACGGCAATTCCCTCGGCGCGCTGCCCGCCGCCACGCCCGAGCGCCTGCGCCAGGTGGTGGAGCGGCAGTGGGGCGAACAGCTCATCCGCAGCTGGAACGCCGCGCCGGGCGACACGGGCGGCTGGATCGACCTGCCCCGGCGCGTCGGGGCGAAGATCGCCCCGCTGATCGGCGCGCATCCCGACGAGGTGATCGCCTGCGACAGCACCTCGGTGAACCTGTTCAAGCTCATCGCCGCCGCGCTTGCGCTCAGACCCGGCCGACGCGTCGTCCTGTCCGAGCCGGGCAGCTTTCCCACCGACCTGTACATGATCGCCGGGCTGGAGGCGCAGGGCCTCGCCGAACGCCGGCTCGTCCCGCCGGGGGCGCTGGCCGACGCGGTGGCGGCGCCGGATGTCGCGCTGCTCCTGCTCAGCCATGTGCATTACCGCACCGGCGCCATGCACGACATGGCGGCGCTGACGCGCGCTGCCCATAACGCGGGGGCGCTGGTGCTGTGGGACCTGTCGCACAGCTGCGGCGCGGTCGAGCTGGCGCTGAACGGCTGCGAGGCGGATTTCGCCGTCGGCTGCGGCTACAAATATCTGAACGGAGGACCGGGCGCACCGGCCTTCGCCTTCGTCGCGCGGCGGCATCAGGACCGGCTCGTCCAGCCGCTCACCGGCTGGTTCGGCCATGCCCGGCCGTTCGCCTTCGAGGACGACTATGCACCGGCCGAGGGTGTGGCGCGGCTGCTCGCCGGCACGCCGCCGGTGCTGGGTCTGGCGGCGCTCGAGGTCGGGGTGGACACGATTGCGTCCCTGGGGATGGCGGCGCTTGCCACCAAGTCGCGCGCCCTGTCGCAGTTCTTCCTGCGCTGTCTCGCAGCGACCGAAGCTTCGCTGCGCTGCGTCAGCCCGGCCAATCCGCACGCGCGCGGCAGCCAGCTGTCCTTCGCTCACCCGGATGCCTACGCCGTCTGCCAGGCGCTGATCGCGCGCGGCGTCATCGGCGACTTCCGCGAACCCGATGTGCTGCGCCTCGGCTTTGCGCCGGCCTATCTCGCCTTCAGCGACGTCGCCGCCGCGGCGGGCCATCTGGCCGACGTGCTGCGCAGCGGCAGCTGGCGTGAGCCGCGCTTCGCCCGCCGCGCCGCGGTCACCTGAGCAGGCGTCAGAGCGTGCGCAGCCGGCGCGGATCGGGTTGCAGCGGATCGGGACCGGCGAAACGGCCGGCATAGCGTGCCTCGGGCGCCTTCTCCCGCGGCGCCATGAGCGCCTCGCGCACCGCAGCCGGATCGATCTCGTCCTGCAGCGCCACGCCGAAGCGCGATCCCTCGCACCACGCGACGACGCCCGCGACCATTCCGGCGCTCCGGCAATCGAGGCGGATGCGGGTGCCGCGCTGCACCCGGACATCGCCCTCGGCCATCAACCCGCTCGTCGAGAGGTTGCGGATCTTGACCCGGTGCGGCGCCGATTCGCCGTCCACCGTCAGGTCGGCGAGAAGGAACAGGCTGTCGCGCGTGCCGCTGCGGGTATCAATGCCAGACATCATCATCGCTCCTTGGCGCGGTGCCCCCGGCGCCGCCGCGGTGCGGTCGGCCGGCTCTGCCGCAGCCTGCGCGCCAGTATGGACGCAATGGCTAACAAAGTCTTGCGGCATGAAGAAACGGACAAAGAGAACCGGAAGTTTCCGCACCCCCGTCCCGCGCTGGAACAGGTCGAAAAACACGCCGCCGCGACGGGAACCGGCTGCGCGCGTCAGTCGTCGCGGGACACCTTTTCGCGGCGCTCATGCGCTTCCTGCGCCTCGACCGTCATGGTCGCCACCGGGCGCGCGATCAGCCGCTTCAACCCGATCGGCTCGCCGGTCACCTCGCAGTAGCCATAATCCCCTTCGTCGAGCAGCCGCAGCGCGGCGTCGATCTTGGCGATCAGCTTGCGCTGCCGGTCGCGGGTCCGCAGCTCGATGCTCCAGTCCGCCTCGCTGGAGGCTCGGTCGTTGAGATCGGGTTCCCGGATCGGCCCGTGCTGAAGCGAGGCGCGCGTCTGAAGGGCGGCGTTCTGAATCGACCGCTTCCATTCGATGAGCAGCATGCGGAAGTAATCCTGCTGCCGCGGGTTCATGTATTCCTCGTCTTCGGACGGCACGTAGCCGTCCGGCACGGACCCACGCGCGCGATCGAGCATCTCAGCGTCGTGGAATGAGGAAGGTTCCATTGCTCCTCTCGCCCGGCCCGCCGGATCGCGGCTGCGTCGCAAGAATTGCGACGGATGCCGTTTGGCGCGGCCTATAGTGGCGAGGGTATTGAGGCACAAGGCAGAAATCCGCGCGGCGGGTGTCGCGCCCGCCCCGACACTCCTGTGTCCAGCGGCGTTAACCTCTTGTTGAGCATCCTGTGTGACGTTTCGCGCGTCGAGGCGGGCAGCGGGGGCTGCCGGCTCCGGCATCAGGGGGAGTTCACACATGGGACCATTGCGCGCGATCGAGGGCGGCAGGGGGCAGCGCAACGCCTCCGCGGAGGCTCAGGCAGTCACTGCCGGCTTCCTCGCCGAGCATTGCCGGGGAGACGCGGACGCGCTCTTCAACCTCGCCATCGCCTTTGCCACCGGCAGCGCGGGGCTGAGCGCCGACTTCGTCGAGGCCCACCGCTGGTTCAACATCGCCGCGGCCAACGGGCACCCGCTGGCCGCGTCGGCCCGCGCCGACATCGCCGAGGAGATGACGGCGCGCGAGATCGCCGACGCCCAGCGGCTGGCGCGCGAATGGCTGCGCCGCAGCCGGCGGCAGGCCGCCTGAGTCAGCCGTCGCGGCGGTAGGGTGTGTGGCGCCTGAGCAGGCGCTGCTCGGCCGCCACGCCTTCCCGCTCCTGCGCGAGGAACGCGGCCACGGCACGCGCAAGCCCCGGATCGGCCAGCCAGTGCGCCGACACCGTCGCCACCGGCTCGTATCCGCGCGCCAGCTTGTGCTGTCCCTGCGCGCCGGCTTCCACGCGGCCAAGGCCCAGCGCGATGGCGACGTCGATCGCCTGATAGTAGCACAGCTCGAAATGCAGGAACGGCTTGTCGACGATCGCGCCCCAGTAGCGGCCGTACAGCGTGTCGTCGCCGATGAAGTTCAGGGCTCCGGCGACCGGCGTGCCGTCGACTTCGGCAAGGATCAGCAGCACCTTCGCGCCCAGCCGTTCGGCGAACAGCGCAAAGGCGGCGCGCGTCAGGTAGGGCCGGCCCCATTTGCGCGCGCCGGTGTCCTGGTAGAAGGTCCAGAACGCATCCCAGTGCGCCGGCGTGATCTCGTCGCCGCGAAGCCGGCGGATCGTCACGCCCTCGCCGGCGGCAGCCCGTTCCTTGCGCAGATCCTTGCGCCGGCGCGAGGACAGGGTGGCGAGGAAATCGTCGAAGCTCGCGAAGCCGCGGTTGAGCCAGTGGAACTGCACGTCATGGCGCAGGAGCCAGCCAGCCTTTTCGAAAATGGGCACCTGGTCCGGGGTGATGAAGGTGGCGTGCGCCCCCGACAGGCCATGCTGGCGGCACAGCGTCTCGGCCGCGCGCAGCAGCAGGGCGGCGTCGTCCGCCGAGCGGGACAGCACCCGCGGCCCCGTCGCCGGGGTGAACGGCACCGCGATCTGGAGCTTGGGGTAGTAACGCCCTCCGGCCCGCGCATACGCCTCGGCCCAGCCGTGATCGAACACGTATTCACCCTGGCTGTGCGTCTTAAGATAGGCCGGCATGGCCCCGACGAGGGCGCCGCCGCCATCCTCCAGCAGGAACGGTGCCGGCTGCCAGCCGGTCCCCGGGCCGACGCTGCCCGAATCCTCCAGCGCCGAGAGGAAGGCGTGGCTGGTGAACGGGTTGCCCTCGCCCGCCAGCGCATTCCACCTCGCCGGGGGCACGGCCGCCACGCCGCTTCCCACCCGCACCACCATGTCCCGCTCTGCCATCGCCAGCGAGATACGCCGCCGCGGCGGCAGCGCAAGGCGGCGTCTCAGCCGAGGGCGACGATCGCGTCGACCTCCACCGCCGCGTTGAGCGGCAGAACGGCGACCCCGACGGCGCTGCGGGCATGCCGGCCCTGCTCGCCGAACACCTCGAACATCAGGTCCGAGGCGCCGTTGGCAACCTTGGGCTGGTCGTGGAATTCGGGCGCCGAGGCGACGAACGCCCCCAGCTTGACCACGCGGGCGACCCGTTCGAGCAGGTCGTGGGCGGACAGCTGGGCCAGGATCATCAGCCCGCAGGCGCGCGCGGCCCGCTGACCCTCGGCAAGGTCCACATCCGCGCCGAGCCTGCCCGTCACAAGCTCGCCCTCCACGAACGGCAGCTGCCCGGACAGGTGCACGAGGCCGCCATGAACCACCAGCGGCTGATAGCTGGCCACCGGCGCGGCGGCTTGGGGCAGGACGATGCCAAGCTGTTCGAGGCGTGCAGCAATGCTCATGTGGTCTCCTTGTGTGGTGCGGGCGTCGCCACGCCCAGCCGCTCGAGCAGCCAGGGCAGCGCCTCGTCCCAGGTGTCGATCCGCGCGTCGGCGTGACCGGCGCGGTGGGCGCAGGGGATGTGCGGCGCGACCAGCGCCTCGGCGCACAGGTGCAGCGTCGTCACCTCCGGCAACAGCTCCTTCACCGAGCGGTGATGCTGCGCCAGGTCGTCGATGAAGATCGTGAAGCTGGGGCGGTATTCGGCGATGATCCCCGCGAGGGCAGGCCCCTTCGGCCCCTGGTTGGTGAACACCCGCGCGCGGATGCCGTGCGCGGCGAGCTGCTGCGCCCGATGCTCGCGCCGTGCATCGACGAGGTTGGTGAGGATCACCACGTCGGCGTGCCGGGACAGGGTGTTCATCGCCGCCACCGCGCCGGCGACCGGATGCTGGCGGTGCATCTCGTGGTCGAAGAACAGGCCGAGCAGACGCCAGATCTCGTCCCCGGCGACCGCCGCGCCGGTGCCGCGATGGCGCAGGGCATCGGCAAACGAGGCCGTGTCCATCCGGAACTCGATGTCGTGGCGTTCGGCCAGCCAGTCGCGAAAGTGGCTGACCATGTGGAGCAGCACCTCGTCGCAGTCCGACACGATCAGCGGGCGCGCACCTGTCATGCCGACCACCGTGCGCCACTCGCCGCGACGATCGCGCCCGGTTCCACTCCCAGCGCCGCCGCCGCGTCCAGCAGGTCCGGCTCGTGCCCGCACAGATGGCCGAGCACCGCCTCGTTGAGCGAAGGCGTGCCGGCCCCGCCCCGCAGCTGCTCCGGGGTGAGGCCGGTCAGCGCCAGAAAGCGCTCCGCCCGTGCCTCGTCCGCGCACAGCCAGGCCAGCGCCCGCAGCGCGAGCACAGCCGCCTCGTCGTCAACGGGGCGCGGGTGCTGCGGATTTGTCTTTTTTTCCATTTACCTTATGTTCACCAACGCAACCGGGGGCACGCGCACTTGTCGAAACGGATCATGGTTGTCGAGGACAACGAGCTCAACCGCAAGCTGTTCTGCGACATTCTCAAGGCGAACGGGTATGCGGTGGAGCCGGTGGGCGACGGCGGGGCGGTGCTCACCGCGGCCAAGGCTTTCGGCCCGGATCTCGTCATCATGGACATCCAGCTGCCACGGGTGTCGGGGCTGGAGCTCATCGCCGCGCTGAAGCGCGAGCCGACGCTGCGTCATGTCCCGGTGCTGGCCGTCACCGCCTATGCCGGCAAGGGCGACGAGGAGCGCATCCGCGGCGCCGGGGCGGCCGACTACCTCGCCAAGCCGGTGTCGATCCGCCCCTTCATCGGCGCGGTGGAGCGGCTGTTCGCCGCCTGAGGCGGTCCACGCCGGCAGAGGCTGGCGCCGCGTTTGCCGCCGCCGGCGCGGGCGGCTATAGAGCAACGCCCGACCCGCCCGAGGAGAGCCCCGCATGGACCGCGCCGACGCCGACGCCCGCATCCGATCGCTGATCGAGCCGTTCAACAAGGCGCAGGTCGCGATCACCGATGACACCACCTTCGCCGGCGATCTCGAATTCGACAGCCTGACGGTGATGGACTTCGTCGCCGCCATCGAGGACGAGTTCGACATCATCATCTCCATGAACCAGCAGGCCGAGATCGAGACCTTCGGCCAGCTCGTCGACGCGGTGGTCACGCTGCGCGGCTAGGCGGACAGGTCGAGCGCCGGCAGCAGGTCCCGGCGCACGGCGAGAAGGTTCTGGGCCTCGAAGCTTTCCCGGCGCAGCTCGTAGCGCAGCGGCTCCAGCCGCCGCGGGAAGATGCGGAACAGCACGAAGCCGCGCTCCTCGAACCAGTCCTTGAAGTATTTCAGCGTGTGCCCGGAGTGCACGTGGCTCGGCCCGTGTTCGAACTGCACGCTCGCGATGCGCGCGGCGCCGAACGCGTCCTCGAAGCCGGCAAGGCACTCCGCCTCCATGCCTTCCACGTCGATCTTGAGCAGCGCGATCTCGGCAATGCCGTGTTCCGCCAGATAGAGGTCGCCGGTGGTGACGCGGCATTCGACGCTGCAGGCGCCGCCGTGATGATCGACGAGCGGATAGGCGCTGGTCACTTCGCTGACCGACGGGTTGAAGTTGAGGGTGAAGGAGCCCTCGCGCGCCCCCAGCCCGGCGTTGTTGAGCCGCACACGGGGACGCCCGCCCAGCGCGTCGGCGAGGCGGGCGAAGGTCTGCGGCACCGGTTCGAAGCAGTGCACGGTGCGATCGCCGGTCACGAACGGCAGCACCGCGCCCGCCCATTGCCCTTCGTTGGACCCCGCATCGATGATGTCGCCGGGCACGCGGGCGAGCACATGGCGCAGCGCCCGGACTTCGCCATTGCAGGCCATGTTCATGTTGCCGAGATTGTTGTAGGCCTTGAGGTACTTCTCGGCCACCGTCGCGAGGCGCGAGGCGATGAACCCCCCGTGCCGCGAGGCGATGAAGCCGCGTGCGCGGTCGATGGCACTCATGCACTGCCACTCCAGACGGGTGCGCGCAGCATGTGCATTGCCGCCCCGCTGTCAAGCGGCCATCGCCTGCGTCCTTGTCACTGGCGGCGCGGTCGGGCAAGCACGCGGGCATGACCGACGCCGTTCTCACCCCGGACCAGCCCTCCGCCCGTGCCGGCACGGGCATCGACCTTCTCGCCAAGTTCGACCCCGTCATCCAGATGCGCGCGAGCCTTCTGGACGGGGGACAGGAGGATCCCTTCAACCTGGTGATGGAACGGGTGCTGTCCCCCACCCGCGCGATCTGCAACGGCCGCGACACGATCCTGCTCGGCACCTACAACTACATGGGCATGACCTTCGACCCGGACGTGATTGCCGCCGGGCAGGCCGCCATGGAGGAGTTCGGCACCGGCACGACCGGCAGCCGGGTGCTGAACGGCACCTATTCCGGTCACAAGGCGTGCGAGGCGGCGCTGCGGGACTTCTACGCCATGGACCACGCCATGGTGTTCTCGACCGGCTACCAGGCGAACCTCGGCATCATCTCGACCCTGGCCGGCAAGGGGGACTACGTCATCCTCGACATCGACAGCCATGCGAGCATCTGGGACGGGTGCAAGATGGGCGATGCCGAGGTGGTGCCGTTCAGGCACAACGACGTCGACGCGCTGGAGAAGCGGCTGCGCCGGGTGCCCGAAGGGGCCGGCAAGCTGGTCGTGCTGGAGGGCGTCTACTCGATGCTCGGCGACGTCGCGCCGCTGCGCGAGATGGTGGCGGTCAGCAAGGCGCACGGCGCGATGGTGCTGGTGGACGAGGCGCACTCCATGGGATTCATCGGCGCGCACGGGCGCGGCGTCGCCGAGGAGCAGGGGGTGCTCGACCAGGTCGACTTCGTCATCGGCACCTTTTCCAAGAGCGTCGGGACGATCGGCGGCTTCTGCGTCTCGAACCATCCCAAGTTCGAGGTGCTGCGCCTCGTGTGCCGGCCCTACGTGTTCACCGCCGCCCTTCCCCCGGCGGTGGTCGCCTGCTCCACCGCCGCGATCCGCAAGCTGGCGGACGGTGCAGACAAGCGCGCGCATCTTTGGCGCAATTCGCGGCGCCTGCATGAAGGGCTGCGCGCGCTCGGCTTCGCGCTCGGCACGCCCGAGGCGCAAAGCGCCATCATCGCGGTCATCATGCCCGATCTCGAGCGGGGGGCGATGATGTGGGAGGCGCTGCTGAAGGAGGGGCTCTACGTCAACCTCGCCCGCCCGCCGGCGACGCCCGCCAACATGACGCTGCTGCGCTGCTCGCTGTGCGCCGACCATTCGGATGCCGACGTCGACGTCATCCTCGGCATGTTCCGCCGTGCGGGCGAGCAGGTGGGGCTGCTGTCGCGATAACATTCTCGCTCGCATTTCTTGACTAACATCAAGTTGCAAGCGCAGTGTTCGCCTGTGCATTGGCCTTCTTCATCTGAACAGATCGTCTATTCATCTGCGATCGCGCACGGTTGATCGCAGTTCTTCTCTATCGCTATAGGAAATCCGCGCCGGTAGTGCGGCACATGTTCATCGCTCGGCGTTCCAACCTTAAGGAACACTGTCAACTTGCATCCGTCTTTTTGAGGCATGCGCCATGTGGCGCGCTTCAACATGGAGAATGCAAGTATGGCAGAAATCCCTGTCGAGAAGAAAGGCGGCGTGCCCGGCTGGGTGTGGGCACTGCTCGCGCTGCTGGTCGGCGCGTTGCTGCTGTGGCTGCTGCTCGGCGATCGTGACCGGGGAGCGCGCACCGCCACCACCACCACAACCGAGCAGACGACCGCCACCGCCAGCCCGACGCCGCTGACCACTGCGGCCGCGGCCGGCGCCGCGGCGACCGCGTTCACCCCCGGCCAGTCGGTGGATCTGAACAACTTCCGCGTCACGGCGCTCGAAGGCGACATGGCCTTTCGCGGCGAGGCGGACGGGCGCGAGTTGTTCGTCGTCTTCGACGAGGTCGCCACGGCCGATCCCCGTGTCGAGGGCCAGATCGATGTGCGTCCCGGTCAGATCCTGAACCTGAGCGGCGTCATCCGCCCGGCGGGCGAGCCAATGCCGGCCGGCGTCCAGGCGACGGTGCCGCAAGGCGTCGACCAGTACCTGATGGCCCGGCGCATCGAGGTGGTGCGCTGAAGCCCCTGTCCAATCCCTGACACCGCAGCGGCGGGCAACCCCTGCCGCGGCACAGATGAGGAACAATGACCATGCGACATGACCGACGTTACGAAAATCTCGAGAAGCTCGACAATTACGAGCTTGAGCACCCCTCCCAGGACATCCGCGGCCTGCCGCTCGTCGGACCCGGCGGCGAGAAGTACGGCACCATCACCGACCTGCTGGTCGACGACAGCCGGACCCGCGTGGCGGCCGTCCGGCTCGACAACGGCAAGGTCTGCGCCGTGGAGCCGCTCGAAATCCATGACAACGCCGTCGTCTATGGCGAACAGGCGGAGCAGTTCGCCCGGTCGGGCGGCGATGCCGTCGCGGAGGAGCGGATCCCGATCGTCGAGGAGCAGGTGGCGATCGGCAAGCGCGTGGCGGAGCATGGGCGGGCTATCAACGTGCGCACCCGCGTCGCGACCGACACGGTGGCCGAGGATGTGCGCCTGCGCGAGGAGCATGTCTCGGTGGACCGCCGGCCGGTCAACCGCGAGCTGTCCGCCGCCGATGCCGAGGCGCTGCTGAGCGAGGGCGGGCGCACCGTCACCATGACCGAGGAAAGCGAGGAGGTCGTGGTGGGCAAGAAGGCGGTCGTCACCGACGAGGTGGTGGTCAGCAAGACCGCCAGCGAGCGGGTCGAGCATGTCGAGGAAACCGTGCGGCGCACCGAAGTCGACGTCGACGGCGACGGCCGGACGCCGGCCCAGCCGCGACGCTGAACCGCGCGCGGGGGGAGACAGCATGCCTCCACCCGCATCGCGACCGGGGGCCGGTGCCGCACGGTGCCGGCCCCCGGGTGCTGTCTGTCGAGGAGACATGCCATGACCACTGACCCCGACGAGCGGCCCGACCGGCCTGCAGGCGCCGTCGTGAGGGAGGAGGCGCACATTTCCGTGGTGGAGGAACAGCTCGCCATCGGCCGGCGCCGGGTCGACGGAGCCACCGTCACCGTCCGCACCACCCCGCGCGCCGACACGGTGGAGGTGTGCGAGCCGGTGCTGCGCGAGGAGGTGACGGTCGAGCGCGTGCCCGTGGGCGCCGTCATCGACGCGATGCCGCCGGTGCGCGAGGACGGGAACCTGACCGTCATCCCGGTGGTGGAGGAGCGCGTCCGCGTCGTGCGCGAGCTGGTGCTGGTCGAGGAGATCCATCTGCGCCGCACCCGCCGCGAGCACGTCCACGCCGAAACGCTCACCCTCCGGCGCACGGAGGTCGAGGTCAGCCGCGACGAGGGGCCTGCGCCGAGCGGGTGAGGAAGGGCTTGAACGGGCGCGCCAGTGCCGTGACATAGGCCCGATGACCTCGCGATCGCGCCCGGCGGTGACACCGCGCCAGTGGCTGCTGCTGGCCGCGGCGGCCGTGGCCGGGCTTGCCGGCGGGGCGGCGCTGCGGCTGGCGCAGCCGCCGGGAACCGACATCGGCGACCGGGTTGATCTTGCCCCCTTGCTCGGCGACCGCGTCTCTCCGGCGTCCGGGCCGGCGGATGCTCCGGTGACCATGGTGGTGTTCACCGATTACCAGTGCGGGCCGTGCCGAGCCTCTCATGGGGCCATGACCCGCGCCGTCGCCGCAGCCGGCGATGTGCGCGTCGTCTACCGCGACCTGCCGGTGAATGGTCCGCGCTCGGTCGCGGCGGCGCGGGTGGCCCTCGCCAGCGCGGCGCAGGGCCGCTACGTCGCGGTGCACGATGCGCTGATGCGGGCGCCCCTGCCGCTGGAGGAACCGGCGCTGCGGCGGGCGGTCGCCGCAGCCGGAGGCGACTGGGCCGCCGTCGAACAAGGGCTGGCCGCTCCCCGCGCCCTTGACGACCAGCTCGCCCGCAACGCCGCCGACGCGCTGCGCCTCGGCGTCGCCGGCACGCCCACCTACCTCATCGGCACGCGCCGGATCACCGGACGCATGAGCGAGCGCGACTTCCTTCGCGCCTTCGCCGCCGCCCGCGCCACACCATATTGATAACCGGATTGGTTATTTTCTCTTGACACCGTGACGCTCTCCGGTTAGGAAAGAGGAACATCGCGATGGAGCGAGTCGGGATCACCCGCTGCCGCCGCGACACCCGGTCTCACCAGCATCAGGAGGGGCACATGCCCGCAGCAAAGCCGCCGCGCGGGGGCCGCAAGGCCGCCGCGACCGCCCGCGCGTCCGCCGCCCGCGGCGCCGAAGCCGCGACACCGGCCCGGCCGCGCGGCACGCGCTGGCGTGCACCGTTCCTCGCCATGCTGGCGGAGACCTCCAATGTGAGCCGATCGGCCCTCGCGGCCGGGGTGACGGTCAGCCATGCCTACAAGACCCGCCGGAACGACGCGAACTTCCGGCGCGCCTGGCACCAGGCGCTGTGCGAAGGCTACGACCTGCTCGAGCTGGAGGTGCTCGGCCGGCTGCGGGAGGGCAGCGTCACCTGCCCGGAGGGCGGCCGGTTCGATTTCGGCAGCGCGCTGCGGATCCTCGCCGCCCATCGCGGGACGGTGGCATCGGCGCGCGCGGTGCAGGCCGACGATGACGAGGAGGCGGTGTTCGCCGCCATCGACGCCAAGATCGACGCCCTGCGCCGGGGCCGCGACCAGGCGCCATCGGGAGGCGGACACGACCGGCAGACGGAGGGAGGCGGGCATGGACGATGCGGCCGCTGAGCGCCAGGCCTGGCTGCGCGCGCCGGACGGCGCGGCGCAGGCCGCGCTGCTGGCGCGCCTCTCCCCGCGCGAGCGCCGCGCGCTTGCGCATCACTGGCGGCTGTTCGCCCGGCCCGCGCAGCTCGCGCCTCCCGGCGACTGGCAGGTGTGGCTGATCTGCGCCGGACGCGGCTTTGGCAAGACCCGTGCCGGTGCCGAATGGGTGCGCGGCATCGCTGCCCGCCATCCCGAGGCCCGCATCGCCCTTGTCGCGTCCTCGCTCGCCGAGGCGCGGGCGGTGATGGTGGAAGGGGAGAGCGGTCTGCTGCGGCTGGGCGAGCCGGAGCGGCGGCCCCGCTACGAGCCGTCGCTTCGGCGGGTGGTGTGGCCGAACGGCGCGCAGGCCTTCCTGTATTCCGCCGCCGAACCCGAGATGCTGCGCGGTCCGCAGCACAGCCACGCCTGGTGCGACGAGCTGGGCAAATGGGACACCGTTGGCGAGCGGGCGGAACGCAGCTGGGACAATCTCCTGCTCGGCCTGCGGCTCGGCGGGACCGGCCAGGGACAGGTGGTCGCGACCACGACGCCGCGCGCGGTGCCGCTGCTGCGCCGCCTGCTGGCCGAACGGGCGGCGGAGCCGGGCCTCGTGGCGGTGACGCGCGGCACCACCTTCGACAACGCCGCCAACCTTCCGTCCGCCTTCGTGCAGCGGATGCAGCGGCGGTTCGGCGGAACGGCCTTCGGGCGGCAGGAGCTCGAGGGCGAGCTGCTGGACGATGTCGAGGGCGCGCTGTGGAGCCGTGCGCTGCTCGAGCGGTGCCGCGCCGGCGCAGAGCCGGCGGGCGGCCCGCCGGCGCGGGTGGTGATCGGCGTCGACCCGCCGGCAAGCGCGGCGGGCGATGCCTGCGGGATCGTGGTCTGCGCACTGCTGTCCGACGGACGTGCGCGGGTGCTCGCCGACTGCTCGGTCGAGCGTGCCCGTCCCGACCGCTGGGCCAGAGCCGTTGCCGCCGCCGCCAGCGCCTGGGCCGCCGACCGGGTGGTGGCGGAAGCCAATCAGGGCGGCGCCATGGTGGAAGCGGTGCTGCGCGCGGCGGACCTCGCCCTGCCGGTGCGGCTCGTGCACGCCACCCGCGGCAAGGTCGCCCGGGCCGAGCCGGTCGCCGCCCTCTACGAGGCCGGGCGCGTCACCCATGCCGAGCCGTTCGCCCGGCTGGAGGACGAGCTGTGCGGCCTCCTGACCGGCGGCGGCTATGCCGGACCGGGCCGCAGCCCCGACCGCGCCGACGCGCTGGTGTGGGCGCTGACCGAACTGCTGCTCGCCCCCGCCCGCGTCCCGCGCGTGCGGCGGCTCTGAACCGGGGGATGCGGCGCGCCGCCGCGCCGTCCCCTCCGCTCGCCACGACCCGACTGCACCCCTCGCCCATCAGGAGCTGGCCATGACCTTTTTCGACACGCTCGCCGCCGCCTTCAAGGGCGGGGGCGGGGCCGCCCGCGTGCCGCTGAGCGCCGGGCCGCCGATGCGCCATGCCGCCGCCCTCGGCGCGCCGCCGCCGGCGGAGCGGTTCGACTACACCACCGCGCTCGAGGAGGCATTTGCCCGCAACGCCGTGGCGCAGCGGGCCATCCGGATCGTTGCCGAAGGCGTGGGCAGCGCGCCGCTGACCGTGACCCCGGAACCGGTCGCCGCCCTGTTCGGAAAAGGCGCCAGCGGCGGGCCGCTCCTGGAAACGCTGGCCGCGCATCTGCTGCTGCATGGCAACGCCTGGGCGCAGATCGTGCGGGACGGCGCGGGCATGCCCGTGGCCCTGTGTCCCCTCAGGCCCGAACGGATGGAGGTGGTGCCCGGCGCCGACGGCTGGCCGGTCGCGGCCCGCTACCATCTGCCCTCAGACACGCGGGAGATGCCGCTGGAGGACGCGCAGGGCTGGCCCGCCCTCGTCCACTGGCGGGCCCTTCATCCCGCGAACGACCATTACGGCGGCGGCTGCCTGTCGGCGGCGCATCAGGCGGTGGCGATCCACAACGCCGCGAGCGCCTGGAACCGCGCCCTGCTGGAGAACGCCGCCCGCCCTTCGGGCGCGCTGATCTATCGCGGAGAGGATGCCGGCGGTCTGACGCGCGAGCAGTTCGACCGGCTCAGCGAGGAGCTGACGCAGGCGTTCGCCGGCGAGCGCAACGCCGGCCGGCCGATGCTGCTGGAAGGCGGGCTGAGCTGGCAGTCGCTCTCGCTCAGCCCGGCGGACATGGATTTCGCCACGCTCAAGGCGGCGGCGGCCCGCGACATCGCGCTTGCCTTCGGCGTGCCGCCGATGCTGCTCGGGCTGCCGGGCGACAACACCTACTCGAACTACCGGGAGGCGAACCGGGCACTGTGGCGGCTGACGCTGCTGCCGCTCGCCGACAAGCTGCTGTCCGGCCTTGCCGACGCGATGACGCCCTGGTTCCCCGACGCGCGCCTCGAGGTCGATCTCGACCGGGTGCCGGCGCTCGCCGAGGACCGCGAACGGCTGTGGGCGCAGGTCGCCAGCGCCGATTTCCTCACCCGCGCGGAGAAGCGCGACCTGCTCGGCCTGCCCCCGATCGCCGACGGCGCCGCCGCCACCAACCCGGAGGTCCAGCCATGAACCGCACCGACCTGCTCACCCAGTTGCTCGCCCAGTCCTGTGCCGCTGCCGGCGGCGACCGGATGGCCCTGCGCGCCATCGTGGAGGAAGCAAGCGAAGTCGGGGCCGAACGGGCGCTGGCGCGGCTCGGCCTCGCCGACGAGGGCGCGCAGGACGACATCGACGAACTGCGCGAACTGCTCGGTGCCTGGCGCGACGCCAAGGCCAGCGCGTGGAAGGCGACGGTGGACTGGCTCGTGCGCGGCCTGCTCGCGCTGCTGCTGATCGGCATCGCCATGCGCATGGGCGTGCCGGAGCTGCTGCGGTGAACGGCCCGCTGCGCCTTGCCGGCTACGCGGCGCTGTTCCACCGCCGCGATCGGGGCGGCGACATCATCCTGCCCGGCGCGTTCGCCGCCACCCTCGCCGCACGGGCCGCGCCGCTGCCGCTGCTGTGGGAGCACCGGCCGCACGCGCGGATCGGCACGGTCGAGCTGGCGGCGGAAGACGCGCGCGGTCTGCGGGTGCGGGCACGGCTCGATCACGCCGCCAGCCGCCACGCCCGGCAGCTCCTGTCGGGCGCGGTGCGCGGGCTGTCGTTCGGCTACCGCGCGCGGGCGGCGCGGCAGGAAGGCTGCACGCGCCTTCTGACCGGGATCGACCTCCTCGAGATCAGCCTCGTTGCCCACCCCCTTCAGCCGGCCGCCAGAGTGCATCTCGTCGCCGCCTGACCCCTTCGTCCGGGCGCGTCCGCGCCGCTTGCCGCCCGCGCTTCCTTCTGTTCCCCAGCCTGAAAGGTCACTGCCCATGGATACCGACATCACCCCCGCCGCTCCCGCCGTGCTGGACGCGAGCTTCGACCTCCTTGCCCGTCAGGACCGGGCCGAGGTTGCCATTGCCGCGCTGCGTCAGGACGTGGACGAGGTGAAAGCCCGGCTCGAGCGCGTGTCGCTCGCCGCCGCGCGGCCGCCGCTGTCCGCCACCCCGGCCGCCGACGCCGCCAGCGCCAGCCGCTTTGTCGAGGACTACCTGCGCCGCGGCCGCGACACGGAGGTCAAGTCGATCACCGCGCTCGCAGACCGCGACGGCGGTTACGCCGTGCCGCGCCAGATCGACGCGCTGATCGCCCGCGAGATGATCCCCCTCAGCCCCATCCGCAGCCTGGCACAGGTGGTGCAGACCGGCACGGCGGGCTATCGCAAGCTCATCGCCACCGGCGCCACCGCTTCGGGCTGGGTGAGCGAGACCATGCTGCGGCCGGGCACCAGCACTCCGGCGTTCGAGGAGGTGGCGCCGCCCACCGGCGAGCTTTATGCGAACCCGGCCGCGAGCCAGACGATGCTGGACGATGCCGCGTTCGACCTCGAAGCCTGGCTCGCCGCCGAGATCGCCAGCGAGTTCGCGCGGGCGGAAGGCGCGGCCTTCATCCACGGCTCCGGGATCGAGCAGCCCGAAGGGTTCCTCAACAACCCGGCCACGGCGGCCCCGGACGGGGTGCGGCCGTTCCGCACTCTGCAGTACATCGGTTCGGGCGATCCGGCCGGCTTCGACGCGGCGCCCGAGGCGCGGCTGATCGATCTCGTGCACACGCTGAAGTCCGGGCATCGCCAGGGCGCGACGTGGGTGATGAACTCCGCCACCCTGGCCCAGGTGCGCAAGCTGAGGACCAGCGAGGGCGCGTTCCTGTGGCAGCCGGGCATGGTCGAGGGGCAGCCCGACCGGCTGCTCGGCTACCCGGTGGTGGAGGCCGAGGACATGCCCGACATTGCTCCGGGCGCCTTTCCCATCGCCTTCGGCAACTTCCGCAACGGCTATCTCGTGGCGGAGCGCAGCGCCACGCGCATCCTGCGCGATCCGTTCACGAACAAACCGTTCGTGCACTTCTACGCGACGCGCCGGGTCGGCGGCACGGTGCTCGATTCCGCAGCCATCAAGCTGCTGAAGATCGAGGCCTGAGGCCGCGGGGGGCGGCGCGCTCCACCCCTGGCGCGCCGCCCCTCCCTTCCGTCCGGCCGCCCCCTTGCCGGGGCGCGCCCACCCCACAGTTGCAACGATGGAGACGCGCATGCAGCGGGTCATTGTCGCGCCTGCCGCACTGTCCGGCGCGCCGCTTGCCGAACTGAAAAGCTGGCTCGCCGTGACGACGGCGGGCGAGGACGACCTGCTCGAGGCGCAGCTTCGCGCCGCACTGGACGCCTGCGAGGCGTTCACCGGCGTCATGCCGCTGCGCCAGACCTGCACGGAGACGCTGCCCGCCCGCGCCGGCTGGAGCCGGCTGGCGACGCGGCCGGTGCAGGGCGTCGCCTCGGTCCATGGCCTTGACGCAAGCGGCGCGGCTGTCGCCCTTGCCGGGCCCGAGGTGCGGGTGCGGATCGGCGCCGGCGGCGAGGCGGCCGTCCGCCTGCTCCGTCCGCATGACGGAATTGATCGTCTGGTGGTGCGCTGTTCGGCCGGTCTGGCCGCCACGTGGCCCGAAGTGCCGGGCGCGCTGCGGCAGGGGATCGTGCGCCTCGCCGCCCATCTCCACCACGCGCGCGGCACCGCCGGCGATTCGGCTCCGCCGGCGGCGGTGACCGCGCTGTGGCGTCCGTGGCGGCACCTGCGGCTGACATGATCGCGGCCCGCACCACGGCCGCCGCGCTGACGGCGCGGCTCCGCCAGGACGCCGCCCGGCTGGCGCGGGCCGCCACTGCCGCCCGGCGCCTCGCCCGCGACGGAGACGGGCGCCACTGGCGCACGCCGCGGCTCGTCTGGCCCCTGTTCACGAAAGGATGACCCATGGAAAGCGCCCTGCGCCGCGCGCTCGTCGACTGGCTCCGCGCCGACCCGGTGCTCGGCGCCGGTGTGAACGCGATCGGGGAGGAGACGGGACCGGCGGCAACGCCGCCGCCGGTGCTCGCCCTCGCCGCCAGCGCGGCCAGCGACTGGAGCGTCAAGGAGCGCAGCGGGCGCGAGGTCCGGGTGGCGCTCGAGTTGCTGGTGCGCGGCGACGCCACGGACGAGGCCGACCGCCTCGCCGCCCGCGTGGAGCAGCGGATCGCCGCCATGGCGCCGGAACAGGACGGGTTCCAGCTGGTCGCGACGGGCTTCCTGCGCTCGCGCACGGAACGCCGCCCGCGCAACCTGCGCGCGGTGCTGCTCGAATACCGCTTCCTGCTGCTCGCGGCAGCCTGACCCGCCGCCCATCACCCACCGAAAGGATCTGCCCATGACTGCCCAGAAGGGTTCCGCCTTCCTGCTCAAGATCGCGGATGCCGCCGATCCGGCGGCGTTCCGCACTGTTGCCGGGCTGCGCACCACCCAGATGTCGATCAACGGCGACCCCGTCGTCGTGACCCACAAGGAGTCGGGCGGCTGGCGCGACCTGCTCGACGGCGCCGGCACGCGGTCCGTGTCGGTGAGCGCCAGCGGCATCTTCCTCGCCAGCGAGGCGGAGGCGGCGGTGCGTGCCCATGCGCTCGCCGGAACGCTCGCCACCTGCGAGCTGTCCTTCGAAGGCGGGGAACGGCTGCGCGGGCGCTTCCTCGTGCAGCGGCTCGACTATGCCGGCGACTTCAACAACGAGCGCAACTACGCGCTGCAGCTGGAGTCCTCCGGCCCGGTGGTGCCCGCATGAGCCGCCCCGCCAATCCCGTTCGCGGCGAGGCGGAGCTGCAGGTGGACGGGCGGCCGCTGCTGCTGCGGCCCAGCTTCGATGCGCTCGTGCGGGCCGAAGAGGAGATCGGCTCGCTGTTCGCCCTCGCCGAGCGCGCCGCGGCCGGCGACCTGCGGCTGCAGGAGATCGCCACCCTGTTCTGGCACTGCGCCGCCGCGCGCCAGGAGGTCAGCCGCGAGGCGGTCGGCCGCGCGGTGCTGGAGGCGGGCCTGACAGCGGCGACGCGGCCGCTGCGTACGCTGCTGACGCAGATCTTCGGGGGCAGCGGATGAGCGGGCGGCGCTTCGCCAGCGATGCCGCCGCGCTTCAGCGGGCCGCGGCGATGCTCGGCTGGACGCCGCCGGTGTTCTGGTCCGCCACCCCGGCGGAACTGCTCGCCTGCCTTCCCGCGCCTGATCCCGTCGCCGCGCCGCCCAGCCGCGCCGAAATCGAGCTGCTGATGAGGAGTGACGCCGATGGCTGACGATCTCGACACGCTGATGGTGGAGGTGCGGGCCGACACCCGCGCCTTTGCCGCCGACATGGACCGGCTGAGAAGCAGCGTCGACGGGTCGCTGACCGGCGGCTTCGCGCGCGCCGGACGCGTTCTCGAGGACGGCCTTCTCACGGCGATCCGGCGCGGGAGCGTCGGCTTCGACGAGCTGCGGGACGCGGCGTTCAGGGCGCTGTCGGCGATTGCCGCCGAGGCGGTCCGCAGCGGGCTGCACAGTCTGCTGGGCGGAACGGGCGGACCGGGCGGAGCCGCAGCCGGGGGCGGCGGACTGGCCGGGGTGATCGGCGGCGCGCTCGGGGCGCTGCTCGGCCTGCCCGGCCGCAGCACCGGCGGCCTCGTGTCGCCCCACCGGCCGGTGCTGGTCGGGGAGCGCGGACCCGAAGTGTTCGTGCCCGCCAGCGCCGGCCGGATCGAGCCGAACCGGGGTGCAGGGCCCGCACGCGACGTTCGGGTCGCGATCACCCTCGCCGCGCCGCCCGGCGCCTCGGCGCCGGTCGCGTTGCAGCGTTCCGGCCGCCAGGTCGCCAGCGCGATCCGGCGGGCGATGGCAGACTGACGGGCGCGCCGCCGCCTCAGCAGCAGCAGGGAGTTTCCACGATGGCGTTCTGGCTTTGCCCGGCCCGCACCGGCCAGCACACCGACCATATCCAGCGGTTCGATCCGCGCTTCTGGACCGTCAATTTCCCGCGCCCGATGATGGCCAGCGTGGTGACGACGGCGCCGGACGGGCTGCGCGTCGATTGCGAGTTCTTCCACCGGGGAGAACTCGCCGGCCTGATCTGGGACAGCGCCGATGCGCTCGACCATCCGCTGCTCGCCTATGCGACGCAGACGGATTACGACCACTGCACCCTGCGCTTCCGCTGGCGTTCGGCGGGGCTGATCCCGCTGGATGCCGCCAACGGTCCCACGCTCACTATCGAGGGACGCGATGCCGACGGTGTCGCGCGGCACTGGTATGTGCGCCTGTGGAACTACGCCACCGGCGATCCCGAAGATGCCGTCATCGTGCTGCCCTTCGGCCATCTCCAGGCGGGGTTCACCCTTCCGGGAGAAGCGGTGCACCCTCGCGCCATCGACCGAATGTTCATCTCGCTGGCACCGCCCGGCTATGCCGGCGGCAGCGATGCGCCGCTGCCGCAGCGGGTGAACGGCTGGGCCGAGCTGAGCGAGATGCGCTGCGAGGGGCGGCACGCCCTGCTGGAGATCGGCGACGTGTTGCTGCCCGTTCATGGCGAGCATGCCGCCACCGCCTATGACGATGCCTTCAACCAGACGCCGGACCGGCTGCTGCGCACGGTGCGGGCGCTCGGCTACGGGCGGTACCTGCTCCACTATGTCGGGATGAGCCACTTCTTCCGCCTCGCTCCGGGAGAGGGCCGGCTGCTGGCGACGCCGGACGGGGCGCTGTGCGAGCCTGCGCTGCGCTGGCACCGGGCGTATCTTGCCGGATGCGCCGCGCAGGGGTTCGAGCCGATCCTGTCGCTTTCATTCGAGCTGCTCGCGGCGCACTGCCCCGACGCCTGGCAGCAGCGCGCCGACGACGGCACGCCCGGACGCACCGGCTGGGATCCGCCTTCGGCGCTGCTGTCTCCGGCCAGCGCGGCGGCCGTGGGCTGGCTGGCGCTGAGCGCGCAGCGCTGGGTGGCGCTGCTGCGGGAGGCCGGATTGCCCGTGCGGTTCCAGATCGGCGAACCGTGGTGGTGGATCATGCCCGACGGCAGGCCGTGCCTCTACGATCCCGCAGCCCGCGCCGCGCTGGGCGGCGATCCGGTCGCCATTCCGTCGGTGGCCGGACCGCTGGATGCGCAGCAATGCGCGCTGCTCGACGCGGCCGGCACGCTGCTGGCCGACGCCACGACGCAGATCGCCGCCGCCGCGCGCGCCGCGGCCGGGCCGGCCGGCGCGCAGATCCTGCTGCTCGCCTTCACGCCGACCGTCCTTGATCCGGCGACGCCCGAACTCCACCGGCTGAACCTGCCGCGGGAATGGGCCTGGCCGGCCTTCGACCGGCTGCAGCTGGAGGACTACGACTGGCTGACGGCAGGAGCGGAGGTCCGGCGCCACGCCGCGCTTCGGTTCGTGGACGCCAAGCTCGGCTACCCCGTTGCCCGGCAGGACTACCTCTCCGGCTTCGTTCTGGCAGCAGCGGACGCCGACCTGTTCTGGCAGCGCATCGACGCCGGACTGGATGCCGCCGCCGCGCGGGGCGTCACGCGCCGGTTCGTCTGGGCGCTGCCCCAGATCGCGCGGGACGGATACGTCCGCCTTCCCTCTTACCCGGAGAGCGCCATGCAGAGCATCGACCCCGTTCCCTATCCGCTGGCGCTCGGCCGCGACACGAGCGTCGCGCCGGAATTCTCCACCACGGTCGTCGCCACCGCATCGGGACACGAGCGCCGCACCGCGCTGTGGGCCGATGCGCGGCTGCAGTTCGATGTCGGACCGGGCCTCCGCAGCGAGGCCGAGCTGGCGACCCTGCTGGCGTTCTTCCGCGCCCGCCACGGTCCGGCGCGCGGCTTTCTGCTGCGCGATCCGTTCGACCACTCGTCCCATGGGATGACCGGCACTCCCTCGCCCGGCGACCAGGTGCTCGGCACGGGCGACGGTAGGAAGGGGCGGTTCGCGCTGGTGAAGCACTATGGGGAACAGCGGCGGCGGATCACCCGGCCCGAAGCGGCCACGGTGCGGGTCAGCGTGGACGGCGAGGAACGCCACGACTGGCACCTCGAGCCGGGCGGCATCATCGTCTTCGACGCGGTCGCCCCGCCGCCGGGGGCGGTGGTCCGCGCGGGCTTCCTGTTCGACGTGCCCGTGCGGTTCGCCCAGGACCGGCTCGAGATCAGCGGCGTCGCCTTTGCCGCGGGCGAGGCGCCGAGCGTGCCGCTTGTCGAAGTGCGGGAGGACGCATGAGCCGGATCTTTTTCGCCCGGGCGGTCGAGACGGTGGCGACGTTCTGGCGTATCCACCGCCGCGACGGCGTCACTCTCGGCTTCACGACGCACGACCGCGACCTGTGGTTCGACGGCGTGCGGCATCGCGCCGCCCCCGGACTGCTGCCTTCGGCCATCCGCATCGGGGCCGGGCTTTCCGGATCGAGCCTCGACATCGAGGGCGCCCTGTCTCACGACACCATCGACGAGACCGATCTTGTCGCGGGCCGGTTCGACCATGCCACGGTGCTGGTCGGCGCCGTCGACTGGTGCTCCCTTGAGCGCGAGGTGCTCTATGGCGGCCGCATCGGCCGCGTTGCGCGGGACGGACAGCGGTTCAGCGCCGAGCTGAACGGCGCCGTCGCCGCGCTGGCGCACGACCCGGTGGCGCGGACCAGCCCGACCTGCCGCGCACGGCTGGCGGGTCCGGGATGCGACCTTTCCCCGGCCCGCTTCACGGTGGAGGCGCGCCTCGCCGCCTGCGATCCCGACAGCGGCGGGGTGCGGTTTGAGGGGATCGACGCCGCGCGCTTCCACTTTGGCACCCTGCGCTGGATCGACGGGTCTGGCCGCGGGGCCATCGTCGCCTTGCGCCAGGGCGGCACCTGGCCGCTCGTCTGCGGCAGTCCGCTGCCGCCGGGGCTTGCGCCGGGCATGCGGGCGTGGCTGCGCGAGGGCTGCGACGGCCGGCTGGAGACCTGCACGCGGCGGTTCGGCAACGCCCGCAACTTCCAGGGCGAGCCGTTTCTGCCGGGCAACGACCTGCTCGCCCAGCTTCCGGCCCTGCGATGATCACGCCGCAGGAACGGCTCGCGCTGGCGGCGCGGGCGCTGGTCGGCACGCCCTTCCGCCTGCACGGGCGCTCACCCGAAACGGGCGTCGACTGCGTCGGCCTGCTCGGCTGCGCTCTCGGCGCGATTGGGCGGCCTGCGGCGCTGCCGACCGGCTACGCCCTGCGCAACGCAACCATCGCCCGGCACCTGGCGTGCTTTGCTGGGGCCGGATTTCGCCAGGTGGGCGGAGCCGACCCCGTCGCGGTGGGAGACGTGCTGCTGACCCGCCCCGGCCCGGCCCAGCATCACCTGATGATCGCGACCGGACCGGATGCCTTTGTTCACGCCCATGCCGGTCTGCGGCGGGTGGCGGAATGGCACGGCGCACCGGCCGATCCCCTGCACAGCCGCTGGCGGCTGGCAGGTTGACCAAAGGAGCAGATCATGGCGACACTCGTGCTCGGCGCGGTGGGAACGGCGATCGGCGGCCCGCTCGGCGGCGCCGCCGGAGCCTTGCTTGGCCAAACGCTCGACGGACGGCTGCTGCGCGCTCGGCGCGGCGAGGGTCCGCGGCTCAAGGAGCTGGCGCTGACCACCTCCACCTATGGCGAACCGCTCCCGGTCCATCACGGCAGCGTCCGCACCGGCGGCTCGGTCATCTGGGCGGACGCACTCCGCGAACGGGCAGAGCGCGGCGGGGGCAAGGGCCAGCCGCGCACGACCCGCTTCAGCTACAGCGCCTCGTTCGCGGTCATGGTGGCCGGAGCGCCGATCGACGGGATCGGCCGGATCTGGGCGGACGGCACGCTGCTGCGCGGCGCGGCGGGCGACCTCAAGACGGGCGGAAGGCTGCGCATCCATTGCGGGCACGAGGATCAGGAGTGCGACCCGCTGCTGCGGGCGGTGCACGGCGCATCCTGCCCCGCCTATCGCGGCCGGGCCTACGCCGTGTTCGAGGATCTGGACCTTGGCGGCTACGGCAACCGCCTGCCGGCGCTGTCCTTCGAGGTGTTCGCGGGCGACGCCGCCGCGCTGGTCGGGCGTCTGGTGGAGGGAGTGCCGGACGTGGATGCGTCCGAGGTGCGCACACCCGCGCTGCGCGGCTATTCGCACGAAGGCGGCACCGTGGCCGAGGTGCTGGACACGCTGTCGCAGCTCTATCCCCTGCGGACCGCCCCGGCAGGCGCCGGCCTTTCGCTTCATCTGTCCGCGACGTCTGTGCCACCGATCCGTCTCGGCGCGCGGGCACGTTCGGCAGAGGGCGAGTTCGGGCGCGACGCGGGTCTGTGCAGCGTCCGGGACCCGCGCCCGCAATCGGGTATTGAGGCGCTTCGCTACCATGACATCGACCGCGACTATCAGCCCGGTGTCCAGCGCGCACTGGCTCCGTCCGGTGCCCGCCGGGGACGGACGCTGGAGTTTGCCGGGAGCCTCGATGCCGACGGGGCGCGCATGCTGGTGGACAGGGCGGCGCAGCGCGCGGACGCCGCCGGCGAGACGCTGGCCTGGCGCTGTGCCGAGCTTGACCCGGCCCTCCTGCGTCAAGGCCGGGTCGAGGTGCCCGGCCATGGCGGCGTCTGGCGCATGGAAGCATGGGAGTGGCGCAGCACCGGCGTCGAACTGGAACTCGTCCGCGAGCCGGACCCGTCCCTCGACGCGGCGCCCGGGGCGGCAGGCACTCCATACCGCGCCGCCGATGCGGCGCCCGCCGCGACCCGGCTGCGCGTGTTCGAGCTTCCGCCCTCGTCGCTGTCCGAAACTGCCGTCCGGCAGGTGTTCGCCGTCGCCGCGACGTCCGCGGGCGCGCAGTGGCGGCCGGTGGCGCTGCACACGCTTCAGGGCGGGACCCTCCTGCCGCTCGACGCGGCCATTGACGAGCAGGGTTGCCTCGGTTCGCTTCTCACCCTGCTTGCGCCGTCGCCGGGGCTGAGACTCGATCCGCACGCCTGGTGCGACATTCTGGGCACGGGAGACTGGCCGCAGCCACCGCCCCTCGACGCCGAGGGGCTCGCCCGCGGCGGCAACCGGATGCTGGTGGGCAGCGAGGTCGTGCAGTTCACCCGCGCCGAGCCGCTCGGATCCGGGCGGTGGCGGCTGACGGGGCTCCTGCGCGGCCGCGGCGGAACGGAACAGGCGGCGATGGACGGTCATCCGGCGGGCGCCCCGGTGACGCTGCTCACCCACGGGTTGACGCGGCTGGACCTGCCGGATGGCGGCGGCGAAGGCATTGCCGCGCTCGGCTTCGGCGATGCAGAGCCGGTGCTCGCCGCGGTGGAGAACAGCGGTGCGTCCGTGCGGCCCCTGCCGCCGGTTCACGGCCGCTGCCGCATGCGGGAGGACGGCGCGGTCGCGTGGACGTGGATCCGACGAGCGCGGGGAGCCTGGGTCTGGACCGATGCGCTCGACGTGCCGCTGGTGGAGGAGCGTGAACAGTACGTGGTCGGCTTCGGCCCTCCGGAGGCGCCGGCGGCGCGCTGGGTGACGGACAGGCCCGGCCTGGTGCTGCCGGGCGCGGAGTGGCGGGCACTGGCGACGGCGTTCCCGCAACACCGGCTGTGGGTGCAGCAGTCCGGCACCGCTTCCCTCTCGCTGCCCGCAGCGCTTCCGCACCCCTGGTGACCGCCGGTCGTCTCCCAGCCCTCCTGCAATGAAAGGTCAGATGATGCCGCCAACCCCGTTCCGCAGCGTCACGTCACGCGCGTCGCTGCCTCTGCTCCATCCCGGACAGGCGCAGAAGGAGTTCATCCTCAACGAGTCGCTGGCTCGCATCGACGCCCTGCTGCATCCGGGCGTCGCCGGCGTGGCGGCCTCGCTCCCGCAAGATCCTGCTTCCGGGGAGTGCTGGCTGGTGGCCGAAGACGCCGCAGGCCCGCTTGCCGCCGAGGCCGGCGCCATCGCGGCGTTCGACGGGGCGCAGTGGACCTTCTGCAAGCCTGTGCCCGGCATGACGGTGCTGGACCGCGGTGCCGGCTGCATCCGAATGTTCACCGACCGGTGGAGCACACCCGCCGAACTAGCCGCACCGGCCGGCGGCAGCGTCGTCGACGGCGAAGCGCGGGCCGCTATTGTTGCAATTATGCAAGCATTGGCGTCCTTGTCGCTCGTTAAGCATAGATAAGCGGAACAACGGCTCCCAACAACGGTTGCGCCGGTGTAGCTGACATGAGACCGGGACGGACAGCGCGTGCCAAAAGGAAGAACACGGACGCGGCGCGCGAACCCGGTTTGATCGGCTTGCCAATTCCGGGCGGGTTGTTTCTGCTCTGATGAGGTTGGTGGTTGATTGACTGATAAAAAGGGGAAATACCTTATGCGCAAACTAGTTATGGGTTTGGCGATGGCCTCCACGGTCCTCGCGACGCCTGCCCTGGCCCGCGATGGCCAGTGGTATGTGGAACTGGGCGCCGGCCCGATGATCGTTCAGGACATCGACTTCGACATCAACGGCTCGGAGTCGGCAGGCACCGTGGACCTGCGCCGCGGCTGGGATGCCGGCGGCGTCATCGGCTATGACTTCGGCGGATTCCGTCTGGAAGCCGAAGGCAGCTACCGTGAAGCCGACATCGAGACGCTGACCTCCGCGACCGTCGGTCTGCCGAACGGCGCGACCCTGGCCCGCGGCTCCTTCCCGGCCCGCGGCGACGTCAACGTGCTCAGCTTCATGCTGAACGGTCTGCTCGACTTCGGTCCCGACGATGGCCTGCAGGGCTATGTCGGCGGCGGTGTCGGTGTCGCCCGCACGCGTCTCGACGGCACGATCCGCGAAGGCACGCCGGGCGTTTTCAACGACTCCAGCACCGGCTTTGCCTGGCAGGGGATCGCCGGCGTGCGTGCGCCGCTCAGCGAAACCGTGGACGTGGGTCTGCGCTACCGCTTCTTCAACGCCGAAGACGTGAACTTGATCGACGTGCGCGGCCGCGAGATCGACGGCCGCCTGCGCAGCCACTCGATCCTCGGCACCCTGGCGTTCAACTTCGGCGGTGCGCCGGTCGTTGTTCCGCCGCCGGTGACGACGGGCCCGGTCGCTCCTCCTCCGCCGCCGCCGCCGCCGCCGCCGCCGCCCCCGCCGCCGCAGCAGGTCTGCGAAGCCGGTCCGTTCATCGTGTTCTTCGACTGGGATCGTTCCGACATCACGCCGGACGCCGCCCAGATCCTCGACAGCGCGGTGTCGAACTACCGGAACTGCGGCAGCTCGCGCGTCATGCTGGCGGGTCACACCGACCGGTCGGGTTCGGCCCAGTACAACCTGGGTTTGGCCGCACGGCGCAACGACTCGGTCCGCCGCTACATGGTCTCGCGTGGCGTGCCGGACAGCAGCATCAGCAGCCAGGCCTTCGGCGAAGCGAACCCGCGGGTTCCGACGGCCGACGGCGTGCGCGAGCCCCAGAACCGCCGGGTGGAAATCACCTTCGGTCCGGGATCGGGCATGTAAGCTGCGCGATCTGCGCTTATCGGAAGAAGGGGTCGGAGCAATCCGGCCCCTTTTTCGTTGCAGTGCTGAACCACCTGGAGAGTTCGCATGATACGTTTCGCCGCCCCGCCCGCCCTTGCCCTGCTGATCGCCGGTTGTGCCGCTCTGCCTCCGGGCGGCGGCTCACTCGGGAGCGCCGACCTTCGCACCAGCGACGGGCGCAACGCCGGGACGGCGACACTGGTTGCCTCCGGACAGGGCGTGGCCCTGGACGTCGCGCTGATGAATGTTCCGGCCGGCACCCGGGCGATCCACATCCACGAACGCGGGGAGTGCACGCCGCCCGACTTCCAAAGTGCCGGGGCGCATCTCAACCCCGAGGGACGCCAGCACGGCCTCGAAAACCCGCGCGGCGCCCATCTGGGCGACCTGCCGAACATCGAGGTGCGGGCAACCGGCACCACCCGGGCCCGGTTCCCGCTTCCGGGCAGCCGCGAGTCTGTGCTTGCCCGCATCTTCGACAGCAGCGGCGCCGCAGTCGTGGTGCACCAGAATGCCGATGACAACGTCACCGACCCGGCCGGCAACGCGGGCGGGCGGATCGTCTGCGGAGTGCTGCGCCCGTCCTGACGGAACGATACCGTTCTCGTCCTTCGCGGTCGCGTGATCCGCTCAGCCTTGGCTCTGCGCGGCAAGCGCCCGCGGGACGAGACGCAGCGCGGCAAAAAGGGCGACGGCACCGAGCGGCACCACGACGAGCGTCGACAGGACGCCGGCGGAAAGATTGTCGTCGAGGCGCGAGGACACCAGCCCCGCCATGTACGGACCCAAGGCAAGCCCGATCAGCGTGGTGCCGAGGAAGAACGTCGCCGTGGCCGTTGCGCGCATGCGCGGCGGCACCAGCGTCTGCGTCACCGCACCCGCCGCCCCCAGCGCGGAGGACGAGAACAGCGCCGCGATGAAGAAGGTGACGTAGAACAGCGCCAGAGTGCTCGTGGTGAAGGCGACGAGCAGGGGGATCACCGGGGCGAGCAGGCCGAACAGGATCACCCGGACGCGCCCGTTGGCGTGCCGCAGTTGCAGCCGGTCGGCGACATTGCCGCCGATGATGACGCCGAGGAACCCGGCCACGGCCGCCGGGGCGCCGATCAGCAGGCCCAGCTCGCTCTTGGGCACGCCGAAGACCCGTTCTGCGTAGGGTGCGGCCCAGTAGGAGGTCGCGTAGGACGTGAACGCGACGCAGGAATAGCCGAGCACGGTCGTCACGAACGCCTTCGACCCCCAGATCATGCCGAACGCCTCCGGATCGCGCACCCGGAGCGAGGCGGCCCAGCAGAAGATGGCGTAATAGCCCACGCCGAGGAACACCCACTGGTCGGAGATCGCGGTGGTGAACCGCCCCGGTCCGCTGCCGGTGAGCTGGGTCAGCGCCAGTCCCGCCAGCACCGCCGTGCCGGCGACGGCGAGGTTGACGAGAAGCGGCGCCACCCCGCGGCGGGCGGCGCCGATGACGGTGAGCGGCGGGATGATGGTCAGCAGTTCCTGCCCGAATTCGCGGAACGGCGCCGGGTGAGGCGGAGTGATCCGCCCCTCCATGCCGCCCCGCACCGGCTCGCGCATGGTGATGAGCCACAGCGCCAGCACGACCCCCGGCAGCCCGACGATCACGAACGCCGCCTGCCACCCGACCAGTCCCAGCGGTCCGCCGGCCGGATACGCCGCATTCCACCGCTCGACGATCACGGCGCCGATGAGCAGCGACAGGCCGCTGCCGAGATAAAGCCCCGACGAGTAGATCGCCAGCGCCGTGGCGCGGAGCCGGGCCGGGAAGAAGTCGGAGATGAGCGAATAGGCCGACGGGCTTGCCGTGGCCTCGCCGATGCCCACCCCGACGCGCGCGAGCGTCAGCGCCAGCCCGTCGCGCGCGAAGCCGGACACGGCCGTCATCGCCGACCAGAGCGCGAGGCCGATGCTCATCAGCCGTACGCGGTGCCAGCTGTCCGCCAGACGCCCTAAAGGAATGCCGAACAGGGCGTAGAAGATGGCGAAGGCCGTGCCGTACAGAAAGCCGAGATCGGCATCGCTCAGCCCGAGGTCGAGCTTGATGTCGTTGGCAAGGATCGACAGGATCTGCCGGTCGATGAAGTTCAGCATGTAGACGATGACCAGCAGGCCGAGCGCATACCAGCTGTAGCCGGGCACCGCCTGCTGTTCGGAGGCGGTGCTCCGCGCGTCGTCGTTCATCGGCTGATCCCCCGGCTGTGTCAGTCGTGCTGTTCTGCGTAGGAAGTTCTATCGACCACGCCGCTTTCGGCAAACCCTTTCCGTCGCAGGCGGCACGAATCGCACAGGCCGCAGGCGCGTCCGTCCGGCTGCGGGTCGTAGCAGGACCAGCTCCATGCCGGGTCAAGCCCGAGGCGGGCCGCCTCGCGGGCGATGTCCGCCTTGCTCATGTGCTGAAGCGGAGCATGGACGATGAACCCCGCGCCCTCGGTTCCCAGACGCGTGCCAAGGTTCGCGGCCGCGGCGAAGCTGGCGATGAATTCGGGGCGGCAGTCTGGATAGCCCGAATAATCGAGCGCGTTGACGCCGATGAACAGATCGCGCGCGCCCAGGCTCTCGGCAAGAGCGACAGTGAGGCTGAGGAACACGAGATTGCGGGCCGGCACATACGTCACCGGAACACCGTCGCCCACACCGTCCTTGGGCACCGCGATGGCATCGGTCAGTGCGGACCCGCCGATGCAGCGCAGGTCGAGCGGCAGAAGCACGTGACGCTCGACCCGCAGACGCGATGCGATCTCCCGCGCCGCCTCCAGCTCGCGCCGGTGCCGCTGGCCGTAGTCGATCGTCAGGGCAGCGAGCCTGAACCCCTGCTCCCGCGCCAAACCCGCCGCGACCATGGAGTCCAGCCCCCCCGACAGGAGCACAACGGCAAGAGGAGCGGCGGACGAGGCAGGCATCGTGCGCCGCTTAGCAAGCCTGCCGGCCCGCGCAACGTCCGGTGCACGCCCGGTCGACAGCAGGAGTTCAGAGCGCGAAGCGGAACTGCTTGGAACAGAAGTGGCAGTCCACGCCGATCATCCCGTCATCGCCGCGCATGGCCGCGCGCTCGCTTTCCGGAAAGGTGCCGAGGATCTTGCGGTAGTGCGCCTCGGTGCACCGGCATCCCTGCACCAGTCTGGCAAGACCGAACACCCGCACCTCGCGCTCCTCGTGGAACAGGCGCCAGACGAGGTCGTCGGCAGGCAGCGCCGGGTCGAGCAGCTCGTCGTGCCGCACGGTCCCGCCCAGCGCCGCCACATGCTCCCAGGACGGATGGTCGGGTTGCACATGCAGGCGTTCGCGCCCCTCCTCGCCTTCGGGTAGGTGCTGGAGCAGCATTCCCGCCGCCCGGTATCCCCCACGCGAGCCGGCGACCGCCACCCTTAGCAAGGTGGGCACCTGTTCCGAACGCCAGAAGTAGCTTTCGACGGCCTCGGCAAGGCTCGCCCCCTCGAGCGGAACCACGCCCTGATAGCGGCGGCTCTCCGGCCGGCCGTCCGCCGCGCGCGTGGGGAGCGCGACATCGAAGGTCAGCGCCAGATAACCCTCGCCGAACAGGGCCTCCAGCGTCGGACTCGTGCCCAGATCCGGCACGCGCACGGGGTCATGGTCGACGTAGCCGCGCAGCTCGCCATCGCGGTAGTCGCACACCAGCAGCCGCAGGGCGCCGCCGGCACCGCGCGCCTGAAGGGTGACCTGCGACCCGTCCCCCTTGATCAGCGAACCGATGAGCGCGGTGATCACCAGCGCTTCGGCGAGGGCGTGCGCGATCGGCGGCGGATAGGCATGCGACGACAGGATGGCGTCGAGCAACGCTTCGAGACGCAGGATGCGGCCGCGCGCGTCGCGCTCGGGAACGGTGAAGCCGAGGATCTGCTCGGACGTGGAGGCGATCTGGTGCATCCGCGCCATATGGGCGCGCCGGGCGACAAGTTAAGGCACGGCAGCGGCTTGCGGCTCGTCCGCCGCGAGCCGGTTGCCGGCGCACCACAGCAGAATGGCCTTCTGCGCGTGGAGCCGGTTCTCCGCCTCGGCGAACACGACGGATTGCGGGCCCTCGAACACGTCCTCCGCCACCTCGTCGCCGACATGGGCCGGCAGGCAGTGCAGGAACAGCGCGTCGGGACGGGCAAGCCGCATGAGCGCGGAAGTCACGCGATACGGCTCGAACGCCGCCCGGCTCGAGGGATCGTCGACCTGCCCCATGGATACCCACGTGTCGGTGAACACCGCGTCGACGCCCTCCACCGCCTCGCGCGGATCGAGGGTGAGACGCACATCCGCTCCGCCCGCCCGGGCAAGAGCGAGGTAGCGGGGATCGGGCTGCCGGTTGGCGGGCGTGGCCACCCTAACCCCGAAGCCGAGCAGTCCCGCCGCCTCCAGCAGCGAGTGGAGGACGTTGTTGCCGTCGCCCAGCCAAGCCAGCGTCATCCGCTCCAGCGCCTTGCCGTGCTCCGCCAGCGTCATGAGGTCCGCGACGATCTGGCAAGGGTGGGACAGGTCGGTCAGCCCGTTGATGACCGGCACGGCGGCGCTGCGGGCAAAGGTCTCCAGCTTGGCATGATCGTCGGTGCGGACCATGATCATGTCGACCATCCGGCCAAGCACCCGCGCGGTGTCGGCTACGCTTTCCCCCCGGCCAAGCTGCGTCGTGGCCGCATCGAGGACCAGCGCCGCGCCGCCGAGCTGGCGCATCGCCATGTCGAAGCTGACGCGGGTGCGGGTGGAGCTTTTCTCGAACACCATGCCGAGCACATGGTCGCGAAGCGGCGCGTCGTCGTCGGGAGCGCCGCGCGGCCGGTCGCCCCGGGCCCGCTTGCGCGCCGCGGCCGCGGTCAGAACCTCGCGCAGCCCGGCCGTGCCGAGGTCGCCGAGGGACAGAACGTCGCGTCCCCGCTTTGCCGGCGCGGTCAGATCCCTCATGCGGCAGGCGGGCGAAAATCGGCCGCGCCGGCCGACAGGCGTTCGAAGAACTCTTCCACTTCCGCATCGCCGATCACCAGCGGCGGCAGGATCCGCAGCGTCTGATCACCCGCAGCCACGGTGAGCAGCTGATGATGGTCGCGCAGATGCTGGTAGAAGGGGCGGCTCTCCATCGTCAGGCGCAAGCCGATCATCAGCCCCTTGCCCCGGACCTGGTCGAAGAGGTCCGGATGGTTGCCGATGAACTGTTCGAGACGCGCCATGATGGCTTGCCCGGTGGCGCGGACATGCTCGAGAAACGCCGGGTCGGTCACCACGTCGAGGACGGCCATGCCGGCGGCCATGGCAAGCGGATTGCCGCCATAGGTCGAGCCGTGCGCGCCGAAGCCCATGCCGCGCGCCGCCCTCTCGGTGGCGAGACATGCCCCCAGCGGGAAGCCGCCGCCGATCCCCTTGGCGGTTGCCAGAATGTCCGGCTCGATGCCGTAATGTTCATAGGCATAGAGCGCGCCCGTGCGCGCGACCCCGCACTGCACCTCGTCGAGAATGAGCAGCAACCCGTGCTTGTCCGCCAGCCGGCGCAGACCGGCCATGAACGCCTCGCTGGCCGGGCGGATGCCGCCTTCCCCCTGGATCGGTTCGACAAGGAAGCCGGCTGTCCGCTCGTCCACAAGCGCCGCCGCGGCGTCCAGATCGTCGAACGGACAGTAGCGGAAGCCCGGGAGCAGCGGCGCAAAGCCCGTGTGCATCTTTTCCTGGTTCGACGCGCTGATCGTCGCCATCGTCCGCCCGTGGAAGGCGTTGTGGAAGGTGATAATCTCGTGGCGTGCCGGATCGCCGTCCGCGTGCTGGTGGTAAGCGCGCGCCGTCTTGATGGCGCATTCGACCGCCTCGGCCCCGGAATTGGTGAAGAACACCGTGTCGGCAAAGGTATGGTCCACCAGCCGCTGCGCCAGCGCCTCTCCCTGCGGACTGCCGTAGAGGTTTGACACGTGCATCAGCGTCGCCGCCTGCCGCTGAATGGCGCCGATCAGATGCGGATGGCTGTGGCCAAGCAGATTGACCGCGATGCCGCTGGCAAAGTCGAGATAGCGGGTCCCGTCCTCGTCGATCAGGTGGCAGTGTTCTCCACGCACCGGGCGTACGCCGCAGCGCGGATAGACGGGCATGAGCGGGGTGATCGGCATCGGCGGATAAGGGCTTTCGCTTGCGTTTGCTGGCGCTCTTAACGGAGAATGGCGACCCGCCGGGCCGCCATCCACTGCAACGGGGCACGGGCGGGCCGGCGACCCGCCCGGTGCGGCTGTCACTCCTGCACGGGTGCCAGGTTGACAGCGGAGTTCTTGCCCCGCCGGTCCACCTCGATGTCGAAGGCGTAGCGTTCGCCCTCGTTGAGCTGGCTGAGACCGGACCGCTCCACCGCGCTGATGTGCACAAAGGCGTCCGGCTGCCCGTCGTCCCGCACGATGAAGCCGAAACCCTTCATGGCGTTGAAGAACTTGACCGTGCCGACTGCCCGCTCGCCAGTGAGTTCGCGTGCGGGCGCCTCGGGACGCTGCTGCGGCTTGATGAGTTCGCCCACGACCTGCAGGTCCTGCGCCGAAACCTTGCCGCCGCGGTCGACGAGGTTGAACTGCAGCTCCTGTCCCTCGGCGAGTCCTTCCAGCCCGGCTCGTTCCACGGCGCTGATGTGAACAAACACATCGTCGCCCCCGCCATCCTGGCTGATGAACCCGAACCCCTTCTGGCTGTTGAAGAACTTGACCGTGCCCTTGCCGGTGCCGACCACCTGCGCCGGCATGCGGTTGAAGCCGCCGCCACCGCCCGGACCGCCGCTGCGGAACCCGCCGCCACCGCCGCCGAAGCGGTTGCCACCGCCGCCGAAACGATTGCCGCCGCCGAAGCGGTCACCGCCACCGAACCGGTCGCCCCCGCCGAAATCACGCCGTCCGCCGAAATCCTGCGGCGGTCCGCCAAACGGATCGAACCCGTCTTCCCCGAACCCGTCGCGCTTGTCCCTGCCCCGCCGACGCCCCTTGTCGTAACCCATGATTGATCGCATACCTTGCCATGCCGCCGAGAACCGCAACCCCAAGCGCCGGCGACCAACACAGGGAGCAAAGACGTCCGGGTCGGCGGTCAAGAAAACCTCCGCCGCGCGCCTTTTGTGCCGGAGCATATCGCCAAACCGTCCCGGCGGGAAATGTTTTTCCGCTTGCCCTGATCAGAAAAGCCCGCTTGGTTGACGCGAATGGCAGCGCGCCCCGCCCCCCGGGACAGACGCGCCGCACTGGGAGCCTCTCATGAACCCTCATCAGATCGCGCCCGGCATCCTTGTCAGCGGGCAGATCGGGTCCGAAGACATGCCGGCACTCCGCGCCATGGGTGTGCGCCTCATCGTCAACAACCGTCCGGACGGGGAAAGCGCAGATCAGCCTGCGGGCGCCGTGCTCGAGGAGTGCGCGCGCCAGCACGGGCTGCGCTATGCCGCCTTGCCGGTGCGTGGCGGAACCCTCGCGGCGGAACAGGCGGACGCGCTCGGTGATCTCCTCGCCGGAGCGGAGGGCAAGGTGCTGCTGTTCTGCCGCTCGGGCACGCGCTCGGCGCTGCTGTGGGCCGCGGCGCAGCTTCGCGCCGGCCGGTCGCTGCACGAGGTGGAGGCGGCTCTGGGCGGCGTCGGCGTGGACACGGCCCAGGCCCGCGGCCTTCTGCTGCAGGCCGCGGAGCACACCCACCCTCGCTGATCCATGGCCGAGCTGTGGCAGGCGCTGGGGTCGCTGCTCGCCGTCATTGCCGTCGTGCTGCTGGTCCGTGCCCTGCGGCTCGGCGCGGATCCACTGCTCCCAAATGAGGAGGCGGCAAGGGCCGCGGCAGCCGCGGTCGACCCCGACTTTTCCGCCGTGGCAGTGGCTGTCGACCCGGCGCGCGACGCGGCGCTCTTGCTGGATGCGCGCGGGCGCGTGCTCGTCATGCGCGCGCACGGCTCGCACGTCGCGGGGCGGCTGCTCGGACCCGGTGCCAGGGCCGAGGTGAGCGGCTCCGACCTTGTGGTCGATGCCGGCGACCGGTGGTTCGGCCGGCTGACGCTCAGCCTCGACGACCCGCAGCATTGGAAGCGCCGCATCGACCTGTTATCCTGCGCGCCATGCCCAGCTTCAGCCCGGTAGACTACGCTGTGCCCGTGTTCGTGGCGCTGCTGCTGCTCGAGATCGGCTGGGCGGCGCGCCGCTCGCGGCGCAGCTACGAGTGGCGCGATACCGCGGTGAGCCTCGGAATGGGCCTCGGCAGCACCGTTGCGGGGGCGCTGTTCGGCGGCATCGTCGCCGCCGTCTCGCTGTGGGTCTATGATTATCGGCTGTTCGAGATCGGCTGGGTCTGGTGGGCGTGGCCGGTGTGCTTCGTGCTCGATGATCTCGCCTACTACTGGATCCACCGGGCTGGGCACCGGGTGCGCTGGTTCTGGGCGAGCCACGTCAACCACCATTCGTCGCAGCACTACAACCTGTCCACGGCCCTGCGGCAGAGCTGGACCGGGTTTTTCACCCTGGGCTTCACCTTCCGGCTGCCGCTCGTGCTGATCGGCTTTCACCCGGCGATGGTGGCGATCTGCGCCGGCTTCAATCTCGTCTACCAGTTCTGGATCCACACGGAGGCGGTCGGGCGGCTCCCGCGCTGGGTGGAAGCGGTCATGAACACGCCCTCGCACCACCGGGTGCACCATGCCACCAATCCGCGCTATCTCGACCGCAACTATGCCGGCGTCTTCATCGTCTGGGACCGTCTGTTCGGCACCTTCGAGCCCGAGCGTGACGACGAGGCGATCCGCTACGGGATCGTGCACCAGCTCGGCAGCTTCAACCTGCTGTGGGCGGTGTTCCACGAATTGATCGGCATGGCGCGCGACGTGGCCGCCGCACCGTGGCGTCACAAGCTCTCCTACATGCTGCGTCCACCAGGCTGGAGCCACGACAACAGCCGCGCGACCAGCGATGCGCTGCGGGCTCGCTGGGCCGAACGCCACGCCCCGGACGCGGCGCCCGCCGAGCCGATTGCACCGCACCGGGTGACCGCCTAGCATCGCGCCAAACACAACAGCGGGAGCAGGCATGGACACCTTCGACATCATCGTGATCGGCGGCGGCAGCGCCGGCAGCGCCGCGGCGGGGCGGCTGGCCGAGGACATGACGCGCAGCGTGTGCCTGCTCGAGGCGGGCGGGCACAACCGCTCGATCCTCGTCACCACGCCGGGGTTCATGCCATTCCTGCGTCAGGGGTCGAACTATCGCTACGAGACGGTGCCGCAGAAGGGGCTGAACGGCCGGCGCGGGTATCAGCCGCGCGGACGCGGCCTCGGCGGGTCGTCGGCCATCAACGCCATGATCTACATCCGCGGCCACCGCTGGGACTATGACAACTGGGCCGCCATGGGGTGCACCGGCTGGGCCTATGACGATGTCCTGCCTGTCTTCAAGCGCGCCGAACACAATGTGCGCGGCGCCGATGCCTTCCACGGCGCCAGCGGCCCCCTGTGGGTGTCCGACCAGCTGTGGCCCAACCCCGCCAGCATCGCCTTCGTCGAAGCGGCCGCTTCGCTCCAGCTCGGCCGCAACACCGACTTCAACGGCGAGCGGCAGGAGGGCTTCGGCCTCTACCAAGTGACGCAGCGCGACGGCGAGCGGTGGTCGGCCGCGCGCGCCTATCTCGACCCGCTGCGCCGGCAGCGCAATCTCGACGTGCGCATCGGCGTCTGCGTCCAGCGCATCCTGTTCGAGGAGGGCCGCGCCGTCGGCGTCATCTATGCCGTGGCCGGCAAGGAGCGCACCGTGCGGGCCCGCGGCGGCGTGGTGCTGAGCGGCGGCGCCTTCAACTCGCCCCAGCTGCTCATGCTCTCCGGCATCGGCCCGGCCGCGCATCTGCAGGAGCACGGGATCGCCGTTCTCGCCGATCGGGCGGCGGTGGGCGAAAACCTGCAGGACCACATCGACTACGTCTCCTCGTGGGAGAGCCGTTCGGACGTGCCGATCGGCGACAGCCGCGCCGGCACCCTGCGCATGGCCAGGGCGATCTGGGAACACCGGCGCAAGCGCACCGGCATCATGACCACTCCCTATGCCGAGAGCGGCGGCTTCGCCCGCGTCATGCCCGGCGTGCCGGCGCCCGACGTGCAGTGGCATTTCGTGCCCGCCATGCTCGAGGACCATGGCCGCACCAAGGTCAAGGGACACGGGGTCAGCCTGCACGCCTGCGTTCTGCGGCCCGAGAGCCGGGGCACCGTGCGCCTGCAGTCGAAGCGGGCCGAGGACGGACCGCTGATCGATCCCAACTTCCTCGACGACGAGCGGGACATGGCCACCCTGCGCGCCGGGGTGCGCCTGTCCCACCGCATCGCCGCGTCCCCTCCGCTCAGCCATCTCGGCCTCACCGACCGCTACCCGGTCGACCTCGCCGACGATGACGCTCTCGACAGCCTCATCCGCAGCCGTGCGGACACCGTGTACCATCCGGTCGGCACCTGCCGCATGGGCGGCGATGCGGACGCGGTGGTGGATCCCAAGCTGCGGGTGCGCGGGGTGGAGCGCCTGTGGGTCGCCGATGCGAGCATCATGCCCAGGCTCGTCAGCGGCAACACCAACGCCCCGTCCATCATGATCGGCGAACGCTGCGCCGATTTCGTGCGCGAGGCGCTGGGGGCATGACCGCCGGGGACGGCGACGCTCCGCCTAGCGGCGCTTCGCCTCACCCGGCGGTGCTTTCCACCCGCGCCCACACCGGGAGGTGATCGCTCGCGACCGTCGCCAGCGCGCTGTGGTGCGCGCGGGCCTCGGCGACGGTGAAACCTTCGTTGCAGATGATCCGGTCGAGCTGCGCCAGCGGGCGGCGGCTCGGATAGCTGGCTCCCGTCGGCGCCATGTGCCAGCCGCCCTCGCCCGGCAGGTCGAACTCCTGCATCGCGCCCGTCTGCCGACCCCACTGGTTGAAGTCGCCCATCAGGATGCAGGGCAGGCCATGGTCAAGCTCGTCGCAGCGGCGCAGCAGCGCGCGCACCTGGTCGCGGCGGCGCAGCCCCGACAGGTCGAGGTGGACGCCGATGACGCAGAAGCGGACCCCGTGCGCCTCCAGCACCGCCATCGCCGCGCCGCGCGGCTCCAGCGTCGGCAGGTCGAGCGCATGGGCTTCCAGCACCTCGATGTGCCGCCGCACCAGCAGGGCATTGCCATGCCAGCCGATCGAGCGCGGGCGTTTTGCCACCGGCACGACCTTCCACGGCGTGTCGTCGAGGAGCGCCCGCGGCAGGACGCTGGCCCGCTCTCCGAGACGCAGATCGGCTTCCTGCAGCGCAAAGACATCGGCATTCACCTCGCGCAGCACGGTGATGATGCGGTCCGCGTCCCGGCGGCGGTCGAGACCCACCCCCTTGTGGATGTTGTAGCTCGCAACCGTGAGCGTCGTCATCGGTCCGCTGAGAGAAACGCGTTCACGGTGCTCATGAATCTGTCGAACTGATCATGGTGCAGCCAGTGCCCGGCGTTTTCGAATTCGATCACCTGTGCGTCGCGGAAGTGCGAGATCCGGCCGTCCTTGGCCGGGTTCGAGGCCCAGCTGTTCGCCCCGTAGAGCAGCAGGGTGGGGCACGTGATCGCCGCCCACATCGTCTCGACGCACACCTGCTCGGAGGCGCCGATCGCCCACACGTTGAGGTGCGGGTCGAACTTCCACGAAAAGGTGCCGTCCTCGTTGCGGTTCACGCCGTGCACGGTGAGGTGCCGGGCCTGATCCTCGGTGAGGTAGTTGTTCTCCTCGATCATGCGGGCAAAAGCGTCCTCGATGGTCGCGTATTTGCGCACGCTGCGCCCGGACGCGCGCCGTTTCTTCTCGATCCATTCGCGGGCGCGCACGGGGAACGGCTGCTGCTCCTGCTCGGCGAGCAGCTTGGGCGACGGGCCGAGACCTTCGATCGCCACGATCCGCCGCACCATCTCGGGATAGATCCCGGCATAGCGCAGGGCGACGTTGCCGCCCATCGAGTGGCTGATGATCGTCACCGGGCCCGCGCCCAGCTGGTGCACGAGCTGCGCGAGGTCGTAGACCATGTCCTGCACCTGGTAGACGCCGTCCGACACCCAGTCGCTGTCGCCGTGGCCGCGGTGGTCCAGCGCGACCACATGCCATTCGTCCCGCAGCGCCAGCGCCGTCCAGTCCCACGAGCGGCAGTGATCCTTGCCCCCGTGGACCAGCACCAGCGTCGGCTTCACCGAGCCGTCGGGGCGCAGCCGCCCCCAGTCGACGTAGTGCAGCCTCAGCCGCTGCGACACGAAGCTTTGCGACGTGGGGCCGATCAGTTCCATCTCTACCGCTCCTTGATCGCGCTGAACCGAAGCTCGGGGTTCTTTTCTGCCTGGTAGTTCACGTCCCACAGGCTCTTGGCGAGGAACACCGGATCGCCGTCGCGGTCGCGGGCGACATTGGCGCGGTTGATGGCGGTGAAGGCGGCAAGCGCGGCCGCGTCCCCCCCGATCCAGCGCGCGGTGGCAAACGGCGCCGGTTCCAGCACCGCTTCGACCTTGTATTCGGCTTCGAGCCGGCTCACGAGCACCTCGAGCTGCAGCTGCCCCACCACGCCGACAATCGCCTGCGCCCCGATTTCCGGGCGGAACACCTGGATGACGCCTTCCTCGCTGAGATCGTCGAGCGCCTTGCGAAGCTGCTTGGTCTTGGTCGGATCCCTGAGCTGAACCCGCCGCAGGATCTCGGGCGCAAAGTTCGGCAGACCGGTGAACCGGACCTCGTTGCGCTCCGACAGGGTGTCCCCGACCCTCAGCGTCCCGTGATTGGGGATGCCGATGATGTCGCCCGCCTCCGCCGTGTCGGCCACTTCGCGGTCCTGGGCGAAGAACAGGATCGGCGAATGCACCGCGATCGGCTTGCCAAGGCCCGAAGGCGTCAGCTTCATCCCGCGCCGGAACGTGCCCGACACCTGTCGCATGAAGGCGATCCGGTCGCGGTGATTGGGGTCCATGTTCGCCTGGACCTTGAAGATGAAGCCGGTCACCTCCGGTCGGGCGGGATCGACCGGCCCGTCGCTGCTCGGCTGCGGACGCGGCGGTGGCGCGTGGGTCGCGAGGGCATCGATCAGTTCCTCCACGCCGAAGTTCTTGAGCGCCGAGCCGAAATACACCGGGGTCAGATCGCCCGCGCGGTATGCCGCAAGGTCGAGTTCCGGATAGCCGACACGGCCAAGCTCGACCTCTTCCGCAAACCTGTCCGGCACGTCCGCGCGGTCGCGGCGGCCGGCGAATTCGCGCGAAGGACCGTCGGGCCGGGCAATGGTGCCGCTGGCGAAGTCGAGCACGCCCTCGAAGGTGCCGCCCATGCCGAGCGGCCAGCTCTGCGGGCTGACATCGAGCTGGAGCAGGTCGGCGATCTCGTCGAGGAGATCGAACACGGCCCGCCCCTCGCGGTCGACCTTGTTGACGAAGGTGATGATCGGCACGTTGCGCAGGCGGCAGACCTCGAACAGCTTGCGCGTCTGCGGCTCGATGCCCTTGGCGGCGTCGATCACCATTACCGCCGAATCGACCGCGGTCAGCGTCCGGTAGGTGTCCTCGGAAAAATCCTCGTGGCCCGGCGTGTCGAGCAGGTTGAAGGTGATCCCGTTGCGCGCGAAGGTCATGACCGAACTGGTGACGGAGATGCCGCGCTGCTGCTCGATCTTCATCCAATCGGACCGTGCCCGGCGCGCCGCGCCGCGCGCCTTGACCTCGCCCGCCAGGTGGATGGCTCCGCCCTGCAGCAGCAGCTTCTCGGTCAGCGTGGTCTTGCCGGCGTCGGGATGCGAGATGATGGCAAAGGTGCGGCGATTGGCGAAGGTCGTGTCGGACATGGAACCGCGCCCTTAGCCGCCGCCGCCGGCGCCGTCCATGCGAGGCGCGGGGGGACCGCCGGCGCGTCGGCGCAGAGCCGCGTGGCCGCAAGGGCGCAGGCGAGCCACACCGCCATCCCCCCCAGGATGTCCGTCAGATAATGCCCGCCCATCGGCACGGTGGACACGATGGTGAGCGCCGCCCACGCGGTTGCCGGCCAGCGCAGGCGGGTGCCGGCAAAGCCCTGCGCCGCCAGCAGCGCCATCACCGTGTGGAAGGAGGGAAAGCAGACGATCCCCTCGAGGTCGTCGGGCCGCACCAGCAGCTCGCCTCCAAGGTAGAACCGTTCGAACGCCGCCAGCGCGTAGGTGCCCGCCCCGTGCGGCAGGCCCGCGCCCTGCAGCGTCTCGAGGCCCAGCATCGCCGCTGCACCGCGCGCCGGGAAAAGAAGCGAAAGCGCAGCCGTCGCCTGCATCGCCAGCATGGCCGTGCCGAACAGCGCCCACAGCCCCTGGCGGTGACCGCGCGCGAGGTGCCAGACGACAGCCGCCACGCACAGCATGGCTGACAGGTCGTAGGCCCGGAACAGCGCCGCCGACGCCCAGGGACGCGCAGCCACGGCATGCGTGGCGGCGGCCACGTCGATGCCAAGGCGGGAATCGGCAGCGAGGAGCGCCGTGTCGGCCAGCGGCAGACCGAGCCTGAGCCCGAGGCACGCCACCAGCCCGCACAGCAGCGTCCCGCTGGTGAACAGCGCCCCGGCAAGCGCCGCATCCCCAAGCCGCCAGTGGAGCATGCGGAACCGGCACCATCCGGCCACCCCGCCCAGCCCGAGGCCGAGCAGCGCCAGCGGCAGGAACTCGGCCGACAGGCGCTGCCCGGTCGTGGACAGGATCAGCACCAGCAGCGCGGCGCTCAATGCCTGTGCGACGAGGACAGCGGCCAGCACGCGTCGTCCCGCCGTGCTGGTCGTCGTGGCACGCGGTGGCAGGAGCACGGCGCCATGGGGATCCGCGGTGGCACGCCTCATGAGGCCAGCACATGCCCCCGCCATGCTTGCCAGCGGGTAAATGTGTCGGGACGGCCCCGTTCAGCCCGGCGTGCGCGCCACCTGGAATCCGGCCCAGCTCTGGCTGACCGGCATCAGCTCCAGCGTGTTGACGTTGAGATGCGGCGGCAGCTCGGCGATCCAGCGGATGGTGGCGGCGATGTCCTGCGCGGTCATCGGCTCGGCGCCTTCGTAAAGGCGGCGATGCGCCTCCGCATTGCCGCCGGTGCGCACCAGGGTGAATTCCGTCTCCACCATGCCCGGCTCGACCGAGGTGACGCGCACGCCCGTGCCGTGCAGGTCGCAGCGCAGGTTCAGCGTGAACTGCCGCACGAACGCCTTGGTCGCGCCATAGACGTTGCCGCCCGTGTAGGGCGTCGTCGCCGCCACCGACGACACGTTGATGATCGCGCCGCGCCGGGCGATGAGCTGCGGCAGCAGCGCGTGGGTGAGCGCGACCAGAGCGGTGACGTTGGTGTCGATCATCGTGCGCCAGTCCGACAGCGCACAGTCCTGTGCCGGCGCCGTGCCGAGCGCGAGGCCGGCGTTGTTGACCAGCAGGTCGATGTCCGCGAACGCCCCGGAAAGGGCGCCGAGCGCCGCCTCGCGGCCGGCGTCGTCGCGCATGTCGAACGCGGCGGCGCGGAAGCGGTCCTCGCCGTGGATCCGTTCAAGTTCGGCCAGCCGTTCGGCCCGCCGGCCCGTGCCCACCACCCGCCAGCCGCCGCCGATGAGGGCGTCCACGCAGGCGCGGCCGATCCCGGCCGTGGCGCCCGTCACGAGTGCCGTTTTCATGCGCGCAGTTCCCCGCCGAGCCGAGCCGCGGCCGCAACGATGCGATCGGACACACCCTTCAAGTCCGCTTCGGTGAAACTCTTCTCCCCCGGCTGCAGCGTCACCTCGATTGCCAGGGACTTGTGCCCGTCCGGAACGCCCTGTCCGGTGAAGACGTCGAAAACCCGCGCGTCCACGATCGCGCTCCTGTCGGCGCCGCGGACGGCGCGCACGAGGTCGGCTGCGGGAAGATCAAGGGGAACCAGAAACGCGAAATCGCGTGCCACGGATTGCAGCGCCGCCGGCACATAGGGCGGGCGGGCGAAACCGGCGCTCTTCCTCGCCGGCAGGGCATCCAGATGGAGTTCCGCCGCGACCACGGGTCCACCGATGTCGAAGGCCTTCAGCGTGGCCGGGTGCAGGGCTCCGAACCGGGCCAGCACCGTCTTGGGACCGAGCCGCAGGGTGGCCGACTGGCCGGGATGGAACTGCGGCCCCGCCTCGCCCATCACCTGCAGGTTGCCGACCGGCGCGCCGGCGAGCGCGAGCAGCGCCAGCGCCTCGGCCTTGGCGTCGAAGGCGTCGAACGCTTCGGCCTTGCCGTGCCGCCACCCGCGCGGGCGACGCTCGCCGGCCAGCAGCAGGCCGAGCGTAGGGCGTTCGTCGCTGAGGCCATCGGCCGCGCGGGCATAGCGGCGTCCCAGCTCGAACAGGCGGATGCTGTCGATCCCGCGGTCGGCGTTGCGCTTGGCAGCCATCAGCAGGCCGGGAAGAAGCGAGGGGCGCATCACCTTCAGGTCCTCGCTGATCGGGTTCTCCAGCGTCCACAGCGACGCTCCTTCCGGAGCGAAGCGGTCGGCTTGCGCGCGCGGGAGAAACGACCAGGTCACCGCCTCGTGAAGGCCGCGGGCGGCAGCCGCCCGGCGCAGGCGCCGTTCGGTCGCCTGAAGCGGCGTCGCGGTCGGCCTGGCGACGCCCTCGGCGCGCGGCAGGGCGACGCTCGCCACACGGTCGAGGCCGTGGATGCGGACGACCTCCTCCACCAGATCGGCCGCGCCTTCGATGTCATGGCGCCGTGGCGGCACGGTGACGCGCCAGTCCTCGGCGACGCGGAAGTCCAGCGCCTCGAGGATCCGGCGCTGCTCGGCTTCGGGCACACTGACCCCGCCCAGCCGCTGCGTCAGCGCGGGGTCGAAGGCGACCGCCTGCGGCTGATCCGGCGGCGTGCCGGCGCGCACGACGGCGCTCGCCTCGCCGCCACAGCTTCGCAGCACGAGATCGGTCAGGAGCGCCATGCCCGCATCCAGGAAGGCCGGGTCGACGCCGCGCTCGAAGCGTGTGCGGGCATCCGATGTCAGCCCCAGCCGCCGTCCGGTCATTCCCACCCGCGCGGGGTCGAAATAGGCGATCTCGAGCAGCACATCGGTGGTCGCCTCGGTGACGCCGGAATGCTCGCCCCCCATGATGCCGGCAATGTCGTGCACGCGCTGCGCATCGGCGATGACCGTCATCTCCCCGTCGAGCGCGTAGGTGCGCCCGTTCAGCGCCTCCACCTGCTCGCCGGGCTGCGCCCGCCGCGCCGTCACCGCGCCCGACAGCCTGGCCAGATCATAGGCATGGGCAGGGCGGCCGTAGGCGAGCATCAGGTAATTGGTCGCATCCACCACGGCGTTGATCGGCCGCTGCCCGGCGGCCAGCAGGCGGCGCTGGAGCCAGTCGGGGGACGCGCGGTTGGCGATGCCGCGGACCACGCGGCCGTAGAACGCCGGGCAACCCTCGGCGTCGTCCGCGCGGATCTCGACCGGACAGGCGAAGCTGTCCGCCACCTTGGGCACGGCGAGCGGCCGCAGCGCACCCGCGCCCGCCGCCGCCAGATCACGTGCGATCCCCAGCACCCCCATACAGTCGGGCCTATTCGGGGTGACGGCCACGTCGAACACGGGGGAGGCGTCCTGATAGTCGGCGAAGCTGGCGCCGACGGGAGCATCTGCGGGCAGCTCGATGATCCCGTCATGCTCGTCCCCGAGGTCGAGCTCGCGGACGGAGCACATCATGCCGTGCGACTCGACACCCCGGATGGCGCTGCGGCGCAGCTCCATCCCGCTTGCCGGCACCACCGCTCCGGGCAGCCCCAGAACGCCCAGCATTCCGGCGCGCGCGTTGGGCGCGCCGCAGACAACCTGCAGCGGCTCCCCGTCCCCGGCGTCCACGGTCAGCACCTGCAGCTTGTCCGCCTGCGGATGCCTCTGCGCCGTCAGCACGCGGGCCACGCGAAAGCCGCGCAGCCGGTCGGCGGGATCGTCCACACTCTCGACCTCGTGCCCGATCCGGTTCAGCGTCCGGGCGATCTCCTGCGCCGACGCGTCCGTGTCGAGAAAGGCGCGCAGCCATTCGAGCGAGAACCTCATGCCCGTGCTCCGATGCCGGCCGAAAGCGACGGCTGGGCGAACGGGCCGAACCCGTAGTGCCGCAGCCAGCGCAGATCGCCGTCGAAGAACGCGCGCAGATCGTCCATGCCGTATTTCAGCATCGCCAGCCGGTCGACCCCCAGCCCGAACGCGAACCCCTGATAGACATCCGGGTCCACTCCGGCGGATTCGAGCACCCGGCGGTTGACCATCCCGCTGCCCAGCAGCTCCATCCAGCCATGCCCTGGCGCATCGCCGTCGCCGCCCAGCACGCGCACCGGTCCCCTCGGCCCGTCCTCCAGCGCAAAGCCGACATCGACCTCGACGCTCGGCTCGGTGAAAGGAAAATAGGACGGACGCAGGCGCAGCACGAGGTCGTTGCGCTCGAAAAAGGCACGCAGGAACGTCTCCAGCGTCCATTTCAGATGGCCGAGGTGGATGCCGCGGTCGATGACCAGCCCCTCGACCTGATGGAACATCGGCGTGTGGGTGGCGTCGCTGTCCGAGCGATAGACGCGGCCGGGCGCGATCAGGCGGAGCGGCGCCCCCTGTTCCATCATCGCCCGGATCTGCACGGGCGAGGTGTGGGTGCGCAGCAGCATCCGTCGGCCCCGCGGTCCCGTATCGGGGAAGTAGAACGTGTCGTGCATGGCCCGGGCCGGGTGCGTTTCGGCCATGTTCAGCGCGGTGAAGTTGTGCCAGTCGTCCTCGATCTCGGGACCGGAGGCGACGGTGAAGCCCAGGTCGGCGAAGATCTCCGCCAGCTCGTCCATGACCTGGCTGACGGGGTGCACGGTGCCAAGCGGCTGTTCGGGCGCGGGCAGCGTCAGGTCGAGATGCTCGGCCGCAAGCCGCCGTTCCAGCGCCTCGGCCTCCAGCGCCTCCTTGCGCTCTTCGATCGCGGCGGCGATCCGGGTCCGCATGCCCTGGATGCGCGGCGCCTCGGCCTGCCGGGCCTCGGGCGTCATCGCGCCCAGTGTCTTCATGAGCTGGCTGACCCAGCCCTGCTTGCCCAGCGCCTCGATGCGGATCGCCTCCACCTGCGCCGGCGCTTGCGCCTGGCGCAACCGGTCAAGGGTGTCGGCCACGCGTTGGTCGTGTTCGGTGGTCATGCGCGGCTCGTTAGGCGGCACAAACGGAAAGCGCCACCCCCGTCGGGCGGGGATGGCGCCGGCATCCGGGAGTGGCTGAGGATCAGGCCGCCTGCGGCAGCGCGCCCTTGGCCTGCTGGATGATCGCGGTGAAGGCCGCGCCCTCGTTCATCGCCAGATCGGCCATCACCTTGCGGTCGAGCTCGATGCCGGCAAGCTTTGCGCCGTGGATGAACTGCGAATAGGTCAGGCCTTCGGCACGCACGGCGGCGTTGATCCGCTGGATCCACAGGGCGCGGAAGGTGCGCTTCTTCACCTTGCGGTCCCGATAGGCGTACTGCCCGGCCTTCTCCACCGCCTGCCGCGCGACGCGGATGGTGTTCTTGCGCCGGCCCCGATAGCCCTTGGCCTGATCGAGGATCCGCTTGTGCTTGGCGCGCGTCGTGACGCCGCGTTTGATGCGTGGCATGGTGCGCTTCTCCTTACTTCAGGCCGTAGGGCGCCCACAGGCGCACATGGCCCGCGTCGCTGTCGGACAGCACCTTGGTGCCGCGCTGCTGACGGATGTACTTGGCGTTGTGGCTGATCAGCCGGTGGCGCTTGCCCGCCACACCGTGCTTGACCTTGCCGGTCGCGGTGAACTTGAAGCGTTTCTTGACGCCGCTCTTGGTCTTGAGCTTGGGCATTTCGGTCTCCTTGTCACAGGGACACGTTCGCGGCCAGCCATGGCAGCCCTGGTGGCCAGGCCGGCGGATCATCACGTGTCGGTGAAGCTGGCGCGCCTAGCGCAGGACGCGCGCGGACGCAAGACGGCCAGAAGTGGCCGGTCAGAAATGGCCGGTCAGAAATGGGATGTGTACCCCCCGTCGATGCTCAGCGTCTGGCCGGTGATGTAGGCCGCCTCGTCGCCGGCGAGGAAAGCGACCGCGCCGGCGATCTCGTCGGGTCGTCCCCACCGCCCGAGCGCCGTGCGCCGCCGCAGGTGCTCGGCCACGGCCGGATCGCTCACCATGGCGTGATTCGCCTCCGTGGCGAAGAAGCCGGGCGCCACCGCGTTGACGGTGATCCGGGCGCCGCCCAGTTCCGCGGCCAGAGCCCGGGTCAGCGCGGCCAGCGCACCCTTGGACGCGGTGTAAGCGGCATCGCCGCCGCGCGCAATGTCGGCGGCGATGGAGGTGATGTTGACGATGCGGCCCTGCCCGCGCGCCGCGAGCAGGGGCGCGGCCCGGCGGGCAAGGTCGAAAGGCGCGACCAGGTTCACCTCCATCAGCGCGCGGACCGCCGCCCGGTCCAGCACTTCCAGTTGGCGCCGGTCGCGCTGTCCCGCATTGTTGACGAGGATGTCGAGCCCGCCCTCCGCCAGCCGGTCGAACGCCCGCGCGGTCGCCCGATCGTCGGCGATGTCGAAGGCAAGCGGACGCGCCCGCCTGCCAACCGCGTCCGCGGCGCGCGCCAGCGCGGCCTCGTCGCGCCCGTTCAGCCAGACCGCCGCCCCTTCGGCGGCAAGGCGCCGCGCGATCGCCAGTCCGAGGCCCCGGCCCGCGCCCGTCACCAGCGCCACCCGCCCGCTCAGCGCTCCGCCCTCAGCCATGGCCGTGCAGCGCCTCCAGCACGTCGTCGAGCCGCGCCGGGTCGCCAAGTGCCAGCACCTCGCCTCCCGAGCCCGCGTGCAGCGGCTCTCCGGCCCAGTCGCACATGACGCCGCCCGCGCCCTCCACCACCGGCACGAGCGCGGCAAAATCGTGCAGCTTCAACCCGGCTTCGCAGACGATGTCGAGATGCCCTCCGGCAAGCAGCCCGTAATTGTAGCAGTCGCCGCCCATCATCATCCGCCGGTGGTCGGTCGCCCCCGCCAGGGCCATGAACCGGCTGCCCTGCTCGACGGTAAAATAGTGCGGACCGGTCGTGGCGACCGTTGCCTCCGCCAGTGCGGCGCATCCGCGGGTGCGAACCGGCTGCCCGTTGAAGGTGGTGGGCCGTCCCGCAACGCCCACCCACCGCTCCCCCAGAACCGGCTGATCGATGACGCCGAGCACCGGAAAGCCGTCGTCGAGCAGGGCGATGAGCGTGCCGAAGATCGGCCGGCCGGCAAGGAAGCTCACCGTGCCGTCGATCGGATCGAGCACCCATTGCCGCCGCGACTTTCCCTCGCGCGGCCCGAACTCCTCGCCGTGCACCCCGTCCTGCGGATATTCGGCGGCCAGGATCGCGCGCATGGCCTGCTCCGCATTGCGGTCGGCGGCGGTGACGGGCGAGGCATCCGCCTTCCGCTCGGCGGTCGCCGCACGGAACAGCGGACGGATCGCCGCGCCGGCCGCGTCTGCGAGGCGGTGGGCCACGGCGACTTCGGCGGCGAGCCTCAAGGCCGGGCCGCTCCCTCGTCCAGCCACCGTCCAGCGGAAGGGCGGGTCATCCGGCCTGCCGCTCAGTCGAACAGGCTGGACACGGAGGTCTCGTCGGCGATCCGGTGGATCGCCTCGCCGAGCATCGGTGCCATGGTCAGGATTCGGATCCGCTGCGACGCCTTGACGATCTCGGTCGGCTCGATGGTGTCGGTGATGACGAGTTCCGCCAGGGCCGAGCCGTCCACCCGCGCGACCGCGCCGCCGGACAGGACGCCGTGGGTGATGTAGGCGGCGACGCTCTGGGCGCCGTTGTCGAGCAGCGCCTGCGCCGCGTTCACCAGCGTCCCCCCTGAATCGACGATGTCGTCGATCAGGATGCAGTGCCGTCCCTCGACCGAGCCGATGATGTTCATCACCTCCGATTCGCCAGGCCGGTCACGACGCTTGTCCACAATGGCCAGCGGGGCGTTGTCGAGACGCTTGGCCAGCGCCCGCGCCCGCACAACTCCGCCCACGTCGGGAGAGACCACCATCAGATCCCGTCCGTCGTACCGTGCCTGGATGTCGGCCGCCATCACCGGCGCCGCGTAGAGATTGTCGGTCGGAATGTCGAAGAAGCCCTGGATCTGCCCGGCGTGCAGGTCGACCGACAGCACCCGGTCGGCGCCGGCTTCGGTGATGAGATTGGCCACCAGCTTGGCGCTGATTGGCGTGCGCGGACCCGGCTTGCGGTCCTGCCGCGCATAGCCGAAATAGGGCACCACCGCCGTGATCCGCCGGGCCGACGCGCGCCGCAGCGCATCGATGCAGATCAGCAGCTCCATCAGATTGTCATTGGCCGGATAGCTGGTCGACTGCACCACGAACACGTCCTCGCCGCGCACGTTCTCGTGCACCTCGACGAAGATCTCCTCGTCCGCGAACCGGCGCACGGAGACATCCGTGAGCGGTGTTTCGAGATAGGCGGCGATGTCCCGGGCGAGCGGGAGGTTCGAATTGGCGGCGAGGATCTTCATGGCGCGGGTGCTGCTCTCCTGTAGGCGGACGGCGGCATCACCGCACCCGGTGCTCGCCGCGGATCCAGCGGACCGTGCCGCTCGAGGCGCGCATCACCACAGATTCGGTCGTCATCCGGCCGTCGCGCCGGTGCTTCACCCCCTCCAGCAGCGACCCGGAGGTCACGCCGGTGGCGGCAAAGATGCAGTCGCCGCGCGCCAGGTCGTCCCGGGTGTAGATCCGGTCGAGGTCTTCGATGCCCCATTTGCGCGCCCGGGCCCGTTCCTCGTCGTTGCGGAACAGGAGGCGCCCCTGGAACTGCCCTCCGACACACCGCAGGGCCGCGGCAGCCAGCACCCCTTCGGGCGCGCCGCCCGAGCCCATGTAGAGATCGATAGTGGTGTCCTCGTCCGTCACCGCGATGACACCGGCCACATCGCCATCGCCGATCAGCACCACCCCGCAGCCAAGCGCGCGCAGCTCGGCGATCAGCTCGGCATGGCGCGGTCGGTCGAGCACGCAGACCATGATCTCCGCCGGCTCCACCCCCTTGGCCGCCGCCACCGCGCGCACATTCTCCGACGGCGATTTCGCCAGATCGATAATCCCCTCGGGGTAGCCCGGACCCACGGCGATCTTGTCCATGTACACGTCCGGCGCGTTCAGGAGGCACCCTTCCTCCGCCGCCGCCAGCACGGCCAGCGCGTTGGGGCCCGCCTTGGCGGTGATGGTGGTCCCCTCCAGCGGGTCGAGCGCGATGTCGATCCTGGGACCGGTTCCGGGCGCCCCTCCGACCTTCTCGCCGATGAACAGCATCGGCGCCTCGTCGCGCTCGCCCTCGCCGATCACCACCGTCCCGTCGATTTCGAGCGTGTCGAACGCGCGCCGCATGGCCTCCACCGCCGCGGCATCGGCGGCCTTCTCGTCCCCCCGGCCGATCAGCTTCGACGCGGCGATCGCCGCCGCCTCCGTCACCCGCACCATCTCCAGCACCAGCACCCGGTCAAGCGGGCTGCCGCCCCCCTTGTCGTTCATGGTCATCTCAGGTTCAGTCCCCGTGGTTGTGTGTGGTCGCCACTAGAAGGGGGCAGGCGCAATGTCGAGCGCAGCGCGAAGTGTGGTCGGGCTGCTCATGGCCGCGATCGCAGGCCCGCTCGGCGCCGAACCGCCGCCGGGCAGCGCCGACCATGCGCTCGCGGCGGCGCGCGCGGCCTACGGTCCGGCGCCAGAATCCGAGCCCTGCACCGCACAGGAAGAAGCCGCCATCATCACCGGCGAGATCGTGGTGTGCCGCCGCCGCGCCACCGAGGAGCACCGGCTGCGCGGCGCGGACGAGGCGCGGCGGCGCCACGCGGCGGCCACCATGGATGCGGGCGATCCGCGTGCGCCCGACCCGGGTCCGCCGCCCTGCCGGCGCGGCGCGCCGGGCTGCGTCCACTTCGGCCGCGTGCCGCCCCGGATCTTCGCCATCGATGTGACCGCGCTGCCCGAAGCGCCGCCGGGCTCGGATGCCGACCGCATCGCCCGCGGACTGGCGCCACAGGGTTTGGACGCCGCCGCCCCGCCCTAGGCGCGCGTGCGGTCGCAGGCGCCCAGCTGCTCCAGCACCAGCGCGTAATCCGCCACGGCCTGGCGCCGCGCCGCCGGGTCGCGGGCAAGGTCCGCCTCCTCGGGCAAGGTCCGCGGCAGACCGCAGGCGAGCCGGTACCATGCCAGCGTCTCGCGACCGGGGGCAGCGGCCGACTGATCGACAAGCTCGCTCCACGACACGCCCCAGCGCGGCGCCTGACCCGGCCGGCGCACCACGGTCAGCGACGCGGGCCGGCCGTCGGCGGTGCGCAGGAAGATCTGTGTCTCCGATTCGCCGACGAGGTTGCCGGGGATGGACAGCACGTCCTCGATCCCGGTGATCACCGGCGGCCGGTCAGGCGCAAGCAGCGCGGCGAGCACCGGGCGCAGCCGCTGTTCCAGCGCCGGCGTGGCGGCCAGCTGAGCATCGGGCGCAACCAGCTGGAGTTCGTCCGGGCGGCCGGGCACGAGGCGCGCGAAGACGACCACGCTTTGCCGGCGCAGGCGCGGCGCCCGCCCCCGTGCGTCGCGCGGCACGTCGGCCAGCCACCGCAGCCGCGCCCCCACCGGCGCCGTGCCGGCAATCAGCGCCTCCGTGTCGCCTTCGAGGAAGAGCCGCGCCTGTCCGGGAGCAAGGCCCATGGCGCGGTCGCCGCGCACCTCGGCTTGGCGCCGCACGGTCAGGCGCACCACCACGTCCGCCGCTTCCGCGAGGGAGACGAGATCCGCGAAAGTCGGCTCGGCGGCTGTCACCGGCGCATTCGCGCCCGCGGTCGGGCGGCCGGACGGCTGGGCTGCGGCCGCGGACGGCAGAAGGGCGAGCATGCCGGCCATCACCAGCGCCGCCCCGCGCCTTGCGCCGCCCTTCACCCCTGCTCCCGCCACTGCTCTCTCCTCTTGCTTCATGCTGCGTTCACCCCTTGCCCGGTGAACATGCTCCCGTCTCCAGTGGAGCGGCCGGTGCGTGAACCGGGCTTGAACCTCTTTAGCGTTTGCGCTGCCAAACCGCGCCCGCTAAGGCAGCGACGGCGGGCGCGGATCCCATCCGGCACCCGCGGCGGGGGTTGGTCCGATGCGGAACAACCGAGCTGCTTCGTTGCTTCTCCTGTTGGAATTTCGGGAAAGCTGATGGATAATGCAATCGCAGGATGATCGACATCCGGCGGTGTGATCAACGAAGGCTGGCCCGGCCGGCCTCTTGACGGAGTGATGCGACCGAATGGCCTATGCCGACCAACAGATGAGTTCCAATCGCATCATTGCGATCATCATTGTTGTGCTTGTTCACCTCGGCGTCGGTTACGTGCTCGTCACCGGTCTGGCCTATCAGGCCGTGACCAAGGCGATCGAGCGGGTGACCACGGTGGACGTGACCGAACCGCCGCCGCCGCCGGAGGAACCGCCGCCACCGCCGCCGGAAAACATCCCGGCCGCTCCGCCGCCGCCGGTGGCCGTGCCGCCGCCGATCAACGTGTCGACCCGTCCGCCGGACATCCGCACGACCACCACGATTCCGCCTCCGGCTCCGCCCGCAGTCTTCATTCCGCCGCCGGCCCCTCCCGGACCGGCGCCGGCGCCGCCGCCGCCCCCACCCCCGCCGCCTCCGCCGCCAGCTCCGTCACAGGCGCGTCCGGCCACGCCGCAGGGCCAGTCGGGATGGGCGCGTCGCATTCAGGACAACTATCCCAGCCGGGCGCTCAACGAAGGCACGCAGGGACGCGTCGGTGTGACCGTCACCGTCACGCCGCAGGGCCGGGCCGCCAACTGCCAGGTCACCAGCTCGAGCGGGTCAAGCATTCTCGACCAGGCGGCCTGCCGCGGGATGGAACAGTATGCCCGCTTCAACCCGGCACTCGACCGCGACGGAAACCCGACCGAGGGGCGCTACACCACCACCATCGTCTACCAGATCAACTAATCGTTCCACTTGACCGCGAAAGCGGGTCTGCACGTTCAAGAAAAGGATTTCGCAATGGTTTGGAACCTCATCGCAGCGGCCGCGACGGATGCGCCGGTCAACCAGTTCGGCTTCTGGGAGGCCATGGAACAGGGCGGCGCCATCGCCTGGTTCATCTTCGGCGTGCTGGTGATCATGTCCGTCGGTTCGTTCTACATCCTCATCACCAAGCTGCTCGAGCAGAACAAGGTCATGCGGCAGTACAACGACGTCCGCGGCAACTTCTGGCGTGCCAGCTCCCTGGAAGAGGGCGCCCGCAAGCTCGAGGACAACAGCGCTTGGCGCCAGCTTGCCGACGACGCGATCGCGGCGAAGAAGGACCACGGCAAGATGACCGACGACGTCGAGGCCCATGACTGGCTGCACGGGTCCATGGTGCGGTCGGAGTCCTCGATCATGGCCAAGCTGTCGCAGGGGCTGCCGTTCCTCGCCTCGGTCGGTGCGACCGCGCCGTTCATCGGGCTGCTGGGCACGGTGATCGGGATCTACCGCGCGCTGATCAACATCGGCCTCGCCGGCAGCGCCTCCATCGACCGCGTCGCCGGTCCGGTGGGCGAGGCGCTCATCATGACCGCCATCGGCCTGTTCGTGGCGGTGCCGGCGGTGCTCGCCTACAACTGGCTGCAGAGCCGCAACAAGCGGATCCAGGCCATGCTCAGCGGCTTCTCCAACGACCTGATGGCGAACATCACCTCGAACGGTGCGGTGAAGCCGGCCGTGGCCGCGGCCCCGGCCGCCGCCAAGGCGGGCGCCACCACCAAGCCCGCGACGGCTCCCGTCAGCGGCCGCCCGGCTCCGGCCGGCTCGGCGGCGGCCGCGGGGTCGACCACCGCGGGTGCGGCTGGGGGCGCCACGGCGGGGATGACCTCGACCACCAACACGCCGCCCAAGCGCTGAGCGGTGAGGCCGGGAGGTGGCGGACGCGACCGTCCGGTTCATCGCCCGGCCACCCTCCGGTCCGCATGATCAGCAGCATTCATCTGAATAGGACGACCTGATGGCAATCTCGATGGGAGGCGACGGCGGCGAAACGCCGATGTCCGACATCAACACCACGCCGCTTGTGGACGTGATGCTGGTGCTCCTCATTATCTTCCTGATCGCGGTTCCGGTCGCGATCCAGACGATCGAACAGCTGCGGATCCCCGTGCTGGAGACGCAGGAATCGCAGGACAAGGTGGAGAACCTGCTGCTGACCGTCAGCACCACCGACGAGGCCGGGCGCAGTGCCGGCGAGCCGGGCTTCACCGGCGCCTCGCGCAGCGGCGAGTGCCGGGTCTACTTCAACAACATCACGCCGGTGACGTCCGAAGAACTGTACGAACGCGCCTTCGACCGGCTCGACCGCATCGTCCAGGCCGCGGGCGGCCCGGAGGCGATCATCCAGAACCCGGACGCGATCCCGCAGGTGCACATCCGCGGCGACGTCAACGCACCGTGGCGCTGCATCGCCGGCGCGATCTTCAACGTCCAGTCGGCAGGCTATCCGACGGTCGGCTTCATCTCGAACCCCGTCGACCCCAACGCCTGAGCCGGGGCCAGAACACAGGAGCACCCTCACCATGGCAATGTCCGGTGGCCGCGACGACGGCAATCCGATGATGGACATGAACACGACGCCGCTGATCGACGTCATGCTCGTGCTCCTCATCATGTTCATCATCACCATTCCGGTGGCGACCCATTCGGTCGACATCGACCTGCCCGTGCCGAACCCGAACCCGCCGCCGGCGGATCAGATCGATCCGATCCGCAACAAGATCGTCATCGACGAGCAGGATCAGGTGCTGTGGAACGGCACGCCGATCAGCGACGGGGAGCTGGTCCGCAACCTGGAAGCCACACGCGGCATTCAGCCGGAGCCGGAGCTTCAGTTCGAACCGGTCGGCGGGGCGAGCTATGACCGCAGCCTGCGGGTTCTCGACATCATCAAGGCGTCGGGCGTGACCAAGTTCGGCTTCGTCGGCAACGAACAGTACCGCACGTTCGGCACCTGACCCGTGCTGCCCGGAGCGGGCATGAACTCCTGATCTGGACCAAAGGGGCGGAGTGATCCGCCCCTTTTTCGTGACCGGCGGGTTGAAAGGCGCGGCGACCGTCCGGCGGTTCAGCCTTCCTCGGTCTCGATCGGCAGGTCGACCCGCATCGCCTCGGCCGCCAGCCCCTCCACCTCGACCAGCAAGGCATCGTCCGTGTCCGCGGACGCCGTGTTCTCCCGGCCGACGATGACCAGCACCGGCACGGCCAGCGGGCTGACCCGCTCGAGCGGCACGTGCCGCAGCTGCGTTGCGGCGACGTCGAGAAGGTCGGCGAGACGTCCCACATCGGTCATCATCGTGCGCGCGTCAGCCCAGGCCGCTTCGAGCAGCAGATGGTCCGGCTCGTAGCGGCGCAGAACATCGTAGATGAGGTCGGTGGAGAAGGTCACCTGCTTGCCGCTCTTGCGCCGGCCCGGCTGCTGCCGCTCGACCAGGCCGGCGATCACCGCGACCTCGCGGAAGGCACGGCGCAGGAGGTGGGAATCCTGCACCCAGGCGACGAACTCGTCGGTCAGGATGTCCGGCGACAGCAGCGGGGCCGGATCGGCAACAGGCTTCAGGCTCCACACGGCGAGGCTGTAGTCGTTGGCGTTGAAGCCGAGCGGATGCAGGCCACGGTCCTGCATCCGCTTCGTCACCAGCATGCCGAGTGACTGGTTCGCGTTCCAGCCGATGAAGGTGTAGAACACGGCGTAGTGCCGCCCCGCGCGCGGAAACGTCTCCACGAGCAGGGTGCCCGGTTCCGGCAGGGCGCTGCGCCAGTCCTGCACTTCCAGCCATTCGCGCACGTCGTCCGGGAAACGCGCCCATCCGGCGCGGTCGGCCAGCAGCTCCCGCACCCGGTCGGCGAGATGGGTGGTCAGGGCCATCCTGGTGCCGCCATAGGAGGGAATCATCGCCGCCTTGCTGGAGGCGCGCACCACCACCTCCATGTCCCGCACCTGTTCGACCTCGAGGCTCGTCCCGGCGAAGGAGAAGGTGTCGCCCGGCGACAGAGCCGCTGCGAACCGCTCCTCGACGCGGCCGAGCTGGCGTCCGTTGCGGAACCGCACGGTGAGCAGCTCGCTGTCGATGATGATGCCGGCGTTGAGGCGGTGGCGCGCGGCGAGGTCAGGATGCCGCAGGCGCCAGGTGCCGTCGGGCAGGCGGATGATGCGCTGGAACCGGTCATAGACCCGCAGGGCGTATCCGCCGGTGGCGACGAACTCGAGCACGCGACCGAGCGTCGCGGCGTCAATCCAGGCATAGGCAAGGCACGAGCGCACTTCCTCGAGCAAAGCCGTCTCGGCGAACGGACCGGCGCAGGCCATGGCCATGACGTGCTGCGCCAGCACGTCGAGGCTTCCGGGGCGAAACGGCTCGCCGTCCCGCTTGCCCTCGGCAATGGCATCGCGGGCCGCCGTCGCCTCCAGGAACTCGAAGCGGTTGCCGGGCACGATGAGGGCGCGGCTGGGCTGGTCAAGGCGGTGATTGGCACGCCCGATCCGCTGGAGCAGGCGCGAGGAGCCCTTCGGCGCGCCCATCTGGATAACGAGGTCGATGTCGCCCCAGTCCACGCCGAGGTCGAGCGAGGCCGTCGCCACGAGCGCCCGCAACTCGCCGCGCGCCATCGCGCCCTCCACCTTGCGGCGCGCCTCGGTCGAGAGCGACCCGTGGTGGATGCCGATGGGCAGATTGTCGTCGTTGGCGTCCCACAGATGCTGGAAGACATACTCGGCGAGGAAGCGGGTGTTGGTGAAGACGAGAGTCGTGCGGTGCCGACGGATGGCGTCGTAGACCTGCGGGATGGCCCAGATTGCCGCGTGCCCGCCCCACGGCACCCGCGCCTCCTCGGGAAGCAGGATGTCGACCTCGGGCTGCGCGCCCGGCTCGCCCTCGACGAGCGCCACGCTGTCCACATCCCCCCACGGAGCGAGCCAGCCGCGATACAGCTCGGGATCGTCGACCGTCGCCGACAGCCCGACCCGCTGCAGCCCGGGGGCCAGCGTCTGGAGCCGGGCGAGCGCGAGGGCAAGCAGGTCGCCGCGCTTGCTGCTGGCGAAGGCGTGGATCTCGTCGACCACGACGCGGCGCAGGCTTGCGAACAGCGTCGCACTGTCCGGGTAGGACAGCAGCAGAGACAGACTCTCGGGCGTGGTGAGCAGGACGTGAGGCGGCCGCTCGCGCTGACGCCGCTTGCGGTCGGACGGCGTGTCGCCGCTGCGCGTCTCGACCCGCAGCGGCAGCCCCATCTCTGCGACGGGGGTCATCAGGTTGCGCTGCACATCGACCGCCAGCGCCTTCAACGGCGAGACATACAGGGTGTGAAGCCTGTCTGCCTCTGCCGCGCCGTCATCCCGGCAGAAGTCGACGAGCGTCGGCAGGAAACCGGCAAGCGTCTTGCCCGCGCCCGTATCCGCCACCAGCAGGGCGTGCCGGCCGGAAGCGGCCGCCGCGACCATGTCGCGCTGGTGACGGCGCACGCGCCAGCCGCGCCGTGCGAACCAGTCGGCGATGCGCGGCGGCAGTGCGGCCTCTGCGGATGGGGGGGGTTCGACCATGCACCTCGCCCGACACGGCTTTGGCGGCTGCTGTCAAGGCGCGCCGCGCGCACACGTTCCGAAGGCCGTGCGATGAAGCGACGAGCGCGCGCGCCGGTTCGAGAAACCCGCGCATTCTCCGGCGGTTCACCTTGCAAGGGCCGGCGCTCGGACGACCGCAGGCACCGATGAACGTGATGAGCAGGAGAGCAGAGATGGACAACCGCTACCGCAACAATGACCGGAACCGTTACGGCCGGCAACAGGAGCAGTTCAGCGACGACGACCGCCAATATGACGAGCGCGGCTCGCGCGGGCAGCGGGACTGGTCCTACGACGACCGCCAGCAGCGTCAGTACAGCCAGGGAAGCGCCTCGCGCAGCCAGTATGGATCGGGCGACCGGTACCAGCAGGGCGGCGGCTACAACGCCATGGACGATTACGAACAGCCCTATCAGGGCAATGCCGGCTATGGCGAGCGGTCGCGCTCCTTCTCCCGCGATGACGACTATGGCAGCAGCGGCCGCGGGTACCAGAGCCGGGGACAGGAGTTCGGCCGCGGATCCTACAGCGGCGGCGAAGGCTTTGGCGGCGGCATGTTCCGCGACGACAGCTACAGCCGTGACGACCGCTACGACCGCTACGACGGCTCGGATTACCGCGGCGGGGACAGCTATGGCCGCGGACGTTCCGAGGACCGGTATTCCAGCCGCAGCTATGGCGGACGCGACGATTACCGGCGCGACGATGACCGGGGCTTCTTCGAGCGGGCCGGTGACAAGATCGCCAGCTGGTTCGGGGATGACGACGCGCGGCGCCGCGACGAGGGCCACCGGGGCCGCGGGCCGGGCAACTACAAGCGTTCGGACCAGCGGGTGCTGGAGGATGTCTGCGATCACCTGACCGAGGACTACGCCCTCGACGCCAGCAACATCGAGGTCACGGTGCAGGACGGGGAGGTGACGCTGGACGGCACCGTCAGCAGCCGCTCGGAAAAGCGCCGCGCCGAGGATTGTGCGGAGCGGATCTCCGGCGTCAAGCACGTGCAGAACAACCTGCGGGTGAAGGAACGCGACTACGGCAGCGGCAGCAGCAGCTACGGGTCGCAGCAGACCTATGGCAGCACGGGGTCGAGCAGTCAGACCGGCCTGACGGAATCGTCGGGCGTCCGGAAGGATCCGAACGCCACGAACAAGGCGACGGGCTCCGGCAGCGGCACGACCGCCTGATCTTTGCCGGCGCCACAAGGAAAGGGCCTCCCGCGCGGGAGGCCCTTTTCACATGTGCGGCGCACGGCCGGCGCCTTGCCGGTCAGTGGCCGGCCTGCTCTCCCCGCTCCAGACCCGACAGCGCCAGCTGCGCGTCGATCTGCTCCATGAGACGCGCCAGCCCCTCCTGCGTGTCGCTTTCCGCCCGCGCGACGAGCACGTCCTGCGTGTTCGAGGCGCGCAGCAGCCACCAGCCGTCGGCCGTGCTGACCCGGACCCCGTCGGTGTCGTTCACGTCGGCACCGCTGCCCGCCAGCCGCGCCTTCACCTCGTCGATCGCGGCGAATTTCCGGCTCTCGTCCACCTGGAAGCGCATTTCTGGCGTGTTGAGCATCTGCGGCATCGCCGAACGCAGTTCCGTGACGCTGCGCCCGAGCCGGGCAGCCGCGGCAATCAGCCGGACACCGGCGTAAAGCGCATCGTCATACCCGTAATAGGTGTCGGCGAAGAAGACATGGCCGCTCATTTCCCCGGCCAGCGGCGAACCGGTCTCCTTCATCTTGGACTTGATGAGGGAATGTCCGGTCTTCCACATCAACGGTTTGCCACCATGCGCGGCGACAGTGTCGAACAGGGCGCGGCTGGCCTTGACGTCGGCGATGACCGTGGCGCCCGGCATCCGGGAGAGCACGTCCTGCGCGTAGATCATCAGCAACTGGTCGCCCCAGATCACCCGCCCCTCGCCATCGATGGCGCCAATCCGGTCGCCGTCGCCGTCGAAGGCGATGCCGAAGTCGAGCCCCTCGTCCCGCACCAGGGCGCGCAGGTCGGAAAGGTTCTCCTCGACGGTCGGGTCGGGGTGGTGGTTGGGAAAGGTGCCGTCGACCTCGGTGTAGAGCAGCCGGTGCGTTCCCGGCAGCCGCGCGGTCAACTGCTCGAGCGCCGGTCCCGCGGCTCCGTTGCCGGCGTCCCAGCCGACCCTGAGACGGCCAAGCGCCGCGTTGTCCACGCCGTCGAGCCCGCCGAGGAGCGCCTCGATGTAGCGGGGCATGACATCGATCCGGGTGGCCGTTCCCTGCCCATCGGACCATGTGCCCGCCGCGGCCCGGCGGCCCAGTTCCTGAATGTCCGCGCCGAAGAACGGGCGGCCCTGAAAGACCATCTTGAAGCCGTTGTAATTGGCGGGATTGTGGCTGCCGGTTATCTGGACGCCGCCATCCACATCCTCCAGTGACGCGGCGGCGAAGTACAGCATCGGCGTGGCACCGAGGCCGATCCGCACCACATCCACGCCGCCGGCGGTCAGCCCTTCGACCAGCGCCTGTTCCAGCATGGGCGAGCTGGTCCGGCCATCATAGCCGACGGCGACCCGGCGACCGCCGGCCTCGCGCAGCATGGCGGCAAAGGTGCGGCCGATGGCGCGCGCGTCCGGCGCGCCGAGCGTCTCGTCGATGATGCCCCGGATGTCGTATTCGCGCAGCACGGTGGGGTGGAACGTGTGGGTCATGCCATCTCCTCAGGAGTGTTCGTCAGGCCGGGCGAGCAGCAGGTCACGGGCGGCGTTGGCCGCGGACGCGCGCGGTCCTTCCCCGCCTCTGTCGGGATGGACCGACGTCACCAGCCGCCGGTGGGCGTCAACGATCTGCGCCCGTGAGGCGCGGGGGCCGACCCCGAGCGTCCTGCGCGCGGCAGCGAGGGCAGCCTCGTCTGCGGAGCACCGGGGCCGCCCCGGACCGTTCACGCGGCGCGGCCATAGCCAGCGCCCGGTCACGAGGCGAAGCGCGAGCAGCGCGAGCAGCGCCAGCAACACGACCTTGGCCATTCAGCGCACGTCGGCCAGAGCGGGCACGGTGCTGGACGCAGGCGCCGCGTCGGACGGGCGCCCCTTTTCCGGATCCTCGGCCAGGACGGGCAGGTGCAGCGCCGCGACGAGCTGGCGCAGTTCCTGCCGCGCGACGAGGTGGCTGGTGCCCAGTTCACCCAGATGGCCGCGGTCCAGAAGGGTGAGGCCCGAAGGAAACAGTTCGCGGTAGATCACCCGTTCGGACAGTCCCTTGACGACGCGGAACCCGACCCGCTTCGACAGTTCGGCCAGCGCCTTTTCCAGCCGCGCCTGATTGCGGGCTTCCACATGGCCGGTGCGGTTGCGCACCACGACCCAGTCCATCTGCCGGCGCTGCTGCTCGATGGTGGCGCGGCTGCGCTTCAGCCGTGCCTCCCAGATCAGCTCGGCATAGAAGGACAGCTTGCGAACCTTGAAGCTTTCCCCTTCGACCTGGCCAATGAGGTCGAAGTCGACGAAGCTGTCGTTCATCGGAGTGACGAGCACGTCCGCCTCGCTGGCGACATGACGCGCCAGCGGGTCGTCGCGCCCCGGCGTGTCGAACAGCACGACGTCGCATTCCGCCGCCGCGGCCGCGACGCGCTCCTCCAGCTCCTCGGGTGTGCCGCCATCGATCACTTCGCAGTGCGCGCCGGGCAGGGCGATCCTGCGCCGCCGGGCCGTGTCCACGCGATTCTCGAAATACCGATCCATCGTTCGCTGGCGATGGTCGAGATCGAAAGCCGCCACCCGGAGACCGCGATAGGCGAGCGCGACGGCGACATGCACCGCGGTCGTCGATTTGCCCGTTCCGCCCTTTTCGTTGGCGAAGGTGATGCGTAAGGGGCGAGGATCGGACACGGGCGAATGTTCCTGTCGGGACCTGACGCGGCCGGCTGAGGCGACGGGTCGGACAATGGCTGCGCCGGTTTCCCGGAGCCGGCGTCCACCCCTTACAAGAGGCTCTGTTGACGTGCAAACCATCAGCCGCCTGCCCCTGTTGAGAACCGCGCTGGATGCGCTGCGCCGCGCCGGCGGCACCATCGCCTTCGTTCCGACCATGGGCGCGCTGCACGAGGGGCACATGGCGCTTGTGCGCGAGGCGGCGCGGCAGGCGGATCACGTGGTCGCTTCCATTTTCGTCAACCCGACCCAGTTCGGCCCGAACGAGGATCTCGCCGCCTACCCGCGCCGCATGGCGGCGGACCAGTCGGCCTTGGCGCAGGCTGGCGTCGCGCTGCTGTGGGCGCCGGATGCGGCGGAGATGTATCCGTCGGGTTTCACCACCGAGGTGCGGGTGCCGTCACTCTCGACCATGCTGTGCGGCGCGCATCGGCCGGGGCATTTCGCCGGCGTCGCCACGGTGGTGTGCAAGCTCTTCAACCAGGTGCGGCCCGACGTGGCGGTGTTTGGTGAGAAGGACTGGCAGCAGCTTGCGGTGATCCGCCGCATGGCCCGGGACCTCGATCTCGCCGCGCCGGCGCCCGGCCGGATCGTCGGCGTTCCCACCGTGCGCGAAGCCGACGGTCTGGCCCTGAGTTCGCGCAACGCCTATCTCGACCCGCAGGAGCGGCTCCAGGCCGCACAGCTCCCGCAGGCCATGGCGGCGGCGGTGGCGGCGCTGCGGTCCGGCGAGCCGGAGAGCCGCGTGCTCGGCACCCTGCGCGACGCGCTGGTCGCAGCCGGTTTTGCCGTGGACTATGCCGAATTGCGCGACGGCGACACGCTGGAGACAGCGCCCGTGCTCACGCCCGCGACCCGGCTGTTCGTCGCCGCGCGCGTCGGCCGCACGCGCCTGATCGACAACATGGCGGTGGAAGGCGGCTGAGCGCGGCTGCACGGTGGGCGCCCTTGCGTCCGCGGGTGCAGGGCTCTAAGGCGGGGCGGGGCCGCCCGGCCGCTTTCCGCCACCGCAGGTTGCACGCACCGCCATGAATGACCGCACCAACACCATCTTCGGCTGGATCCTGTTCTCCGGTATCGTCGCCCTCGGGCTCTCGATCCTCAGCGGCAAGTTCTTCCACGCCAACAATCCGCCGCCGCCCGAGCAGTTCGGCTATGCGATCCAGGGCCTTGTCGAGGAAGGTGCGGCGGAAGACGGACCGGATCTCGGCACGCTGCTCGCCAATGCCGATGTGGCGGCGGGCGAAAAGGTTTACGCCAAGTGCGTCGCCTGCCACACCATCAACCAGGGCGGCGCCAACGGCATCGGGCCGAACCTGTGGGCCGTGCTCGGCACGCCGGTCGGCCAGCATGCGGCCGGCTACGCCTACTCCAGCGCCCTGTCCGGCCACGGCGGCACGTGGACCTACGAGAACATGGATGCCTGGCTGGCCAATCCGCGCGCCTTTGCTCCCGGAACCAAGATGAGCTTCGCCGGCCTGTCGCGGCCTGAGGACCGCGCCAACGTCATCGCCTTCATGCACGCGAACGGCGGCGGCCCGCCCTTCCCGGCTCCCGCGGCGCCGGCAGGCGGCGAGGCGGCGGCCGAGGCCGCGTCGGCGCCCGATGCCGGACCCGGCACGGTCGAAGGGGCGAATCCCAGCCCGCAGGAGGCCGTGGGCGGCATGGGCGCGGCGCAGCAGGTGCCGACCGCTCAGGGCGCGCCGCGCAACTCCGGCGACACCAAGCCCGGCGGCCAGTAAGCCGCACCGGCCGGCGGGGCGTCGCCGCTCCGCCGGTTGACAGGCGCGCGAGGCGGCGGCGGCGTGCCGGTCAGTCCGCAGCCGGAGCGGCCTGGTGCGCCGGGACCATCGCGGGCTTGCGGTTCATGGCGACCACATACCATTCGGAGCTGCCCTTGCGGCTCGCCGGCGGCTTGGCATGCCTGACCGAAGCGAAATGGCGCTTGAGTTCCGCCAGCAGCGCGCCGTCCGTCCCCCCGGCCAGCACCTTGGCGACGAAGTGCCCTCCCGGCGCGAGCGTGTCGAAGGCGAACTGAGCCGCCGCTTCCACCAGCCCCATCGTGCGCAGATGGTCGGTCTGCTTGTGGCCGACCGTGTTGGCCGCCATGTCCGACAGGACCAGATCCGGCGGTCCGCCGAGCGCCGCGAGGATGCGCGCATCCGCACCCGGCGCCGTGAAATCCTCCTGCAACAGCACCACGCCTTCCATCGGCTCGACCGGCAGCAGGTCGATGCCCACGATCGCGGCCTTGGGCGCCCGCTGCCGAACGACCTGTGCCCAGCCGCCCGGCGCCGCCCCGAGGTCCACCACGCGCGTTGCGTGACGAAGCAGCGCGTAGCGGTCGTCGAGCTCGCGCAGCTTGTAGGCGGCGCGGCTGCGATAACCCTCGGCCTTTGCCTGCCGGACGTAAGGGTCGCTGAGCTGCCGCTCGAGCCAGCGGGCCGACGATGCCGTTCTCCCGCGGGCGTTGCGCAGCCGCTTGCCCGGATCGGCGCGCCCGCGCGTCACCGGTCCCGTTCGGCGCGCAGCGCGGAGCGCCGCCGCTCCGCCACGTGGTCGGCGGCCATGAGGCTGCGCAGGATGCCCTCCCGGATCCCGCGGTCGGACACGCCGAGGCGAAGCGCGGGCCAGATGTCGAGGATCGACTCGAGAATGGCGCAGCCCGCCACGACCAGATCGGCACGGTCGTCGCCGATGCACGGAATGCGCCGGCGCTCGTCGCCGCTGATGCTGACCAGCCGGCGGCTGATGTCGCGCATCGATGCCGAAGGCACGATCAGCCCGTCGACCGCCTGACGGTCATAGTGGGCGAGTTCCAGATGCAGGCTGGCCAGGGTTGTCACCGTGCCGCTGGTGCCCAGCAGGCGGATTCCGCCCGGCGCGCCCCTGCTTCCGGCGATGCGCCGGGCGAAATCGGCGAAACTGTCGCTGACCAGCCGGCGCATGGTGGCATAGCGCTCCTCTCGCGCCGCCGCATCGCCGTCGACGCGGCCTACCGTGTCGGTCAGCGACACGACACCCCAGGGGACGCTTTGCCAGTCGATGATCCGCGGCACCGCACGGTCCTGCTCGACCAGGACGAGTTCGGTCGAGCCGCCACCGATGTCGAAGATGATGGCCGGCCCCGGCCCGGCTTCCAGGAGGACATGGCAGCCCAGCACCGCGAGCCGCGCCTCCTCCTGCGCCGAGATCACGTCGAGCACGATCCCCGTCTCGGCCCGGACCCGCTCCACGAATTCGGCGCCGTTTTCGGCGCGGCGGCATGCCTCGGTGGCGACCGACCGCGCCAGATGCACCCCGCGCCGGCGCAGCTTGTCCGCACACACATGCAGCGCCCCGACAGCCCGGTCCATCGCCCGCTCGCTCAGCCGTCCCGTCGCCGCCAGCCCCTCGCCAAGCCGCACCACGCGGCTGAAGGCGTCGATCACCGTGAAGTTCTCGGCCGAAGGACGGGCGATCAGCAGCCGGCAGTTGTTGGTGCCAAGGTCGAGTGCGGCGTAGGCCTGCCGCCGGATGGGAAAGCCGCCGGCCGGGGCCGCGGGCCGCGCAGCGGGAATCGCGAACACCTGCGGCACCGGCTCCGCGCGCGGCGACACGCCCTTGCCCCGTGCTGCAACCGATCTCCCGTTGCCCTGTGCTACGCCGGACGCCTTGCCCCTCTTCCTTCGACCCGATGCATACCTGTCCGGCGGATGCGCGTCCGCCATGATGAAACTTTCCGTGTCAGGGCCGGCCGCAGCCGGCAGATGTGCGCGAATGCTAGCGCGCGAAGGGCCGGGCGGCAAGCGCGCGCCGCGCCGCCGCCCGGCTTGACGCAGTGATTGCTTGTGACTAGACGGCCGGGCGTCCGTGTCGCGTCTGCTCCAGGCGCTCGCAGCCGGACGGATTGCCCCGTCGTCTAATGGTAAGACTACGGACTCTGACTCCGTCAATTGAGGTTCGAATCCTCACGGGGCATCCAACCGTTCAGCCCAGCTTCCGCGCGATGCCCTCAAGCGTGCTGCCCAGTGCGGCGGCGCGGGCCGCGTCGGGTGCGTTGCCAGTCCGGGCCGCCCGCACCCTGGCCGCCGCCTGGCGCAGCGTCGTGGCTGCCGCGCGGTCTTGCTGTCCCCCGTCGAGCGCCCGCTGCGCGCCGGCGAGGGACGCGCGCAGGGACCGCACGAGACCGGCATCAAGCGCACGCGAGCGTTCCAGCTGATCCACATAGGCCAGCGCGACCACCGGCACGTCGGGCCAGGTGACGGGTGTCTGGCGCTGGGGATTGAAGGCACCCTCCCCTTCGGCGAGCGCCGCCGCCGCAATCTCGTTGGCCGACAGGTGCTCGCTCGGCTCGAGCCGCAGCACGTCCAGACCCCGCACGATCTCGGTCGCATAGATGTGGCCCCGATGGAAATAGGCCGACCAGAACCCGGCCACCGGCATCTGTTCGGCGTCGACCGGACCGCGGTCGAAGAAGCCGATTTCCACCGGTGCGGTGCTGTCGGTGAAGTCGAACAGCGACAAGCCGCCCTGGTACCAGGCCTGGATCATGAGGTCGCGGCCCGGCACGGGCACCAGCGATCCGTTGTGCGCGACGCAGTTCTCCTTGTCGGTCTGAGGAGCGGGCATCTTGAAGGTCGCCCGGCGCTGCAGCGTGCCGTCGACGATGTCGAAGATGGCGTTGGCTCCCCAGTCCAGCGGATCCGACGCGCGGCAGCGCGGCTGGGTTCCGCCGCCCCATTCGTCGGTGAACAGCACCTTGGTCCCGTCATTGTTGAAGGTCGCGGAGTGCCAGTAGGCAAAGCCGGTGTCGACCACCGCATCCATGCGGCGGGGGGCGCGCGGATCGCTGATGTCGAGCAGGATGCCGTTGCCCGAACAGGCTCCCGCCGCGATCCGGCGGGAGGGAAACACGGTGATGTCGTGGCACTGGTCGGTCGCGCGCGTCGTCTGGGTGCCCGGACCGTGATCGCCGCCGCGCCACAGCCCGGCGATGTTGCCCTGTTCGTCGGCGAACACGCGCGGGCTGTCGATGATGCGCGCCGCCGCGGGATCGGCGACGGGGATCTCGATCACGTCGATGGAGAACAGCGCGGTGCGCGGGTCGCCGGCAACACCTCCGACGCAGCCGGCAAGCTCGGCCTCCGCCCGCACCCCGGCCGTGCCGGAGTTGTAGACGATGATGCTCGGCTGCTCCGCCGTCGGCAGGGTGACGACCGAATGGGTGTGCGACCCGCGGCAGGTCTGCACCTGCCCCACCTGTCGCGGACGGGCCGGGTCGGCAATGTCGAAGATGCGCAGGCCGCGGAACCGCTCGGCGCTCACGTCCTCGGCGATGCCCTGCGATCCGCAATCAACGCGCCCGCGGGTCTGTTCGACGCTCATCAGCAGCAGAGTGCCGACGATCGACACGTCACCCTGCCCGCCCGGACACACGACCGCGCTGACGAGCCGGGGCGCCGCATCGCCGCTCAGACGATAGAGCTTGAAGCCATGGTAGTTGCCCACGGCCATGAGGTCGCCGGCAAAGGCGAGGTCGGTGTTGGCGAAGCTGAGCAGCGGCGTCCGGCTGGCGAATCGCGGCGGGGTGCGGGCGGCCGGCGCGCCCTCGCCTTCCGCCGCCGCTGCATCGGCTGCAGGGCCGGCCAGTCGCGGCTGAAGCGAAGCGGGATTGGCCGGGTCGAAAAAGCCGTCCGGCTTGGGCAGGGAATGCACCAGCGTCATGTTGCGGGCCGCCTGCCCGGCGTCGCGGAACCCCGGCGCCAGCCCGACGCGCGGGTCATCCGACATCGCCGCGAGCTGCGCCGCCATGCGGTCGATCTCCGCCCGCTGGTCGTTGACCACTTCGGTGGTGAAGTCGAACAGGGCCGGATCGTGTGCCGACCCGGGCTGGGCGAGCAGGCTCTCGACCATGGTGATGGCGCCGCGGTGGTGCTCGATCATCAGGCTGAGGAACAGGCGGTCGAAAGCGGCGCCCCGCTGTGCCGCGAGCTGCGCGAACTGCGCCTCGGTCAGCATGCCGGGCATGGCGTGATGGGCATGGGCGCCGTGGTGGGTGTGCCCGTGCTGCCCGTGGCCGCCATGTCCGTTGGCGGCAGGCGCGGCCTCGGCATCGAGCGGCTCGCCGCGCTCGGACAGCCAGCCGCGCATGAAGGCGATCTCGTCGTCCTGCGAGATGCGGATGCGGCGGGCGGTGTCCACGATCACCGGGTTGCTGGTCCGTGCGCTCACCATGTCGGCAAGCCGCAGCGCCTGCGCGTGATGGGCGATCATGTCGCGCATGAAGGCCGCGTCGGCGGCGGTGTAGCGGGTGTCGGCGAGCCGCGCCGCTTCCTGGGCACTGATGACGCGGGGCGGCGCCCCGGGCACACCCGGCTGCACGACGGTGGCGGGCTGCGCCGCGAGGAGCGGAGCAGCGACGGCGACAAGGGCAGTGGACAGCAGCAGGCGCGGAACCGGGGTGAAGGGCGTCATCGGCGGGGAGTGCTCCTGAGGATGGGACGGCGCACCTTCACACAGGCGCGGCGGCGGCGTCAAACGCTCAGCGTGCGGCCACCCGGCCTTGCCCAACGGGAGATGGCTGCGTAAGCCGCGCCGGCGCCTGCTTCCCCGGCTCTTCGAAGGCGCCCTGACCCTTGGAGTTCCCGTATGCTGCCCGACAAGACCGACCATGGCCTGACGGATCGCAAGTTCGCGCCCGCGCGGCAGGAGGCGGCGTTCACCGAGACCAAGGTGCCCGTGACCCCGCAGACGGCGCACCCGGCCTACAAGCTTGCCTTCCGCGACACGGATTTCCTGTCCCGCGAGGAGCTGCGCCCGCTCCGCTTCCAGCTCGAGCTGATGAAGCCGGAGATGCTGCTCGATCAGGCCGGGGTCGGTTCAACCCTCGTGGTGTACGGCTCGGCCCGGATCCCGCCGCCCGAGGCGGCGCAGACCGCGCTCGAGGGGGCGCACGACCTGCCCGACGATCAGCGGGTGATCGTCGAAAACCTCGCCAGGAAGGCCAAATACTATGGCGAGGCCTACAAGCTCGCGCGGATCGCCAGCGAGAAGTCGCTGATCGAGGACGGCAAGCGCCAGTTCGTCGTCACCTCCGGCGGCGGCCCCTCGATCATGGAAGCCGCCAACCGCGGCGCGAGCGAGGCCGGCGCGGAGAGCATCGGGCTGAACATCGTCCTGCCGCACGAGCAGGCGCCCAACCCGTTCGTCACACCCTATCTCAGCTTCCAGTTCCACTATTTCGCGCTGCGCAAGATGCACTTCCTGCTGCGCGCGCGCGCCGTGGCGGTGTTCCCGGGCGGCTTTGGCACCTTCGACGAATTCTTCGAGCTTCTGACGCTCATCCAGACCGGCAAGATGAAGCCGATCCCGGTGCTGCTGTTCGGGCGCGAATTCTGGACCCGGGTGGTGAACTTCGAGGCGCTCGCGGAGGAGGGCGTCATCTCGCGCGCCGATCTCGACCTGTTCCGCTGGTGCGAGACGGCCGAGGAGGCTTGGGCGCACATCTGCGCGTTCTACGAGATCGAGGCCTGACGCAGCGTCCCGACCGCCTGATGACCGAGCGGGCCGGCTCCGGCACCAAGGCCCGGGGCGGCACGAAGGGCCTCCGCGACGAACCTCCGGGCGGTGTCGACCGCGTCTGCCAACGATGCGCCGCGGCCGATCTCGGTGGCGAGCGCGCTGGCGAGGGTGCAGCCGGTGCCGTGCGTGTGCCGCGTGTCGATCCGCGGACCGGCGAATCGGGTCACGTCTCCGTCGGGTGTGACCAGCCAGTCGACGACCTCTCCCCCGTCACCATGCCCGCCCTTCGCCAGCACGGCGCAGCCATGCCCCGCCGCGAGCGTCCGTGCCGCGGCCGCCACTTCCGCGTCCCCGCGCAGCGACGTGCCGGCCAGCGCCTCCAGCTCGGGCAGATTGGGGGTCACCACCCGCGCCAGCCGCATCAGCCGGCCGAACGCCGCGATGGTGTCCGCATCCGCCAGCACGGCGCCGCTGGTCGCGACCATGACGGGGTCGAACACGAACGGGAGACCGGTTTGCGCGAGACGGACCGCCACCGCCTGCGCCGCCGCCGCAGAGCCGAGCATCCCGATCTTGACCGCGTCGGCGCCGATGTCGGCAAGGCAGCTGTCGATCTGCGCCACGATGAGCGCGGGTGACAGCAGATCCACCGCCTGCACGCCCGTGGTGTTCTGCGCCGTGATCGCGGTGATCGCCGTCATGGCATAGCCGCCGCGCATGGTGACGGTCTTGATGTCGGCCTGAATGCCAGCTCCGCCCGAGGAGTCGGACCCGGCGATCACGAGCACGCGGGGCGGCGTGCCGCTCATGCCGCGGCCTGCACCTCGTCGCAGATCCGCGCCACGACCGATTCGACCTGCCGCTCGTCATCCCCTTCGGCCATGACGCGGATCACCGGCTCCGTCCCGGACGGCCGGATGACCAGGCGGCCCCGCCCGGCCAGCTCCGCCTCGGCTTCGGCAATCGCCTTGCGCACCCGCTCCGCCTCGAGCGGCTTGCCCCCGCTGAAGCGGACGTTCCGCAGGAGCTGCGGCACGGGCTCGAACTGGTGCAGCAGTTCGCTCGCGCGGCGGCCGCTGCTGACCATGGCGGCAAGCACCTGGAGCGCGGCCACCGTGCCGTCGCCGGTGGTGGCGTGGTCGAGAAGGATCATGTGGCCGGACTGTTCGCCGCCCACGTTGAAGCCGCCCGCCTGCATCCGGTCGAGCACGTAGCGGTCGCCGACCTTGGCCCGCTCCAGCGTCAGGCCGCGGCCGTTCAGGTACCGCTCGAGCCCGAGGTTGGACATCACCGTGGCAACGATCCCGCCGCCCTTCAGCTGCCCGCGCTCGTGGAGGTGCGTGGCGATCAGCGCCATGATCTGGTCGCCGTCCACCACCTGCCCCTGCTCGTCGACGATGATCAGCCGGTCGGCGTCTCCGTCGAGCGCGATGCCGATGTCGGCCTGTTCCTCGATGACCTTGATCCGCAGCGCGTTCACCGAGGTGCTGCCGCAGCCGCTGTTGATGTTCAGCCCGTCCGGAGACACGCCGATGGGCACGATGTCCGCGCCCAGTTCCCAGATCGCCGCCGGAGCGACCTGGTAGGCGGCCCCGTGGGCGCAGTCGATCACGATCTTCAGCCCGTCCAGCCGGACCGCGTCCGACAGCGACTGCTTCACGGCGTGGAGATAGCGTCCGCGCGCATCCTCGATCCGGCGGGCGCGGCCGATGTCGGCGCTGCTGGCGAGGTCGAGGTCATCCTCCATCAGCGCCTCGATCTCCAGCTCGTCCGCGTCTGACAGCTTGAACCCGTCCGGACCGAACAGCTTGATGCCGTTGTCCTCGAACAGGTTGTGACTGGCCGAGATCATCACCCCGAGATCGGCCCGCATCTCGCGCGTCAGCATGGCGATCGCCGGTGTGGGCAGCGGGCCGGTCATGATGACGTCCATGCCGACGCTCGTGAAGCCGGCGACGAGCGCCGATTCCATCATGTAGCCCGACAATCGCGTGTCCTTGCCGATGACCACCCGGTGACGGTGGTCGCCGCGGTTGAAGTGACGCCCGGCCGCCTGCCCCACCCGCATGGCGGTGGCGGCGGTCATGTGGCCGGCGTTGGTGCGGCCCCGGATCCCGTCAGTGCCGAAAAACTTGCGCGCCATCTGTTCTTGCATCCATGTTCCCGCGGCCGCACTGCGTGCCGGTCAGCCAGGCGGCTGCTATTGCCCGCTCCCTAAAATAAAGCAAAGGCTCGCTGGATGTCAGCATCAACCCACCTGCCTGGCCATCGCCAGTCACCGTCATCGATGCCGCTGGTCAGCATCCGCCTGCCGGTGGTGTGGACCTTCACCGGTCTTGTCGGCGGTCTTGCCGCGGGCACGGTGCTGAGCGGCACGCGCGCGCTCGACGCCGCGCTGCAGGTGGCTGGACCGGTCGGCACGCTGTGGCTGCGCGGCCTCCAGATGACCATCATCCCGCTCGTCGCGGCGCTGCTGGTGACCGGGATCGCCAAGATCATCGCCGCCGCGCGGGCGGGAGCGACGGCCCGGCGGATGATCGCGCTCGTGTTCGTCATCCTGCTGCTGAGCGGCACGGCGACGGTGCTGCTGATGCCGCTGCTGCTTGCGGCGTTCCCGATCCCGCCGGGAGGGCAGGCGCTGCTCGCCGGAGGAACCGCCGCCGCGGCGACGCTGCCGTCGGTGGGCGACTTCCTCACCTCCTTCGTGGCTCCGAACCTGTTCGCCGCGGCGGCGGAGACGGCCATGCTCCCGCTGACTCTGTTCTTCGCGCTGTTCGCCGTTGCCCTGATGCGGCTCGAGGCGGCGCAGCGCGAGGTGCTGCTGCGCTTCTTCCACGCGCTCGGCAACGCCATGCTGATCATCATCGGCTGGGTGCTGTGGCTGGCGCCGGCAGGGGTGTTCGCCCTTGCCCTCGGCGTCGCCGCCGAAGCGGGCGGCGGCGCCTTTGCCGCGTTCACCCACTACATCCTCGCCGTGTCCGCGATGGGGCTGGTGATCGTGCTGGGCGGCATCGTGCTCGCGGCGGTCGGCGGCCGGATCGCGCCGCATCGCTTCCTGCGCGCCATGCTGCCCACCCATGCCGTGGCGATCAGCACCCAGTCCTCGCTCGCCAGCCTGCCGGCAATGCTGGCCAGCGCGCGGCGCCTCTCCGTGCGCGAGAGCACCGCCGACTTCGTGCTGCCGCTCGCCGTGGCCATCTTCCGTGCCACCAGCCCGGCGATGAACCTGGCGGTGGTGATCTACATCGCCACGCTCGCCGGCGTGGACCTGTCCGCCCCGGTGCTGCTGGCCGGCGTGCTGGTCGCGTTCATCATCTCGGTCGGCTCGGTCAGCCTGCCGGGCACGATCAGCTTCGTCATCTCCATCGGTCCCATCGCCGTGACGATGGGCGTGCCGGTGGAGCCGCTCGCGCTGCTGGTGGCCATCGAGATGCTTCCCGACATTGTTCGCACGGTCGGCAACGTGACCATGAACGTCGCCGTGGCGAGCGCTGTCGACCGGGTTCAGCCCGAAGCGGCGGCAACCGCACTGCCCGAGCCGCGTTGAACCTGCTACACTGTCCCTCACACATTCCGTTTTGCGAAGGAGCACGATCTTGGCATTCCGACTCATCGACCTGCCCTACCCCAGCTCGGCGCTCGAGCCGGCGGTGTCCGCCGAAACGCTCTCCTACCACCACGGCAAGCACCATCAGGCTTATCTCGACAAGACCAACGCCGCGATCGAGGGAACCGAGCTTGACGGCAAGCCGCTCGAGGCGGTGGTGGCGGCCGCGCGCGGCACGCAGCAGGGGCTGTTCAACAACGCCGCCCAGAGCTGGAACCACGGCTTCTACTGGCATTCGCTGACTCCCGAAGCCACGCAGCCCTCGGGTGACCTCGCGCAGCATATCGAGCGCAGCTTCGGCTCGCTCGACGCGCTCAAGCGCGAGTTGAAGGAACGCGGGGCGGGCCACTTTGCGAGTGGCTGGGTGTGGCTGGCCGAGCAGAACGGCACGCTGACGGTGGAGGAGACCCATGACGGCGACACTCTCGCCGATCGCGGCATGAACCCGCTGCTGGTCGTCGACCTGTGGGAGCACGCTTATTACCTCGACTACCAGAACAAGCGCCCCGCCTATCTCGACGCGGTCATCGACGAGCGGCTGAACTGGGACTTCGCGGCCGAGAACCTCGCCCGCGGCAGCGTCTGGACCTACCCCGCCTGAACCGCGGCGCAGCCTAGCCGGGCGGACCGGCGTCCTCCTCGACGAGCGGGGACGCCGGTTCGGCAAACAGCGGCTCGCCGAAGATGAAGCCGACGAGGTTCGGCCGCCCGACCTGGTCAAAGAAAGCGGTCAGCATCAGCAGGATCGGCACGGACAGAAGGGCACCGACAAAGCCCCAGATCCAAGAAAAGTAGCTGAGCGAGATCAGGATCATGACCGGGCTCATGGTGAAGCGTGCGCCCAGGATCGAGGGAGTGACGATGTTCGCCTCGATGCCGTGGAGGACAAGATAGGCCGCCGCCGGCACCAGACCGAGCATGATGGTCTCCGCCGTTCCGACGCCGAACAGCGACAGCAGCACCACCATCGCCAGCGGCCCGACATAGGGCAGGAAGTTGAACAGCGCGGCCAGCCCGCCCCACATCACCGGCGCCTCCACGCCGAGCGCCCACGCCCCCAGCGCAGTGATCACGCCCACGCCGGCATTGATCATGCCGACCGTCGCGATGTAGGCGGCAACGCGGTCCTGAACCTCGCGCACCACCCGGACGGCCTTGAGGCTGCTGCCGAAAGAGGCGCGCTCGAACAGCAGCCGCCGCCGCATCCGCACCCGTGCCTCGATCATGAAAAAGGTCAGCAGAAACGTCAGCAGCACCTCCAGCAGCACGCTGGGCGTGGCGAAGGCGAGCGTTTCAAGCGGGCTGGGGGTGGCAAGCACCACCTCCGGCGCGGACCGGCCCATCACCTCCGACAGCTTGTCGTTGATCTGCACCATCCAGCCGAAGCGGTCGCGCACCTCGGCGAAACGCTCACCCACGCGGTCGATGATCTGCGGCAGCCGCTCCAGCAGCACGGCAGCCGGCTGAAGGATGAGGCCGAGCGCGAGCAGCAGGACGGCAAAGAACATCAGCAGCGCCAGCAGCGAGGCGAACACGTTGGGCAGGCCCCAGCGGGCCATGCGGTCCGCCGCCGGGGAGAGCAGCACCGTGAGCACGAGCGCGCTCGCGATGGGGAGAAACACCACCGCGCCGACCGACAGAACGAACGGCAGGGCGAGGAACAGCCCCGCGCCCAGCAGGACGACGATGGCCGACATCAGGCGCGCATCCTGCGTCAGCGGCGCCGGTTCCACCCGTACCGGCTCGCCCTGCGGAGCGCCAGCCGGAGGGGCGGTTTCAGGCAGACGGGTCAGCGACACGCGACCGGCCGCGACCGCGCCGTCAGACCGTGGATGGACTCAGGCGCGCTCTTCGACATTATTGCCGGCTGCCAGACCGTCAAGCTCCTCCAGAATGGCGCGGTGCGCGCCCTCGTCGCCGATCGCCCGCTGCGGAACGTCGCCTTCGGACAGCATGGTGTTGAGCGCCGCCCGGGCGCGTCCCACGCGGCTCTTGATCGTTCCGATGGCACAGCCGCAGATGGCCGCCGCTTCCTCGTAGGAAAAGCCGCCCGCGCCGACCAGCAGCAGCGCCTCGCGCCGTTCGGGCGGAAGCGTCAGCAGCGCCCGGTGCATGTCCGCAAGGTGGATCGGCTCTTCCTGTCCCGCCGGCGCGGTCAGCACCCGCTCGGCCACGCCTTCGTCATAGTCGCCGCGGAAACGATTGCGGCGCATGTCGGTCAGGTAGGCGTTGCGCAGGATGACGAAGGTCCAAGCACGCATGGAGGTGCCGGGTTCGAACCGGTCCTGCGCCGCCCAGGCCTTCAGCAACGCCTCCTGCACGAGGTCGTCGGCCATGTCGGCCCGGCCGCACAGACCGCGGGCAAACGCGCGAAGGTGCGGCACCACCTCGGTCAGTTCCCGCTTGAAATCCGCCTTGTCGTCGGCGGTTCGCTGAGGCTGCCCCATCAGTCGCGCTTGTCCAGCTGTGCCAGCAGATCCTTGAAGGTGTCGGGCAGCGGCTCCTCGACAACTGAGTCGTAGAGCTTGCGCAGACCGTTGCTCCAGCCGGGCTTGCTTCCCGCGCCCGGCCGGCGGGGTGCAAAGGACGCGGCGCCGCGGGTGCCTGTGTTTTCGGTATGGGTCAAAGTGATCTGGTTCCCTCGCCAGGCTCAAAGCGCAAAAGCCGCGGAGAGGCAGGCCTTCGGCCGCTCTGCGCGGGGTCGAATGTTGGTTTAATGGGCAGGGAACGATGCGCAAGGCCCATTGTTCCTCCTCACAAGGCCGGTTCGGATCGGGTCGCACCCCGGGCCGCTGAAAGCAGTGGAACACGAGGCCGGCATGGCGCCCGGCCCCGCAACGGTGATGTGATGGCGGACGGTGTGTCGAGGCGGAGCTGGCTGGCGAGCAATCCGCGCACGGCTCCGCTGCTGGTCTTCTTTCTTGCAGCGGCCATCACCCTCATCAGCGTCGTCGCGCTCGAGCGGACCGAACGCTCGCGCGACCGGATCGCCGCCACGCGAACGGCCGACGCAATCACCGCATCGCTGATCCGCCGGGCCGCGACGACGGGCGCCTATCTGCGGGCCGGTTCCGCCCTCTTCGGCACGGCCGGCGCGGTGACGCCGGACATGTTCAACCGCTTTGCCAGCGAATTGCGGCTGGACCAGAACTTCCGCGGCGCGGAGGGCATCGGCTGGGCGCCGGCCATCAGTCCCCTCGCTGCGGCGTCGTTCGAGGCGGAGGCGTCGGCCATCCTCGGGCGTCCCGTCAGGATCCAGCCGGCGCCGGATGCAAGCACCCGGCCGCTGCTGGTTCCGATCTTCTTCCTTCAACCCGACACGCCGCGCAACCGACTCGCGATCGGCTACGACATGTACGCCGACACCGCCCGGCGCGAGGCCATGCGCGAAGCGGTGCGGCTGAGGCAGCCGGTGGCGACGGCGCCGATCGTGCTGGTGCAGGAGGGCGGCGGCACCGCGCCGGGCTTCAACATCTACATGCCGGTGTTCAGCGACAGCCGGGAGCGGCAACTGCGCGGCTTCATCTACAGCCCCTTCCGGTCGCAGGACCTGCTGGCGTCAACCGCGCCCGCGGATCTCGCCACGGAGCACTACGCGGTCACGTTGCACGACGTGGGTCCGGCCAGCGGGCAGTCAGCGGGTGAGCGCCGGCTTATCGCGACGCTCGGGGAGGCGGGCGCCAGCCGCGGCCATTCGGTCACCAGCCAGCTTCAGATCGCCAACCGGCTGTATCAGCTCACCGTGACGAACAGGGCGCGGCCGCTCCTGTCCCGCCTGTCCCTCCTCGCGCTGGTCGTCGGCCTGTCCGTGGCGGGTCTGATGATGCTGCTGGTGCGGCTGCTGTCGCGGCAGGCGGAGCAGGACCAGCAGCGGCTCGCCTGGTTCCAGGAACAGAGTTCGATCCGCGACACCTTGACCCGCGAACTCAATCACCGGGTGAAAAACACGCTCGCCAACGTGCTGTCGATCATCGCCCTGACCCGCCGACGGGCTGCCAGCCTCGAGGAATTCGCCGAAGGTCTGGACGGGCGGATCCGGGCGCTGTCGGCGACGCATGACCTGCTCACCAAGTCGGAGTGGAGCACCACCCCGCTCGAGGCGGTCGTGTGCGCCGAGATGGCGCCCTACATGCGCGGTCGCGAGCAGGCGGTCACCATCTCCGGTCCGCCGGTCGAACTGGCCCCCAACGACGCCCTGTCGCTAGGAATGGCGCTGCACGAGCTCACCACCAACGCCGCCAAGTACGGCGCCCTCAGCGAGCCTGGCGGGCAGGTGGACATCCGCTGGGAGCACGAGGGCGACAAGCTCGTCCGGATCCAGTGGGAGGAACACGGCGGCCCGCCGGTTCCGCAGCAGCGCACCCGCGGTTTCGGCACCGATCTGGTGGAGAAGATCGTGGCGCACGAGCTGCGCCACCCGGTCAACCTGCGGTTCGAGCCGGACGGTGTGCGCTGCACCCTGCTGGTCCCCGTCCGCCAGCCCAGCCCCTTTGCCCTGCGCGCGGCCACCCGGCAGACGGCCGCCGCCTGAACCTCGGCGTGTGGGCAACGCCCCGCGCCGGCCCCGCGATGCGGCGCCGGACGCCGGGCGCCGGGATCAGTCGAAGCCGCGGCTCGTGCCGAAGAACAGCGCCTGGCTGATCGCCGCGCGCACCGTCTGCTCCTGAAAGGGTTTGGTCACGAGATAGGTCGGCTCCGGCCGGTCGCCGGTGAGCAGCCGTTCCGGGTAGGCGGTGATGAAGATCACCGGCACCGAGTCGATCGCCAGAATGTCGTCGACCGCGTCGAGGCCGGAAGAACCGTCGGCCAGCTGGATGTCGGCCAGCACCAGCCCCGGCGTGCGTTCCGCCACCACCTCGAGCGCCTGCGTCCGGGTGGCGGCCGTGCCGCAGATGTCGTGCCCCAGCGAGCGGACCAGATCCTCGAGCTGCATCGAGATCAGCGGCTCGTCCTCGATGATGAGAACGCTGGTGGTCGATTCGCGGTCGATCTCCGCCACGGCCTGCTGAACAAGCTGCTCCACCTCGTCCGGGTTCATGTCCATGATCTGCGCGGCGTCCTCGATCGAGAAGTCCTCGAGCGTGGTCAGCAGCAGCGCCTGCCGGTTGAGCGGGGTCACGGCCTTGAGGCGGTTGTGCGCCGCGGCCTCATGCTCGGACGCCGCATCAGCGCTCTCGTCGACTTCGAGATAGGCGCTCGACCAGACCTTATTGAACGCGCGGTAGAGCGGAACACGCCCGCCCTCCAGCGACTGCTTCACCGCCTCGTCGGCCAGAGCGGCCTCCAGCGTCGCGCGCACGAACGCATCGCCGGTCGCTTGGGATCCGGTCAGCGCACGGGCATAGCGGCGCAGGTACGGGAGGTAGCGGGCAATCTGGTCACCAAGCGACATGAACGGTTCCTATCCTGCAAGCACTCCGGGCAGCGACGCCGCAGCGGCGACACGGACGTGCCGGCACACCGACGCTGCGCCGGGTCGATCCCAGCGGGTTTGCCCTCGCCATAAGGCCATCGCGGGCCGACGCAAGCACGGTTTTGCAGCCGCTTGGCTGATGCCGGCGGCCGCCGGCCGCGGGTGCGAAGCCGACGAAAAAATTTTGCTGATCGGCGGGAACAGGACCGGGAGGTCGCCGGTTAAACCCATGTCACTGCCGAGACCCCCCTCCCGTCCAACCGGCTTTGACACGATCCCGAAAGGCCTCCGTGCGACACGCAACGGAGGCCTTTTTTCGTGACCTGCGAGGTCCGCGCGGAAAGGCGGCGCCTCAGCGCATCGCCTGCTTGAGGCGCCAGATGATCCCCCGGCGGGCGGGCGTGCGGATCAGCGCAACGAGGTCGGTCGGGTCGTAGGGTTTCTCGAGCACCGGTCCCAGTTCGGCGATGAACGGCGGGATCTCGTCCGGCGCGGCGGTGGAGAAGATGATCCGCGGCGCGGTCGGGAGCATCTGCGACACCAGTTCCGCGATGGCCCAGCCGTCATCCCGGTCGGTCAGGTGGACGTCGAGGATGACGAGGTCGGGCTGCTCTCCGCGCAGCGACGCCAGCGCGGCCTCGGTCGTGGAGCAGTGCTCGATCGCCGCCACGCCCGCCTCCTGCAGCGTCGTCATGATGTCGAGGGCAAGCACCGGATCGTCCTCGACCAGCAGCACGCGCTGCGGCAGCTCCCCGCCGGGGTGTTCGCCGGCCGCCTGACCGCGCTCCGTGGCGGTCATGGGCGCACCGCGATGCGGCGGCGATGCCGGAGCGATCGGGTCCTCCGCAGGGAAGGAGGCGTGTCACATGGGCTTTTCAAGGATCCAGTACTCGCGGTTGACATGGCTGTTGATGGCATCGGCGATGGCGATCATTCCCTGATTGTCGTCGAGGATCCAGCCGATCTCGCCGCGCACCGCTCCGAACGTGCTGACGGCGTCGCGGCGGATGTACTCGATCATCATGAAGGCAAGCTGGCTGGCGAGCCGGCTGTTCTGATGCTCCTTGCGCACGCCCATCAGCGGCACCCGCATGGTGCGGCTGCGGGGACGGCGCAGCCAGCGCAGAAGCCGCACCCAACCCAGCGGCCAGAGGCGCCCGTTCATCGCGGCGAGCACCTCGTTCATGTCAGGCAGCGTGATCATGAAGGCCACCGCCCGGCCGTCGAGTTCCGCGATCCGGACGAGCTGCGGGTGGATGAGCGGCTTCAGCTTCTTCGCCGCATAGGCGATCTCCCGCTCGGTGAACGGCACGAAACCCCAGTTCGTCGACCACGCGTCGTTCAGGATGTCGAGGATGATCCGCACGTCGCCCGCATAATCCTCCCGGCCCGCCTCGCGCACGCGGATCTGCGGGTTGCGTTCGCCCGAACGGATGATGCGCTCGATCAGGGGCGGAAACTGCTGCGCCACATCGAGCTCGTAGGTCAGCAGCGCCTTGGCCTTGCGATAGCCGGCGGCCTCGATCCACTGCCGGTAGTGTTCCGGATGGTGCCCCATCATCACGGTCGGGGCGTGATCGTGGCCGCGCACCAGCAGCCCCGGCTCCTCCCAGATCGACAGCGACAGCGGTCCCAGCGCCCGCGTCATGCCTTGCGCGCGCAGCCACGCTTCGGCCTGTGCCAGCAGCGCGGCGGCCGTGGCCGCGTCCGCGGCGTCGAAATAGCCCCACAGGCCGGTGCCGGGGCCGAAGCCCTGCGCCGCGGGCATGGCGAGGGCAAGCTCGTCGATGTGCGCGGCGATCCGCCCGACGGGCTCGCCTCCGCGTGTGGCCAGGAACAGCTGGACCCGGGCATGTCCGAAATAGGGGTTGCGGGCCGGGTCGAGCAGTTCAAGCTGCTCGCGCCGGAGTTGCGGCACGCTGTGCGCAGTGGAGGCGGCGAACGCCCGTCCGGTGTCAACGAAGCGGGCGCGTCCACTCTTGCCCGTGACAGGCTCGATCACTAGCTCGGTGGTGCTCACGCTGTGTTCCGTTCAGCTTGGCTCTGCTAAGGCGGCGCCGGATGTTCTGGAACCGCTCCGCCACGGCATGTCAAGCGAGCGGCTCGATGACAGTGGCGGAAAACGCCCGCTGGCGGTGCATGGGCGGACCCGGCATAGGAAATGAATGGAAGCAGCGCGATGACGATGCAGCAGGCGATTGAACTCGGCACCGGCCTTGCGCCCGCAGCCCCGGCGGCGGGCGATGGGGCGCGGGCGCGGCGCGTCGACTATCTGCACAGCGACGACCGCGAGCTGCTGCGCGCGGCGCGCGACCTCACCCGTGATCTGGGCGTGGCCCGGCCGGCGGTCTACTGGACCGACCTCGGCCTTTCGGCGTTGCTCGGCTACGGCGCGCTCGCGGGGGCGATCCTGGCGACGTCCCCATGGCTGGCGCTCGCCTGCGGCCTCGTCGCCGTGCTGGCCCTGTACCGGGCGCTGCTGTTCATTCACGAGCTGTCGCATGTGCGCCGCGATGCGCTGCCGGGTTTCCGGCTAGGCTGGAACCTGCTTGTCGGCATTCCCCTGCTCACGCCGTCCTTCATGTATGAGGGCGTGCACACGCAGCATCACAAACGCACCCAGTACGGCACGCGCGGCGATCCCGAATACCTGCCGCTGGCTCTGATGAAGCCGTGGAGCCTGCCGCTTTTCATCGTGATGGCGGCGTTCCTGTTCATCGGCCTGATGATCCGCTTCGCCGTGCTGGTGCCGCTCGGCGCTCTGGTGCCGTCCGTGCGGCGGCTGGTCTGGACCCGGCTGTCGGCCTTGGCCATCAATCCCGACTACCGCCGCGGCGAACCGGATGCCGAGCTGCGGCGCCGCGTGCTCTGGCAGGAGGCGGGCGGCTTTGCGTGGTCATGGGTGCTGATCGGCTCGGGCTTCGTGATCGGCTGGACTCCGCTGCTGGTGCTGGTGGCGGTGGTGTCGGTCGTGGCCGTGCTCAACCAGCTGCGCACCCTGGTGGCGCACCTGTGGGAGAACGAGGGCGAGGCGATGACGGTGACGGCGCAGTTCCTCGACAGCGTCAACGTGCCGCCGCCAGGGATCTGGGCCGAATTGTGGGCGCCGGTGGGGCTGCGCTACCATGCGCTGCATCACCTCATGCCGTCGATGCCCTACCATGACCTCCCCGAGGCGCACCGGCGTCTGCGGCGCGAGCTTGGCGAACGATCGACCTATGACAGCGCCAATCATGCCGGCATGGCGCCGCTGGTCGCGCGGATCGCGCGCAGCACCATGGTCGTGCGCTGATCCGGCAGCCCCTGCCGGAGCACCGCTGCGCCCGTTCCGGGCCGCCTCTTGTCTCTGCGTGCCTGGCAAGCGGCGGACGCGGCGCCGCGCCGGGTGCGCGGCCGCGGGCCAGGTTCACTCCTCCGTGCGCACCAGAACCGTCTGGCCGATGAGGAAGAACAGCACGAACGGCAGCCACGCGGCAAGTACGGGGGGATAGCCGCCGAAGCTGCCCATGGCGAGGGCGGCATTGTCGAACACGAAATAGGCAAAGCCCAGCGCCATCCCGATGAGGGCGCGCACGAACAGCTTGCCGGACCGGGCGAGGCCGAACGCCGCGATCGCGCCGAGCAGCGGCATCAGGAACGCCGCCAGCGGGCCGGACAGCTTGTGCCAGCGGCTCGCTTCCAGCGCGCTGGTGCGCCGCCCCGCCTGGCGGTACTGCTCGATGATTTGGCCGAGGCTGCGGAAGGTTTCGGCATCCGGATTGACCCGGCTCAGCCGCAAGGCATCGGGCTGGATCCCCTCGCCGACGATGACCTCCGGAACCGCCGTGCGGGCGACGCGCTCGACCGAGAAACGGGTCGCATCCGTCAACCGCCATCCGGGCGCAGCATAGGTCGCGGCCGGCGCGGTGATCTGCTCGGCGATCAGGCCTCCCGGACCCAGCCGGTACCACGTCACTCCGCTGAGGCGCGTCGACTCGCCATGGCCGGACACCGTCTCGGCCATCAGCACGTTCGTCCCGTCGCTCAGATAGACGTTCGCCAGCACGTCGGAGCCGGGCGGCAGGGGCGCGTAATCGTTGGCTGACCACGCCGACAGCGTCGCCGTCGCGCGGGTCACGATCCGTTCGTTGAAGGCGAAGCTGAGCCCCGAGACGACCAGCGCCGTCAGCAACAGGGGAGCAAGCACCTGGAACGCCGACATGCCCGCCGCCTTCATGGCGATGACCTCGCTGTTCTGGTTGAGCGTCAGCAGGGTGATGATGGTCGCCAGCAGGACGGAATAGGGCAGAAACGTCTCGACCAGTTCCGGCATGCGCAGGCTGACATAGGTGAGCAGCTGCGCCTGCCCGTTGCCGGGAACGGCCAGGATCTCGCCGCTCTTGGCGAGCAGGTCGAGCATCATCAGCACGAGGATCAGCATCACGAGCACAGCGGCGATGCGGACCACGAACAACCGCGCCAGATAGACGGTGAGCGTGCGCGACGGGAAGAAATCGAGGTTCTGCACCGGCTTGCGACCGCTATCCCTCGGCCGTGGCCAGCAGTGCGGGCGCCGGACGCGCCCGGCGTCGTGCGAGCATCCGCCTGACTCGCGCGCTGACCCGCGCGGCGGCCGCCTCGAGCGCACCGATCGCCTGTCCGCCGGGCACATGGGCGACGCGATGATACATCCACACGATGAGGGCGGCGAAAAGCACGAACGGCGTCCACAGAGCGATCACCGGGTCAACGAGTCCGAGCGCCGCGACGTCCTCCCCGTACTGGTTGATCTTGTGGTACGACACCACCATGATGATGGCGAGGAAGACACCCAGTGCGCTCGTCGAGCGCTTGGGCGGGATGGCCAGCGCCACCGCCAGCAGCGGCAGCAGCGCCATCATGACGACCTCCACCAGCCGGAAGTTGAACGACGCCCGGGTCGCGTTGCGCTCCGCCTCCGGCGTGTCGCTCGCCCAACCGATCCTCAGCAGTTCGGGCAGGATGTACTCGTTCTGCGAGTCCCCGCGGCTGCGGAAGCGCTCGAGTGCGGGCAGGTCGATCGGCAGGTCGTTCTGCGCGAAGGTGAGCACCCGCGGCTCACGCCCGATGCGGTCCGGGCCGGTGTCCTGAATGATCAACCCGTCGACGAGCCGCAGGATGATCGTGTCACGGTTCTCGGCATTGGCGAGGAACCGGCCTTCGCGGGCGGAAATCGACAGCACCTGTCCCCGGTCGTTGGCCACGCGGGCGAAGATGCCCAGCAGCCGCCGGCCGTCATCCTCGCTGGCGTCGATTCTCAGGGCCATGCGATCGCCAAGGCTGGTGAATTCGCCCACCCGGATCGATGCCCCCAGAGCGCCGCTGCGCAGTTCGTGGTCGAGTTGCGAATAGGTGTAGCGGCCGATGGGCTGGAGGTAGAAGACCAGCGCGATGTTGACGGCGATCATCACCACGGTGATGAGGTAGGGCACCCGCAGCAGCCGGCCATAGGACAGGCCGACGGCGCGCATGACGTCCAGTTCGCTGCTGACCGCCAGCTTCCGGAACGCCAGCAACACCCCCAGCAGCAGACCCAGCGGAATGGCCAGGCTGGCATATTCCGGCATCAGTGTCGCCAGCATCGTGAACACCACCGTCACCGGCCCGCCTTCGGAGGTGACGAACTGGAACAGACGCAGCATCTTGTCCAGCAGCAGCAACGTGGCCGCCAGTGCGAACACGCCCAGCATCGGCACAAGCACGAGCCGGAAGATGTAGCGGTCGAGAGCGGGGATGAAGCGGAACAAGGCGGAACGGCCGGACGCGGGTCCGGTTACGCCTTTTCAAGCGTGCACTGCAGCGGGTGGTGGTTCTGCCGCGCGAAGTCGATCACCTGGTTCACCTTGGTCTCCGCCACCTCGTAAGGGAACACCCCGCACACGCCGACCCCGCGCTGATGCACGTGGAGCATGACGCGGGTGGCCTCCTCGAGATCCATGCGGAAGAACCGCTTGAGCACGAGCACCACGAACTCCATGGGCGTGTAATCGTCGTTGAGCAGGAGCACCCGGTACCGGCTCGGCTTCTGCGGCTTGGTGCGCGCCTTCGTGGCGACACCGACCTGCGGACCTCCCGGCTTGCCGGTCTCGTCGTCTGCAGCCGCCACTGGCGCGGGGATGCAGTACCGATGCGCCCTCTGCACGACAGGAAGAAGGTCGGGAACGGCAGTCATCATGCCCGTCAATATCGTATGCCCGCCGCCTTGCGCAAGCGCGCCGGCGCGTCCGCAGAAAGACAAAGGGACCGGACGGCATTCACCGCCCGGTCCCCGCGCCGCCCCGTGGGCGGCCTGGCGTGTTCCGGCCCTGTTCAGGCGGCCTTCTTGGTCAGCGTCTCGATGGTCACGCTCATGCGGTTCGACACCGGCGTGAACGCGTCGTTGATGAGCTTGAGCATGGTTTCGGTGCTGCGCGAGGCATGGGCGATGAAGCCGTCCATGTTGCGGCGGGCAAGCTCGCCCTGAAGCTGCATCAGCTCGGTCGGCGACTTCACCGCGGCCATGCGGCGCATGTCCTCCGACAGTCCCTCATAAAGGCCGCGGCTGTCCTCAAGCGCCGAGCGGCCAAGTTCCTGCAGGCCCGAAGTCCAGACCCGGCCGGCTTCGACCACCGCTTCCACATTGCCCCGGCCGAGCTCGGCCATGTCGGACAGGGTGGTGGTGCTGCGCTCGTAGAAGGCGTGCATGCGGTTCTGCATGTCTCCGGTGAGCCCGGAAAGGGCGTCCATGCCCGTGTTCAGCTGCTCGTTGGCGGTGTTGATCGCTTCGTCGTTCATGTCGGTGTCCTTTGCGTCTGTCGTGTCGGCGGGCGGGGCTGCGTCAAATACCGAAGCCTGAGCCTGTGCGGTGTCCGCGGCCGGCGCGGCTTCGACCGCCCCGGTCGGCTCTGCCGCTGCCGCCGGAGAGTCCGGCGCAGCGACGGCGGCGGCGATCGCCTGCAGGTCGGGTTCGTTGCGGTCCTGCCCTTCAGCGGGCTTTGCGTTGGGGCGCGGCTTGCGCGATGCCATGGGAGTCCTCACTGATTGCTGCACCGCACAATATACGCGACCCACGGCAAAATGCAAGGTTTTGTTGTGCAGTGCAGCAGGCGCTCACCGCTGACGCACGTACTCTCCGGGCGCATCGCCAAGCACCGTGTCACCATCCGACCCCGGAACGCGGAGTCCGCTGGCCGGGACGCGGGCAGGCGCCTGGCTCTCGATCCAGGCGAACCAGTCCGGCCACCAGCTTCCCGGATGTTCTGTGGCGGCCGCCTCGAAAGCGTCCAGAGTGTCGACGGCATCGTCACAGGTCCAGTACTGGTACTTGCGCGCATCCGGCGGGTTCACCACACCCGCGATGTGGCCCGAACCGGCGAGCACGAAGCGCACCTCGCCGCCAAGGTGCCGGCCCAGCTTCCAGACGCTGCGTGCCGGAGCGATGTGATCCTCGCGGCCGCTCTGCACATAGGCGGGCGTTGTGATGCGCGACAGGTCGACGGGGGTGCCGAGGACCGTCAGCGCGCCGGGCTGCACCAGCTTGTTGTCGCGGTACAGGTCGCGCAGATACTGCTGATGCCACTTCGCCGGCAGGTTCGTCACGTCCCCGTTCCAGTGCAGCAGGTCGAAGGCGGGGTAGTCCTCGCCCAGCAGGTAGTTGTTGACCACGTAGTTCCAGATGAGGTCGGTGCCGCGCAGCAGGTTGAAGGTCGCGGCCATGTAGCGGCCGTCCAGATACCCTTCGGGGGTCAGCGCCTCCAGCGCAGTGAGCTGCTGGTCATCGACGAAATTGAGCAGTTCTCCCGCGTCGGCGAAATCGACCTGCGCGGTGAAGAAGGTCGCGCTGCGGATCTTCGCGGCCTCGTCCCGGGCTGCCAGAACGGCCAGGGTTGCGGCAAGCGTCGTCCCCGCCACGCAGTAGCCGATGGTGTGCACAGCTGGAACCTTCAGCCGTTCGCGCACGAGGTCGACCACGTCGATCTGCGCCTGCACGTAATCGTCCCAGGTGACATCGCCGAGGCTGGCGTCGGCCGACTTCCAGCTGACCATGAACACGGTCAGCCCCTGTTCGACCGACCAGCGGACAAAGCTCTTCCGCGGATTGAGATCGAGAATGTAGAACCGGTTGATCCATGGCGGAAAGATCACCAGCGGCACCTCCAGCACGCTGTCGGTGGCGGGGCTGTACTGGATCACTTCGTAGAGGCGGGTGCGCGCGATGACCTTGCCCGGGGTGGTGGCGAGGTTCTCGCCGACCCTGAAGGCATCCGGATCGCTATGGGTCAGCTGGCCGCGCCGCAGATCCCGCAACAGGTTCTGCATGCCGCGCACAAGGTTCTCGCCGCCCGTCTCGAGCGTGCGCTCGAGCACCACCGGATTGAGCCAGGGCAGGTTCGCCGGACTGCCCGCCTCGCTCGCCGCGTCGGTGAAGAAGCGCAGCTGCTCGCGCAGCTTGGGCGGCAAGTGCGTCTGCCGCTCCGCCAGCGCCCGCAGGTGCTCGACGACGAGCAGATAGGTCTGGTGGACCACCAGAAACGCAGGGTGCGACCGCCAGGCGACGTCCGTGAAGCGCCTGTCCTGTCGCGGCAGCGTGTCGGGTTCCGGAACCTCGCCCTCGCCCGCCCGGCTGGCCGCCGCTCCAATCTGGGTCCAGGCGCGCAGTCCCTCCTGCCACAGGGCGGCTTGCTGCTCCATGGAAGGGGCGACGACGGATGACAGCCAGCGCTGCTGCCAGCGCGCCACGGCGGACGGGTCGAACAGCGACCGCATGAGGCCATCATCCTGCCGCTCGGCGAGGAACTCCATCCACATGCCCTGAAGGCGCAGCGCCAGCGCACCCCAGTCCGTCTCCGGCCGCGCGTCGGCCTCGCGGCCGCCCGCCGCCTCCGCGCTCCCTTGCGACCAGACGCGCCACAGACGGGCCTGCGCGTCCCACAGGCTGGCGAACGGATCGGGAGCGGTGTCGTCACTCATGGCTGCACCTTTCTCAACGCGGCCTGCCGCAGACGTTCCCGGTCATCCCGCGCCGGTCAAGGTTTGCGCCGGAGCGGGCCGGCCGCTACACCCGCCGGCGGGAGGGCGCATCCCGCCCCTCGCCGGGAAAGATGCGCCTGCCGATGGATGAGTTCTACCGCATCAAGCGTCTGCCGCCCTACGTCATCGCGGAAGTGAACGCCATGCGCGCCGCCGCCCGGGCTGAGGGCGCGGATGTCATCGACCTCGGCATGGGCAATCCCGATCTGCCGCCCCCGCCGCACGTCATCGCCAAGCTGTGCGAGGTGGCGCACAAGCCCGATGCCCACGGCTACTCGCAGAGCAGGGGCATTCCCGGGCTCAGGCGGGCGCAGGCGGCCTATTATGCCCGGCGGTTCGGCGTGGAGGTCGATCCGGAAACCGAGGTGGTGGTCACGATGGGGTCCAAGGAAGGGCTTGCCAGCCTCGCCACCGCCATCACGGCGCCCGGGGACGTGGTGCTGGCGCCCAATCCCTCCTATCCGATCCACACCTTCGGCTTCATCCTGGCCGGCGCCACCATCCGCTCGGTGCCGACCACCCCGGATGAACACTACTTCCTCAGCCTTGAACGGGCGCTTTCGTTCACCGTGCCGCGGCCGACCGTGCTCGTGGTCAACTATCCCTCCAATCCCACGGCCGAAACGGTGGACCTCGCGTTCTACGAGCGGCTGGTGGCGTGGGCGCGCGACAACCGGGTGTGGATCATCTCGGATCTCGCCTATTCGGAGCTTTATTACGACGGACGGCCCACCGCCTCCATCCTCCAGGTGGCGGGCTCCCGCGACGTCGCGATCGAATTCACTTCCCTGTCCAAGACCTACTCCATGGCGGGGTGGCGGATCGGCTTCGCCGTCGGCAACCGGCAGCTGGTGGCGGCCATGACGCGGGTGAAATCCTATCTCGATTACGGTGCCTTCACCCCGGTGCAGGCGGCAGCGTGCGCCGCGCTCAACGGGCCGCAGGACATCGTCGAGGCGAACCGCCGCCTTTACCACCACCGCCGCGACGTGCTGGTGGAGGCGTTCGGCCGCGCAGGCTGGCACATACCGCCGCCGCCCGCCTCGATGTTCGCGTGGGCACCGCTTCCTCCGGCGCTCAAGCACTGGGGCAGCCTCGCCTTTGCCAAACGCCTGCTGACCGAGGCCCGCGTGGCGGTGGCGCCCGGTGTCGGCTATGGCGAGGATGGAGAGGGGTTCGTGCGGATCGCCCTGGTCGAGAACGAACAGCGGCTGCGCCAGGCGGCGCGCAACATCCGCCGCTTTCTCCAGCAGCACGGCGTGAACGCAGCGCCGGCGCAGGCACTGGCGGCGGTTGGGCAGGAGGCCGGACGATGACCATTCTCGGCGAGTTTGCCGGCGACCGGGTACGGGCCACGCTGACGGCGCACATCGCCCATGTCCGCCTGAACCGCCCCGAGAAGATGAACGCGCTCGATCCCGAGATGTTCGACGCGCTGATCGCCGCAGGCCGGACCGTGGCGCAGACCCGCGGCGTGCGGGTGGTGGTGCTGTCGGGCGCGGGACGGGCGTTCTGCGCCGGTCTCGACACGGCGAGCTTTTCCCGCGCCCCGGACCCCGACGAACCGCCGCTGGCGGAGCGGACGCATGGCAACACCAACCGCTTCCAGGAAGTGGCGATGGTCTGGGCGCGGTGCCCGGTGCCGGTCATCGCCGCGGTCCACGGTGTGTGCTTCGGCGGCGGGCTGCAGATTGCCAGCGGCGCCGATCTGCGCGTGTGCGCGCCCGACGCGCGGCTGTCGATCATGGAGATGAAGTGGGGACTGGTGCCCGACATGGGCGGCTTTGCCTTGTGGCGCGGGCTGGTCCGCCCGGACCTGCTGCGCGAACTGGTCTACACCAACCGCGAACTGTCGGGTCAGGAAGCCCTGACCGCCGGTCTCGTCACCTTCACCGATCCCGACCCGCTGGCGCGCGCGATGGCGATCGCCGCCACCATCGCCAGCCGCAACCCCGAAGCGGTGCGCGAGGCCAAGCGGCTGTTCACCGCCATGCTCGACCAGCCGACCGACGCGATCCTGCTGGCCGAGAGCGAGGCGCAGGAGCGGGTGATCCGCCGTCCGAACCAGGTGGAGGCCGTGGTCGCGGCGATGAGCGGCCGCCCACCCGTTTTCAGCGACGACTAGCACCGCCTTCCAGCACCCGCGCCGTCCACGAGGCAATTGCGCTTCGCGCGCCGAGCGGCTAGGCGCTGTCTTCCCACGCGCGGCCCGATGGCGGAGTGGTTACGCAGAGGACTGCAAATCCTTGCACGCCGGTTCGATTCCGGCTCGGGCCTCCATCCTTTGCCGTTGCGGACCCTGCCCGGCGGCGATATGGACGCGCACACGTGCCGCTTTAGCTCAGTCGGTAGAGCACATCATTCGTAATGATGGGGTCAGGTGTTCGAATCACCTAAGCGGCACCACCTTCCTTTCTGCACGGAACGAACCGCCGCGACGCGCCAGGACTCTGGGGACTGCGATCGCATGTGGAGGAAAAGGAACGGGATCTGGCTTCAAGGCACGGGCTCGGCACCCCGTTTGAGCACGAGCTCCTTGCGCCGGAGCCACACCGCCCACGCGCTTGAGCAGCACACGGCCGCCGGCCCTGCTGCCTTCGCCTATGACGCCGACGGCAAGCTCACCTCCGGCAGTTCGGCGTGCTTCGTGTATGATGCGCAGAACCGCTTCGTATCGGCGAGCGGCGGATAGACCGCGCACCTCGCCTGCGATCCGCCCGGCCGCTTGGCGCAGACCAGCGTTAGCGCGGCCGGCACGACCAGGTTCCTCTGCGATAGCGCCGGACTGGTGGCGAAGTACGATGCCGCGGGCACGCTCCTGCGCCGTTGCGTGCACGCCGCCGCCACCGATGATCAGGGCTTTATCGGTGCGGCGAGTGATGCGGACGCCAAGGCGCTGACCGCCCCCCTCACCCCAGCAGCGTCACCCGTTCGGGCAGCAGGGTCACGCGGATGGTGGAGCCATGGTCGGGCGGGAGTGCGCCGCACCGCATCGGCACGCGCTCGCCGCCCAGCCGCAGCGTCAATTCATGCCAGGCGCCGCCGAACCGCACATCCTCGATCTCGGCCTCGATCCCGTCGGCTGACGGCACGAGCGATTCGGGCCGCAACAGCACGGACACAGCCGGCCCCATCCCCGGCGGAGCGGGAACGCAGCCGGCCGCACACCGGACCATGCCGCCGGACGCCGTGCCGGCAAGCACGGTGGCGCGGCCGAGCAGCCTCGCCGCCTCGTGAGTGGCGGGGTGAAAGTAGCAGTCCTCCGGGCTGCCGTCCTGCACGATCCGGCCGCCGGTCATCAGCAGCAGGCGGTCGGCGAGCAGCATCGCCTCCTCGGGATCGTGGCTGACCACCAGAACGCCGGCATCCGTGCCCCGCAGCGCCGCCAGCACGCTTTCGCGCACCTCCGCGCGCAATCCGCCGTCGAGGCCCGAAAAAGGCTCGTCGAGGAGCAGGACAGCCGGCTCCGGGGCAAGCGCCCTGGCGATGGCGACCCGCTGCTGCTCGCCGCCTGAAAGCTGGTGCGGCCAGGCGCTGGCCCGGTGCGACACGCGCAACTCGTCCAGCAGGCGCATGGCGCGCTCGCGGCGTGCGGCCGCCGGCAGATGCGCGAGGCCGAACGCCACGTTGTCCAGCGCCGTGAGGTGGGGGAACAGCGCGAGATCCTGAAAGACGAGGCCAACGCGGCGGCGCTCCGGGGCGGCGAAGGCGCCGGCTCCGTCGACCAGCGCCGCACCCGCCCGCACCTCCCCGTCATCGGCCCGCTCCAGTCCGGCCATGACGCGCAGCAGCGTGCTTTTGCCGCAGCCGGACGGGCCGAGCAGGCAGGTGACCTGGCCGGGCGCCAGAGTGAAGCTCACCCGGTCGACGACGGCGCGGCCCCCATAGCGCTTCGACACGGCGCTGACCTCGAGAGCCGGAGTCCGCATGGCTCTCATGGCCGCCGCTCCGCCGCGTCTCCGGACGCCGTCACCTGACGGCTGAGCCAGACGGTCGGCCCCAGCGCCGCCAGCACGATCAGCAGCGAGGGCCAGCCGGCCTGCCCCAGCCTTTCGTCGAGCGCGTAGTTGCTGGCCATGACCGCCAGCGTGTCGAACCCGAACGGCCTGAGGATCAGTGTCGCGGGCAGTTCCTTGAGGACGTCGACGAACACCAGCAGCAGCGCCGTGACCAGACCAGCCCTGGCAAGCGGCACCTGAACCGTCAGGGCTGCGCCCACCTCCGTCCGCCCGAGGCTGCGCGCGGCTTCGGCAACGCCCGGAGTCACCCGGCTCAGCGCGGCGCCGATCGGCTCGGCCGCCGCCGCCATGAGCCGCGCGGCATAGGCGTACAGCAGGAGGACAATGCCGATCCAGAAGCTCCCGGCCGCAGGAGCAAGCGTCCACACCACGCCCGCCGGCAGCAGCAAACCGATCGCCAGCGCCGCTCCCGGCGTCGCATAACCGAGCCCGGCCATCCGCATCGCGCCCGGCGCGCGCGCTGCTCCCAACGCAAGCGCCAGCGCCAGCACCGTCGTCACCGCGGCCCCGGCACCCGCGACCAGCACGCTGTTCCAGGCGGCATCCACCAGCCGTTGAACATCCGGGCGCTGCGCCAGGGCACGGCTGAACAGCCAGGCAACAGGCAGCACCAGGGCGGCCGTCAGCAGCAATCCGCACGCCAGAGCGGCAGCGACGGCTTTCGCGCCCTTCAGCTGCCGAGGCAGGAGCGGCCGCGCGGCAACCTTCGCGCCGTCGAAAGCCGCGCCGCGCCGCCAATGCCGTTCAGCAAGCAGCAGGACCGCCGCCGCCGCCACCAGAAGCAGCGCGAGCTGGGCGGCTCCAGCCACCGAGCCGAACACCGCCCACGACCGCACCACCCCGGTGGTGAGGGTCTGCACCGCCATGAACTGCACCGCGCCATAGTCTGCCAGCGTCTCCATGATCGCCAGCGCAAGTCCCGCCGCGAGCGCCGGCCGCGCGAGCGGCAGCACAGCCCGGCGAAACGCGGCAAGCGGCGTGCATCCCAGCATCCGCGCCGCCTCGAAGGCGGCGGCCGACTGGCTGGCGAAGGCGGCGCGCATGGCGAGATACACGTAGGGATAGAAGGCGCAGGTCAGCACGAAGGCGGCGCCGCCAAGGCTGCGCATCGGCACGGCAAGGTCGATGCCTGCGCTCTCGCGCACGGCCATGCGCACCGCTCCGGCAGGGTCGAACAGATCCGTGTACGCATAGGCCATGGCGAAGGCGGGCATGGCGAAGGGCAGCGCAAGCGCCCAGGTGAACACGCGCCTGCCGGGAAAGCGGTAAAACGCCAGCAGCCAGGCAGAGGCGGTGCCGACGATGCCCGTCCCCAAGGCCACCAGCAAGGCCAGGGCCGCGGAGGTGCCGGCATAGCGCGCCAGATCACGGGCGGGAATGTCGGCGCCCGGACCGGACACGGCCGTGACGACCACCCCGGCCAGCGGCACGAGAACCGCACCTCCGGCAAGGGCGGCCGCGACCACGAGGGCGGAAGGCCGCCGGCCCGCGCGGGAAAAACCCGCCGGGCGGGCAGGAAGGGTCAGCGCCAACCCGCCTCGCTCATCAGCGCCTGCGCCCGGGGCTGGCGCGCGGCAAAGGCGGCCACCGGCATCGGATTGGCGGTGAAGGACGCGTACCTGTCGACCGGAGCCGGCGCGCTCACGTCCGGACTGGCCGGAAACTCGTTGTTGTGGCGGGCGATGTGCTGCTGCGCCTCGGGCGAGGCGAAGAACTCCAGCAGCCGGACGGCGTTCGCCTTGTTGGGGGCGTTGGCGAGGACGCCACCGCCGGAAATGTTGACGTGCGTGCCCTGTCCGTTGAGGCTCGGGAAGGCGAGGCGCAGCCGTGAGGCGATCGCGCGATCGTTGGCGTCCTCGCCGTTCTCCATGCGGATGAAGTAGTAGCTGTTGGTGATGGCGACATCGCACACCCCGGCTGCGACCGCGCGGATCTGGTCGCGGTCCCCTCCCTCGGGCGGACGCGCCATGTTGGCGACGATCCCACGCGCCCAGTCCAGCGCGCGCGGCTCGCCCCAGGCTTCGATCAGGGCGCCCATCAGCGACAGGTTGTAGATGTTGTCGGAGGAACGCACGCACAGTCGGCCGCGGAAGCGCGGACCGGCAAGCTCCTCGTAGGTGTCGACCTCGTCGGCGCGGACCCGGTCGGGATTGTACGCCACGATGCGGGCCCGGCGGGCGAACGGATACCAGTTGCCGGCCGGCTCGCGCAGGTTCGCCGGCAATCGGTCGAGCTGGGCCGACGTCGCCGGCTGGAACAGCCCCGCCTGCTGCGCCCGCCACAAGGTGCCGGCATCGGCGGTGATGAAGACGTCGGCGGGGCTGCGCGCCCCCTCGCTTTGCAGCCGGGCGATCAGCTGATCGGCGTTGCCGTCGAGCACGTTGACGCGGATCCCGGTGAGCTGGGTGAAGCGGTCATACAGCGCCTGATCGCTGTCGTAATGACGGGCGGTGTACAGGTTCACCTCACCCGCGCCATCCGCCGGCGCTCCGGTGGTTTCAGGACCGCTGCACGCAGCGGCGAACAGGGCAAGAACGGACGCGAGCAACAGACGCATGGGCAGGACTCCTTGCCGCTCGCCCTACCGCTATTGAGAGCCATTCGCAACCGGCTTCACAGGGATGGACGGAGCTTTTCCAGCCGCCGACGAACACCCTGCCGGTCACCACGCCGGACGAGAGCGACGGAACCCGGCCCCGCACCGCACCGTTGTGCCGGGGTGCCGGCCTCTCCCCTCATCCTCGCCAAGCGGTTCGCCCTCTTCGCCGCACTGTGGCTGGTGCTCACCGCCGGCGCGCTCGACGGACTGCCCTTCGGAGCGGCGGCGGCGGCGGCGGCCACGTGGACGAGCCACCGGCTGCTGCCGGCGGACCGGGACCGCCTACGCCTGCATCGCCTGCCCGCGATCCTTCCGCGGTTCCTCTGGGGTTCGCTGAGCGGCGGGCTGGACGTTGCTGCCCGGGCGCTGCGGCCGCGGATGCCGATCCGGCCAGGATGGGTGCGCTACCGGTCGGCGCTGCCCGCCGGGTTGCCGCTGGTGGCGCTCGGGGGCGAACTGAGCCTGATGCCCGGAACGCTTGCGGCGGGCACGCGGGAGGGCGACCTCCTGCTCCATTGCCTTGATGTCGGTGCCGATGTGGTGTCCAGTGTTGCCGTGGAGGAGCAACGCATCCGCGGACTCGTGGCGCCGTGACCGACCTGCTCTACGTCGCCGCGCTGGTGATCCTCGCCAATGTGGCGGTGAGTGCGTGGCGCGTCCTGCACGGACCGGCCCGCGCCGACCGCATCATGGGCGCGCAGCTGATCGGCACCAGCGGCGTCGCCCTGCTGGTGCTCCTCTACCTCATCCACGGCAGCTCCGGCGTGCTTGACCTTGCGCTGCTGCTCGCGCTGCTGGCGGCGTTCGCGGCTGTCGGCTACGTGAAGAGCCGCAGCGCCGACGGGGCGGGCGATCCGGAAGTCGCCGGGGGGGAAGACCCGTGATCGCCGACGCAGTCACGGTCCTGCTGATCGGTGCCGGGCTGTTCTTCTTCGTCGCCGGCACGGTGGGCTTTGTCCGCTTTCCCGACGTCCACTCGCGCCTGCACGCGCTCACCAAGGCGGACAATCTCGGCCTCGGGCTGGTCGTGCTGGGTGCGGCGCTGCAGGCCCCGGACGCGGCCACGGTGCTGAAGCTGGTGCTGGTCTGGCTGCTCACGCTGGCGGCGGCGGCGACGGTGGCGCAGTTGCTCGCGCGCTCGGCGCTGGAGGACGGCGCACCCTGATGATCGCGTCCGCGGCATTCGACATCCTCCTGTGCCTGCTGATCGTCACCGTGGCGGTCGGCTCGGTGGCCGCGCGCGATCTCTTCGGAGCAGTGGCGCTGTACATCGTCTACGGCCTGCTGCTGGCGATCGGCTGGGTGCGGCTGGGCGCGGTGGATGTCGGGCTTGCCGAGGGCGCCATCGGCGCCGGCCTGACGGGCGTGCTGCTGCTTGGCGCGGCGGCGCGCCTGAAGGCCGCGCCCGACCCGCCGCGACTGCGGATTGTCCCGCTGCTGCTGTGTCTGGCGGTCAGCCTCGGCTTGGGAGCAGCGGTGCTGTCGCTCAGCGTGCCGCAGCCCGGCCTCGTCCCGCTGGTGCAGGAGAACCTCGCCGCCAGCGGGGTCGGCAATCCGGTCACCGCCGTGCTGCTCAACTTCCGCGGTTGGGACACGCTGGTCGAGTCCGTGGTCCTCGTCGTGGCGCTGGTGGGTGTGTGGGCTTTGGCGCCCGACGATCTGTGGGATGGCCGGCCCGGCGCCGCCCAGCGGGTTAAGCGCGACGCGGTGCTCAACACGTTCGGCCGCCTGCTGCCGCCGGTCGGGCTGATGGTCGGCATCTACATCGTCTGGATCGGCGCCTATGCGCCGGGAGGCGCCTTTCAGGCCGGCACCGTGCTGGCGGCGGTGTGGCTGCTCGCGATCATGGCCGGCGTGGCAGAACCGCCGCCGGTGCGCCGGCCGCTGTGGCGCGCGCTGCTCGTGCTCGGGCCGGCGGTGTTCCTGCTGGCGGGGCTGCACGGGACGCTGTGGGGGGCGTTCATGAGCTTCGCTCCGGCGAAGGCCAAGACCATGATCATGGCCATCGAATTCACCCTCACCCTGTCGATCGCCGTCACACTGGCAATGCTGGTCCTTGGCCGGCCGCGGCGACCCGCATGACGGCAACGCTCGTCTACGGACTTGCCGGCAGCGTGCTGGTGGGCGTGGGGCTGTACGGCTTCGCGGTGCGCCGCCACCTGCTGCGCCAGATCCTTGCCTTCAACATCATCGGCAGCGGGCTGTTCCTGCTGTTCGGCGCCCTTGCCCGCCGCACGCCTGACGGAACGAGCGACCCCGTGCCGCAGGCCATGATCATCACCGGGATCGTCGTGGCGTTCGCGGCGACGGCGCTGGCGGAGGCGCTCGCCGAACGGTACCAGGAGCTGACCGGACGCACGGCGCTGGAGGAGGACAGCAAACCGGCACCGCCCGACGAGCAGGAAAGCGAACTGCGTGGCTGAGCCGGGCCTGCTGGTGGCGCTGCCCTTGGCCGCGTGCCTTGCCGCGGTGTTCCTCGGGCGGCGCGGTGCGCTGCTCGTGTGGGTGACCGGCCCGCTGATGCTCGTGCTCACATGGCAGCTTGCGCGGGCGATCCCGGTGGTCGAGCCGCTGGGCGGGTGGGCGCCGCCGCTCGGCATCGCGCTGCGCGCCGACGGCTTCGCCGCCGCCTTCCTGGTGATGACGGCGCTGGTGGCGGCAGTGGTCGGCGCCTACGCCGCAACCTATTTCGCAGCCGATCCCCGCCCCCGGCGGGCGGCGGCCTTCTGGCCGCTGTTCTACGCCGTGTGGACGGCGGTGAACCTGATCCTGCTGGGACGCGACCTGTTCAACCTGTATGTCGGGCTCGAACTGCTGACGCTGGCTGGTGTCGCGATGGTGGCGCTGGACGGGCGGGCCGCAACGCTTGCCGCGGCCTTGCGCTACCTGCTGTTCGCGCTGTTCGGCTCCGTCACGTTTCTCATCGGCGCCGCGCTGCTCTATGGCCGTTACGCGACACTCGACATGGAACTGCTGGCGGTGGCGCTGGCGCCGGACACCGCGACCGTGGCGGCGGCGGCGCTGATCAGCGTCGGGCTGCTGGCCAAGGCCGCGATCTTCCCCTTCCACGCCTGGCTGCCACCGGCCCATGCCGGCGCTCCTGCACCGGCCAGCGCGCTGCTGTCCGCCCTGGTGGTCAAGGCCAGCGTCCTCATCCTGTTCCGCCTCTGGTTCGACGTGCTGCCGCCGCTGGCCGGCGCCCTGCTGAACGCGCTGATGGGGGGGCTGGGCGCGATGGCCGTCCTCTACGGATCGGTGCAGGCGATCCGGCAGGACCGGCTGAAACCGATCGTCGCCTACTCCACGGTGGCGCAGCTTGGCTATCTGCTGCTCGCCTTTCCGCTCGCCGGCGCGGCGCTGGGGGCGCAGCCCTGGTCGGCGGGAGCGTGGACGGGCGCGGTGTTCCATGCGCTGTCGCACGGGCTGGCCAAGGCGGCCATGTTCCTTGCGGCCGGAACCATCATGCTTGCCGCCGGGACCGACCGGCTCGACCGGCTCGGCGGCGTGGCCAAGGCGGTGCCGGTGGCCAGCTTCGCCTTCGTCATCGCCGCGGTGTCGCTGATGGGTCTGCCGCCGAGCGGCGGCTTCCTCGCCAAGTATCTCCTTCTCACCTATGCCTTCGCGGCGCAGCAGGCGGGCTGGGCCGCGGTGATGGTCGTGGGCGGGCTGCTGGCGGCGGTGTATCTGGCCCGGCCGGTCAATGCCCTGATGCGCGCCGCGCCGGCGGAGGGCGCGCGCTTCGCCCGTGTGCCGGCGGTGCTTCAGCTCGCGCCTCTCCTCCTCGCGCTGGCCGCCATGCTGCTCGGCATCCTGTCGTTCGAGCCGTATCGCCTGATCCAGGTCAACAACCCCGCGGCGGCGCATGAGGGGCTGCAATGAACGCGTGGCTGCCTGTCTTGACGCTCCTGACCAGCCTCGTGCCGGCGCTGGTCATCTTCCGCATCCCCGAGGACCGCCGGACCCCAAGGGCCGTAGTCAACCTCGCCGGGGCCGGGGCAAAGCTCGCGCTGGTCGCTCTCATGCTCGCCGGCGTGGCGCGCGGGGAGGTGTACGAAACCCGGCTCGTGCTCATGCCCGAGCTGTATCTGCTGTTGCGGGTGGATGCGCTGTGCCTGCTGTTCCTCACCCTGTCGGCGTTCCTGTGGCTGCTGACGACGGTCTACGCGATGGGGTATTTCGGCCATGCCCCGAACCAGTCCCGCTTCTTCGGCTTCTTCAGCCTGTGCGTGGCGGCCACCACCGGCGTGGCGCTGTCGGGGACGCTGATCACGTTTTTCATCTTCTATGAGTTCCTCACCCTTTCGACCTGGCCGCTGGTCACCCACAAGGGCGACGAGAAATCAATCAGCGCCGGGCGGACCTACCTGGCCTACACGCTGGGGGGCAGCGCGCTGCTGCTCGTGGGCATGGTATGGCTCGAGGGGCTGACCGGGCCGATCGAGTTCGCCGTGCGTGACCAGTTGCTGGAGGTGGAGCCCGCCACCCTGACGGCCATCTTCGCGCTGCTGGTGGCCGGTCTGGGGGTCAAGGCCGCGCTTGTCCCGCTGCATGGCTGGCTCCCTGCCGCCATGGTTGCGCCTGCGCCGGTGTCGGCGCTGCTGCACGCCGTGGCGGTGGTGAAGGCTGGCGCGTTCGGCATCATCCGCGTCGTCTACGACGTCTATGGCTTCGATCTGGTGCAGGCTCTGGGCGTGGGCCTGCCGCTGATGGCGGTGGCGAGCGTCACGATCCTGTACGGGTCGATGCGGGCGCTGTTCCAGATCGACCTCAAGAAGCGGCTCGCCTACTCCACCGTCAGCCAGGTCAGCTACATCGTGCTGGGCGCCGCGCTCGCCGGTCCGGCCGCGACCGTGGGAGGGCTGGTGCACCTCGTCCATCAAGGGGTGATGAAGATCACCATGTTCTTCTGCGCCGGCGCTCTGGCCGAACGCATGGGCATCACGCGGGTGGATCAGCTCGACGGGGCGGGACGGGCGATGCCGCTGACCATGGGGGCGTTCTCCGTCGCGGCGCTGGGGATGATCGGCGTCCCGCCGCTCGCCGGGTTCGTCAGCAAGTGGCAGCTCGGGCTCGGCGCGCTCCAAGCCGGCGAGACGTGGGTCATCTTCGTCCTCGCCGGCAGCAGCGTGCTGAACGCCGCCTACTTCCTGCCGCTCGTCTACCGGGCCTGGTTCCTCCCCCCCGCGGCCGAAGCGGAGCCGGGCCGCGAGGCGGTCGCCATGCTCGTCTGGCCGGCGGTCGTCACCGCCGCGGCCGTGCTGCTGATGGGCCTGTTCGCCGGCTTCGCGCTTAGCCCGCTGAGCTGGGCCGAACTGATCGTCGCGCGGGTGTACGGCGGATGAGCTGGCACCGCTTCCTGCTCGACGCGGCCGTCGGGGTGCCGCTGCTGCTCACCGCGCTGGCGCTGCTGCCGACCCGGCGCGGCCTGATGATCCGGCTGCTCCCGTTCGCCGCCCTGCCGGGACTGGCTGCGGCCCTGCTGGTCCCGTCCGGCACGGCCCAGCCGCTGCCGCAGACGCTTCTGGGGGCGGGACTGGTGATGGAGGCACAGGGGCGTGTGTTCCTCGGCATCGCGGCGCTGCTCTGGACGCTCGCCGGGATCACGGCGCGCGCAAGCGTCACCGGCGAACGGCGCGATCGGTTCGCAGGATTCTGGCTGGCGACGCTGACGGGCAACATGCTGCTGGTGCTCGCGGCGGATGTCGTCAGCTTCTACCTTGCCTTCGCCATCCTGTCGCTGTCGGCCTTCGGACTGGTGGTGCATGATGGCACCGCGGAGGCGCGGCGCGCGGGGCGAATCTACCTGCTGCTGGCGATCGTCGGAGAGACCGCGCTGCTGTTGGGGCTGCTGGTGGCGGCCAGCGGCGTCGGTTCGGTGTTCATCGCCGACATCCGCTCGGCCCTGCCCGCGCTCCCCCGGCGTGACCTCGCCCTGGCGCTGATGATCGCCGGGTTCGGACTCAAGGCCGGCCTCGTGCCGCTGCACGTCTGGTTGCCGCTTGCCCATCCGGCAGCTCCGGTGCCCGCATCGGCGGTGCTCTCGGGCGCGATCGTCAAGGCCGGGATCTTTGGTCTGATGCAGTTCCTGCCTCTTGGCACGGCGTTGCCGGACTGGAGCGGCGCGCTCGTGACCCTCGGCCTGACGACGGCCTATTACGGGGTGGCGGCGGGACTGTTCCAGCGGCGCGCCAAGGCGGTGCTGGCGTATTCCACCGTCAGCCAGATGGGTCTGATCGTCACCGTGCTGGGTGCCGGTCTCGCTTCTCCCGGTCCCGGCCTCGCACTGTCGGCCGCCGGCTTCTACGCCGCGCATCACGGTCTGGCAAAAGGCGCGCTGTTCCTGTCGGTCGGTGTGCTGCACGCCGCGGGCGGAGCCAGCCGGCGGCCGCTGCTGCTCCTGACGGGGTTGACCGCGCTCGCCATCGCCGGCCTGCCGTTCACCGGCGGCGCGCTGGCGAAGCTCGCCGTCAAGGGGCCGCTCGGCACCGGCGCCGCCGCGCTGCTGGTCACGCTGTCGGCCGTCGGCACCACGCTGCTGATGCTGCGGTTCCTGATGCTGGTCCGCCGCGACACTCCCGCGCCGCACCTGCGCCCCCGGCCAGCCGTTCTGCTGCCCTTCGCGGGCGCGGCGCTGGCGGCGCTGACCTTGCCGTGGCTGCTGTTTCCGGCGGCCAGCGGCCAGGCGCTCGCCTATGCCTTCAGCCCCGCGACCCTCTGGGGGGCTGCGTGGCCGCTGCTGCTTGGCGCGGCGATCCTCGCCGGAGCGGTTCGCTGGGGCCGTGCGGCGCCGGTGGTGCCCGAGGGCGACCTGGTTGCGCCCGCAGAGCGCCTCGTCAACGCCGCCATCGGCCGCGCGCAAGAGTGGCAGGCACCCGCGCCGCAGCTTCCGCTGCAAGGCGCCTTGGCCCGGGTCGGCGCGGCCGCCGGACGCGTGGAGGCCGCCGCTGCACGGTGGCCGGTGATCGCCCCCGTCCTCCTCGCAGCGGTGGTCGTGCTCGCTCTCGCCACGGTGTGATTTCGAAGACTCCACCGACGACCGTTGAATGACAGGCCACCGGTTGCCGGAGCCCCGCAGGGACGGCTAGGCACACGCCGATGGCAGCGGCAACCCCGATGATGGCGCAGTATCTGGCCCTCCGCCGCGAGGCGGGCGAGTGCCTGCTGTTCTACCGCATGGGCGATTTCTACGAGCTGTTCTTCGACGACGCCCGCCAGGCAGCGGCGGTGCTGGGAATCGCGCTGACCGCACGGGGCGAGCATCAGGGACAGCCGGTGCCGATGTGCGGCGTACCCGTGCATGCCGCCGAGGGGTATCTGGCCCGCCTGATCCAGGCGGGATTCCGCGTCGCCGTGGCCGAGCAGACCGAAACGCCTGATGAGGCGCGGCAGCGCGGCGGCTCCAAGGCGCTCGTGGCCCGCGCCATCGTGCGGGTCGTGACGGCGGGCACCGTCACCGAGGAGGCGCTCCTGGACCCTGACCAGTCCAACCCGCTGGTCGCGCTTGCGGAAGCCGGGGGCGAGGTCGGCATCGCCTGCTGCGAGGTGTCGACCGGCTCGGTGTGGCTGGAAAGCTGCGCGGCCGATGCCTTGGCCGAGCGCCTTGCCCGCCTCCGCCCGCGCGAGCTGGTGCAGGCCGACACCGTCGAGGCGCCCGCCGCTCCCGCCGGCGTGCAGCACGCCCGGCACACCGCCGCCGCCTTCACCGCGGCCCAGGGCGAGGCCGCCCTGCAAAGGCTGTTCCCCGAAACCGCCGCCGCGACCGCGTCGGCGTTTACCCCGCCGATGCTGGCGGCTTTCGGCGGCCTCGTCGCTTATCTGGAGCATGTCGGGCGCGGCGCGCTGCCGTGCCTTGGCTGGCCGCAGCGGCGCGCAGGCGCAGGCGAACTCCTGCTCGATCCGGCGACGCGGGCCAGTCTCGAGATCCTCGTGGCGCAGGACGGGTCGCGCAGCGGCAGCCTTCACCACGGCGTGAACCGCTGCCGCACGAGTGCCGGCGCGCGGCTGCTGGCCGAGGATCTGTCCGCCCCGCTGACCGACGCGGACGTCATCGAGGCGCGTCTGGCTGCGGTCCGCTTCCTCCACGACCGCTCGCTGCTGCGGTCCGATCTGCGCAACCGGCTGAAGGGCGTGCCGGACCTCGCGCGGGCCGCCGCCCGGCTGGTGGCTGAACGCGGCTCGCCGCGCGATCTCGGGACGGTCAGTGCCGCATTGACCGCCGCGGCGGCGATTGCCGGCCTGCTCGGGGCGGAAGAGGGTCTCCCGCCGCTGCTGGCGCGCTGCGCCGAGGCGCTGCGCAGCGAAGCCGGCCTGTCGGAGACGCTGAGCCGCGCGCTCGCGCCGGCGCAGGCCGGCGACCGCGACGGGTCAGGCTGGGTCGCGCCCGGCTGGTCGCCGGAACTCGATGCCGCGCGCGCGCTCGCCAGCGATGCCCGTCAGGCGCTCGCCGCGCTCGAAGCAGAATACCGCGAGACGACCGGCCTTGCCTCGCTGAAGATCAAGCACAACGCCGTGCTCGGCTATTTCGTCGAGGTGCCCGCGCGTCATGGCGCCGCCCTGCTGAACGAGAACAGCGGGTTCACGCACCGGCAGACACTGGCCGGAACCATGCGTTTCAACGCCCCTGCGCTTCACGCCGCCGCCACGCGCATCATCAGCGCCGCCGACGAGGCGCAGGCGCTGGAGGACGCGGTGTTCGCCGCCCTTGTCGGCGAGGTCGCCGCCCGCGCCGAAGCGCTGCGGCGCGTGGCAGAGGCGCTGGCCCGGGTCGATGTCACGGCGGGCCTGGCGGAACGCGCCGCGGAAGACGCGTGGTGCCGTCCCGAGATCGTCGAGGGCTGCTGCTTCCGCGTCGAGGGCGGTCGGCACCCGGTGGTCGAGCGCGCCCTTGCCGCACAGGGCCAGCGGTTCATCGCCAACGACTGCAGCCTGTCGGCCGACGACCGGATGTGGCTCATCGGGGGGCCGAACATGGGCGGCAAATCGACCTTCCTGCGGCAGAACGCGCTCATTCTCCTGCTGGCGCAGGCCGGCAGCTTCGTGCCGGCCCGGTCGGCGCGCATCGGCATCGCCGACCGCATCTTCAGCCGGGTGGGCGCTTCGGACAACCTTGCCGCAGGCCGGTCGACCTTCATGGTCGAGATGGCCGAAACCGCCGCCATCCTGACCCAGGCTACGGACAGGAGCTTCGTCATCCTCGACGAAGTCGGGCGCGGCACCTCCACCTATGACGGGCTGGCGATCGCCTGGGCGGTTGCCGAGGCCGTCCATGACCGGCTGCGCTGCCGCTGCCTGTTTGCCACGCACTACCACGAGCTCGCGCGGCTCGCGGAGCGGTGCGAGGCGCTGACGCTGCATCATGTCAAGGCGCGCGAGTGGCAGGGCGACCTGATCCTGCTGCACGAACTGGCGAACGGCGCCGCCGACCGGTCGTTCGGGCTGGCGGTGGCGAAACTGGCGGGGATCCCGCCGGCGGTGATCGCCCGCGCGGCTGACGTGCTCGACCGGCTCGAACAGGGGCGCGCCGATACGGGCGGGCTTGCCGCGGGCCTTGGCGAACTGCCCCTGTTCGCCAGCGCTGCCCGCCAGCGCGACACCGCCGTCGACGCCGTCCGCGCGACGCTCGATGCGCTCGATCCGGACCGGCTGAGCCCGCGCGAGGCACTCGACCTCCTCTACGGCATCAAGCAGCAGCTGCGCGGAACCTGAACGCCGACGCGCCATTGGTCCTGCGTGGCGAACAGCGAGGAAGCCAACGAAATGGCCACGGCGCGGACCGAGCTGGCGGAGGATCGCACGGTTCAGGCGACCGAGCGGACCTATGCCGGCTGGCTGCGCACCGCCTTCGCCGCGATCGGCATCGGGCTTGCCTTCCGCGCCGTGTTCGGCGACTTCGAACCGCCCTGGCTGGCGCGCGCGATTGCGACGCTGTTCGTCCTGCTCGGGGCGGCGGTGGCGATCATGGCGGAGCGGCGCGCGTGCCGCTCACTCGACCGGCTCTCGACCCACAATGTCGCCGCACCCCGCCTCCCGAACCTGAGGTGGATGAGCTGGTCGGTCGTCGGCGGAAGCCTGCTGCTGATCGCGGGGTTCTGGTTTCTGAACGACGGCGGGTTCAGCGACGGTTGAGGCTCGTGTCCGGCACGCTGTCGCCATCGCCGGTCAGATGCGGGTCGACCTTGTTCTCGGCGCCGAACTTGTCTTCGTTGTCGTCGTGGTTGGGCTCCCCGGCATAGGCGCCCATGTCGATCCGTCCGGAGGCCTCCATGTCGCGCATGTGATCGACGAGATCCTGCGCCGACGGTTCGATCACATCGATGCCGCCGGACACCTTAATACTGTCGAGCGGAGAGCCGTCCGCATCCTCATCGCCGAGCGCGGCGTCGGCAATGCTGTGCGCCTGAGCCGATTCGTCCTCCTGCTCGTCGTTGAACAGTTCGGGGGCAAGATCCGGCTGCCGTTCGCCGTCATCTCCCCGGGGGGCACGGGTGCTCTCGTCGCTCATCATCGCCACGTCTCCTCGCCTGCACAACACCCGGTGCGGCGCGCCCGTTCCCGCGTGTCAGCGCGCGGGGACGGGTTCGGGTCCGCCGTAGTCGTAGAAGCCGCGGCCGCTCTTGCGCCCCAGCCAGCCCGCCTCGACATAACGCTGCAGCAGCGGTGCGGGCCGGTACTTGCCGTCGCCGGTGGACGCATGCAGCACACGGATGATTTCGAGGCAGGTGTCGAGGCCGATGAGATCGGCAAGCTGCAACGGGCCGAGCGGATGGTTGAGGCCGAGCCGCGCGCCGCGGTCGATGTCCTGTGCGCTGGCCGTGCCTTCGGCCAGCAGGAACACGGCCTCGTTGATCATCGGCAGCAGCATGCGGTTGACGACGAACCCCGGCTCGTCGCGGCTGAGCACCACCTCCTTGCCCAGCCGCTGCGCGAAGGCACGCGCGACCTCCACCGTTTCCGGGGCCGTCGCGAGTCCGGGAATGACCTCCACCAATCGCATCAGCGGAACAGGATTGAAGAAATGGATGCCGACGAACTGGCGCGGGTCGCGGGCGGCACTTGCCAGCCGGGTGATGGGGATGGACGAGGTGTTCGTGGCCAGCACGGCCTCGTCACGCAGCACCGGCGCCAGCGAGGCGAAGATCCCGCGCTTGATTTCCTCCCGCTCCGTCGCGGCCTCGATCACCAGGTCGGCATGCGCCAGCGCGCCGGTGTCTCCCGCCGCCTCCACCCGCTTCAGCGCGGCCTCGGCAGTGCCGGGATCGAGCTTGCCGCGTTCCCCGAGGCGGCGCAGCGTCCGCGCCAGCGCCTCGCGGCCCTCGTTCGCACGCGTCCGATCCACATCCACCAGCGTCACCGCGCAGCCGGCGAGCGTGACCGCCTGGGCGATCCCCTGCCCCATCTGCCCTGCTCCGACGATGCCGACGGTTTCGATCGTCATGCGCTCCCTTTCCGTGATGTTGCCGCGGCGGGTAGCCGTGTGCGTGGCCTCAGCGACCCGCGCCGGGCACCCACTTCACATCCGCTTCACCCTGTCCGTTCGCCACCCGAGCGGCGGTGAACAGCCAGTCCGACAGGCGGTTGAGGTAGCTCAGCGCGTGAGGGTTGATCCGCTCGTGCAGAGCCGCGGCGACAGCCACCCGCTCGGCCCGGCGTGTCGCGGCGCGGGCGACATGCAGCCGCGCCGCCAGTTCCGTCCCGCCGGGCAGCACGAAGGAGGCGAGCGGCGCAAGGCCGGCGTTGCACCGGTCGATGCCCTGCTCCAGCCACGCGGTCTGCGCCGCCACCATGCGCAAGGCGCCGCCGTCCGCCGCGAAATCCTTCTCGTCCGAAGCCGGCGTCGCCAGATCCGCGCCGAGATCGAACAGGTCGTTCTGGATCCGGAACAGGGCAGAGGCGATGTCGCCATCGGCGACGACCGCCGCGTGACCAATGGCGCTGTTCGCCTCGTCGACCGCGCCGATTGCCTCGATCCGCGCGCTGCTCTTGGCGATGCGCGAGCCGTCGACCAGCCCGGTCGTGCCGTCATCGCCCGTGCGCGTGTAGATCCGGTTGAGCTTGACCATGCGATTGTGCGCGAAGGATCCTATCGCGTGACGGCAAGGAGGATGGCCACGACCACCACCGCCAGCGCCTGATACTTGATCCGGTTGAACATCATCCGGTTCTGCAGCAGCTGCATGTCGGTCGCGTTCTCCCCCCGGCCGGTTTCCAGATCGATCTTGGTGCTCTTCAGGAAGGCCACGATGCCGCGGATCAGCGACACCACCACCATGACGAGCAGCACCACCAGCACCGCAGTGAGGACATAGGTCATGCCCGCAATCTAGGGGTGGTCCAGCGTTATTCCAGCGGGAAATTGACCCCGGCGCAGCCGCGCCGCCAATGTTCTCCCGTCCTCTCCGCTCCGGCGCCGCGCCGCCAGCGCCGGCGAGCCGCGCCTTTTGGCCAGCTTGGCACCGGTGTCGTCCACGAGCAGCGGATGATGGTGCCAGCGCGGAACCGGCAGATCCAGCAGGCTCTGGAGCAGGCGATGTAGATGGGTCGCGGCGAACAGGTCGCGCCCGCGCGTGACCAGCGTCACGCCATCGGCCGCGTCGTCGACCACCACGGCGAGATGGTAGCTGGCCGGCGCTTCCTTGCGCACCAGCACAACGTCGCCGAGCAGATGCGGACTGGCCTCCTGAAGCCCGGCATGGGCGTCGGTCCAGTGCAGCGGCCCGGTCCGCGCCAGCGCCTTGGCGACATCGATCCGCCAGGCCACATCCGCGCCCTCGGCAGGCGCCGGGCGGCGATTCCGGCAGGTGCCGGGGTAAACCAGCCCCATCGGTCCCGGCACGGCGCCGGCCCGCTCCACATCCACGCGGGTGCAGGTGCACGGGTAGAGCAGGCCCAACTCCTTCAGGGTGGCGGCCGCAGCCGCGTAGCTGGCCAGCCGGCACGACTGGGCCGGCACCTCTGTCCACGCAAGGCCAAGCCATGCAAGGTCGGTCCGGAACGCGTCGGCAAGCTCCGGGCGCGACCGGGGACCGTCGATGTCCTCGATCCGCAGCAGGAAACGCCCCCCTTGCGCCGCGGCCAGATCATGCGCGACGATCGCGGAATAGGCGTGGCCGAGATGCAGCGGCCCGTTGGGACTGGGCGCGAAACGGGTCACGACGCTCACGGCTTGCCACTCCTCACCACGCGGCGGGCAGCGGGACTGTGGAGGAGGCCGCCGTCACGGGGTTGACGCTAAAGGGTGCAAATGCTTCGTTCATCGCACGCGCAGGAGAACAGGCACGCATGTTCCACGCCGATCTCATCGAACGGACCGCCCGCTTCCGGTCCAGTGCCGAAGATCCGCTGCGCTCGCCGTCCGCCTGTCCGACCCTGGTGCTCAACGCGGATTTCACGCCCCTGTCCTACTACCCTCTCAGCGTGTGGCCGTGGCAGACCGCGATCAAGGCCGTGTTCCTCGATCGCGTGTCGATCATCGCGTCCTACGAGCGCGCGGTCCACTCCCCTTCGCTCGACATGAAGATCCCGAGTGTCATTGCGCTGAAGCAGTTCGTGAAGCCGTCGGCCTTCCCGCCGTTCACGCGCTTCAACGTGTTCCTGCGCGACCGGTTCGCCTGCCAGTATTGCGGCCGCACCGAGCCGCTCACCTTTGACCACGTCGTGCCCCGCCGGCTGGGTGGCCGGACCACATGGGAGAACATCGTCACCGCCTGCGCTCCGTGCAACATGAAGAAGGGTGGTCGGACGCCTGCACAGGCCCGGATGATGCTGCACCTCGCCCCGGTCCGGCCCACAAGCTGGCAGCTGCAGCAGCACGGCCGGTGCTACCCGCCCAACTACCTGCACGAGACATGGCGCGACTGGCTCTACTGGGATGTCGAGCTGGAGGAATGACGCACCCCTGCGCGGCGCGGAAAAGATGGAGCGGGTAGCGGGAATCGAACCCGCATAACTAGCTTGGAAGGCTAGGGCTTTACCACTAAGCTATACCCGCGCGGATCGCCAGATGCCACCGGAGCAGCCTGTCCGTCAAGCGGCATCGGGTCGCCGCGGCTCAGACGTCCAGCAGCCGCCGCACCGGAACGCGCAGCGTGTCCGCTCCGCCAAGCGCCGCGATTGCCACGACGAAGCCGGCCATGACGGCGTGCGCTCCCGCTTCCTCGATCAGTCCGACCGCGACGCGGGCCGTGCCGCCGGTGGCGAGCACGTCGTCGATGACCGCCACGCGCGCCGACGGCGGCAGCAGTCCCGGATCCAGCTCCAGCCGGTCCGCCCCGTACTCCAGCGCATAGGCGCGCGACAGCGGGCGGCCCGGAAGCTTGCCCGGCTTGCGCAGGGCCACGAAGCCGCAGCCGGCGTCACGCGCCACCGCGGCCCCGATGATGAAGCCGCGCGCCTCGATCCCGGCGACATGGGTCGCGCCGCTTTCCCGCACCCGTCCGGCCAAGATCGTGGAACACCAGCGCAAGGCGTCGGCGTTCGCCAGCAGCGGGCCGAGATCGCGGAAGGCAATGCCCGGCCGCGGAAAGTCCGGCACGACAGGGATCAGGGCGAGCAGGCGGTCTGCGTCGTCGCTCAGACACGCGCGCTCCTCGTCCCTCACGCCGCGTTCCGCCGCGTCGCCCCCGCTGCGCTCAGGCGTTGCCGGCCCTGCGGCGGCGCGCCTTCTCCGGCTTCACCGGTGCCCAGATCTGCTGCTTGGCGAGATAGGCGAGGACGGTGGCGAACAGCACGAAGCCGAGCGCCGCCCAGCCGGTCTGCTTGCGGTGGATGAGCGAAGGCTCCGCCGTCCACATCAGGAACGCCGCCACGTCCTGCGACATCTGCGAGATGGTGGCTTCCGTGCCGTCGTCGAACGTCACCTGGCCTTTGCTGGTGAGCGGCGGCGCCATGGCGATGTTGAGGTTGGGGAAGTACGGGTTGAAGTGCAGTCCGGGTCCGGTGGTGAACTCCGGCGCCGCCTGCTGGATGGTCTGTCCATCGACCTGGAAGGTCGCCGGATCGGCATAGCCGACGAGCAGCGAATAGACGTAGTCCGCCCCGTCGTGCCGCGCCTTGGTGATCAGCGACAGGTCGGGCGGAATGGCGTTGTTGTTCGCCGCCGCCGCCGCGACGTCATTGGGATAGGGCGAGGGGAAATTGTCGGTCGGCAGGCCGGGCCGCGTGGTTGCCTCGCCGGTTTGCGGATCGATGCCCGGCACCTGCCAGCTGGCCGCCTCGGCGCGGACCTGCCCCTCGTCATAGCCGAGCTGCGCGAGATTGCGGAAGGCGACGTAGTTCAGCGAGTGACACGCCGCGCACACTTCCTTGTAGACCTTGTAGCCGCGCTGGAGCTGGGCGAGATCCCAGCGCGCGAAGGGCCCCTCGAAGGAGAAGTTCACCTGCCGCGGGTGGAGGTGGAACTTGTATTCGGGCGGCTTGGACACCGGTTCGGTGATGGCCGAGACCACGCCGTTGCCGAGCGCGAACAGCGCCACGAACGCAAAGCCGAGACCGACAAAGATGCTTACCAGGCGGATCATCGCGTCAACTTTCCGTAATCTTTCCCGCGCTCAGGTCGCGGGAGCAGTGTTTTCGCCCAGCACCGGCTTCTTGTCGGACGACAGCACCGCTTCCGTGATGGAGTAGGGCAGCGGCTCCGGCGTTTCCATCGCCGAGATGATCGGCAGGATCACCAGGAAGTGCAGGAAGTAGTACGCGGTCGCGATCTGGCTCAGCATCACGTAGGGCTCCTCCGCAGGCGCGCCGCCGGCATAGAACAGCACTGCCATGGCCGGGATGAGGCCGAACCAGAAGAACTTGCGGAACAGCGGCCGGTAGTGCCCCGAACGCACCGGCGAGCGGTCGAGCCAGGGCAGGAAGAACCACAGCAGGATGGCCGAGAACATCGCGATGACGCCCCAGAGCTGCGCCGACAGGATGAAATCGACCGTGAAGGCGCGCAGGATGGCGTAGAACGGCCAGAAATACCATTCCGGCACGATGTGCGCCGGCGTCGAGAGCGGATTGGCCTCGATGTAGTTGTCCGGGTGCCCGAGCGCGTTGGGCAGGAAGAACACGAAGGTCAGGAACACCAGCAGGAACACGCCCAGCCCGAAGCCGTCCTTGACCGTGTAGTAGGGGTGGAACGGGACGGTGTCGGATTCGCTCTTGATCTCCACGCCGGTCGGATTGGACGAGCCGGGGATGTGCAGCGCCCAGATGTGCAGGATGACCGTGCCGGCAATGATGAACGGCAGCAGGAAGTGCAGCGAATAGAACCGGTTCAGCGCCGCGTTGTCGGGCGCGAAGCCGCCCAGCAGCCACACCTGAATCGATTCGCCGACCAGCGGGATCGCGCCGAACAGGCCGGTGATGACCTTGGCGCCCCAGAAGCTCATCTGTCCCCACGGCAGCACATAGCCCATGAAGGCGGTCGCCATCATCAGCAGGAAGATGACCACGCCCAGGATCCAGATCATCTCGCGCGGCGCCTTGTAGGAGGCGTAGAACAGGCCGCGGAAGATGTGCAGGTAGATCACGACGAAGAAGAAGGACGCGCCGTTTGCATGGGCATAGCGCATCAGCCAGCCCCAGTTCACGTCACGCATGATGTGCTCGACCGAAGCGAACGCGACCTCCGTGTTGGCGGCGTAGTGCATGGCCAGCACCACGCCCGTGACGATCTGCAGCACCAGGCAGAAGCCGGCCAGAACGCCGAAATTCCACATGTAATTGAGATTGCGCGGCACGGGGTAACCCGCTCCGACGGCGTTGTAGACGAGGCGCGGCAGGGGCAGCTTCTCGTCGATCCAGCGGGTGAGGCCGGTGCGCGGCTGGTATTCCTTGGCCCAGGGAAAGCTCATGACGTGTCTTTCTCAACTAGCCGACGACGATGGTCGTGTCCGACGTGAACTCGTAGTCCGGCACCACGAGATTGGTGGGCGCCGGACCTTTCCGGATGCGCGCGGCCGTGTCGTAGTGCGATCCGTGGCAGGGGCAGAAATAGCCGCCGTATTCGCCGCGGTTCTCGCCCTCGCCCGCGCCGAGGGGAACGCAGCCGAGATGGGTGCACACGCCCATGGTGACGAGCAGATCGAGATGGCCGGGCTTCGTCCGGTCGGCGAGCGTCGCCGGGTCGCGCAGGCTGCCCACCGGCACCGCGTTCGCCTCCTCGATTTCCTGCGGCGTCAGGCGGCGCACGAACAGGGGCTGCTTGCGGAAGATCGCCTTGATCGCCTGACCGGCCTCGATGGCGCTGACATCGACCTCGGTGGTGCTTTCCGCCAGCACGTCCGCCGAGGGCGCCATCTGGCTGATGAGCGGGTACAGGACCGCAAGGCCGCCCACGCCGGCCGCGCTGACCGCGGCGATGTTGATGAAATCGCGCCGCCGGACCCCGTCACCGTCTCCATCCGGAGTGGCGGCCCCGTCCACCCGCCGGATCGGAATGTCTGCCCCAGTGTCCGCCATATGCGCTCGCTTCATCCTGCTTCGGCTGCTGCCATGCCCCGTGGCAGGGACCGGCGACCTCGATCTTCTTCGGCTCCGCCGCCGCCTCGGCGCCCGGCGCAACGCCGCCGACCCGGACACTCGGAGCCCGGCGGGCAAGGCGTCCGGAAAACGGCGGACCGCCGGCGGTGAACCGGCCGGTACGCGCCATTAGCCGTTGGCGGACTTCTTGCCAACCGCCTTTCGTCCGGCGGTGTTGCTCAGTGCCGGGGAGCGGGAAGCGCAATCGCGCTGAGCTGCCGCCCCGTGCCGGCCGCGCCGCTCTGCCGGTCGCGGCGATAGGAGTGGAAACGCTGCGGCAGGGCGAACGTGTCGAGCGCCAGCGCCTCGGCATGACCGACACCGGCGCGGCGCAGCCGCTCGATGACGAAGGCGGGCAGATCAAACCGGAAGTGGCCGGGGCGCCCCGCAGCGAAGAAGCGCGCATCGTCGGCCGCGAAGTGCGCACGGAACGGCTCGTCGACTTCGTAGCTTTGCGCGGCGATCGCCGGACCGGCGACGGCGCGGACGTTCTCTCGGCTGGCCCCCAGCCGCACCATGGCCGCAACCGTGTTTTCCAGCACCCCGGCCACCGCCCCGCGCCAGCCGGCATGGGCTGCGCCCACCACTCCGGCCGCCGGATCCGCCAGCAGCACGGGCGCGCAGTCGGCCGTCACGATGCCCAGCACGACGCCGGTCGACCGCGTGACGAGAGCGTCGCCGCAGCGTCCCGCCACGGCGCTCCCGTCGCCGTCCACGACGAGACAGGTGGCCGAATGCACCTGCCGCAGCCGGATCAGGGGACGACCCGGCACGAGCACCGCAGCCGCGCTCCGCTCCTGCGCGGCGGCCTGCTCGACTCCGTCCTCCTCGCGCCAGGCGGGGGACCGCCCGAAGAAGCCGTGAAGCGCGGGACGAAGCGCCTCGGCCTCGATCCGCTCTGGCCCGTCAGTCGAGCGCACGGTCGACCTGCTCCGCCGTGTCGCGTGACAGGCCCGGCGTCCGGACGATCCGCTCCAGCTCGGCCCGCATCAGCGCGGCCCGTCCCGGCTCGAAGCGGCGCCACCGCCCCAGTTGCGGCACGAACCGCGCCGCGGTCTGCGGGTTGACGGGGTCGAGCCGCCGGACGAGATCGGCGATCAGACGGTACCCGCTGCCGTCGGCTGCGTGGAAGCCGGCGGCCGTCGTGGTGAAGGACATGAACAGCGCCCGCACGCGATTGGGATTGGCAAGCGAAAACGCCGGGTGCGCCGCCAGCGCCTCGACATGGTGCGTCACCTCCGGATGCAGCGACATCGCCTGGATGGCGAACCACTTGTCGATCACCAGCGGATTGTCACGGAACCGGGTGTAGAAATCCAGCAGGGCGTGCGTGCGCGTCGGATGCCGCAGTCCGGCAAGCACCATCAGCGCACCCTGACGGTCGGTCATGGTGGTGGCGGCCTGGTACTGCGCCCAAGCCAGATCCGCTCCCTCGCCGGGTCGCGCCGCCGCCGCGAAGGTGAGCAACAGCGACCTCAGCCGCCGCCCGCCCTTCGCGGGTGCATCGAACCCGTCTGCCGCGGCCGCACAGCGCGCATGGGTGCCGGCCATGGCTGTCCACAACACCGTTCCGAGATGCGCCTTCAGCGCCTCGCGCGCGTCGAAGATCCGCTGCGGGTCAGCCCGTTCCACCTGTTCGCTGAGATAGGTTTCGCCGGGCAGGGTGAGCAGCTCCGCGCGCATCAGGTCGTCGATCCGCGCGTCGGAGAGGATGGCGCCGAACAGCTGCGCGATCGCGTCGCGTCCCGCCGCCGCGCTCCGCGTGTCGAGCCGTCCTTCGACAACCCCCACCAGATGACCGACGACCAGCTCCTGCACCGCCTCGCTTCGCGCGAACGGATCGTCGTCGTGACGGGCGAGGAACAGCAGATCCTCTTGCGCAACCGCGCGCTGGACGATGACGGGCGCCGTGAAGCCGCGGTTGACCGACAGCACCGCGTCTCCCTCTGGGGGCGGCAGGGTGAACGTCGCTTCCGCCCGGTCAGTGACGAGCAGCTCTTCGGCGCCGCGCCGTCCCGATTCGCGCGAGAACACCGCCACCCTGAGCGGCACCACCATCGGCTGCTTCACCGGCTGGCCGGGAGTGGGCGGCACCGTTTGCGCGACCGTGACCGCCAGCGTCCCGCCGGTCCGCCGGCAGGAAATCGTCACCCGCGGAGTGCCGGCCTGCGCGTACCAGAGGCGGAAGCGGGAGAGGTCGGCGCCGGAGGCGTCCTCCATGGCCCGGACGAAATCCTCGCAGGTCGCCGCCTCGCCGTCGTGGCGATCGAAATACAGGTCGCAGCCGCGCCGGAACGCATCCGGTCCGATCATGGTGCGGACCATGCGGATCACCTCCGCGCCCTTGTTGTAGACGGTCGCGGTGTAGAAGTTGCTGATCTCGCGGTAGGTGTCCGGCCGGATCGGATGGGCGAGCGGGCCGGAGTCCTCGGGAAACTGCACCGAACGCAGGACGCGGACCTCCTCGATCCGCTTCACCGCGGCCGAGCCCATGTCGGCGCTGAACAACTGGTCGCGCAGCACGGTGAAGCCTTCCTTGAGGCTGAGCTGGAACCAGTCGCGGCAGGTGACGCGATTGCCGGACCAGTTGTGGAAGTACTCGTGGGCGATGACCGCCTCGATCGCGTCGAAGTCGCTGTCGGTCGCGGTCTCCGCATCGGCCAGGACATACTTCGTGTTGAAGATGTTCAGCCCCTTGTTCTCCATGGCGCCCATGTTGAAATCGCTGACGGCCACGATGTTGAACTGGTCGAGGTCGTATTCACGCCCGAACACCTCCTCGTCCCAGCGCATCGCCCGCTTGAGCGAGTCCATCGCGTGCGCGGTGCGCGCCAGATCGGGCGCGCGAACCCAGATGGCGAGGTCCACCTCACGGCCGGACATGGTGGTGAACCGGTCGCGCCGCGCCACGAGATCGCCGGCCACGACGGCGAACAGGTAAGAGGGCTTGGGCCAAGGATCGTGCCACACGGCGTAGTGGCGCCCGCCGTCGAGCGTGCCCTTCTCCACCGGATTGCCGTTGGCCAGCAGGACCGGGAACTCGCCACGGGACGCCTCCAGACGCACGGTGTAGGTCGACAGCACATCCGGACGGTCGGGAAAGAAGGTGATCCGCCGGAACCCTTCCGCCTCGCACTGGGTGCACAGCATGCCGTTGCTCGCATACAGCCCCATCAGCTGGGTGTTGGCGGAGGGATCGAGCCGCGTGTCGATCGTGACCTCGTGGGCATCGCCCACAAGCGGGATGCGCAGGTCGTCGCCCTCCATCCGCCAGTCGCGGCACGGCACCCCGTCGACGCTCACCGCCAGCGGCGTCAGGCCGTCGCCGTTCAGCAGGATGCCGGGCTCTGCGGCGGCGTCGGGGTTCCGCTCGAGGGTGAGCTGCGATCTCACCCGGGTGCCATCGAGGGACAGGTCGAAGTGCAGCTGCGTGCGCGGCACGAGCCAGCCGAACGGCCGGTAGTCCTCGCGCCGGAAGATCTGCGGCCGCGCGGGTTCCGGCGCGGCGTCCGCCAGATGCGGGTTCCCGTCGGGCTCGGACGGGTTGCGGGCAAGGTCCATGGACGTGGCTCTCCGACGTGGTGCTGGGCAGGACACGCGCTACAACGGCGCTGCCATGAGAATGTTCATTTTCGGCGCCGGCTACACCGGCAGGCGGCTGGCGGACACGCTGCGCAGTCGCGGCTGGGTCGTGGAGGCGAGCGGCGGCAACGGAACGCTTGCCTTCGACGACCGGCGCGGGGTGGAAGCCGCTCTTGCCCGGGCAAGCCACGTCCTGTCCACCGTCCCGCCTGATGGGGGAGACGATCCGGTGCTGCGCCGATTCGGGCCCCATCTGGCGCACGCGTGGCTTGGCTATCTGTCGTCCACCGGCGTGTACGGAGATCACCAGGGCGCCTGGGTCGATGAGCACACGCCGCCGGCCGGCGCGGGGAACGCGACGCGCCTGCGCTGCGAGGCGGGCTGGCGGCGGCGCGGCGCGCGGGTGTTCCGGCTGGCGGCGATCTATGGACCGGGCCGGAGCGCGCTCGACCGGGTGCGGGAGGGGCGGGCACAGCGCATCGCCCTGCCCGGACAGGTGTTCAGCCGCGTTCATGTCGACGACATCGTGGCGGCGCTGCTGGCGGCCGTGACGCGCGACGCGCCGGCAGGAGTCTTCAACATCGCGGATGACGAGCCGGCGAGTGCCGCCCGTGTGGTCGAGCACGCCTGCCGACTGCTCGGCGCCCCGCTGCCGCCCCTGCTGACTCCCGACGAGGCGAGGCTCGGCGAGGCCGCGCGCGCGTTCTACGCGGCCAGTCGCCGGGTCGCCAGCGGCAAGGCGCGCCGGCTGCTCGGCTGGACACCACGCTATCCGACGTTCCGCGAAGGATTGGCCGCCCTGCTGTCCGAAACGGAAACCGGAACCGACTTCGCCCGCAGAGCGATGCCCATCCCGAGCAGCGCGAGCAGCCCGCCGGCAACGGACAGCGCCGACCAGCGGTAACCCTCAAGCGCGGTCGAGATCAGCATGGCGATGATGATCACCAGGATGTTCTGATAGGCCGCACGGCCCGCACCGATCCGGCGGATGAGGCCGTAATACAGGGGAAAGGTGACCACCGACCCCGCCAGCGCCAGCCACGCCGTGCCGAGCCAGAACGCCGCCTCGCGCGGCAGGTCCGGCCAGCCGGCTTCCCACATCCCGGCAAGCGCGTTGAAGGCAGCGCCGTAGAGCATCGCCCAGGCCAGCAGGCTCGCCATGGCGACGTTCCGCCCCGCCGGACGCGCCTGCAGGATGTTGGCAACGCTGGCGGACAGGATCCCGCCGAGCGCCAGGCCGATGCCGAGGAGGACATTGCCGCCGGCCGGCGCGGCACGAGCCTCGTGCAGCAGGAGCAGGGCGACCCCGACGAGCGCGACCGCGCTCCCGGCGTAGAACCGCGGCGTCACCCGTTCCTTGAGCAGCAGCTGCCCCAGCACCGTGTTGCTCACGATCATCAGCGAGAACAGCACCGCCACGATGCCCGACGTGATGTGCAGCTCCGCCCGGTAGACGAACTGGAAATTGCCGCAGAACTGGAACAGGCCGAGCAGCAGCGCCAGACCATGCCCGCCCCGCCCGATCTGCAACGAGCGGCGCGTGAGGAGAGCAAGCGCGAACATCGCGGGAGCGGCGATGGCGAAGCGGTAGGCCACCGACCAGCTGGCCGGATAGCTGCCGATCTGCCCGGTGATGACGATCCACGTGCTCCCCCAGATCAGCGCCACCAGCAACAGCGGCAGCGCCACGGCCGGCCGGAGCAGCGCGTGAGGCGGCGCGGCCGGCACGCGTCCGGGCGGGGCAGCAGCCTCGGTGGCCGACGGCGCTCTCACAGCGCGGCGATCGCGCGCGCCAGCGCTTGTGCCGCGTCCATCGGCGTGTCCCAGGCGGTGACGAACCGGGCCGCGTCCGCGCCCCAGTCATAGAAGCCGAAACCCTGCCGCCTGAGGGCCGCGCGCTCGGCTTCGGTCACGTGCACGAACACTTCGTTGGCTTCGACCGGATGGAGCAGACGCCCGCCGCAGGCGCGGGCAATCTCGGCCGCGGCCGCATTGGCGGCCCTGGCGTTGGCGAGCCACAGATCCTCCTCCAGCATGGCAAGGATCTGCGCGGCGAGGAACCGCCCCTTGGACTGGAGATGCCCCGACCGCTTGCGGCGGTAGCGGACGAGGTCGGCCGCCTCGGGGGCGAACAGCACCACGGCCTCGGCGCTCATGGCACCGTTCTTGATGAACCCGAAGGCGAGCGTGTCGGCGCCGCCCACCGCCTCGGCCGGAGTGCAGCCGAGAAACGCGACCGCGTTGGCGAACCGCGCTCCGTCCACGTGAAGACCAAGCCCGCGCCGCCGCGCGCATTGCGCCAGCGCGGCGATGTCGGCCGGCCGATAGACCCGGCCGTACTCGCTCGCCTGGGTGACGCTGATCGCGTGCGGCTGGACCTGATGGACGTCCGGACGGACGGGATCGATGACGGCGTCGATCGCCGCGGGGGTGAGGAGCGCCCCCTCACCCTCCGCCAGCAGCAGCTTGGCGCCGTGAAGGAAAAATCCGGGCGCGCCGCCCTCGTCCACCTCCACATGCGCGTCCCGGTGGCACACGACCGCGCCGTGAGGCTGCACGAGCGTCGCAAGCGCCAGGCAGTTGGCCGCAGTGCCCGTGGCCGCCCACAGCACCGCGCAGGGCCGGCCGAAGACGGCGCTCATGCTTTCGTCCAGCTGCCGGCTGAGCGCGTCGCCATCATAGGGCGCATCCGGCGCGTCGGCCTCGCGCAGCGCGGACCAGACGGCCGGATGGACCCGGGCCGCGTTGTCGGACAGGAAGGAGCGGCTGGCAGTCATGGGGAACGCCCCTAGCCGCCGGGCGCTTGGGTGCAAGAAGGAGTTCGCCCGCCATGGCCCACGACATCACCATCACCTGCCGCGAAAATGCCGACGGCGGCGCCTACATCGCCCATGCCGGCGGCAGCACGGAGACGGGCGAGTTGACCTGGCGGCCGCGCGGACCGGCGGTGCGGATCGCCACCCACACCGGCGTCCCGCCGGCCCTGCGCGGCCAGGGCATTGCGGCGCGGCTGGTCGAGGCGCTGGTCGCGGACGCCGAGGCGCAGGGCTTCACCATCGTGCCGGCGTGCTCCTATGTGGAGGCACAATTCCGGCGTCATCCGGAATGGAGCCATCTGCGCGCCTCGGCCTGACTCACACGAGCGCGCTGAAATCCCGCTTGCGCATGCTGTCCAGCAGCGCGTGGCGCAGCCGGCGCGCCTGCGGCAGAGGCAGAGCGGGAATCATCAGCCGGCCGCCGGCAATGCCCAGATGCACATCGACGAGGCCCAGCGCCCCCAGCAGCGGGCCGCGGCGCAGTGTCACCGATTGGATCCTTTCACGGTCTGCCACCTGCAGCCGGGGGGACAGCCAGCCGCCCCGCTTTCGAAGATGGGTTGCGTCAAGGGACCACTCCTGCCGGCGCGCCTCGAGCCAGACCCAGGCGGTCCGCAGCACCGCCAGCGCGATCAGGGCAGGGATCCACGGACCCGCAGGGACGGTCGCCGCCACGGGCGCAATCGACAGCACTGCCGAAGCGCCCAGCACCAGCACGGCCCACCGTCCGGCCGTGGCCAGCGCCTGAAGCGGCGGATGAAGAGGCGACACCCTGGTCCACATGGTGCCGGCATCCGGGAGCGGAAAACCGGCCGCCGCGGCCACGAGGCCGACCTCGGCCCAGCGGCCGAGCGGCACGACGACATGATCGCCCGCGCCCGCGTCGCCGGCAAGGCTGACGAACTTGGCTCCGTACCAGCCCAGCCGCGCGCGGACGATCCCGGTGGTGACGAGCACCGCCTGCACCCGGTGCACAGGCATCACCACGTCGGTGACGTGCAGGAGCCCGCGCCGGCGGCGGAAGCCCTGGCGGCTGCGCGTCAGGGTAAATCCCCACTCCGTCAGCACCGTGCGCACCATGCCGGTCGCAATCCCGATCAGCAGCAGAACGCCCGCGCCGAGCAGGGCGCCCAGCGTCTGTGCACCCGCTCCGGCTGCCGCGAGCCGGGATCCGGGTCCGGCCAGGAAGGCCTCCCATGTGTCCGGCGCATACGGGTCAAAGGGCAGCAGGAAGTCGAATTGCTGAACCGCACCGGCCAGCAGAGCGACCACGACGAGCGAGAACCGGAACAGCCCCAGCGCGAAGAGGCGGCGGGTGGACAGGGCGAAGAGCACGCTTTCCTCGTCATCCGGGCACGCGTCGCCGCCCTTGGCCCCGGACGGCGAGCCGGCGATCCGGTGATCATCGCGGCGACGGCGCACCGCATCGCGCAGCGCTTCTCCCTCCGCAAGCGGAAGGTAGGTGAGCGACAGGTCCTCCCCCTTTCCCGCGCCTGTTTCGAACTTCACCGCCGCGAGGCCGAACATGCGGGCAAGGAGAGGCTGCTCAAGGCTAACATCCTGCACCCGGTCGAAAGGCAGCGACCGCGCGGACCGCGCCAGAAGCCCGGTTTCCAGCCGAATGTAGTCGGTGCCGATGGCGAACTGCGTGCGATGCCAGCGCAGCCATGCGGCCAGCGCCAGCAGCAGCGCCAGCAGCACGATCCCGCTGCCCACGACACTCGGCGGAAGACGATCGCCCCGGGTCGAGAAGAGCAGCGCGAGAATCGGCACCGCCATGTTCGGCAGCGCCGACACCATCGTCACCAGCAGGGAGCGCGGATCGGTCCTGCGCAGGGGCGGCGCCCGGTGACGCGATCCCGCCGGTGGAACGGTGACGGATGTCATGCGCTGCGGCGCGGAATGCGGGCGCGGATCGACTCCCGCATCGCAAGGGCCTGCTCGTGGGCGAGGCCGGGAAGCACGACAGAGGTGTTGTGCGTGCCTGCCGTGTACAGCGTCAGCGTTCCCAGCCCGCGCGCCCGCTCCAGCGGGCCGCGGGTGACGTCGATGTGCTGGACACGCGTGAACGGCACGACATGATCGCTGTGGAAGACGAAGCCGCGGGCGACGCGCAGATGGTCACCCTCCTGCGCGTAGCCCCAGCGCCGGTATTGCCGCCCCGGCACCACGGCCACCAGCACCGCACTGATCAGAAGCGCCGGCAGCGTCAGCAGGCCGGCCGGCAGGCCCGCGGCCGCTTCCCCAGCAAACGCCGCCGCAAGGAGGAGCAGCGCCCACCGTCCCATGGCGACGCGCAGCAGCGACACGAATCGGGGATCGAGGGGCGACAGAGGTGTGTCCGCAGGATGCGCGGGCGCGTCGGAGTGCATGCGGCCTTGTCCGGCAATCGCCGAACAGGCGCAAGGGTCCTCCGCAGCAAGCCCGGACCGTCAGTTTTGCGAACGAGTATCAAAGTCAGTAGCGTTTCTTTTCTTGTCACTGATAACTACTCGCAAAGTAGAATCCGATGTCGTCAAGGAACTTTTCTTGCAACTCGATCATTCAGGAGGTAACGGACAGACGAGATCAGCAGGAGGTTGTCATGGAGTGTGGACACTGTCGCTTCTACCAGACGCGGGAAAGCGAATGCCGCCGGTACGCACCGTCGCCGGCGGAAGGAGACAAGAAGGCACACTGGCCGACTGTCGCCCATGACGACTGGTGCGGGGAATTCGTGCCACGCGAGGAACAGCGCCAGGTCGCCTGAGTCCCCGTCGCGATGACGAGCGGCGCAGCCGGTGCAAGCCGGCTCTGCCGCTTCGCACTTGCATTTTGATCTGTTGCGTCTCATTCTCATTAGCGGCGAATGAGGTGACAATGATCGAAGTGATGCGCCGGCTCCGGGCCGGCACTTCCGAATGCCGCTCCTGCCCCCGCGACCAGGTCGACATCTGGAGAGCGAGGCGGGTGCTCGACCTGCTCGACTCGCGCGGGCGGCGCAGTTTCCGTCTCGCCCGTCCGGGAAGCGAAGATCTCACGCCGCAGGAAGGAACCCTTCGTGCCGTGATCGACGCCCTTGCCGATCAGGACGAGGCGCGCGCCTTCCTCCATGCGCAGTGGCTGCTTCCGGTCGCGGACGCCCGGCGCCTCGTTCGCTGGCTCAAGGCGGACCGGCCTGGCGCGCGCCGTTCGCGCGCCGCGTAACGAGACGCGGCCCGGCTCCTGCCCGGAGGCGCATGGCTGATCTGAATGGTGCTGCTGGGGAGGATTGAACTCCCGACCTCACCCTTACCAAGGGTGCGCTCTACCACTGAGCTACAGCAGCCCGGACGCCGATTCTCGCTTGGGGCGCCGCAAGGCGCGGCCTATTGAGCCGGCATCGCAGCTTGTCAAGCACCGCTTGGCCGGCAGGCGCCGTGACGCTAGGTTGTCGAAGCATGACCCGACCCACTCCGCAAGGCAGCGCGTCCCTGTCAACCCGCGAGGAGCGCCTTGCTGCGCGCCTGCGGGACAACCTTCGTCGCCGCAAGGCTCAGGCACGCGCCCTCAACGCCGCTCCGACGCCCGCGCCTGGTGGCGAGCCTCTTCCCAAAGACGGCGAAGGCAGCTAGGCCGCAGCCCTCCCGCGCAGCCGGTTGCAGCACGCTCCCGCTGCCGTTCATTGATGGAGCGCGCGTGCCCTCGCTGATCCTTGTCCGCCACGGCCAGAGCCAGTGGAACCTCGAGAACCGCTTCACCGGCTGGTGGGACGTCGACCTCACCGCCCGGGGCGTCGAGGAAGCCACGGCTGCCGGCGCCCTGCTCGCCGCGCATGAACTGCGCCCCGACGTGGCCTTCACCTCGCTGCAGAAGCGCGCCATCAAGACCCTCCACCTGGCGCTCGAGGCCTGTGACCGGCTGTGGGTGCCCGAGCACAAGCACTGGCGTCTCAACGAGCGGCACTACGGCGCGCTCACCGGGCTCGACAAGCAGGAGACGCGCGAGCGGCATGGCGAGGAGCAGGTCCATGTCTGGCGCCGCAGCTTCGACGTCCCGCCTCCGCCGGCACAGGCCGGCGGGCCCTATGACCTGGCGAAGGATCCGCGTTACGCCGGCATCAGCATACCGGCGACCGAGAGCCTCGCGCTGACGATCGCGCGCGTCCTGCCCTACTGGAACGAGGCGATCCGCCCCTGCCTCGCCGGCGGACAGACGGTGCTGGTCGCGGCGCACGGCAATTCGCTGCGGGCGCTGGTGAAGCACCTGTCGGGCATCTCGGACGAGGAGATCACCCAGCTGGAAATTCCGACCGGGCAGCCGATCGTGTACCCCTTCGGGGCCGACATGCGTCCGGGCGAACGCTTCTACCTCAAGGACCGCGGATGACGCCCGCCGCACCGCCGGTCGCGATCTGCATGGGCAGCCAGTCGGACTGGTCGACCATGCGCTGCGCGGCTGACGTGCTGGAAGCCCTGGGCATCGGCCATGACGCCCGCATCGTCTCGGCCCATCGCACTCCCGAGCGGCTGTTCGCCTTCGGGCGGAGCGCCGCCGAGGCGGGGTTCCGGGTCATCATCGCCGGAGCCGGCGGCGCCGCGCACCTGCCCGGCATGCTCGCGGCCCTGACGCCGCTGCCGGTGCTGGGCGTGCCGGTGCGCTCGCAGTCGCTGTCGGGACAGGACAGCCTCCTGTCGATCGTCCAGATGCCCGCCGGCGTTCCGGTCGGCACCCTTGCCATCGGCGAGGCGGGCGCGACCAATGCCGGCTTGCTCGCCGCCGCCATTCTCGCGCTCAACGACGCGCCGCTCGCCGCGCGCTTGGTCGAATGGCGCCGCACACGCAGCGAAGCCGTGGCCGAGCGGCCGCAGGGGTGATGCTGGCGCCGGGCGCGACGATCGGCATTCTCGGTGGCGGACAGCTGGGCCGGATGCTGAGTCTGGCGGCGGCGCAGCTTGGCTACCGCGTGCTGATCTATTCACCGGAAACCCCTTCGGTCGCGGCGGAGGTCAGCGCCGGCTGGTGCAACGACGACTGGCACGACATGGCGGCGCTGACCCGCTTCGGCGACCGCTGCGATGTCGTGACCTGGGAGTGGGAGAACGTGCCCACCGCCCCCCTGACCGCTCTCGCCCCGAAGCTCGCCGCGCCCGTGCGCGCGCTGGAGGTGGCGCAGGACCGGCTGCAGGAGAAGCGCTTCGTCGCCGGCCTTGGGGGCACGCCGGCGCCTTTCGTCCCGGTGGATACGCCCGCAGATCTCGACGCCGCGCTGGAACAGCTGGGCACGCCAGCCATCCTCAAGACCCGGCGCGACGGGTATGATGGCAAGGGCCAGTGGCGCATCGGCAGCCGCGCCGAGGCTGCGGCGCTGGACCTGCCGCAGGTCCCGCTGATCTGCGAGAAGCAGGTCGAGTTCGAGGCCGAGTTTTCCGTGCTCCTCGTGCGGAGCCGGACGGGCGACCACCGGTTCTGGGACAGCCCGCACAACGTGCACCGGGACGGGATGCTCGCGACCTCGACCCTTCCGGCGCCGGCCTGCGTGACGGCGCAGACAGGGGCGGCCCGCGCACTTGCCGCGCAGGTGGCTGACGCTCTGGACTATGTCGGCGTGCTGACGCTCGAGTTCTTCGCCACACTAGAGGGGCCGGTGTTCAACGAGATGGCGCCGCGGGTGCACAATTCCGGGCACTGGACCATCGAAGGCGCCGCAACGAGCCAGTTCGATGCGCACATCCGGGCGATCTGCGGCCTGCCTGCGGGCGACACGCGGACGGTTGCCGACCGGATCGCGCTGCACAACATCATCGGCCCTCGCCTGCACGAGGCGCATGACTGGCTGTCGCAGCCGGACACCCATCTCCACCTCTACGGCAAGAAGGACGCCTTGCCGGGGCGCAAGATGGGCCATGTGACCCGGCTCTGGCGCGGCGGCACGGGAGGACACCGGACGTGACGCAGGAGATCGTGTGTCTCTATGCCCGCGCCCGCAACGGCGTCATCGGCCGCGACGGCACGCTGCCCTGGCACCTGCCGGACGACCTGCGGCGGTTCAAGCGCCTGACCATGGGCACGCCGATGGTCATGGGGCGGCGGACCTTCGACAGTCTGCCCGGCCTCCTCCCGAACCGGCGCCACATCGTCCTCACCCGGCAGGCAGGCTGGCGCGCGAAGGGCTGCGAGGTCGCGGATAGCGTGGACGAAGCGCTCGCCCTTGCGGGCGACGGCGTGGTGTCGGTGATCGGCGGCGCCGAGATCTTCGCCCTGCTGCTGCCGCGCAGCCAGCGGGTCGAACTCACCGCCGTGCACGCCGATTACGCCGGCGACACGGTGATGCCGCCGCTGGGGCCGGAGTGGGTGGAACGCGTGCGCGAGGATCATCCGGCCACCGCCACGCAGCCGGCGTTCTCCTTCCTCACCTACACGCGCGAGCGTCGGCGCCACGGCCGGGTGGCGGTCTGATGCGCTGGCTCGACCATCGCGAGCGTCTGCCCGACCCTTTGCGGGGCGCGATCATCGCGCTGGGCAATTTCGACGGCTTTCACCGGGGACATCAGGCGGTTGCGGCCGAGGCGATCGGGTGGGCGCGCCGCGAAGGCCGCCCGGTCATCGTCGCCACCTTCGACCCCCATCCGGTGCGGTTCTTCAAGCCGGATGTGCCCCCGTTCCGCCTGACGACGCTGGAGCAGCGTCACGAACTGTATCTCGCCGCCGGCGCAACCGCGATGCTGGTGTTCCATTTCGACGCCGCGCTGGCGGCGACCACGGCGGAGGCGTTCGTCACCGAGCTGCTGCTCGGCCGGCTGGGCGCACACGGCGTCGTCACCGGAACCGACTTCACCTTCGGAAAGGGGGCGCGCGGCAACGTCGCGCTGCTGCGTGCTGCGGGCGAGCCGCTCGGCCTCACCGTGCGCACGGTGGAGGCCGTGCTTGATGGGGACATGCCGGTCTCCTCCAGCCGCATCCGCGCTGCGCTGCGGGCGGGCGACCCGGGAGAGGCTGCGCGCCTGCTCACCCGTCCGTTCGCCGTCCGCGGCGTCGTCGAGCACGGCGACAAGCGCGGACGCAGCATCGGCTACCCGACGGCCAACCTGTCGATGGAGAACTACCTGCGACCCGCCTACGGCGTGTATGCGGTGACCGGCCGGGTGCTCGCCACGGGAGAGATCCTGCAGGGGGCGGCCAATCTGGGCATCCGGCCGCAGTTCGCGCCGCCCAAGGAGCTGCTGGAGCCCTACTTCTTCGACTTCGCCGGAAACCTGTACGGGCAGGAGATCGAGGTTGCCTTCCACCACTTCCTGCGCGGCGAGGCGCGCTTCGCCAGTCTGGACGCGCTGACGGCCCAGATGGAACGCGATTGCGCGCAGGCACGAAGCCTCTTATCCGCCGGCACGCGATGACCGATCCGGCCAGACCCTCTCCCTCCGACGGCGCCGCCCGCGACTGGCGCGACACCGTGTTCCTGCCGCGCACCGACTTCCCGATGAAGGCCGGGCTGCCGCAGAAGGAGCCGCTGATCCTCGCCCGCTGGCAGGAGGAACGGCTCTACGAGGCGCTGCGCGAGGCGCGCCGGGGGCGCGAGAAGTTCATCCTCCACGACGGCCCGCCCTACGCCAATGGCGACATGCATATCGGCCACGCGCTGAACCATGTGTTGAAGGACATGGTGGTGCGCACGCAATCCCTGCTGGGCAAGGATGCGCCATACGTGCCCGGCTGGGACTGCCACGGCCTGCCGATCGAGTGGAAGGTGGAGGAGCAGTACCGCAAGCAGAAGCGCGACAAGGATGCGGTCCCGCCCGCGGAGTTCCGCGCCGAATGCCGCGCCTATGCCGCGCACTGGGTCGATGTGCAGCGCGAACAGCTCAAGCGCCTCGGCCTGCTGGGCGACTGGGACAACCCGTATCTGACCATGGACGCGGAGGCGGAGGCGACCATTGTCGCCGAACTGCTGAAGTTCGCGGAGAGCGGGCAGCTGTACCGCGGGGCCAAGCCGGTGATGTGGTCGCCGGTGGAACGCACCGCGCTGGCCGAGGCTGAGGTCGAGTACGAGGACATCGTCTCCACCCAGGTGGACGTGGCGTTCGAGATCGAGGAGTCGCCGATCCCGGAACTGGTCGGTGCGCATGCGGTGATCTGGACCACGACGCCTTGGACCATTCCGGTTAATCAGGCGATCGCTTACGGGCCGACCACTAACTACCGAATTGTTGAATGGGAGGGTAAGAAGCTTCTTATTGCAGAATCGCTGTTAACTGCGGCATGGCTTCGCTTACGTGGCCGGAAAAGAACAACGACATTTTCTGATCAGTCCGGTCCGTATTCTGAGATCGTGGAATTCAATGACGCGGAACCTCTGCCTCTTGGCCGGCGGATATTAGGCTCCGACCTCGCCGGCACCTTGGTCCGCCACCCGATGCACCATCTTGGCGGGTTCTTCGCCACCCCGCGCCCGCTGCTCCCCGGCGACTTCGTCACCACCGACAGCGGCACCGGCCTCGTTCACATGGCGCCCGACCATGGCGAGGACGATTTCGAGCTGTGCAAGGCGCATGGGATCAATCCCGTGTTCGCGGTCGAGGCGGACGGACGCTACCGCGACGACTGGGCATGGCTCGGCGGGCAGGGCAGCGTCATCAACGCGAAGTTCAACGCGCCGGACGGGCCGATCTGCTCGGACCTGCGCGAGGCGGGTGCGCTGCTGGCGGCATCCGAATACCGCCACTCATACCCGCACAGCTGGCGCTCCAAGGCGAAGGTCATCTACCGCTGCACACCGCAATGGTTCGTGCCGATGGACAAGGTGCTGACGCACGTCTCCCCCAAGACCCGGCAGGAGAAGCGCTGGGAGGGCGAGGGCGGCGCCCTCGACCCGGCTGACGAGGGCCGGTGCGCCAGCCCCACCCTGCGCGAGCTTGCCCTCGCCGCCATTGCGGACACCCGCTTCGTGCCGGAAAAGGGCCGCAACCGGATCCGTTCGATGGTGGAAGGGCGGCCCGACTGGGTGCTGTCGCGCCAGCGCGCCTGGGGCGTTCCCATCACCCTCTTCATCGACCGGCGCACGGGCGACTATCTGGTCGACCCTGAGGTCAACGCCCGCATCGTCGCCGCCATCCGCGAGCACGGCGTCGACGGCTGGGACGAGAACCGCAAGGCCGCGCTGCTGGGCCCGGCCCACGCGCCCGACGACTTCGAGATGGTGACGGACATCCTCGATGTCTGGTTCGATTCGGGCTGTACTCACGCCTTTGTCCTGGAATCGGGCCGCTGGCCGGACCTCTCCTGGCCCGCGGACCTGTATCTCGAAGGCAGTGACCAGCATCGCGGCTGGTTCCAGTCCTCGCTGCTGCAATCCTGTGGTACGCGGGGCCGCGCGCCTTACAATCAGGTGCTGACCCACGGGTTCACCATGGCCGCCGACGGGCGCAAGATGAGCAAGAGCCTGGGCAACACCGTCGACCCGCTGAAGGTGATGGAAACCTACGGCGCGGACATTATCCGCCTGTGGGCGCTGTCGGTCGACTTCACCGAGGATCACCGTATCGGCGACGAGATCCTCAAAGGCGTCGGCGACCAGTACCGCAAGCTCCGGAACACCTTCCGCTACCTGCTCGGCGCGCTGTACGGCTTCACCGAGGCCGAGCGGCTCGCGGTCGGCGACATGCCCGAGCTTGAACGCTACGTCCTCGCCCGTCTCGCGCAGGTGGACGCGGGTCTGCGCACGGCCATCCGGGAATTCGACTTCAGCACCTATGTCCGTGTGCTGAGCGAATTCTGCAACGACGACCTGTCGGCGTTCTACTTCGACGTGCGCAAGGATGTGCTCTATTGCGATGCTCCGGACGCGGTCCGCCGGCGCGCGTGCCGCACCGTCATGGACATCCTGTTCCACGCGCTGATCCGCATGGCCGCTCCGGTTCTGGTGTTCACCGCCGAGGAGGCTTGGCGGAGCCGCTTTCCGGCCGGTGGCAGTGTCCATTTGCTCGAACTGCACGATCTTCCGGCCGCATGGCTCGACGGTGTGCTGCTCGACCGCTTCGCGCGGCTGCTTGCGCTGAGGGGGCGCGTCATGGAGGCTGTCGAACCGCTCCGGCGGAACAAGACGATCCGGTCCGGGCTTGAGGCGCAGGTCACCGTTGCCGCAGCCGATGTTCCGCCCGGCTTTTCCGATGCGCTGCTGGCGGAACTGTTCATCACGGCGTCAGTCACGAGGGATGATAGCGCAGGCGTGCGCGTGACACGGACAGGAGATCACAAATGCGGCCGCTGCTGGCGGCTGCTGCCGGAGGTGAGCGGCGACGGCGCGCTGTGCCCGCGCTGCGAGGAGGCCGTGCTGCGGCTGGAAGCGGCGGCATGAGAACGGTCCTCACCCGCAACCGGATCATCGGCCTGTCCATTGCGCTCGGCATCTTTGTCGTCGACCAGCTCGTGAAATGGTACGTGTCCGGCCCCCTCGCGCTGCAGGAGCGCGGAGTCATCGACGTGCTGCCGTTCTTCGACCTGCGCTGGGTCGAGAACCACGGCGTGTCGCTCGGCATGCTGCAGGCGACGAGCGACACGATGCGCTGGGTGCTGGTGGTCGTCACCTTCCTCATCGCCGTCGGTGTCACCATCTGGATGATGCGCGAACACGTCATGGGCGAGATCCTCGGCCTGGCGCTCATCCTCGGCGGCGCGCTCGGCAACATCCGCGACCGCTTTCTCTTCGGCTACGTCATCGACTATGCCGACTTTCACATCGGCGAGTGGCGTCCCTTCCTCGTCTTCAACATTGCCGATGCCGCGATCTCCGTCGGTGTCGTCATCATCCTGCTGCGCGCGTTCTTCGTGCGAGACGCTCGCACCCCCTCACCCGCCGGACCGGCCGGCCCAGACAGGACCACGACATGACCCGTTCCCCGACCCTTGTTGCCCTTCTCGCAGGCTGCACCCTGCTCGGCGCGTGCGGCTCGACCGGCGTGCTGGGACGCGAACGCCCCGACGAATTCGCCGTGCAGCGGCAGGCGCCGCTCGTCGTGCCGCCCGACTTCAACCTCGTGCCCCCCGCCCCCGGTGCTCCGCGCCCGGCCACAGACAGCCCGGCGCAGCAGACGCTGGAGGCGCTGTTCGGCGGTCCGGCGCAGCGCAGCGCGGTGGAGAGCGGCGTGATCGGGCGCGCCGGACGGGCGGAGCCGGGCATCCGCTCGTCCGTGGGCGCACCGGCGACGAACGTGGTCGACAAGGCGGTGCTGACCCGCGACCTCATCGCGGCTCCGGAAGGGGCAGGCGCGTCGGCGCAGGCGGTGATCCCGGGCTGACCGGGGGCACGCGCCCACGCGCAACCACGCACCTGATCTGCTGACCGTGGAGCGGCGCAGAAGGCCGGGGGCACGCGCCCACGCGGAACCACGCACCGGGTGGGTTGTCCCGATGCGGGATTGATGCAAGACTTGCCCTGCGGCCTTTGCCAAATGCCTGTAAACGCCGCCCCTTCTTCCGCTTCTGCACACGGTGGCAGCGCATGAAGGAGAACCCGGGGGAGGTTTGCGCATGCTGGTGACGGTCGCCATCCTGGCGCGGAACGAAGGCGGGTCGATCGGGCCGATGATTGCCGATCTCGCCCGTCAGACGCTTTTTGCGGCTCCCCACCGGTTCGAGGTGCTCGTCTATGCCAATGACTGCAGCGACGACACGGCGGAGCGCGCGCGCGCCGCGCTCCGCGCGAGCTTCGGTGCCGAAGGTGCGGTCCGGCACCGGGTGATCGTCACCCCCGAAAGCGGCAAGAACCGCGCCTGGAACACCGTTGTTCACGACGTCGCCTCCGCCGACACCGACGTGTTCGTCTTCTGCGACGCGGACATCACCTTCGCCCGGGTGGACGCCATTGCCGAACTGCTGCACCTGCTCGGCGCCAACCCGCAGGCGCGTGCTGTCACCGGGTACATGATCAAGGATCTGCACGCCAAGCCGCGCAAGACCGTCCTGGACCGCCTGTCGCTCGGCCTGTCGAGCGATGCCCGCCTGCCCAACGCGCTCAACGGGTCGCTTTACGCGCTGAGCGCGGCGGAGGCGCGCAAGATCTGGCTTCCCGTGCCCCTGCCCGGAGAGGACGGGTTCCTGTCGGCCATGATCAAGACCAACGGCTTCACCGAACCCAACCGGGAAGAGCGCGTGATCAGCCCGGTGCAGCCGACCCACTACTACGAGGCCCACACGCTGGCCGGCTACTTCCGCCACGAGAAGCGGGTCGCACTCGGCACGGTGATGCTTGGCTGGATCATCGAGGAGCTCTGGTCGCTGAAGCTGACGAGCCACGCCGGTGCGCTGATCCGCGAATGGAACCAGGAGACGCCCGACTGGATCGCCCGCCTGATCCGCCGGCGCATGGGCCAGCGGCGCTGGGTCGTGCCCTCGCGCCTGCTCTTCCAGCGCCTCGACCCCTTGCGCCGCATGCCGCCGGGGCGGGCGGTGGTCCGGTTCCCGCTGGCGGTGGCGGCCAGCGTCCTCAACCTCGTCCCGGTGGTGACCGCGAACCGCGAACTCAAGAACGCTCAGGCCGCCGCGTTCTGGTGAGCCTCGTCCGCTGACGCCGCAGCCGGCCGCACCAGCAGCTTGTCGATCCGCCGGCCGTCGAGATCGACCACTTCGAACGACCAGCCCTGCTCCTCGAACTGCTCCCCTTCCTCCGGGAGCTTCCTCAGCACGGCCAGCACGAACCCGGCCACCGTCGCGAAGTCGCGGTCCGGTCCGTAGGTGATGCCGAGCCGGTCGGCGAGCGCATCGGCCGGCATGCTGCCGGCGACCAGCAGCGAACCGTCGGCACGTTCCACCACGTCCGGCGCAAGCCCCGCCTCCTGGTCGCTGACAAAGCTGCCGGCGATGGTGGCGAGCAGGTCGGCCGGCGTGACCAGTCCGTCGAGATGCCCGTATTCGTCATGCACCATCGCCATGGCGACTTCGGCCTGCTGCAGGACGCGCAGCGCATCCATCGCGTCCAGCCGGTCGGGCACGACCTCGGCGCGCTTCAGCAGCTCTTCCAGCCGCACCTCGCCGCTTTCCAGCATGGCGCCGAGAACATCGCGCACCTTCACGATGCCGACGATCCTGTCGACCGACCCGTCCGCCACCGGCAACAGCGAGTGGGGGCTGGCCGCGATCGTCGCCCGGATCCGCTCCCCGTCGGCATGCTGGTCGAGCCAGTCGATCTCCTTGCGCGGGGTCATGACCTCGCGCACCGGCCGTTCCGCCAGCCGGATCACGCCGGCCAGCATCTGTCCCTGCTCCCGCTCGATCAGGCCGGAATGGGTCGCTTCGGCGAACAGCATCTGCATCTCCTCGGCCGTAACCCGGCCATCGGAGGCGGGGCGGACGCGCAGGGCGCGCAGCACCAGCCGCGAGGAAATGTCGAGCAGCCACACGAGCGGAGCCGCGACGCGGGCGAGCGCGCCCATCGGCACGGCGACGGCGCTGGCGATGGCCGGCGCCGCGCGCAGGGCGATCTGCTTGGGCACGAGTTCACCGACGATCAGGCTGGCATAGGTCGTCACCGCGATCACCAGCGCAAATCCGGCTGTCCCGGCGATCCCCGCCGGAACGCCCCAACCCGCCAACCACTCGCCCAAGGGCCGGCCCAGGCTCGCCCCGGAATAGGCGCCAGCCACGATGCCGATCAGCGTGATGCCGATCTGCACGGTGGACAGGAACTTGCCCGGCTGTTCGATCAGGCCCAGCGCGGCTGCGGCCCCCCGGCTGCCGCGATCCTTCATCGCCCGCAACTGGGCGGGACGGGCCGAGACGAGCGCCAGCTCCGACATGGCGAACACGCCGTTCAGCGCGACGAGCGCGAGGATGATCAGCACGTCCGTCCACGGAAAGCTCGTCACGCGGCCACCTTAGCAACAATTGTCCCGAGGCACAGCGTCTTGTGCGGGCTTCTGGAACACCTCGCCGCGCCGACGGTTTTGAGCGACAGAGCACGCGAGGTGGGCGCGTTGCGGGGACAGGCAACAAAAGGAACGATCCTCATGAAGAAGATGGTGTTCACGACCTTGGCGGCGAGTGCGTCGCTGCTGACGCTTTCGGCGTGCGTCACCGATCCCAACACGGGCGAGCAGCGCATTTCGCGCACCGTCCTTGGCGGCGCGGGCGGCGCGGCGGCCGGCGGGCTGCTCGGCCAGGTGATCGGCGGGCGCACGGGCCGCATCATCGGGGCTGTCGGTGGCGGCGCGGTCGGCACCGTCGTCGGCTATCGCCTTGACCAGCAGATCCGCGAGCTGCGCGAACAGACCGCCGGCCAGGGCATCGATGTGACGGAAACCGATGGCGGGCAGGCGATCCTCGTCAACCTTCCGGACGGGGTGACGTTCGCGACCGGAAGCGCGACCATCAGCCCGCAGTTCCAGCAGATCCTCGACCGCGTGGCGGCCAATCTGGTCCAGTATCCCAACAGCCTCATCGACGTGTACGGTCACACGGACACGGTCGGTTCGGCCCAGGCCAATCAGCGCCTGTCGGAACAGCGCGCCTCGGCGGTGGCCCGCCATCTCATCAGCCGCGGGGTCAATTCCGCGCGCATCCGCAGCCAGGGCTTCGGCGAGACGCAGCTGCGTGTGCAGACCGGCGACAATGTCGCCGAGCCGCTGAACCGCCGGGTCGAGATCAAGATCATCCCGCTGAGCGACGCGGAAATCCGTCAGGCCCAGCAGTAAGGCATAGGGCCAAGCGCGGGCGGAGCGGCGCGGACCGCTCCGCCCCTCACGCCTCAGGTGCCGAGCAGCGCGGCGCGCGCCCGCTCGGCGATGTGCGACACGGCCGGATCGAGCAGGGCGGGCGTGCTGGCCACGACGCCGAACACGCGGCCATCTGCGGTTCGGAAGTCGGGCGGCACGCCGAGAGCGTCCGCCACCATCCCGCCGGCTTCGCGCACCAGCAGGGTTGCCGCGGCGATGTCCCACACGTGACCCCAGCGGTATGTGGCGACGAGGTCCGCTTCCCCGGCCGCGACCATGCCGAGCCTCAGCGCGATCGAATTGGGCTGCGGCACGCGGGCGAACAGGCCATCGGCACGGGCAAGGTCCGCGGCGGGCACACGGGCACCGCTCAGCGCCGGGCGGCCGGACACCCGCAGCCGCGCGTCATTGCGCCATGCACCGGCACCGGCAAGCGCCCACCAGTGCTCGCCGCGCGCCGGCGCCTCGAGGACGGCAGCGGCAAGCTCACCGCTGCGCACCAGCGCCACCGACACGGCCCACCCCGCCCGGCCGCGCACGAAATCGCGGGTGCCGTCGATCGGATCGACGATCCAGGCCCATTCCCCTGTCCGCTGCGCCGGGTCGTTTGCCGATTCCTCGGACAGCCAGCCTGCCTGCGGCAGGACGCGCGAAAGAGCCTCATGGAGGAAGTCGTTCACGCGCAGATCGGCGTCGCTCACTGGATCGCCCGGGCGCTTGTCCCACACCCGGACGGCGTGGCCGTCTCCGGGCCAGTGGGCGAGCGCCAGCCGGCCGGCCTGACGCACCGCGTCGCGAAGGGGTTGCAGATCGATCATGGGAGGAGCGTCGCACATGCGGCGTGCCCGCACACTTTTCAAGCCGCGCATTCCATGCAAAGGGCGCCGGGCACACCGTGGCCGCCCGCCCGGGCGGACCTGCGCACCCGATCAGCGAAGGATTGCGACCAGTCATGAACATCCACGAGTACCAGGCCAAGGAACTGCTCGCCAAGCACGGCCTTCCCGTGCCGCGGGGCATCGCCGCGCTGAGCGTCGAGGAAGCCGTGGAGGCGGCGCGGCAGCTGCCCGGGCCGCTCTACGTGGTGAAGTCGCAGATCCATGCCGGCGGACGGGGCAAGGGGCGGTTCAAGGAGCTGGGCCCGGACGCCAAGGGAGGGGTCCGTCTTGCAAGGAGCATCGAGGAGGTGGAAAGCCACGCCCGCGAGATGCTGGGCAACACGCTGGTGACGGTCCAGACGGGTGACGAGGGCAAGCAGGTGAACCGGCTCTATGTCACTGACGGGGTGGACATCGGCAAGGAGTACTACCTGTCGATGCTGGTCGACCGGGCGTCCGGACGGGTCGCGATGATCGCCTCCACCGAGGGCGGCATGAGCATCGAGGATGTCGCGCACGAGACGCCGGAGAAGATCGTCACCATCACCATCGACCCCGCGCAGGGGTTCATGCCGCACCATGGCCGCGCGCTCGCCTACGGGCTGAAGCTCGACGGCGATTTGGCCAAGCAGGCGCAGAAGCTGGGCCGGCAGCTCTACGACGCGTTCCACGCACTCGACTGCGAGATGATCGAGATCAATCCGCTGGCCGAGTCGAACGGCACGCTGATGGTGCTCGACACGAAGATGAGCTTCGACGGCAACGCGCTGTTCCGCCATCCGGAGCTGGCTGACCTGCGCGACGTGACCGAGGAGGATCCGGCGGAGGTCGAGGCGAGCGAGCACGATCTGGCCTACATCAAGCTCGACGGCAACATCGGCTGCATGGTCAACGGCGCCGGCCTCGCCATGGCGACGATGGACATCATCAAGCTGAACGGTGCCTTCCCCGCCAACTTCCTCGATGTCGGCGGCGGAGCATCGCGCGAGAAGGTGACCGCCGCGTTCAAGATCATCCTCAAGGATCCGGCGGTCGAGGGCATCCTCGTCAACATCTTCGGCGGCATCATGAAATGCGACGTGATCGCCGACGGGATCGTGGCGGCGGCCAAGGACGTCAACCTTTCCGTGCCGCTGGTCGTGCGCCTCGAAGGGACGAATGTCGAGCAGGGCAAGGCGATCCTCGACAATTCGGGGCTTGCCATCGTCAGCGCCGACGATCTGGGCGATGCGGCGCGCAAGATCGTCGCCGAGGTGCGCAAGGCCGCCTGAGCCGTGGCGGGGGCGCCAGGCTTCGCCGGCGCCCTTGACGCGCGGGGCGACGGAACGCACATGCCCGTCGAGGCATTCACAACAGCGAGCAAGAGGAAGGCCCGGCGATGAAAATCCTCGTCCCCGTCAAGCGGGTGATCGACTACAACGTGAAGCCGCGGGTGAAGGCGGACGGGTCCGGGGTCGATCTCGCCAACGTCAAGATGAGCATGAACCCCTTCGACGAGATCGCCGTCGAGGAGGCGATCCGGATCAAGGAGAAGGGGCAGGCGGACGAGATCGTCGCCGTCTCCATCGGTCCCGCCAAGGCGCAGGAAACCCTGCGCACGGCTCTGGCCATGGGCGCCGACCGCGCCATCCTGATCGAAACCGACGAGGAGGTCGAGCCGCTGGCCGTGGCCAAGATCCTCAAGGCGGTGGCCGAGGCCGAGCAGCCCGGCATCATCCTGCTCGGCAAGCAGGCGATCGACGACGATTCCAACCAGACCGGGCAGATGCTGGCGGCGCTGATGAACCGGCCGCAGGGCACGTTTGCCAACACGGTGGAAGTCGAGGGCGACCATGTGACGGTGAAGCGCGAGGTCGACGGCGGCCTTGAAACCGTGCGCCTGGCCCTGCCCGCGGTCATCACCACCGACCTGCGGCTCAACGAGCCGCGCTACGCTTCGCTCCCGAACATCATGAAGGCCAAGAAGAAGCCGCTGGACGTCAAGACCCCGGCCGACCTCGGCGTCGACACGGCCCCGCGGCTGCGCGTGGTGAAGGTCGAGGAGCCGGCGGTTCGCCAGGCCGGGGTGAAGGTGGCCGATGTCGATGAACTGGTCAGCAAGCTCAAGACGCTCGGCATTGCCTGATCCGCGCGGGTTCTGAAAGGATTGCGACGATGAAGTCCCTGGTTCTGGTGGAACATGACAATGCGTCGATGAAGGAAGCGACGCTGGCGACGGTCACCGCCGCGACCCGGCTTGGCGGCGAGGTGCACCTGCTGGTGGCCGGATCCGGCTGCCGTGCGGTGGCGGAACAGGCGGCGCAGGTTCAGGGCATCGGCAAGGTTCACGTGGCTGACGACCCCGCGTTCGAACACCAGCTGCCGGAGAATGTCGCGCCGCTCGTTGCCGGGTTGATGGAGCACCACGACGCGTTCCTCGCGCCCGCGACCACCACCGGCAAGAACATCGCGCCGCGGGTCGCGGCCCTGCTCGACGTGATGCAGGTGTCCGAGATCCTGTCGGTCGAAGGCGAACGGACCTTCACCCGGCCCATCTATGCCGGCAACGCCATCGCGACGGTCGAGGCGACGGATCCCAAGCTGGTCCTGACCGTGCGCGGCACGGCCTTCGACAAGGCGCAGGCGAGCGGCGGCGCGGCGGCGATCGAGGAAGTCGCCGGCCCCAGCGATTCCGGTGCCTCGCAGTTCGTCGGGCGCGAGCTGGCGGAGAGCGAACGGCCGGAGCTCACCAGCGCCAAGATCATCGTGTCCGGCGGGCGCGCGCTCAAGGATGCCGAGACTTTCCAGGAATACATCATCCCGCTGGCCGACAAGCTGGGGGCTGGCGTGGGGGCGTCGCGCGCCGCGGTGGACGCAGGCTTCGTGCCCAACGACTACCAGGTCGGGCAGACCGGCAAGATTGTCGCTCCCGAAGTCTACATCGCGGTCGGCATTTCCGGCGCAATCCAGCACCTTGCGGGGATGAAGGACTCCAAGGTCATCATCGCCATCAACAAGGACGAGGACGCGCCCATCTTCCAGGTCGCCGACGTCGGTCTGGTGGGCGATCTCTACAAGATCCTGCCGGAGCTGACGGCAAAGCTTTGATCATCAAGGCCGCGGTGCTACACCCCTCTTCGAGGTGAGGAGGGGGTTTGTCATGCACGCATGGGCCATGGGCGCCGCCGTGCTTAGCGTGATCGCCTCGGGGGCGAAAGCGGAGGAAGTCGTGCTCTCGCCGTCGAGCGCCTGGGTGCTCGACTACGGCGACCATCGCTGCCGCATGACACGCGCCTTCGGCGAGGGTCCGACGCGAACGGCGTTCATGCTCGAGCAGACGCAGCCGAGCGACACCTTTTCCTGGACTGTAGCCGGCCCGCTGGTGGACCGGTTCGGCAAGGGTAAGGTCCAAGTGCAGTTCGCACCCGCCTTCGACGGCTTCGAGATCGACCATGACGCGTCGCTTCGCGTGGCGGAGTTCGGCACGGCCGTGGCGAGCGTCACTCACGAGGCTCCGCCTCCGACCTTGATCAGCAGGACGGCCAAGCCGCGGCTGCGTTCGGAGCCTGACGCGCTGAGCGACGGGACCGCGCGCGCGGCCAGGCTCCGGCTTCTGAACCCGGAGCACGGCCGGTCCATCGCGCGGCTGACACTGACGAAGGGCGGCGAGAGCGTGAGCCTGTCCTTCGGCTCCCTCGAAGCGCCGTTCAAGGCCATGAACGCCTGCATGGACGATCTCCTGGTGAGCTGGGGCATGGACCCTGCCGAGTTGCGCGAGGCGACTACGGCGGCGCGCTGGATCAACTCGGTTCCTCTCGTGGGAAAGATCCAGGAGTTCTATCCAGCCAAGGCGCTCGAGGAGGGAGCAGAGGCCGACTACCGCCTGCGCGTGGTCGTGGGTGCGAACGGGCGCGTCAGCCGGTGCCACATGATCCTGCTGTCCCGAGGCTCGGATTTCGCGCAGAGGGTGTGCGACATCATGCGCAGGGAGGCGCGGTTCGAACCTGGCCGCAACGCGGCGGGAGAGCCGAAACCGGCGTTCTTCTCGACCAAGATCAGCTACCGGGTGTACTGAGACACGGCGCGCGCCAGGGGCGTCAGAACAACCCCACCAGCGCGTGGATCGCCACGCCGACGAGACCGCCCACCAGCGTCCCGTTGATGCGGATGAACTGGAGATCGCGGCCCACCGCGCCCTCCACCCGGTCAGTGACGGTGCGCGCGTCCCAGCGCTTCACCGTCTCCGACACCAGCCGCACGATCTGCTCGCCATAGTTCGTCGCCAGCCCCACGGCGGAGCGCCGGGCGAGGCGGTTGACCTGATGCTGCAGGCGCGCATCGCGCTCGAGCGCGAGGCCCATGTCACGCAGCGCCTCCGAAAGTTGACCGGACACGCCGCGCCCGTCGCGAAGTCCGGCGATCAGCCCCTCCCGCAGCCGCTCCCACACTCCCTGCCACCAGCTTCCGACCGCCGGATTGGTGACGAAGTCGTTCTTCATCCGCTCCACCCGCGCACGCAGGTCCGCATCGTGCTGCAGGCGATGGGCAAAATCGGCGAGACCCTGTTCAACCTTGAGGCGCAGGGGATGATCGGGGTCGACCAGCACTTCGGCCAGCATCCGGTAAAGCCCGTCGATGACCGAATTCGCCAGCCGCTCGTCCAGCCCGACCAGCCGCAGCAGGGCGTTGGCGCGCCGCTGGATCATGGCCCGCACCGTGTCCTCGTTGTCTTCGAGCACCAGCCCCGCCCAGCGGATGAGGCTGTCGATCAGCGGCCGGTGCCGTCCGTCGGCGATCATCGCCGCCAGCAGCTGTCCCAGCATCGGGCTGATCTGGACCCGCTCGATCTGTGCCGCGAGACCCGCGCGCACCTGCGTGCCGAGGCGCTGCGGATCGAGCGATTGCAGCACCTCCACCGCCAGATCGCGGGCCCCGGTCCCAATGCGCGAAGAGGCCGCCTCGCGCGGCGCGGCGAGGTAGGCGCCGACGGCCGCGGCAAGGTTCATCCCCTCCATCCGGCGGGCCACCACCTGCGGCGTGAGGAAATTGGTCCGCAGGAACTGCGCCATGGTGTCGGCGATGCGGTTCTTGTTCTCGGGGACGATGGCGGTGTGCGGGATCGGCAGCCCGAGGGGCCGGCGGAACAGCGCGGTGACCGCGAACCAGTCGGCGATCCCGCCGATCATTCCCGCTTCGGCAAAAGCATGGAGATAGCCCCATCCCCAGTGGCGACCGAGGTTGATCTCCGCCAGCACGAACAGTCCCGCCATGAGCACCAGCAGGCCGGTCGCCGTGCGGCGCATGGCGCGCGCGCGGTCCGGCGTGACGGTGGCCGGCGCCGTCAACGGTCTGGCAGCGCGGCCGGCTGGCCGCGGCTCATTCGGCCGGCGTCGGCAGGCTGCTGCCGCTGGTCTGCGGTCCGGTGGGGCGCTGTTCGTCACCGGGCCGGTAGGTCAGCAGCCGGCGCGACAGCCACGGCCCGACCCGCTTTTCGAACCCGTCGGCGAGGCTGAAGCCGGCCGGGATCAGCACCAGCGTCAGCACCGTGGAGAGCAGGAGGCCGCCGATCACCACCGTGCCCATCGGCGCGCGCCACGCAGCATCGCCGGACACAGAGATGGCGGTGGGAACCATGCCCGCGGTCATCGCCACCGTGGTCATGACGATGGGCTGCGCGCGCTTGTGCCCGGCGTCCATGATCGCCTGGAGCTTGGGCACGCCCTTGTTCATCTCCTCCATGGCGAAGTCGATCAGCAGGATCGAGTTCTTGGCGACGATGCCCAGCAGCATCAGCATGCCGATGTAGACGGGCATGGAGATCGGCTGGTCGACGATCAGGAGGGCGATGAGGCCGCCCAGCGGGGCGAGCAGCAGCGAGGTCATGTTGACCAGCGGCGAGACGAAACGATGGTAGAGCAGCACCAGCACGCCAAAGACGAGCAGCACGCCGCTCACCACCGCAACGGCGAAGCTGGCGATCATCTCGGCCTGCCACTTGTCCTCGCCCACGGCCTCGTTCGATACGCCGGGCGGCAGGTCGCGCATGATCGGCAGGCGCTGGATCGACTCCATGACCGGGCCCTTGACCTGCCCCTCCGCTAGGTCGGCCCCGACAAAGACCCGCCGCGACTGGTTGTAGCGCTGGATCTGGGTCGGGCCGGAGCCGAAGGAGATGTCGGCGACCCGCCGCAGCGGGACGGACGCGCCGCTTGCCGTGGGCACCGGCAGGTTCTGAATGGTGGCGATGTCGCGGCGCGACTCGCGCGGAAGGATGACGCGGATCGGCACCTGCCGGTCGGTGAGCGAGAAGCGGGCGGCGTTCTGATCGATCTCGCCGAGCGTGGCGATCCGGATGGCGTTCGACAGCGCAGCCGTGGTCACGCCCAGCTGCGCCGCGAGGTCCTCGCGCGGGGTGATGATGAGTTCGGGACGGCGCAGGTCGGCGGCGATGCGCGGCGCCACGACACCGGGAAGGCCGCGCATCTGTTCGACCAGCGTCTGCGCCGTCTGCTCGAGCAGGATCGGGTCGCTGCCGGCGAGCATGACGGAGATGTCGCGCCCGCTGCCGAACCCGCCGCCCGACTGCGAGGCGAAGCTGACCCGCGCGTCGGGAATGGCGGCCAGCGCCGGGTTCAACCGCCGCTCGAACTCGACGCTGGTGGCCTCCCGCTCCTCGGCCGGGACGAGGTCGACATAGAGGGTCGCGCTGCCCTCGCGGATCGCCTGCGTCACCAATGCCACTTCCGGAGCCTCGCGCAGGACGGCCTCGACCTGGCTGGCGACGGCCTGCGTCTGCTCGATGGTGGTGCCCGGCACGAGCTCGATGGTGACGCGGCTGCCATCCTCGTTGGTGTTGGGCTGGAACTGCTGCGGCAGCCCGGCGAACAGCGCACCGGTCATGATCAGCGCGAAGACGCCGGCCATGAAGGCGTAGAACCGGTGATCGCGCGTGCGCGCATACAGCCGCGCCGAGAAGCTCCGGTAGTAGCGGCCAAAGCCGCCGAACAGGCCGAGGAGGAAGCGCAGCACGATCGCCACCACGACCGCCAACGCCAGGCCGACGAACGGCGCAATGAGCGCCACGATCAGGATGGGCAGCAGGCCGGAGCCGACCAGCAGCTGGAACGCCATGGTGACGCCGAACACGAACGCGCCGACCATGGCGAACACGGCCAGCAGCGCGATGCTGCGGTACAGCCACGTGCCCGGCACCCGCTCGATCCGGGCGAGCATGGCCCGCGACTCGTCGGAACGGAGCGTCCAGCCGAGCACCCGCATGTACAGGTCCATGGCGCGGCCCTCGCCGTGTTCGGCGTGGCCCTTTGCCTCGAGGAAATAGGCGGCCATCATGGGCGTGATCATGCGGGCCACCAGCAGGCTCATCAGCACGGCCACGACGACGGTGAGGCCGAAGGGCTTGAAGAACTCGCCCGGGATGCCCGGCATGAGCCCGACGGGCAGAAACACGGCGACGATGGAGAAGCTCGTCGCGACGACGGCGAGGCCGATTTCGTCGGCCGCGTCAATCGACGCCTGATAGGCGGATTTACCCATCCGCATGTGGCGGACGATGTTCTCGATCTCGACGATGGCGTCGTCGACCAGCACGCCCGCAACCAGCGACAGCGCCAGCAGCGACAGGAAGTTGAGGTTGAAGCCGAGCAGGTCCATGAACCAGAAGGTCGGGATTGCCGACAGCGGGATCGCCACGGCGCTGATGAACGTCGCCCGCCAGTCGCGCAGGAAGAAGAACACCACGACGATCGCCAGCACCGCGCCTTCGATGAGGGCGGCCATCGAGGTGGCGTATTGCTGCTTGGTGTAGGGCACCGGCGTGAACAGTTCGGTGAAGGTCACGCCGGGATTTTCGGCCTCGATGGCGCGCATGGCGGCCACGGCGCCGTCATAGACGTCGACTTCCGAAACCCCGCGCGCGCGCTCAAAGGAGAAGGTGACGACCTGCGCGCCGTCCACCTTCGACAGTCGGCGCGGCTCGGAATAGCCATCCGACACATCGGCGATGTCGGACAGCTTGATCGTGGCGCCGCGCGCCGCGGGGATGCGCAGCTGCGACAGGGCGTAGGCATCGTCGGCATTGCCCAACACGCGCACCGACTGGCGCGAGCCGGCAATTTCGGTCTGACCTCCGGCCGCGTTGATGTTGATCTGGCGCAGCGCCGCATTCACGTCGCGCGCGGTCACGCCGAGAGCCTGCATGCGCGCCGGATCGAGCACCACCCGGATCTCGCGGTCGACGCCGCCCGCCCGGCTGACCGCCGCCATGCCCGACACCGCCAGCAGACGCTTGGACACAGTGTCGTCGACGAACCAGCTGAGCTGTTCCGGAGTCATGTCGGGCGCGCTGACGGCATAGAAGCCGATGATGCCCCCGCCCGCGTTCTGCACCTTGGCCACCCGCGGCTCGAGAATGCCGTCCGGAAGATCGCCCCGGATCTGCGCGATGGCATTGGTCACTTCGTTGACGGCGACGTTCACGTCGGTGCCGATGGCGAACTCCACCATGGTGCTGCTGCTGCCCTCGGACGCGGTGGAGTTGATCGTTTCCACCCCGTTGATGGACCGCACCGCCGATTCGACGCGCTGGGTGATCTGGGTCTCGATCTCGGTCGGAGCGGCGCCGGGCTGGCTGATCAGCACCGAGACCATCGGAAATTCGACATCCGGAAAGTTCACCACCGGCAGACGCATGAAGGACAGCAGGCCGGCCAGCGTCAGGCCGATGAACAACACGATCGGAATGATCGGATTGCGGATCGACCAGGCGGAGATGTTGCGGAAGTTCACGGGCGGGCACCCGCCGCGCGGACCGGCCGCACCGCGTCTCCGGGAGCAAGGAAACCGCCGGCAAACAGCACCACCCGCTCCGTCCCCGCCAGCCCTTCGGCGATGATGATCCCGTCGCGGGTGACATTGCCCAGCCTGACGTTGCGCCGCACGACGCGGTTGTCGTCACCGACGATGTAGACGTAACTGCCCTCGCCGTCGCTCTGCAGGGCGCTTTCGGGCAGCACCGGGGCGCTGACCGTGCCGCTGCGCAGAACGGCGGTGGCGAACCCGCCCGGACGCAGCGCCGGATCGTAGCGCAGGGCCACGCGCGCGGTGCCGAGGCGGGTCTGCGGGTCGATGGTCGGCGACAGCTGCCAGATCTGTCCGGTGAAGGCCTGCGTCGTTCCGGCGGGCGTGACTTCCACCGGGAGGCCGACCGACAGATTGGCAAGCTCGTTCTCGCCGACTTGCGCCAGCAGCTCCAACTCGCCGTTCTGGGCGATGCTGAACAGCACCCCCGATCCGGCGCTGACGGTCTGTCCCGGCTCCACCTGACGTTGGAGGACGAGGCCGGCGGCGGGTGCGACGATGTTCAGCCGGGCGTTGCGGGCGCGCAGCTCGTCCGCCTGCGCCCGGGCGACGGCGACCCGGGCGTTGGCGGCGTCCCGGGTGGCGGTGAGCCGGTCGACTTCCGCCCGCGAGATGAAGCCGCGGTCGACGAGCTGCAAGGCGCGCTCGAGGTTTTCCTGGGCGAGGCGGGCGTCGGCCTGCGCCACGGCGATCTGGGCCACCGCACCGCGGGCCTGCTGTTCCTGGACGCTGCGATCGATCACGGCGAGCACCTGCCCCTGCCGCACCCAGTCGCCCGCGTCGACGAGCACGGACACGACCCGCCCGCCTTCGCCGACAACGCCCACCGGGAGGTTCCGGCGCGCCGCCAGCGTGCCGGTCACGTTCACCTCGCCCTCGATGGTCTGCCGGCCGGGGGCGACCACCGTGACGGAGGGAACCTGTTCGGAAGCCGCCGGCGCTTCGGCGCTGCCGGCACGGCTGGCGTAGTAGGCCAGCGCGGCGAGCACGAGACCGATGAGCACCGCCCCGATGATCAGCGTGCGCCGACGCCGCACGGGCGCGCCATCGGCGACCGGGTCAGCGGGGTGTCCGACGGGGTCGACCGAAATTCTGGATTCGTAGTTCATCGGCGATCACGTCCCTGCCCAGCCCCAGGTGTTCTACATCACTAGAACACATCCCGCAAGGCGGGAGCGGCAGATCATCTAGGGCTCGCCGGAACGACGTGCAACGGCATTGCCGCACACGGACAACCGCCCGTTCATCCCAGGCGGAATGGTCAATCCACGAAAAAGGGCGGGCGTCCGAAGACGACCCGCCCCTCGATGTGTTCGCGTCGTGGACGCGCGGCGGCGTTACCGGACCCGGCCGCGCTGCACCAGGTTGACGATGGCCAGCAGGACGATCGCGCCGGCGATGGCGATCAGGAACCCGGTCAGGCTGAACTGCTGGATGCTGCCCTGAACGCCAAGCAGCGGACCGGCCAGCCAGTTGCCGATGACCGCGCCGATGATGCCGACCACGATGTTCCACAGGATGCCCATCGAGGCGTCGCGGTTCATGACCATGCTGGCAATCCAACCAGCCACCCCGCCCACGATGATTGCGATAATCCAGCCCATAGCGAATTCCTCCTCGCGTTGTTTTGCATGACTTCGCGCAGAGAACGGCCCATGGGCTGAAGTGGTTCCGGATTGCGACGAAGAGAAGCGGCCGCGGCTTGATCTTCGCCGCTGCGCGCCGGCCGCACGAGCATCGGGTTTCGCTGAAAATTCAGCCTTTAAGGGGCCGGCGAGACATTCCTGCGGCGGCCTGTGGCGGGCTCAATACTTGAGCTGGCGTTCGTAGAGATCGCGGTAGTGCTGGATCCGCGTGACGCGCAGGCCCTGCATCCCCGACCGGTCGACTGCCCGCTGCCACGAGGCGAACTCCTCCAGGGTGAGGTTGTAGCGTTCCAGAACCTCGTCGACCGTCAACAACCCGCCATTGACGGCGGCGACGACCTCCGCCTTGCGCCGCACCACCCAGCGCGTCGTGTCAGGAGGCGGCAGATCGGCCAGCGTCAGCGGCTCGCCGAGCGGTCCAATCACCTGATCCGGGCGGATGGACGAATTCTCGATCATGGTTGCCGGCGATCCTTGAACTTCGAACGTTTGCGGGACGGCAGCGCCGCGGAGGAGCCGCCGCAGTCCGGGCGCGCCTCGTCCGGCACGGTCCGGGCGTCGGATACGGGGCCGCTGTGGACCGCGGCAAAGCGCCCGCTCCCTTCGCCGTCGCCGCCGCGGCCGCGCCCGATCCCCTGTGCCTCGCGGATCAGGGCCAGCTGCGCGCTGAGTTCCGCCCAGCGAAGTTCGCGCAGGAGGGCGGCATTTTCCGCCGGGGCGTCGGCAGCGCGCTTGGGTTTTCTGCCCTCGAACATGCCCACCGGGGTACCCGCCGCGGGTAAACAAGCGGTGAAGCCGGGATGCGGGTTTGCACGCGGAGCATGCTGCCGCCCCGCCTGTACTGCGCTGGAAAGAAGCCCGTCCGCGCACTACATTGCGCGCGCTCATGAACCTCGCCGCTTCCCTGTCGGGCGCTCAAGCCGCTGCCCTGTTCGACCTGCCTCGCCCTCCGGCGCAGTGCCGCATCGTCGTGGCCATGTCGGGGGGCGTCGACTCCTCGGTCGTGGCGGCGCTTGCCGCGAGCAGCGGGGCGGAGACGATCGGCATCACCCTCCAGCTTTACGACCACGGGGAAGCGACCGGGCGCAAGGGCGCGTGCTGCGCCGGCGACGACATCCGCGACGCACGGCAGGTCGCCGACCGGCTCGGCATCGCCCACTACGTCATTGACCACGAGAGTGCGTTCCGGCAGGCCGTGGTGGAGCGGTTCGCAGACGACTACCTTGCCGGGCGCACGCCCGTGCCCTGCATCCGCTGCAACACCGGCCCCAAGTTCACCGACATGCTGGCGATCGCGCGCGAACTCGGCGCCGATTGCCTGGCGACAGGCCATTATGTGCAGCGGGAGCGCCGCGGCGAGGACGTGCACCTGCTGCGCGCGCGCGATCCGGCGCGAGACCAGTCCTATTTCCTGTTCGCCACCACCGATGCACAGCTCGCCTTTCTGCGGTTCCCGCTCGGCGGCCTGCCGAAGGAGGAGGTGCGCGCCCTGGCCCGCGGCGCCGGGCTCGCCAACGCGGCAAAGGCCGACAGCCAGGACATCTGTTTCGTGCCGGACGGCGACTACGCTGCCGTGGTGCGCAGGCTGCGGCCGGAGGGAAGCGAGGCGGGCGACATCGTGCATGCGCAGACCGGCGCGGTCCTCGGCCGTCACCGCGGCGTGATCCACTTCACCGTGGGACAGCGGCGCGGGCTGGAGATCGGCGGACAGGCCGAACCGCTGTATGTGGTCGGCATCGATGCCGCCGCACGGCGCGTGCGGGTGGGTCCGCGGCGCCTGCTGGCGGTGCGCCGCGCGCATCTGACGCAAACCAACCGCATCGGCGCGGCCGCGGCCGGCCAGCCGCTCATGGTCAAGGTGCGCTCCATGGCCCGGCCCGTTCCGGCGACGGTCGAAGGGTCACTGGGAGGGGGCCGCGACGTGACGCTGACCTTTCTCCAGCCGGAATACGGCGTCGCGCCGGGACAGGCGGCCGTGCTCTATTGCGGCGAGCGGGTCGTGGGCGGCGGCTGGATCGCGGCCACCGAAGCCGATGCGGCGAACGGCGATCCCGCCCTCGCCGGGCGCACCCTCAGCCCTGCCACGGCCTGAGCACGCAGCCCCAACCGGGTTCGAAAGCCGCCTCGTCCGATCCGAGGAGCGGGAACACCGCCGTCACCGAGCGCCGCTCGGTGTCCTCGGACAGACGCACCCACTCCATGCCGGCCACCTTGTCCTTGGCGCAGTCGGCGAGGCTTCGGCCGGCGACGAACCGGCACGAGCACGTCACGCGGGCGGCGTAGGCGGTGCCCGCGGCGGCATAGCCGCGCAGCGCCGGCCCGAACACCGCGGCGGCCGCCACGCCGGCGAGAAGCACCGCCGCAACGACCAGCCACATCACCCGCCGGCGTCCCGGTCTCCGCACCTGCGTCTTCGGCATTGCCATCCCCATCGCCATGCGCAAGGTCCGCCCGATGAGGCTTCCCCCGGCTCCGACTCGCCGTGCTCTTATCGCCCTTGCCCTGCTGCTGCCAGCGGCCGCCGGGTGCGCCGATCCCGCTCCCGAAGCGTCCGGGCTAGGGGAAGAGGCGCTGGCGGCGGTGTCTGCCGATCCCGGCGCGCCCGTGCGGCAGGTCGCGCGGGCCGTCGACGCGCTGTTCACCGATCCGGCGGTCGGCGAAACCCGCGCGGTCATCCTGATGCACAACGGCACGGTGGCCGCAGAACGCTACGGACCGGGTTACGGCCCCGACACGCGCTTCGTGAGCTGGTCGATGGCCAAGACGGTCACCGCCGTGGTGATCGGAATGCTGGTGGCCGACGGGCGGCTGGATCTGGACCAGCCGACGCCGGTGCCCCGCTGGAACCGGCCCGGCGACCCGCGCCGCGAGATCACGCTGCGGCACCTGCTGCAGATGCGCAGCGGACTGCGCCACACCGAGTCGGGCGAGCCATCCTACGAATCGCTCGAAGTGCGGATGCTGTTCCTCGACGGACGCGACGACATGGCCGAGTTCGCATCGGCCCAGCCGCTCGAGGCGGAGCCGGGCGAGCGCTTCGAGTATTCCTCCAACACCAGCGTCATCCTCGCGGATATCGCGACCCGCGCGCTCACCGACAGCCGCGATCCCGAGATCCGGCGGCGGGCGATGGCCGACTATCTTCAGACGCGGCTGTTCGGCCCGTTGGGCATGGAGTCGATGGTGCCCGAATTCGACCGGGCCGGCACCCTGATCGGGGGCAGCCTGATCCATGGCACGGCGCGCGACTGGGCACGCTTTGCGGAGTTCCTGCGGACCAAGGGGTCCCACCGCGGCGCGCAGCTGGTCCCCCGTGCATGGGTCGAGGCCATGGTGACGCCGTCGCCGCGCGCGCCGCATTACGGCTTCCAGACCTGGCTCAACCGGGACTTCCCCCGCGCAGCCGGCGAAGAGCATCCGCTGTTCCCCGACTCCGCCCCGCCAACGCTGTTCGCGATGATCGGCCACATGGGACAGTATGCCCTCGTCTCGCCCGAGCAGCGGGTGACGCTGGTGCGGCTGGGCCATTCGGACGCGCAGCAGCGGGCGGCGCTGCTGCCGCGCATGGCCGACATTCTGGCGCTCTATCCCGCCAGGTAGAACCGCCCCTCGACCACCGTCACGCAGGCGCCTCCGATCCACGCCCGCTCCCCCTCCAGCCGGCAGGTCAGCTCGCCGCCGCGTCGCGACGCCTGATGCGCGGTGAAGCGGGCGCGGCCCAGCCGCTCGGCCCAGAACGGCGTCAGCGCGGCATGGGCAGACCCGGTGACGCTGTCCTCGTCCACGCCCCATGCGGGAACGAAGACGCGGCTGATCACGTCATGCACCCCCTGGCCGGGCGCGGTGCAGATCGCCATGACGCCGGTCGCGGCGAGTGCGGCCATGTCCGGGGCGAGCGCCCGAACCGCCGCGGCATCGGGCAGCAGCACAATGGCGGTCTGTTCCGCGCCCGAAACGCTGTGATGGACCTCGCCTTGCGCGCCCAGCGCCGCCAGCAGGCGCGCATCGTTCCGCGGGGCGACCCGCGTCAACGGCAGGTCGAGCGTGTAGCCGCCCGGCTCGCGCCGCACCTCCAGCACACCGGATTGGCGGGTGCGGAACCGGACCCGGTCGCCCCCGTTCCTTCCGAGCAGCACATGCCCGCTGGCAAGCGTCGCATGGCCGCAGAGCGCCACCTCGTGCGTCGGCGTGAACCAGCGCAGTTCCCAGTCCGCCTCGCCACCCGTGTCGCGCACGAGAAAGGCGGTCTCGGCAAAATTGTTCTCGGCGCCGATGGCCTGGAGCAGCGCATCGTCCGGCCATCGATCCAGCACCATCACCGCGGCCTGGTTTCCGCCGAATGCGGCCGAGGCGAAGGCGTCCACGTGCCAGTAGGCGACGGACCTCGTCATGGGCGCGGACCCAGCCGGGCGAATTCGTTCTCCTCGATGAGCGGATTGTCCGAATCCTTGTAGCCCGCCGGATCGATGTGCACGAACAGCTCCATGCGCGGAAAGTGGCGGCACAGGTTCTTTTCCATCCGCTCGATGATGTCGTGTGCCTCGACCACCGAAAGACGCGGGTCCATGTCGATGTGGAACTGCACGAAGTCGCGATGACCGCTCGTCCGGGTGCGCAGGTCGTGCAGGTTGGACAGCTCGGGATGCTGCGCCACCAGCTCTACCAGCCGCTGCCGCCGATCCTCAGGCCATTCGTGGTCCATCAGCTGGTCGATGGCATCCCCGGCCGCGCGGAACGCCCCGTAGCCCAGCCACCCGGCGATGAGGAAGCCGAACACCGGATCCGCGCCGGTCAGTCCGGCGAACCCTTCAAGGACCAGCGCGGCGATGACCGCGAGGTTGAGCAGCATGTCCGACTGGTAGTGAAGGTGATCGGCGCGGATGGCGACGGACCCGGTCCGCCGCAGCACGTAGCGCTGCCAGCTGAGCAGTCCCAGCGTCAGCGCGATCGCCACCAGCGACACGCCCATCCCTTCCAGCGGCGCGCGCACGCCGACGCCGTGGGTGAGCTGCCGCACCGAATGGAGCAGGATGAGCACGATCGACACGCCGATCAGCATCGCCTGCACCATGGCGGCCACCGCTTCGGCCTTGCCGTGGCCGAAACGATGTTCGCGGTCGGCGGGGAAGGCGGCGATCCACACGCCGAAAAAGGTCGTCAGGCTCGCCACGAGATCGAGCGCGCTGTCGGCGAGGCTCCCGAGCATTGCCGACGAGCCGGTGCGCCACGCCGCCCATGTCTTGAGCGCCACCAGCACCGCCGCGACACTGATGGAGGCGAGCGCCGCCCCGCGCGCAAGGCGCGACCGGTCGTCCTGGACGAAGGAAGCGGCGCTTTTCACGGGTACAGCAGCGTGCTGGACCAGCCGCCCTCGCCGCCGCGGAGGAACAGGCGGCGGTCGTGCAGGCGATTGGCGCGGTCGAGCCAGAACTCGATCCGCTCGGGCCGCAGGCGGAAGCCGCTCCAGTGCGGCGGGCGGGGCACATCGCCTTCCGGGTATTGCCGCGCCAGCGCCTCGACGCGCTCGAGATAGTCAACTCGCGCGGCCAGGGGCCGCGACTGGTCCGAGGCGGCGGAGCCGAGCTGCGACCGGCGCGGCCGCGAGTGGAAGTAGGCGTCGGCCTGCGCGGCGCTCACCGGCGAGACCGGCCCTTCCACCCGGACCTGCCGGCGAAGGCTCTTCCAGTGGAACAGCAGCGCGGCGTGCGCATTGGCGCACAGCTCCTCGCCCTTGCGGCTGTGGAGATTGGTGTAGAAGGTGAAGCCGTCCGGTCCATGCTCCTTCAGCAGCACCATCCGGACAGAAGGCCGGCCGTCGGGGGTTGCGGTCGCCAGCGCCATGGCTTCGGGGTCGTTCGGCTCGCTGCGCACCGCCTCGGCGAACCATTGCCCGAACAGCTCCAGCGGATCGTCCGCCATGATCGCGCTCTCAGCTTCGCCCATGCCCATGCCCTTGCAACACCGTCGCCGCGACGGCGGCCGCGGCGGCGGACCCCGCCCTTAGCGCCGATGCGCACGGGTGGAAAGCAATTGCCCTCCTTCTGTCCTGCACCTAGCTAGACGCCATGGCAGACCCTTACGCGACTCTTGGCGTGGCGCGCGACGCCTCCGAAAAGGAGATCAAGAGCGCCTACCGCAAGCTGGCCAAGGAACTCCATCCCGACCGCAACGCGAACAATCCGCAGGCGGCGGAGCGGTTCTCGCGCGTCACCAACGCATACGACCTGCTCTCCGATGCGGACAAGCGCGCCCGGTTCGACCGCGGCGAGATCGACGCCGACGGCAACCCTACCAACCCGTTCGCCGGCATGGGCGGCGGCTTCCGGCATGCGGCCGGCGGACCGGGCGGGTTCCGGGCCGAGGAGTTCGGCGGCTTCGCGCAGGAAGGGGTCGATCTTGGCGACCTGTTCGAGGGCCTGTTCGGCAGCGGCGGCGGAGCGCGCGCGGGGATGGGCGGGCGGCAGGGGGGCTTCCGGGGCGGCTTTCGCGCCCCGCCCGCGCGCGGCGCCGACGTCCAGTACCGGCTGCGGGTGCCGTTCACCGACGCGGCGACCCGCACGGAGCAGCGCATCACCCTGGCCGACGGCAAGACGGTGGATCTCAAGCTGCCGGCGGGGGTCGAGGACGGCACCCAGATGCGCCTGCGCGGCAAGGGCGAAGCGGGGCCGGGCGGGGCTGGAGACGCGCTGATCACGATCGCCATCGAGCCGCACCGGGTGTTTCGCCGCGACGGCGACGATGTGCGCATGGAGCTGCCCGTCACCCTCGACGAGGCGGTCCGCGGGGCGCGGGTGCGGGTGCCCACGGTCGACGGGCCGGTGATGATGACGGTCAAGCCCGGCTCGAGCAGCGGCACTGTCCTGCGGCTGCGCGGCAAGGGGTTCTCCCGCAAGGATGGCACCCGCGGCGACCAGCTCGTCACCCTGTCGATCCAGCTGCCGGCCGATGTGTCCGAGCTTGCGGCCAGGCTGGAAGGCTGGCGCGACGCGAGCGATCCGCGTGCCACCCTCGCGGGGTAAGCCTTGCACCCGCCGGCCAGCGATGATGCGCCGGAGTCCGGCCGGTGAGTGACGCGCCGGCACCTGCGCACGAGCAGCCCGTCCGCTCCCTGTCGCCGGAGGCGCGGCGCCGGGCGGCGCAGAAGCTCAAGGGACGCATCCGGCGCGACTACGGACCCGGGACACGGGCCTACGAGATCGGCAAGCGGGTGCTGAACGGCACCTACAACGACGGCTTCATCCATGCCGGCAACCTTGCCTACATGTCGATGCTGGCGATCTTTCCCTTTTTCATCCTCGGCGCGGCGGTGTTCTCGCTGATCGGCGGGGAGGAGGACCGGGCGGCGACCGTGAACGCCGTGCTGCTCGCCCTGCCGCCGGTGGTGGCGGACACGCTGCGCCCGGTCGCGCTGGACGTCATCGCGGCGCGCAGCGGATGGCTGCTGTGGGCCGGCGGACTGGTGGCGCTGTGGACCGTCGGCAGCCTGATCGAGACAATCCGAGATGTCCTGCGCCGGGCCTATGGCACCGAGGCCAGCGTCTCCTTTCTGCGCTATCGGCTGCTCTCGGCCGGGATCACCGTGCTTGCCGTCGTGCTGCTGCTTTTGTCGCTGATCGCCCAGGTGCTGATCGGCACCGCGCAGGAGTTCATCGCCGCCTTTCTGCCGGATCTCACCACCGCGCTCGCTCGGCTGCGCCTGTCCCGCATCGTGCCCGCCTTCGGGCTGTTCCTGTCGCTCTACCTGCTGTTCTACACCCTCACCCCGCATGCCTATCGCGGCCGCCGCTACGCCAAGTGGCCAGGCGTGCTGCTGGTCACGGTGTGGTGGATCGCTGTCACCATGGCCCTGCCGCCGCTGCTCCGCAGCTTCTTCAGCTACGACCTCACCTATGGCAGCCTGGCCGGAGCCATGGTGGCGCTGTTCTTCTTCTGGCTGGTCGGGTTCGGCCTGGTCATCGGCGCGGAACTGAACGCTGCGCTCGCCGAAACGCCCGAGGAAGAGGCGGCGGTCGTCGACGGGGACGCGCCTGCCGACGACGCGGCGGGAGACGCGGTCATCGCGCTCGATACAGCGGATCCGGCGACGCAGGAGGCGGCGCACACACTGGGAGGAACATCGTGACGACAGGTCTGATGAAGGGAAAGCGCGGGCTCATCATGGGGCTGGCGAACACGAGGTCGCTGGCCTGGGGCATTGCGCAGAAACTCGCGGAACATGGTGCCGAGCTGGCCTTCTCCTATCAGGGCGAGGCGCTGGGCAAGCGGGTGGCGCCGCTCGCCGCGCAACTGGGGAGCGACGTTACGCTCGACTGCGATGTCTCGGACATGGCCGCGCTCGACCGGACCTTCGCGCAGCTGCAGGAGCGGTGGGGGACGCTCGATTTCCTCGTTCACGCCATCGGCTTTTCGGACAAGAACGAGCTGCGCGGCCGGTTCGTCGACACCTCGCTCGACAACTTCCTGATGACCATGAACGTCTCTGCCTACTCGCTCGTGGCGGTGACGCGCCGGGCGGCGGCGATGATGCCCGACGGGGGCAGCGTGCTGACGCTGACCTATTACGGGGCGGAAAAGGTCGTGCCGCACTACAACGTCATGGGCGTGGCGAAGGCGGCGCTCGAGGCGAGCGTCCGCTACCTCGCCAACGATCTCGGCCCTGACGGCATCCGCGTCAACGCGTTGTCGGCCGGTCCGGTCAAGACGCTGGCCGCGAGCGGCATTGGCGACTTCCGCTATATCCTGCGCTGGAACGAGCTGAACGCGCCCCTGCGCCGCAACATCACCATCGAGGATGTGGGCGGCGCCGGGCTGTACCTGCTCTCCGACCTGGCCTCCGGTGTGACCGGCGAGGTCCACCATGTCGATGCAGGCTATCACGTGGTCGGCATGAAGCAGGAGGATGCGCCGGACATCGCCCTTGGCTAGTCCTCCTTGGCGAGCGATGCCGCGGCGTCAGGCCGTCTCCTGCTGAAAGCGCCGCAGGCAGCCGATGGCGATCTGCGCTTGGTCGCCCGGCTCGGGATGCGCCTCGGCCACCGTCTGCCGGTCGCGCGCCACATCCGCCTCAGCCCGCTCTCCGGCGGTTGCCCGCAGCTGCCGGGCGAACTCCGCCCGCATCTGCGCAAACGCCTGCCGCTGCGCATCGTTGAGCAGCCCGCGTTCGCGCAGCTGCCCGTCGAGCGCCTCCAGCGCGAAGCTGCACAGGAGCGCGCGGTCATAGGGGGTGGCGGCGGCCAGCGCTTGCTGGTTGCCGATCGACAGGGACTGCGCCGCCCGCCGCTCCTCGGCTGACGGGGTGCGCCCGGCCGCGGTCCCGGTAGCGGCATCCGGCAACGCGATCGGCTCGCCGCAGGCCGCAAGGCCGCCAGAGAGCGCCACGACCATCGCCGCAGCGGCGATGCGAGCGTGGACGGTGCGGCTTCGGAGGGGGCGGGATTGTGCTTCCATGGCGGCGCTTGTATGGCGGCCTGCCTCTTCCCTCAAATGATTGTTGCAAGAACCGCGTCCATGGACTCATCCTCCGGCAGCATGCGCGAAGCGGGTTCGCCGCTGGCCTTCTGGCTGCTTGCCGCCCTGCTGACGGTGCTGCTGCTGGCGGGAGGCGCCTCGCGTGCCGACGTTCTCGGTCAGCCGGTGGTGCGGTTCTTCGCCTGGGGCGTTCTGGGCGCGCTGATCCTGTTTTCCGTGCGGGTCCGCCTGCCGCGTTCCGCGCCGGCGCTGCTGCTGGGCGCCACGATCGCGCTGGTCGCGCTTCAGCTGGTGCCGTTGCCGCCGGCGCTGTGGACGGCGCTGCCCGGCCGCGACCTGCTGGCGCAATCGGCGCTCGTGGCGGGCCTCGAGCAGCCCTGGCGCCCGCTCAGCATGTCGCCCGGCGGCACCGCCAATGCGCTCGGCTCGCTGATCGTTCCCGCAGCCGTGCTGCTGCTGGCCGAACAGCTCGATCGCGACCAGCACCGGCGCATCGCCGGCGTGCTGCTCGGGCTGGTCGTCGCCGGCGGCCTGATCGCCCTGCTGCAGGTGTCGGGCGCGCGCTGGGACAGCCCTTTCGTCAACGACATGCGGGGGGAGGTCAGCGGCAGCTTTGCCAACCGCAACCACTTCGCCCTGTTCCTCGCCATGGGCTGCGTGCTGGCGCCGGTGTGGGGCCTGCGCGCGGACGACAGCCGCCATTTCCGCGCCGTGGCGGCCATCGGGCTGATCCCGGTGTTCCTTCTTCTCGTGTTCGCCAGCGGCTCGCGCGCGGGCCTGGTGCTGGGCTTCGCCGGCGCCGTTGCCGGCCTCGCCATCGCGCGCAAGCAGGTCCGCACGCTGGCGGCACGGTTGCCGCGGCGGCTGCTGGTGCCGGTGGTCGGGATCATCGTGGCGGCCATCGTCGGCGTGCTCGTGCTGAGCGTCCTGTCGGGGCGCGCCGTGTCGGTCGATCGCGCGCTGACGCTCGCCTCGGCCGACGACCTGCGCAACCGGTTCCTGCCGGTGGTGGTGCAGATGACGCAGTTCTACCTGCCCGCTGGCACGGGGTTCGGCACCTTCGACCCGGTGTTCCGCGTGACCGAACCGGAAGCCATGCTGCAGCCGCAATACATCAACCAGGCGCACAGCGACTGGCTCCAGATCACCCTTGAAGGCGGTGTCGCGGGCGCGGCGTTGCTGCTCGCCGGGGCGGCGTGGTGGGGTGTGGCGACGTGGCGGGCGCTCAAGGCGCGTCCCGCGCGGCTGCTGCCGCTCGCCGGCTCCGCGCTGATCCTGCTGGTTGCGGCGGCAAGCCTCATCGACTATCCGGCGCGAACGCCGCTCGTCATGGGCGTGCTGATGCTGGCGGCAGTGTGGCTGTCCGGCAGCACACGCAGACTGGACGACACTCCCTGATCTTGCGCGGGACACGCCAACTTTACCTTGCGGGCGCTGTTCACTATAGGCTCAGGCAGCCGAACTCACTGGAACTGTTCGCGATGCCCAAGGTTTTTCTGCTCCCGGTTCTTGCGCTTCTTGCCGCGTGCGCGGGACAGCCCCGCTTGCAGCCGGCCGCCGGGCTGACGATCGTCGAGGGCGAGCGCGCCCTGCCGGCGCCGATCCGTTCGGATCTGACCGCGCAGGACCGATTGTCGCTGATCGGTCCGCTGGACACCATCACCGTGTCGGTGTTCGGGGTGCAGGAGCTGAGCCGGCGCATGCAGGTCGACGCCGGCGGACGCATCGCCATGCCGCTCATCGGGACGCTCGATGCCGGCGGCAAGACGGCGCGGGAACTGGCCGACGACATCGCCGGCGCGCTGCGCGGCCGCTATGTCCGCAATCCCGACGTCACCGTGAACATCGAGAACTCCGTCAGCCAGGTCGTCACCGTCGACGGTCAGGTGGTGGAGCCCGGCCTCTACCCGGTGACCAATCAGATGACGCTGCTCCGGGCGATCGCCTCGGCCCGGGGCCTGACCGAGTTCGCCAAGCAGGACGATGTCGTCATCCTGCGCACGGTCAACGGACAGCGCATGGCGGCGCTCTACAACATCAACGCGATCCGCCGCGGCGCCTACGAGGATCCCTCGCTCTTCGCCAATGACGTGGTGGTGGTCGGCGACAGTCCGCAGCGGCGGCTGTTCCGCGACTTCGTGGGCATCGCCCCGCTGCTCGCCTCGCCGGTGATCGCGATCCTCCAGTGAGTTTCCTCCCGGCATGAACATCCTCGCCCAAGACCTGCCCAGCCGCCTCGTCGCGGCCGAACCGGCGCGCCCTGCCCAGATGGAGCTCGAGGCGCCCTCGCTGCTGCAGCAGTACCTGCGGATCGCGAAGCGGTGGAAGTGGGCCATCATCGGCGCGGTCGTGGCTGCGGTCATTGCCGGCGCGGTCGTCACGCTGCTGATGACGCCGAAATACACCGCCACCTCCGTCATCGAGATCTCGCGCGAATCGGATCAGGTCACCCAGTTCCAGGGCGTGGAGCGGGAGGCGAGCATCGCCGACCAGGAGTTCTACCAGACCCAGTACGGCCTGCTGCGCGCGCGGTCGCTGGCCGAGCGGGTGGCGACACAGCTGCGGCTGGTCGACGACCCGACGTTCTTCGAGCTGTTTGGCCATGACGGGGGCGATGATCCGGCCTTCCAGCAGACGAGCGGACGCTTCCGCGCCGAGGGCCGCGCAACCCGCCAGCGCGAGGCGGGGCAGATCCTGCTCGACAATGTGAGCATCGAGCCGACGCGCCTCTCGCGCCTCGTCTCGATCCGCTTCACGAGCGCCGATCCCACCTTTTCCGCGCGGGTCGCGAATGCGTGGTCGCAGGCCTTCATCGAGACCAATCTCGAACGCAAGGTGCAGGCCACGGCCTACGGCCGCGAGGCGCTTCAGCGGCAGCTGACCGAATACAAGCAGCGGCTCGACGAGTCGCAGCGGCAGCTGGTGAACTACGCCTCCGAGCAGCAGATCATCAACCTGCCCGCCCAGTCGGGCTCCGACGGGCTGGTGACGCAGGAACGCTCGATCGTGGCGGACAATCTCGCCACGCTGAACGCGGCGCTGACCCGCGCGACGGCCGACCGCATCCAGGCCGAGGCACGCTTCCGTCAGGCCGGCCGGGGCGGGGCGTCGATGGAGGCGCTCTCGAACGAGGCGATCAACGGCCTCAGGCAGCGCCGTGCTGAGCGGGCAGCCGAATACCAGCAGATGCTGGTCCGGTTCGAGCCGGGCTATCCGGCGGCGCAGGCATTGCAGGAGCAGATCACCCAGCTGGACCGCGCCATCGCCCGGGAGGAAGCCCGCGTCAGCGGCGCGTCCGAAGCCGAATACCGGCAGGCGGTCGAACGCGAAAACGCGCTGGCACAGCGGGTCAACGCGCTGAAGGGCGAGTATCTCGACCTGCGCCGGCGCTCGATCCAGTACAACGTCTACCAGCAGGAGGTCGACACCAACCGGGCACTCTACGACGCGCTGCTGCAGCGGTTCAAGGAGATCGGCGTCGCCGGCGGGATCGGCGTCAACAACGTCGCCATCGTCGACGTCGCCGACGTGCCGCAGCGGCCGTCCAGCCCGCGCCTACTGCTGAACCTGGCCATTTCGCTGCTCGCCGGCCTTGCGCTCGGTGCGCTGCTCGCGCTGGCGCTGGAACAGCTCGACGACGCGATCAGCGACCCGGCCGAACTGCAGCGCCGCCTCGGCCTGCCGCTGCTCGGTTCGGTGCCGAAGGTCGAGGACGGCGGCGATCCACGCGATGCCTTGCTCGACCGCAAGTCGGAACTGTTCGACGCCTACATCGCGGTCCAGACGAACCTCGCCTTCACCACCGAGCACGGCGTTCCGCGCAGCTTCTCCGTCACCTCGACACGGCCCGCGGAAGGCAAGTCGACCACCTCGCTGGCGCTCGCCACCACCCTCGCGCGCGCAGGGAAGAAGGTGATCCTGGTGGATGGCGACATGCGTTCGCCGTCCGTCCACCACCTCGGCGGCGTCGACCACGACCGGGGTCTGAGCAATTTCCTCGCCGGCGAGGAAGACATCGGTTCGCTCACCTTCGACATGGCCGATCTCGGCTTCACCGCCATGTCTGCGGGGCCGATCCCGCCCAACGCCGCCGAGCTGCTGACCGGCGCGCGGCTGGGCGAGCTCATCACCCGGCTGCTCAAGACCTATGATCACGTGATCATCGACTCCCCGCCGGTGATGGGACTGGCCGATGCGCCGCTCATCGCCAGCCGGGTCGAGGGCGTGATCTACGCGGTGGAATCGCACGGCATCCGCTCGGCCCAGGTGAAGACGGCGCTGAACCGCCTGATGGCCGCGAATGCGCGCGTGTTCGGCGGCGTGCTGACCAAGTTCGAATCGCGCCGCTCGCATTACGGGTACGGCTACGACTACGGCTACAGCTACGGCCGGGAGCCGGCCTCCAAGCCGGCCTGACATGGGCAAGCGCAGACGCGCCAAATCCGTCTCGCGCTGGCCGCAGGGGCACTGGCGCCGCCGCCTGCCTGTCGCGGCGGCGATCGCGGTCGGGGCATGGTTCGGGGTCACGGGCAGCCTCGCCAATGCGCTGGTCCGCGCCGATGCGGGGCGGGCGCATGCGCTGGCACCGGGCAACGGACAGATCGCCGCCGCCAATGCCGAACAGATGTTCGCCACACGGCCGGAGGCGGACGACACGTCGGCGGCGGCGGAGATGGCCCGCCTCGCCATTCGCCGGGATGCGTTGACCCCCGACGCGCTGACCGTGCTCGCCTTCCAGGCGGAACTGCGCGGCGATACGGCCCTTTCCAACCGGATCTTCGCCCACAGCACACGTCTGTCCCGCCGCGAATTGCGTCCCCAGCTATGGGCCATCGAGCAGGCGGTCAGCCGCGGCGATCTTGCCGGTGCGCTGCGCCACTACGACATCGCCCTCAAAGTGTCCGACACCGCCCGCAACACCCTGTATCCGGTGCTGGCGAACGCCCTTCCGGAACCGCTCGTGCGGGCCGGGCTGCTGGCGCGGCTGCGTCCGGACACCGTCTGGGCGCGCAGCTTTCTCGACTTCGTTGCCGGGAGCGGGATCCAGCCCGGCGCGGCAGCAGCGTTTCTCAGCGAAGCGAGAGCCGCGGGGCTCGAGGTGACAAAGGAGCAGCGCGAGTATCTCGTCAACGCGCTGTTCTCCGCCGGTCAGCATGACCGTGCGTGGCAGGAATACACGGCGCTGCGCGGTGCGACGCCGCGCAACCGATCGCGCGACCCGCGTTTCGCGTTGCGGACGGACGTGCGCACGCCGCTCGACTGGCAGGTGGATGCGGACGCCGGCACCGGGGCTGCCATTCTGGCGGAGGGGCAGGTCGGCGTGGTCGACTTCGCCGCACCGCCGGGTGCGGGCGGTCCGGTCGTGCGCCAGTACCAGTATCTGCCGCCCGGGACCTATACGCTGGAAGGGCACTTCGACCAGCTGCAGCTGGGTCTGGGCAGCCGCCCCTTCTGGCAGCTCGCCTGCGAGAACGGGCAGGAAATCGGCCGCGTGGAAGTGCCGCCTTCCGCAGCGGAAGCAACGCCGTTCGCGGGTCGCCTGACCGTGAGCGCCCAATGTCCCGTGCAGGTTCTCACCCTGATTGTCCGTCCGGTCGAGGACATCGCCGGGGTGTCCGGGCGCCTTGCCACCGCGGTTCTCCGGCCGTTCGGAGACGGCAGCCGGTGAGCGCCGCTCCAGCCCTTGCCCGCATCCGCGCGCCCTTGGCCGCTGCCGCGCTTCTGTGGGGAACACCGGCGGCAGCGCAGCTGATCGTCCCGGGCACCCTGCCCCCGCCCGGCCAGGCCCAGCAGCAGACGGCCGACGCCGCCGGCCGGACCGCGAGCACGGGTGTCGGGGATGTCGGACAGCGCATCGAGGAGCGCGGCCGCTCGCAGACCGGCGAAAACCTGCTGCGCAGCGACACCCGGCTTCCGACGCGGCTGCGCAGCCGTCTGCGCACGCGCGTCGATCGCGACACGGCGCTGGAGCAGGAGTTCCTCGCGGCGCGGCGCCGGCAGGCCGAAGCCGTCCTCTTCGGCAGCGCGCCTGCGGACGAAGCGCTCGACTCCGACGAAACAGGCGCGATCGCAGAGCCGTTCCGGTAGCGGGACCGGCCGCGGTCGGCGGCAACTGGCTGCCGCTCTCATCGCGCGTCGGCTCACGATGTCGGGCAAGGTGAGCACGCCCGGGCCACCCCGGTATACCTTGGCGCGACGTCCTCTTCCGGCCGCAGCCGCAGGGGCGACCGCATCGTTGCACAACTTCGAGACGCTGCGCGCAAAAGCGGTTGCCGCCGCCGGTGCGTGCGATAAGGAGCGCCGCGACCGCCGCGTGTTTGCGCCCGGACCCACTTCGCAAGGGGAGCAGGAACCCTGCCACAGCATCTTCACCACGGGCGGCGCGCGCTGGTCACCGGCGGCGCCGGGTTTCTCGGTTCGCATCTGATCGACCGCCTGCTCGATCGAGGGCGGGACGTCATCTGCGTCGACAACCTGTTCACCGGCAGCAAGCGGAACCTTGACCATCTGCGCGGTGATCCGCGGGTGGAATTCATCCGCCACGACGTGTGCCAGCCGCTGCATGTGGAGGTGGACGAGGTCTGGAACCTCGCCTGCCCGGCCTCGCCGGTCCACTACCAGCACGACCCGGTGGCCACGACGAAGACCAGCGTCATCGGCGCCATCAACCTTCTGGGGCTGGCGAAACGGCTGAAATGTCCGATTTTCCAGGCCTCGACGAGCGAGGTCTATGGTGATCCCTTCGTCCACCCGCAGCCCGAAAGCTACTGGGGCAACGTCAATCCCGTCGGGATCCGGTCCTGCTATGACGAGGGGAAGCGCTGCGCCGAGACGCTGTTCTTCGACTACCACCGCCAGCATGGCCTCGACATCAAGGTGGCCCGGATCTTCAACACCTACGGGCCGCGCATGAACGAGCGGGACGGCCGGGTGGTGTCGAACTTCATCGTTCAGGCGCTGCGCGGCGAGGACATCACAATCTACGGCGACGGACAGCAGACACGATCGTTCTGCTATGTCGATGATCTCGTCGACGGCTTTCTCGCCTTGATGGATGCCGGTCCCGATGTGCACGGGCCGGTCAACCTCGGCAACCCGAATGAATTCACCATCCGCGAACTGGCCGAACGGGTGCTGGCGAAGGTCGGCGGGCGCTCGCGGCTGGTAAAACTGCCCCTGCCGCAGGACGACCCGATGCAGCGGCAGCCCGACATCTCGCTGGCGCGCGAGCGGCTGGGCTGGGAACCGCGCATTCAGCTGGACGAGGGCCTTGACCGCACCATCGCCTATTTCCGCGACGTGATCGATCAGGCGGCGAGCAGGTCGGCGATGCGCTGACTGGCGCGTCCGTCGCCGAACGGGCTGTGCGCCCGGGCCATGCGGCGGTATGCACCCGCATCGTCGAGCAGCCGGGAGGCGGCGGCGACGATAGGCGCGCTCCGGGTTCCAACAAGTTGCGCCGTTCCGGCGGCGACCGCCTCCGGTCGCTCCGTCGTGTCCCGCAGAACCAGCACCGGAAGTCCGAGCGCCGGCGCCTCCTCCTGCAGCCCGCCGCTGTCGGTGAGCAGCAGCGTCGAGGCCCGCATGACCGCAGCCATGTCAGGGTAGGACAGCGGGTCGAGCAGGTGAACACGTCGATGAGCGCCCAGACGATGGTGGACCACCGCCCGGACGGCCGGGTTGAGATGCACCGGCCAGATGACGGTCACGTCGGGCCGATCCGCCAGGGCGGCGACCGCCTCGACGATCCCGTGCAGTCCGTCGCCTAGCGCCTCACGCCGATGCGCGGTGACGAGCAGGGTGTGGCGCCCCTCGCGCCTGTCCAGAACGCTGCGGGTGGCGCTGCTCACATCGGCGCCCTCGGCAAGCCTGTCGAGCGTCCAGAGCAGCGCGTCGATGCCCGTGTTGCCGGTGACATGGATCTGACCGGCGGGCACGTTCTCCCGGCGCAGCGTCTCTGCGGCGCCGGTCGTCGGCGCGCAGTGGACGGCCGCGAGCGCGGTGATCGCCTTGCGGTTGCCCTCCTCGGGCCACGGGTGGCCGAGATCGTCGCTGCGCAGACCCGCTTCGACATGCACCACCGGAATCTTCCTGTGGAAGGCGGCAAGCGCGCCGGCAAGCGCGGTCGTGGTGTCGCCCTGCACGACGACACTGTCGGGCCGCTCACGATCGAGGAGCGCACCCACTCCGGCCAGAACGGAACAGAACAGCCGGTCGAGACCCTGCCCGTCGCGCATCACCGCCAGATCGTGGTCGGGCCTGATGCCCGCGAAGTCCAGCACCGGATCCAGCATCGCTCGATGCTGTCCCGAGACGCACACGCGCGGCGTGAACCGCGCGTCACCCCGCAGCGCGTGAACGAGCGGGAACAACTTGATCGCCTCGGGCCTCGTGCCGAACACGGTCAGGATTGTGCGTCTGGAAGCCATGCCTCCGCTTAGGAGACAAGGCGTTAGCGTGCCCTTACCACCTGCTCCACTCCGAAGCCGGAAGCGGAGCGCGTCGCGTCAGCGCGGGGCCGGGAGAGGCTCCGCCGGCGGCTGATCCTGCGTCACCGGGTCTTCCCCGCGCTCGCGCGCGAGTCGCGCCTCGTACTCGCGCTCGATCTGCTCAACGCGCGCCTGCTCGGCCGCGGCAGCCTCGTCGATGGTCGCGAGACGATCGGCGCGGGCGGCCTCGATGATCTGTCCGAAACGGCGCGCCGGCGCATTCTGCCGGTCGCGGTAGGCCGCCGCAATCAGTTCCTGCGTGCACCCCGTGAACCCGCCCGCACCGGCCGGCGAGCATGACAGCGTCCCCGATTCGCCCACGGTGCGCAGTTCCCGCACACGGTCCGTCCAGGCGCGATTGGCGGGGCCGCCGGGCTGACGAAGCGCGCTGGGGATGCGGAACTGCTCCTCGAGCAGCCCGCAGACGGTGATGACCTCTTCGGTCGAGGGCGGGCACTGCTCGTCCTCGGTGATGTAGACGATGTTGACCGCCGTGTTGGCGTCCTGCGCCTGGGCCGCGCCCGCCACCGGCAGAAGAAAGAAGGCCAGCGCCAGTTTTCGCATCGTCATTTCGCCTCGCTCGATCTGCCGTTCGTCGTCCCGGCACCATCAGCGCGCTCGGCGCTGAACCGGTCCTGAAGTCGTTCTTTTCAGCGCTTGGCGGCCGCCACCGGTTCCCGGCTCAGATCCGTTCGGAGATGCGGATGGCGGCCCGGCAGCCCAGACGGATCGCCCAGGAGAGGACCGGATAGGCCGGCGCGCGTTCGGCGCCCGACGCCAGCGCCGTCTCCCGGTGCTCGCGCTCCTCGTCGCGGAACCGCTCGATGAGGGCGGCAAGTTCCGGGTCGCTGCCGTCGGCCTGCAGCTGCTCCAGCTGGTCGGAATAATGCCGTTCGATCTCCTCCTCCACCGCCGCGGTGCAGGCCATCGCCGCCTCCGGACCGAGGAGCGCCGTCGCCGCACCCAGGGCGTACCCGGCCGCCGACCACACCGGGTGCATCAGGGTGGGACGCACGCCGCGGCGCGCCATGAGCGCGTCGAACAGGGCCCGGTGCTCCGCCTCCTGTTCCGCCATGTGCCGGATCTCGGCCGAATGCGGCGCACGGTCGCCCATCACGGCGAGCTGTCCCGCATAGATGCGGGTGGCGCCGAACTCTCCGGCCTGGTCGACGCGGATCATCCGCTCCGTGTCAGGCACCGCCATGACGCGTTCTCCCCAGCAGCAACAGGATCGCCGCCGCTCCGCCAAGCGACAGCAGGAAATTCCACCCGGCCAGCGAGACACCCAGCAGCGTCCACGGCGCCCGGTCGCAGCGCACGAGCGGCGCGTTCAGCACTGCGCTGAGCGCGTCGCCACCGCCGCCGGTTACCGCCCGGGTGCAGCCGGTGATGCCCGGCCACCAGCCATACTCGACGCCGGCGTGAAAGGCTCCGATGGCCCCGGACACGGCCATGGCGGCGGCCGCCAGCAGCAGCCACAGCCGCGCCGGCCGGGCGACGCCTGCGACAAGGCCAAAGGCCAGCGCCGCAAAATGCGGATAGCGCTGCCACCAGCACATCTCGCAGGGGAACAGGCCGAAGCCCAGCTCCGCGACATAGGCGCCGAGGAGCAACCCGCCCGGCACCAGCAGGGCCAGCGCCTGCGCCGTACGCAGACCGGCCGCCGGCCCGGCGATCAGCGTCGTGTCGGCTCGCCGCTGAAGCACGGGCGGTCAGTTGCGCGCCGCCAGCGCGGCGGCGCCGCGCCGCAGCGTCTGCAAGGCGTAGTGCAGCTGGAAGTCGTCGATCCCCTGCGCCTTCAGCTCCTCCGCGGTCTGCTGAAACCGGGGGTCGCTGCGCTGGTCCTGCTCGAGCGCATCGTCCTTGATGCCAAGCTCGTTGATGAGGTGGCCGCGCAGATCCGACTCGCGCACGGCATACTTCATCCGCGCGGCAAGGTCGGGGTCGCTGAGCTGCGGCACGGCAATGTCGGGCTTGATGCCGCCCTCCTGCACGGAGTGGCCGGAGGGGGTGTAATAGCGCGCCGTGGTGAGCTTGAGCGCGGCATCCCGGCCCAGCGGAAGGAGCGTCTGCACGCTGCCCTTGCCGAAGCTGCGCTGCCCCATCACGACCGCCCGGCGATGATCCTTCAGCGCGCCGGCGACGATCTCCGACGCCGACGCGGACCCCGCGTCGATGAGCACGATCATCGGCACGCCGGCGGCGATCTGTCCGCGGAACACCGTTTCGGCGTCATAGGAGATGCTTTCCCCCCGCGCCCGCCCCCGCTGCGACACGATCTGCCCACGCTCGAGGAACAGGTCGGTCATGGCCACCGCTTCGTCGAGGGAGCCACCCGGATTGGAGCGAAGGTCAAGCACCAGCCCGGCGATCCGTCCGCCGGCCTCCTGCTGAAGCGAGCGCCAGGTGGCAAGCACGTCCGCCCCGACATCGCGCGAGAACTCGTTCACCGTGATCACCGCGATCCCGCCGGCCGCCAGAGACCCGGTCACGGGCTCCAGATCGATGACCCCGCGGGTGACGCTGACCTCGAACGGCTCCTCTCGTCCCGGACGGAAGATGGTCAGGCGGATGCTGGTGCCGGCCGGACCGCGCATCTGCTGGACGGCCTCGTCGAGATCGCCGCCATAGATGAGCCGGCCGTCCAGGTGGGTGATGTAGTCGCCAGCCTTGATGCCGGCCTGCTCCGCCGGGCTGCCGCGGAAGGGGGAGATGACCTTGACGGCGCCGTCCTCCTGGACAACCGACAGCCCGAGACCGGAGTAATTGCCGTCGATCATCGTCTCGAGCCGCTGCAGGTCCGAGCCGTCGAGATAGGCCGAATGCGGGTCGAGCGCCGCGAGCATGCCGTTGATCGCCCCGCGGATCAGCGTCTCGTCGTCCACCTGGTCGACATAGCTGGCCTTGATCCGCTCGAAGGCGGCGAACAGCTTGCCGAACTCCGGCGCAGCGCGCGCATCAACCGAGGCCAGCGCCGCCGTCGTCGCGGGCAGGAGCGCCACCGCCAGCGCGAGCGGTGCCGTTCGGACGATGTCACGGATCTTCATGCGGGTGCCGGTTCCTGTACTGAACCGGAACTATAGGGATCGGACGGCCTGAACGCCAGCTTGACGGCTCATCGGGGCGACACACGGCGTCCAGCCGCCGCGGCAGCCAGCGGATCGACGGGCCGTCCGCCCTGGCGCAGCTCGATGCCGAGGGGCATGGACTGGCCGGCCGCGCGGCCGACCGGATCGCCCGCCGCCACGCTCTGTCCCGCGCGCACGTCGAGCGGGCCGAGGCCGGTGAGAAGGCTCGTGCGCCCGTCGCCGTGGTCGATGATGACGATGGCGCCATGCCCGCGAAACGGACCGGCGAAGGCCACCCGGCCGGACGCCGGGGCGAGTACCAGCGCATCCGGCCGGGTGCGGAGCGCCAGACCGCTGCGCGGCACACCGTCCGGTCCGATCTCGCCGAAGCCGGCCACGACTTCGCCCACTGCGGCAAGAACATACGCACCCGGCCGTGGCGCATCCGGTCCCGCTGTCGTGGCAGCGACGACCGGAATTGCCGGTGCCGCCGCGATTCCCGCCTGCGGACGCAGGACCGGTCCGGGGAGCGCCGCCAGACGGGCGGCCAGAGCCGCCTGCGCGTCGGCCCGGGCGACGAGTTCACCGATGTCGCGCGCCTGCCGCGCCAGTTCCTGTGCCGCACCCTCCTCGCGGAAGGCCGCCTGCCGCGCCTCTGCGGCAAGGGCCCGTTGCTGTTGCAGCGCCGAGCCAAGCGCGGCCTGCAGGCGCGCGATCGCCTCGTTACGCAGGCGCAGGTCGGCCATGGCGCGCCGGCGCGCAGCCTGCAGTTCCTGCTGCTCGCGAAGCTGTTGCCGCAGCCGGCGGGTGCGCTGCTCCACCACCGGCGCGGCATGCGCGAGCATGATGCGCAGATGCACGGCATCGTCGAGCCCTCCGGGTTGCAGGAGCGTCAGGACCGCCGGGCGGCGGGCCAGCTGCTGCAGTCCGGCGATCAGCCCGGCGACAGGCGCCTGCTCTGCGGCAAGGGTGTTCTCGAGACCGGCGATGCGCCTCTCGACCCGCGCGAGCTGGGCCGCGGCGAAGAGCGCCTGCGCCTCGCCCTGTTGCAGCTCGGCTGCGAGCGCCGCGATCCGGGCGTGCAGCCGCTCCCCGCTGCTCGAAGCCTGCTCGGCCCGATTTTCCAGCTCCGCCTGCCGCCGCCGCGCCTCCGCGGCAGCCAGCTCGGCCGCCTCGAGCGCACCGCGTAGGTCTGCCGTCTCCCGTGCCGGTGGCGGGCCAAGAACCGCGTCAGGCGTGCTTCCCGCCAGCAGGGCACTCACGATGGCAGCGGCGCTCAGCCCGAACATGACGCCAGGACGTCGCCAAGTGGCGCCTCCCACCGCTCAGCCCGCCCGGTGATAGGGGTGGCCGGCAAGAATGGCCGTGGCCCGGTAGAGCTGTTCGAGGAGCATCGCGCGAGCCAGAAGATGCGGCCAGGTCGCCGGACCGAACGCGAGCAGCAGGTCCGCCTGCTCGCGTTCCGTGCGCGTGTGCCCGTCGGCCGCGCCAATGACGAAGCGCGCCTCGCGCACGCCGTCGCTGCGCCATCGGTCGAGGTGCCCCGCCAGCTGCGTCGAGGCGAGCGCAGTGCCCCGCTCGTCGAGCAGCACCAGCCGGGCCGGAGTCGCGGCGAATGGCGGCACCCGCCCGCCCGCATCGGGCAGTTCCGTCAGCTGGAGCGGCCAAGCAATGCGCCGGGCATAGCGGGCCACCAGTTCCCCCTCGGGCGACTGGCCGATCTTGCCGCGCGCGACCACGTGAAGCAGCATGATGCGCTTGTGCCGCAGCGCCGGGCTCAGGGCAACGCCGTGCCGGCGCCGGTGCCCTCGTCAGGCCTGCCCGGCTCCGGACGCTGCCGCCGGATCGCCAAGCGACCACATGCGCTCCAGATTGTAGAAGCTGCGCACCTCGGGGCGGAACAGGTGCACGACCACGTCTCCGGCGTCGAGCAGCACCCAGTCCGCCGCCGGCAGCCCTTCGAGGCGGACGGGACCGAAACCGTGCTGCTTGATCCGTTCGGCCAGTTTCTGCGCCATCGCCGCGACCTGCCGGGTCGACCGGCCCGAAGCGATCACCATGTGGTCCGCCACCGAGCTCTTGCCGGCCAGGGCAATGGTGACGACCTCCTGCGCCTGATCGTCGTCGAGACTGGCAAGGACCAGCTGCAACAGCGGCGCGGCGGCGTCCCCTGCGTCACCGGGTCGGGTGCCGGCCGTCATGTCAGCGGAGCCGGTTGCCGCGTGGGGCAGAGGCTGGGTCATGGGAAAGGTGTGTTCTCCTGTGCAGGGGGGCGAAAGCGAAGCTGGGGCGGGTGCATTGCACTTTCAACGCGTTCCTGCCCGGCCGGACACGATCCGCCGCGTCACCGCGTCGCGGATCCGGGCGCAGGCATGGGCATCGGCCCAGTCGGGATCGCGCCCGCGCAGCGCCGTGGCGGAGCGGTGATCGGCCATGAAGCTCAGCAGGATCAGCGCCGGTGCACTCCTCCGTCCCTCGCGAAACCGGGCGGCGTCGACACGGCAGCGCCGCAGGCGGGCCATCGCGGGACCGGCAATGGCCCGCCTGTTGTAACCGGGCCGGGACACTACCGCAATCGGCACGGTGCGGGCGATCCAGCGCCAGTCCTTCCAGCGGTGGAATTGCGCCAGATTGTCGGCGCCCATGATCCAGACAAAGCGGATGCGCGGCCAGCGGCGCAGCAGCTTTCGCAGCGTGTCCGCCGTGTAGCGCGTGCCGAACTCCCGCTCGATCGCGGTCACGCGGATGGGCGCCCGCCGCGCGACGCGCCGTGCGCTCGCGACGCGGGCGGCGAGCGGGGCCATGCCTTCTGCCTCCTTCAGCGGATTGCCCGGCGACACGAGCCACCACACCTCGGCGAGATCGAGCGCCGCGAGAACGGCCAGGCTGATGCGGCGGTGCCCGCCATGGGCGGGGTTGAAGCTTCCCCCGAGGAGACCGACCGTGCGGGCGCGCAGGGGTCTGTCCGTTCGGCCGCGATCAGCCCGCGACGCCGACATCGGCCCGCAGGGCCTTGCGGTCGAGCTTGCCGATCATCGTCTTGGGCAGGGAAGGCCGCACTTCGACATCCCGCACGCGCTCGTGCTTGCCCACGCGCGTGTTCAGCCAGGCGGCGAGGTCGGCGCCGGTGATCCCCCCATGGCCGGTTTCGAGGCTGACGAACGCGCGCGGGACTTCGCCGCTGCGCGGGTCCGGCACACCGATGACCAGCGCCTCCTTGACCGCCGGGTGCCGCATCAGCACGTCCTCGATCTGGCTGGGGAAGACCTTGAAGCCGCTGACGGCGATCATGTCCTTGGCCCGGTCGACGATGGCAAGGAACCCGTCATCGTCGATGGTGGCGATGTCGCCGGTGCGCAGCCAGTCCTCGTCGAAGTGCCGGGCGAAGGTCGCCGCGTGACTGTCCGGGCGGTTCCAGTACCCCCGCATCACCTGAGGTCCGCACACCGCCAGTTCGCCCGGCTCGCCATGCGGCGCGAGCTTCGCCGGATCCTCCTTGTCGAGCAGGATGACGCGGGTCTGGGGAAGAAGCTGCCCGATCGTTCCCTGCTTGCGATTGCCGCGATACGGATTGGCCGACACCACCCCTGCGCTTTCTGTCAGGCCATAGCCCTCCACCAAGGGCACGCCCGACAGCGCCTCGAAGCGCTGTGCCAGGCGTTCGGGCAGGGGCGCGCCGCCCGAGACGCAGATTTCGAGCGACGAGAAATCGGTGCCCAGCGCCCGCCGCTCGTCCAGCATGGCCTGATACATCGTCGGCACGCCGGGAAAGGACGTCGGGCGGTGCGTCTCGATGATCTTGAGGGCATCGGCCGCGGAGAAGCGGGCCAGCATCACGATCGTGCCGCCGCTGACCACCGTGCGGTTGAGAACACAGGTGTTGGCGAACACGTGAAACAGGGGAAGGCCGCCGACGATCACGTCCGGGCGGTTCCGGTCGAACGGATCGATGGCATTGACCTGATAGGCGTTGGCCGTGAGGTTCGCATGAGTCAGCATCGCGCCCTTGGGCCGCCCGGTCGTGCCGCCGGTGTACTGAAGCAGGGCAAGGTCGTTCGGCGCGAGGGCAGCGGGCTGAAAGTCAGCATCGTCGCCGACGAAATCGTGCCAGACCGTGATGTCGGCGCGCGCGGGTACGGGAGCAAGACGCTTGCGCCCGAGCCGCTTCAGCAACCAGCCCTGCACCCGTGGCAGCGCATCGGCCAGCCGGCCGACGACGAGCCCCTCGAGCGCGGAGCTGTCGAGGACGCGCACCGCCGTCGGCAGCAGGGCGGCCACATCGAGCGTCACCAGCAGCCGCGTGCCGGAGTCCTCCACCTGCGCCGCCAGTTCCTCCACGCTGTAGAGCGGCGAGAAGTTGACGACCACCGCGCCCGCCATCATCGCGCCGTAATAGGCGGCGACGTAGATCGGCACGTTGGGCAGGAACAGACCGACCCGGTCCCCGCGGGAGACGCCCGCCGCCCTCAGACCGGCCGCGAACCGGCGCGCTTCCCGGTGCAGAGCGGCATAGCTGGAGCGCGCGCCCATGAACTCGACAAGCGCGCGTTCGCCATGGGCCGCAGCCGCCGTGGCGAAGACATCCGGCAGCGTGGCGACCGGGATCGGGCGGTCCCAGCTTCCGGGGTGGTGATACACCGCGCGCGAGGCGGCCGGGTGCGCCGGAAAAGCGGTTTTCTGAGGCTCCATGCACCCGGTGGTGCCATGGAAGCAGGCGCAAGGGCAAGGGCAGCGGCGACAAAAGCGCCCGTGGGCACGGCTGTGCGGGCGTCAGGCGCCCTCGTCCGCGGCCGACGCCCGCCTGCTGGCAAGCCACGCCGCCGCTTCCGCTTCCTGCGCCGCTTCGGAGGCGGCCTGACCCGCCGCCTCGCGCTCGGCCCGCAGCTCGCGGATCAGACGCTGACGCTCGTCGCCCTGAACATCGCCGGCATCGCCCTCTGATTCAGGATCGGTCCGCACGATCTTGGCGACCGCGGCGTCCAGTTCGCGCTGAGAGCACAGACCCAGCGTCACCGGATCCTTGGGCTGGATGTTGGCCATGTTCCAGTGGCTGCGGTCGCGCAGGGCGGCGATGGTGGTGCGGGTGGTGCCGATCAGCTTGCCGATCTGGGCGTCACTCATCTCGGGGTAGTTGCGCAGCAGCCACGCGATGCCGTCGGGCTTGTCCTGCCGCTTCGACACCGGAGTGTAGCGCGGCCCCTTGGTCCGGCTCACCGCGACAGGGGCCCGCTGCATCCGCAGGCGGTAGGACGGATCGTTCTGTCCGCGCTCGATCTCCTCCTGGCTGAGTTCGCCGGCGTGGACCGGATCGCGGCCGATATACTTGCTGCCGGCCAGGTCGTCGGCCATCGCCTGCACCTCGAGGATGTGCAGTCCGCAGAAGTCCGCAATCTGCTCGAAGGTCAGCCCGGTGTTGTCGACCAGCCAGGTGGCGGTGGCATGCGGCATCAGCGGTGTGGGTTGATCGGCCATGGTTCGGATCGCCTGCGGTCAGGAACAAAAACAGCAACGGCCGCCCCTCGCGGAGCGGCCTCTGTTCCCCGTCATACGCCGCTTGCGGCGGCAGGGCAAGCCGGGAGCCTGACGTGCCGGCGATGCGGCGGCGTGCCGCATCCCCTGCAGGCGGACGGTTCAGCCGGCGACACGGAGCACGATCTTGCCCACGTGCTCGCCCGCTTCCATACGGGCGTGCGCTGCGGCGACGTCCTCGAGCGCGAAGGTGCGGTCCATCACCGGCGCGAGCACCCCGTCCGTGAACAGCGGCCAGACGTTGACGGCGATTTCGTCCGCGAGCAGCGCCTTGAACGTGTCCGAGCGGGCGCGCAGGGTCGATCCGGTCAGCGTGTGCCGCCGCATCATCAGCCGCGCCAGATTGAGGCTCGCCTCCGCGCCGCCGAGCACGGCGATCGACACATGGCGCCCGTCCACGGCGAGACACCGCAGGTTGCGCGGCAGGTAGTCGCCGCCCACCATGTCCAGCACGAGATCGGCTCCGGCCCCGTCGGTGAAGGCGAGCACCGCCTCGACGAAATCCTCCTCGCGGTAGTTGACGGCCAGATCGGCGCCGCAGTCGCGGCTGGCCGCGCATTTGGCGGCGCTTCCCGCGGTGGTCACGACCTGCAGCCCGAAAGCCTTGCCGAGAAGCGTCGCCATGGTGCCGATCCCGCTGGTGCCGCCATGCACCAGAAGGGTCTCGCCGGGCCTCGCCCAGCCCCGTTCGAACACGTTGTGCCAGACGGTGAACAGGGTTTCCGGAACCGCAGCCGCCTCGCACAGGCCGAACCTGTCGGACAGCGGCAGGCAGTGGCGCGCATAGGCGACGGTGTACTCGGCGTAACCGCCCCCGCTGACGAGCGCGCAGACCTCCTGCCCGACCAATTCGGCCGGGGCCGCGTCCCCGGCGGCCATCACCGTTCCGGACACCTCAAGGCCAAGGACGGGAGATGCGCCGGGGGGCGGTGGATACAGCCCTTGCCGCTGAAGGACGTCCGGACGGTTGACCCCGGCAAAGGCGGTGCGGATCAGAACCTCCTCGGCGCCGATGTCAGGGACGGGAAGAGTGCGCACGGCAAGCACTTCCGGTCCTCCGGCCGCGTCGCAGACGACCGCCCGCATCATCTCTGGCAACTGTGCCATTGTTCCCCCTCGCCCGCCACCGTTCGCGTACCCATGCGCATGCGCCGGGCGGGTGCTCCTAACGGGGCGGTCAGTTGACAGCAAGGTGCCGCGCCTGCGATCGCTTGCGTGCCGATCACGGGGAGCCGAACCCCGGCTGCAGGAGCGACGGATGGACGATGAACCTTTGCGCGACCGTGGCGATCTGCTGACGGCGCTCGCCAGCGAGGATCTCGCCCCGTTGTCGGTCGCCGAACTCGACGACCGGATCGCCCGGCTCCAGGAAGAAATCGCCCGCACCGCGCGCCACCGGGAGGCCGCCAGCCGCCACCGCCGCGCCGCCGACGCCCTGTTCAGGTCCACTCCCGGTTGAGACCCGCCGCAGGTTGCCGGGCGGGGAGGTGAAAAACCGCTGGCTCCGCCCCATATTGACGATACCATACACACGGCGGTCAGATTCGTTCGCTAGCATTGATGTTGGCGACACAATGTTACGCCGTTCGACACTCTTGCAGAGATCGCGCGATGCCCAGTTTTGCCCAGAACCTCGAGAAGACCCTGCACGCGGCGCTGAACGATGCCGGAGCGCGCCGGCACGAATACGCAACGCTCGAACACCTGCTTCTTGCCCTCATCGACGACGAGGACGCGGCGCAGGTGATGGTCGGCTGCGGCGTCGACCTTGCCCAGCTCAGCGAAGTGGTGCGGCAGTATCTCGACCAAGAGTACCAGGCCCTCCAGAGCGGCAGTGACGAGGACCCTCAGCCCACGGCCGGGTTCCAGCGTGTCATCCAGCGCGCGATCCTGCATGTGCAGTCCTCCGGCAAGGACACGGTGACGGGCGCCAACGTGCTGGTGGCGCTGTTCTCCGAACGCGACTCCTACGCCGTGTACTTTCTGCAGCAGCAGGACATGAACCGGCTCGACGCAGTGAGCTTCATCAGTCACGGCATCGGCAAGGGCGGAAAGCAGCTTCAGGCGCGCCCGCCTCAGGGTGCGGAGGACGCGGCGGCCGAGGACCGCGCCGGTTCCGGCGGCGAGAAGGCCAAGGACACGGCGCTCGACCAGTTCACCGTCAACCTCAACGCGCGTGCCGAGGCGGGCAAGATCGACCCGCTGATCGGGCGCACCGCCGAAGTCGAACGCACCATCCAGATCCTGTGCCGCCGGTCCAAGAACAACCCGCTCTACGTCGGCGATCCCGGGGTCGGCAAAACCGCCATCGCCGAGGGGCTGGCGCGCAAGATCGTCGAAGGCGACGTGCCCGAGGTGCTGCAGGATGCGGTGATCTACTCGCTCGACATGGGCGCTCTCCTCGCCGGAACGCGCTACCGCGGCGATTTCGAGGAACGGCTGAAGCAGGTCGTCTCCGAGCTGGAAAAGATGCCGGAGGCGGTGCTGTTCATCGACGAGATCCACACCGTGATCGGCGCCGGCGCGACCTCAGGGGGGGCGATGGACGCCTCCAACCTGCTCAAGCCCGCGCTGTCGTCCGGGGCGATCCGCTGCATCGGCTCGACCACCTACAAGGAGTTCCGCAACCACTTCGAGAAGGATCGCGCTCTCCTGCGCCGGTTCCAGAAGATCGACGTGAACGAGCCCACGGTGGAGGACACGGTGAAGATCCTCAAGGGTCTGCGCACCGCCTTCGAGGAGCACCACAAGGTGCAGTACACCCCGGACGCGATCAAGACGGCGGTGGAGCTGTCGGCGCGCTACATCAACGACCGCAAGTTGCCCGACAAGGCGATCGACGTGATCGACGAGGTCGGGGCGATGCAGATGCTGGTGCCGCCCTCCAAGCGCAAGAAGAAGATCACCGCGCGCGAGATCGAGGCGGTCATCGCCACGATGGCCCGCATTCCTCCCAAGTCGGTGTCGAGCGACGACAAGAAGCAGCTCGAGCATCTGGAACGCGACCTGAAGCATGTCGTGTTCGGGCAGGACGCGGCCGTCGCCAAGCTCGCCACCGCGATGAAGCTCAGCCGTGCGGGTCTGCGCGACCCGGACAAGCCGATCGGCTCGTTCCTGTTTTCGGGCCCGACCGGGGTCGGCAAGACGGAGGTGGCGCGCCAGCTTGCTTCCATCATGGGCATCGAGCTCAAGCGCTTCGACATGTCCGAATACATGGAGCGGCACTCGGTCAGCCGGCTGATCGGGGCGCCTCCGGGCTATGTCGGTTATGACCAGGGCGGTCTGCTGACCGATGCCGTCGACCAGAACCCGCATTGCGTGCTGCTGCTCGACGAAATCGAGAAGGCGCATCCGGACCTGTTCAACATCCTGCTCCAGGTCATGGACCACGGACGGCTGACCGATCATCACGGCAAGACGGTGGACTTCCGCAACGTGGTCCTGATCATGACCACCAATGCCGGCGCCGCCGACATGGCGCGTCAGGGCATCGGCTTCGGCGACGTCAGCAAGGAGGATGCGAGCGAGGAGGCGGTGAAGCAGATGTTCACCCCCGAGTTCCGCAACCGTCTCGATGCCATCGTGCCGTTCGGCTATCTCGGCAAGGACACGGTGGCCCGCGTGGTGGACAAGTTCATCCTCCAGCTCGAGCTGCAGCTGGCCGAGCAGAACGTGCACATCCAGTTCGACCGCGAGGCGCGCGACTGGCTGGGCGAGCGGGGGTATGACCGGCTGTACGGGGCACGTCCGATGGCGCGGCTCATCCAGGAACAGATCAAGCAGCCGCTGGCCGAGGAGCTCCTGTTCGGCAAGCTCGCCGAAGGCGGCGAGGTGCGGGTCGGTGTCCGGGACAATCGGCCCGCCTTCGAGATCACGCCCGCTCCGCCCAAGGCACGGAAGGCTCGCCAGAAGCGCGAGGAAGAGGACACGTTCGACGACGACGAGGCGGCTCCAGACAGCGTCGTGGATGGTCCGGCCGACGAGTGAGGGATCCTCGCCGCTGAAACGCAAGGACGTCGGGCGGGCGGGTGCGCGGCCGGGAACGGTTCGCGCGCCGGCAGGGTTCTGAACACGATGCCCGCCGACTTCGCATGGATCCGTCCGGAGCCGTGGGGCATCCATGTCGTTCCTGCCGACACGTGGATCGATCCCGCGCGGGCCGTGCCTCACGCGCTTGTCACCCATGGCCATGCCGACCACGCGCGCGGCGGCCACGGCACCACCGTCGCCACGCCCGAGACGCTCGAGATCATGGACCTGCGCTACAACACCCGCGAGGGCGCCGTGCCGGTCGCCTATGGCGAGACGGTCCGTCTCGGCGGAGGGGTGGACGCGACCTTCCTGCCGGCGGGGCATGTGCTCGGCAGCGCGCAGATCCTGCTGAAGCATGCCGGCGAGCGGGTGATCGTCACCGGCGACTACAAGCGCCGCGCCGACCCGACCTGCGCGCCCTTCACCGTGACGCCGTGCGACATTCTCGTCACCGAGGCGACCTTCGGCCTGCCCATCTTCTGCCATCCGCCCATCGAGGACGAGATCGCCAAGCTGCTGGCCACGCTCCGCGACCAGCCCGATCGCTGCGTGCTGGTGGGCGCCTATGCGCTTGGCAAGGCGCAGCGGTTGATCGCCGAGCTGCGGCGGGCCGGTCATGACGCCCCCGTCTACCTTCACGGAGCGATGGAGCGGATGTGCCGGCTGTACGAGGAGCTTGGCGTGCCTCTGGGCGAGCTGAGGCCTGTCGCCGGAACCCCGAGGGATGCGATGCGCGGGCATGTCGTCGTCTGCCCGCCGTCGGCGCTCAACGACCGCTGGAGCCGCCGCCTGCCGGACCCGATCACCGCCATGGCGTCAGGCTGGATGCGGGTGCGCCAGCGCGCGCGGCAGAAGAACGTCGAGCTGCCGCTGGTCATCTCCGATCACGCCGACTGGGGTGAGCTGACCGGGACGGTGGAGGAGGTGAACCCGGCGGAGACCTGGATCACCCATGGCCGGGAGGATGCGCTGCTGCGGTGGCATCAGCTTCACCAGCGCCGCGCCCGGGCGCTGGCGCTGGTCGGCTACGAGGACGAGGATGACTGACGCCTTCGCGCGAAGCGCCGCGCCCTGACATGGAGAAGTTTGCCGCCCTCATCGACGCGCTGGTCTACACCCGCGGACGCAACGAAAAGCTGCGGCTGATCGCGGCGTATCTGCTCCGCACGCCCGATCCGGACCGGGGCTGGGCGCTCGCGGCGCTGACCGGCAGCCTCGACTTCCCGGCGGTCAAATCGTCGACCATCCGCAGGCTGCTGATGGAGCGGGTCGATCCCGTGCTCTGGACCCTGTCGCGCGACTTCGTCGGCGACACGGCAGAAACCGCGAGCCTGTTGTGGCCCGAGCCCGCGGAGGCGACGGGCGCCGCCCCGACGCTTGCCGAAGCGGTGGAGCACCTGTCGCGCATGACCCGTGCCTCGGTTGCGGGCGAGCTGGCGAGTCTCCTCGACCGGCTCGATGCGGCGGGCCGGTATGCCCTGCTCAAGCTCGCCACCGGAGAGATGCGGATCGGCGTGTCCTCGCGCCTCGCCAAGGTCGCCTTTGCCGACGCGTTCGGGGTGGCCGTCGACGACGTGGAGGAACACTGGCACGGGCAGGCCCCTCCGTATGAAGAGCTGTTCGCCTGGGCCGCTGACGGCGCACCGGCTCCCGATGCCCGCCACCTCCCGCTGTTCCGGCCGTTCATGCTGGCGCATCCGCTCGAGGATGCGTCCGTCAGCCTCGACGAGTACGCCGCGGAGTGGAAGTGGGACGGCATCCGCGTGCAGCTCGTCCATGCCGGTCCGCCGGGAGAGACGGGCGAGACACGGGTGTATTCACGCTCCGGCGACGACATCACGCGCTCCTTTCCCGAACTCGCCGCGGCCTTTCAGATTCCGGGCATCGTCGATGGCGAATGCATGGTGCGCGGCTCGCATCAGGGCGGCGAGGAAGGGGGCGCAGCCTCTTTCAACGCGCTGCAGCAGCGTCTGGGACGCAAGACGGTGAGCAGGACGATGCTGACCGACTATCCGGCCTTCGTGCGGCTCTATGACGTGCTGCACTGGCGCGGCGAGGATCTGCGCGCCCTGCCGTGGTCGGAGCGGCGCCGGCGGCTCGAGTCGCTGTTCGCGGAGCTGCCGCCGAGCCACTTCGACTTGTCGCAGATCATCGCCGCCGGCACCTTCGACGAGCTGGCGCAGATCCGCGCCCGCACCCGAGACGACGCCATCGAAGGGCTGATGCTGAAGCGCCGCGACAGCCCCTATGTCGCAGGACGGCGTGCCGGGCTGTGGTACAAGTGGAAGCGCGATCCGCTGCTGATCGACTGCGTGCTGATGTATGCCCAGCGCGGTTCCGGCAAGCGGTCAAGCTATTACTCGGACTACACCTTCGGTTGCTGGGACGGCGATCCCGACGCGGGCGCGGAACTGCTGCCGGTCGGCAAGGCCTATTCCGGCTTCACCGACGAGGAGCTGGTGCGGCTCGACCGCCATGTGCGCCAGCACACCGTGAACCGCTTCGGTCCGGTCCGGGAGACGGACAGAAGCCTCGTTCTCGAAATCGCCTTCGATTCCGCGCATCTGTCGAAGCGGCACAAGTCCGGCCTCTCCATGCGCTTCCCCAGGGTCCATCGCATCCGCTGGGACAAGCCGGCGCACGAGGCCGACCGGATCGAGGCCCTGCGGGCGCTGGTGCGGGACTGAGAGCGGCGCGCCGTCAGGCCCCTTCCGCCCGCGCGATGGCCTCGCGGTGCGCACGGGCGTTCTCGACATAGTGGGCGACGCCCAGCCGCATCCCCGCCACCGCCGCGTCGTCAAGGTCGCGCATCTTGCGCGCCGGGCGGCCGCCCCACAGCTCGCGCGGAGCCATGACCTTTCCTTCGGTCAGCATGGCTCCGGCCGCCAGCATCGCGTCGGACGCGATCACAGCCTTGTTCATGGCGATCGCGCCCAGCCCCACGAAGCCGCGATCGGCGATCGTGCAGCCATGGAGCATGACCATGTGGCCGACCAGCACGTCGTCCCCGATCACCAGCGGCGCGCCGTCGGGATCGCCGGGGCGCGGCGGGTCGCCGTGAAGGACGCAGCCGTCCTGGATGTTCGTGCGTTCTCCGATGCGGATGGACGCCGTGTCGGCGCGCAGGACGCAATTGTACCACACCGAGCTTTGAGCCCCGATGGTGACATCGCCGATGAGCGTGCAGCCGGGAGCAATGAAGGCGGAAGGGTGGATGCAGGGCGCCTTGCCGCCGAACGGGATGAGGCGGACGCCGGGGTGAAGGCTCATGCGGGTCTCCAGTCTGCCGCTGCGAGAGCATAGACGATCGCCTGCCGCCACGGGGGCGGATAGCGGATGTCGGCATAGTCCAGCTCGGGTCGTCTCCGCATGCCCAGACGCTCCATCAGGCCCCAGCTCGGCGTGTTCTCGGCAATGGTGGTGGCGAAGACTTCGGGCGCGGCGAAATGGTCGAAGGCGAGCGCGACCGTCGCCGTCGCCGCCTCGCGGGCATAGCCGCGACCCCACGCATCCTCGCGCAGCCGCCAGCCGATTTCGTGCCGCCCGGCGATGCTCGACCCTGGCGAGTCGGCGCGCTTGATGCCGCAGAAGCCGAGCAGCGCCCGGTCCTCGCGCCGCTCGACAACCCAGAAGCAGTGGCCGTGCGCGGCGCGGCAGCCCTCGACCCGGGCCCGCTGCCGCGCCATGCCTTCGCCATCCATGACACCGCCGAGCCAGCGCATCACGGCGGGCGAGTTGGTGACTCGGAAGAATTCGGGCCAGTCCTCCTCGCGCCAGTCGCGCAGGATCAGGCGCGTCGTTTCATGGCGGAACTCAGTCACTCAGCAGCCGCGCCGCGTCGCGGGCGAAATAGGTCACGATGCCGGTCGCTCCGGCCCGCTTGAATGCCAGCAGCTTCTCCATCATCAGCGCGTCACGGTCCCCCACCCCGGCGGCAGCACCAATCGTCGTGAGCGCATATTCGCCGCTGACCTGATAGGCGAAAACCGGCACTCCGAAGGCCTCGCGCGCGCGCCAGATGATGTCGAGATAGGCCAGACCTGGCTTGACCATCACCGCGTCGGCGCCCTCGGCGATGTCCAGCGCAATCTCGCGCAGCGCCTCGTCTCCGTTCGCCGGGTCCATCTGGTAGGTTTTCTTGTCGCCCTTCAGCAGCCCCCCGGATCCCACGGCGTCGCGGAACGGGCCGTAGAAGGCCGACGCGAACTTCGCCGCATAGGAAAGGATCTGCACATCGTGGCACCCTTCCTCCTCGAGTGCGCGCCGGATCGCGCCCACCCGGCCGTCCATCATGTCCGACGGCGCGATGATGTCGGCCCCCGCACGTGCCTGGACCAGCGCCTGCTGCGCGAGGATCTCCACCGTCGCATCGTTGGCGATGCGCCCGCGCGAATCCAGCACGCCGTCCTGCCCGTGGCTGGTGTAGGGATCGAGCGCGACGTCGGTCATGATGCCGATGGCATCGCCGCAGGCGTCCCGCACCGCCCGGATCGCCTGGCAGATGAGGTTGTCCGGGTTCAGCGCTTCTTCGCCGCGCGCCGTGCGGCGATCGTGCGGCGTGTTGGGAAACAGGGCGATGCACGGGATGCCGAGGCTGACCGCTTCCCGGGCACGCGCGGCGATCTGCGGCACCGACCAGCGCGACACGCCCGGCAGCGTGGCGACGGGCTCTTCGTCGGCATCGCCACTGCCGATGAACAACGGCCAGACGAGGTCTGCGGGCGAGAGGCGATGCTCGCGGAACAGGGCGCGGCTCCAGCCGTGAGCGCGCGTGCGCCGGAGGCGCAGCGCCGGGTAGCGCGGCAGAATGCTCATCTCTTGCATGGCAGGTGCCTCAAGCCCGCACCCGGCGCAAGTCCCGCCGTCAAACGGTCTTGCGCTGCTCCACCAGCCGGTCGATTTCTCGCAGCGGTTCGCCTTCACGGGCTGCCGGCGCGCTCGGAAGCGGCTTCAGCGCCGCGCCGACGGGCGTGGCGGTGAGCTGCTGCAGCTGGCTGCGGAAGCGCGCAAGCTCGGCAGGGCTGATTGCGTCGCGGGTGGTGAACCTCACCTGCTGCGGATTGATCAGCTGTCCGCCGCGGTAGATCTCGAAATGCAGGTGCGGCCCTGTCGACATGCCGGTGGAACCGACATAGCCGATGATCTGGCCGCGGGTGACCCGCTCGCCATGGCGAACCGCCATCCGGCTCATGTGGCAGTAGCGCGAGGACAGCGCGCCCGGGTGATCCAGAACGACGGCGATGCCGCACCCGCCCATGCGTCCGGCGCCGGTGACCCGCCCCTCGCTGACGGCGCGGATCGGCGTACCCGTCGGAGCGGCGAAGTCGATCCCGCCATGCATCCGCTTGTAGCGCAGGATCGGGTGGACCCGGTAGCCGAAATGCGAGCTCACCCGGCCGACCACCGGCTGAACATAGCCGCCGCGTTCCTCGCCCAGCCCGCGCGGATTGTAGAACGCCCCGTGCGGTCCCCAGCGCATCAGTTCCACGGCTCCTCCTGAGTCGCGCTGAAGCCCGGCGTAAAGCAGTTTGCCCGCCTCGCGTTCGCCGGTGGCGGCGCGCCGGTGGGCGACGATCAGGTCGAAGGTGTCGTTGGCGCCGAGCGCGGCGATGTCGATGTGCGCTTTCAGCGCCTTGAGATATTCCTGCACCGCCTCCGGCGGCGCACCGGCCGCCCGTGCCGAGCGGTAGAGGCTGGCGCCGACCCGGCCGCGCACCCTGAGCGGCGTGCTGTCGACGGCGATCGGTTGCCGCCGCAGCACGAGGCGCTCGCCATCACGTTCGATCGCCAGGGCAAGGTCCAGCGCGGCACGGAATTCGAGGGACTGGAGCGGCCGGTGCGCCGCACCCTCGGGACGTTCACCGAGGGTCACCGAAAACGCTGTGCCCGGAGAAAGTGCGCGCTCGTCCATGGCCGGAGCAAGGAGGGCGGTGACATCCGCCACGTCACGGCTGGACAATCCGGCGCGGCCGAGCAGGGCCGGCAGGCTGTCCGCTTCGCGGAACGTCGCCACGATGTTCTCGACCGGCCGCTCGGGCGCGCTCGACAGCGTGCGCACCCGGCCGGTCGCCCCCATGTGCCGCCCCGAGTCCCCGCCAAGGGCGAGCGGCATGATCATGTGGCTGCGGTATTCGTCGCCGACCGAAGCGGCGGAGCCGTCGACAACGGCCGCCTCGAGCGGTGAGGAAGTCATGTAGCCGAACCAACCGGCGGTCCCGAGCGCCGCAAGCAACGCCGCCCCCTTGGTCCACGAGGTCTGCCGCAGAAGCGATCCCGGCCGCGCCGGACCGGCACCAGGCCCGCGCTCTGCGCCCATACAGCGTCCGCCATGTGCAGCGGCGCGCACCTGCAGCTTCGCGACCACGGCTTCTCCCCGTCCCTCCTGACGACCCGCTGGCAGGCCTTGCCACCCGCCACACCCGTCGCGCTTGTGCTGCGGAGCTTGGGAGAATTGAATAAATACGCGGTTAATTTGCGGTCAAGCGTTGCCTGGCACCGGCAAGCCGATGGAACTTCGGGAAAAGCCGTTGTCGCTCGACTGCGGCGCGGCCATCTTGCCGCGGATGCAGGCACATTTGAGGGCGGTTCTGGGCCCCACGAACACCGGCAAGACCCATTTGGCCATCGAGAGGATGTGCGCCCATTCGAGCGGCGTCATCGGCTTCCCGCTGCGGCTGCTCGCGCAGGAGGTCTACGCCCGCCTCGTGGCGCTGAAGGGCGAGCGGCAGGTGGCGCTGGTGACCGGCGAGCAGAGGATCGAGCCGCCGGATGCGCGCTATGTCTGCTGCACCGTCGAGGCGATGCCTGCCTCCCTGACTGCGGGCGAGCGGCAGGTCGCCTTTGTCGCGCTCGACGAGGCGCAGCTCGCCGCCGACCCCGAGCGCGGGCATGTGTTCACCGACCGCCTGCTGCATGCCCGCGGGCGCGAAGAGACGATGGTGCTGGGTTCGGCCACGCTTGCCGCGCCGCTGCGCCGGATTGCGCCAAAGGTCGAGCTGGTCGAGCGGCCGCGCTTCTCCACGCTGCGGCACCTCGGGCCGCGCAAGCTCTCGCGCCTGCCGCCGCGTTCGGCGATCGTCGCCTTCTCGGCCGAACAGGTGTACGGCGTGGCGGAAACGCTGCGCCGTTACAGGGGCGGTGCGGCGGTCGTCATGGGCGCGCTGTCGCCGGAGACACGCAACCGGCAGGTGGAATTGTTCCAGAGCGGCGAGGTCCAGTACATCGTCGCCACCGATGCCATCGGCATGGGGCTCAATCTCGACATCGACCATGTCGCATTTGCGGGCTTGAGCAAGTTCGACGGGCGGCGGCGGAGACGCCTGACCCCGGCCGAGATCGCCCAGATCGCGGGTCGCGCGGGCCGGCACCAGCGCGATGGCACCTTCGGCGTGCTCAGCGGCTACCGTGACGGGGAGCGGACGGGCGCCGAGTTCACCGAAGAGGAGATCTACAGTGTCGAGGAACACCGGTTCGCGCCCTTGCCGCACCTTTTCTGGCGCAACGGGGAGCCGCGTTTCGACACGCTGCAGACGCTGATCGGCGACCTCGAGCAGCGGCCCGAGCATTCGGCGCTGGCGCCTGCGCCCGAGGCTCTCGATCTGGCCGTGCTGAAGCACCTCGCCGGTGAACCGTGGGCGCAGAGCCTGACCGGACACGGCGCCGTGCGCGCGTTCTGGGAGGTGTGCTCCCTGCCGGACTTCCGCCAGCAAGGACTCGACACGCACGCCCGCTTCGTCGCCCGGCTTTGGCGTGATCTGCGCCAAGGCTATCTGGGCGCCGACTATGTCGCGGCGCGGATTGCCGAACTCGACAACACGCAGGGCGACATCGACACGTTGCAGGGCCGCATCGCGGCGATCCGCAGCTGGGCCTACATCTGTCAGCGCCCCGACTGGGTGCTTGCGCGCGAGGAGATGGCCGCCCGCGCCCGCGCGGCGGAAACGCGGCTGTCCGACGCTCTCCACGCCCGGCTGACCGAACGCTTCGTCAACCGGCGCACATCCGTGCTCCTTCGGAGCATGACGACGCGGCCCGAGCTTCTGCCCGTGCGGCTGTCGGACGACGGAACCGTGCTCATCGACGACGAACTGCTCGGGCGTCTGCACGGGTTCACTCTTCACGTCGAGGCGGCGGCCGGTCTTGCCGAACGGCGCATGCGGGTCGCCGCCGCCGAGAAGGCGCTGCCACACCTCCTTGCGCGCCGGGTGGATGCGCTGATCGCTCAAGGGCTGCCCGGCGTCCACCTTCGCGGCGGCCGGATCTGGCTCGACGATGCTCCGGTCGCGGATCTGGATCATCGTGGCGGCCGGGTTGTTCCGCGAGTCCGGGCCGGTTCCGGCATGACCCTGCTCAGCCCCTCGGCACGTGAGCGGCTGCTTGGCGCGCTGCAACGCTGGCTCGAGGCCGAGACGGCGGCGCTGGCGCCGCTGCAAGGCGTGCTCGATGCCGCCAGCGATCCGGGTGTTCCCGCCGCCGCACGGGCGGCCTTCACCCGTGTGGCGTCCGGCTTCGGCCATGCCCCGCGCGAGGGTCTGGTGATGGCAGCGCAGGATCGCCAAACCCGCGCCATGCTGCGCCGCCATGGCGTGCACCTCGGCGCTCTCGACCTGTTCATGCCGGCGCTCCTCAAGCCACGCGCACGCCGTCTGCTGCACGAACTGGGGCTTGATCCGCGGCCGACAGAGCGCACAATGCCGCCGGTCCTTGCCGGGCCTGAGCAGCTGTTCGCGGGCTACCGTGCCGCTGGATCGCAGCTGGTGCGGGTCGACGTCGCGGAACGCCTCATCCGCGCCGCACACGATGCCCGCGCCGCGTCGCGCGGCGGCCGCCCGGTGCTGGACAGGGCGCGGGCGATTTCGGCCGGCCTTACCGAAGCGGGCTGGCATCAGTTGCTGCAGCAGGCCGGTTTCCGCCTGCACCGGGGTCAGGGACCGCGACCGGGCGCCGCAGGGCCGCCGCAGCCCGACCGCTGGTCGTGGCGGCCTCAGCGCCGCGCAACACCGCGGCGGGAAAACCGGGCGCCCAGACCTGGAAACGCCTTTGCCGCGCTCGAGACGCTGGTGCAATGACCGCGGCCGCCGCAGCGCCCGGCCTGCGCGTCGATCTGCTGCTGTGCCGCCTGCGCTTTGCCCGGACGCGCAGCACGGCGCGGCACATGGTCGAGAACACCGTCATGCGCTGCAACGGCGCGCATGTCGCCCGGACGAGCCACCTTGTCAGGGTGGGCGACGTGCTGACGTTCATGGCCGGCGACGGGCAGGTGCGGGTCGTTCAGATCCTCGCGCTGCCGCTTCGCCGGGGGCCGGCGGCGGAGGCGCAGACACACTACCGGCCCCTTGACCGGTCCGGGCAAAGCGCCATAGCACCGGGGCCGATCACCCGCTGGCCGAAGGATCAAGGCTCATGACCTACGTCGTCACCGACGCATGCATCAAGTGCAAGTACACCGACTGCGTCGAGGTCTGCCCTGTCGATTGCTTCTACGAGGGCGAAACGATGCTGGTCATCAACCCGTCCGAGTGCATCGACTGCGGCGTGTGCGAGCCGGAGTGCCCCGCCGAGGCCATTCTTCCCGACACGGAGGCCGGTCTCGAGCAGTGGCTCGAGCTGAACGCCCGCTACTCCGCCGAATGGCCCAACATCACCCAGCAGAAGGAGCCGCCGGCGGACGCGGATGCGCACAAGGGCGAAGAAGGCAAGTTCGAGAAGTACTTCTCGCCCAATCCCGGCTCCGGAGACTAGCGGCGCCACACTGCGTCGGACGCATTTCGACTCGCTTTGTGGAACATTTGTGACTATATACCATCGACATCCACGCCGGACGGCGCACGAAGTGCCGGCTGGCGGTTCAATCCACACGCAAAGCGGTCGCCTGCCATCCTGACGATCTTCCGCGCAGATGCTGGGTTTTCCCGTCGCCTCCGGGCGCGAGAACCCTGATCCGGACGGCGCCCGCAACTGAAGGAGTGTCCATGGCCAGCAACGCAGCCGCCTTCGATGTCGGTGACTATGTGGTGTATCCCAAGCACGGTGTCGGCCGGGTCGTCGAATTGCAGAACGAGACGATCGCCGGAATGCAGCTGGAGCTGTATGTCCTGAGGTTCGAGAAGGAGCGCATGACGCTGCGGGTGCCCTTCAACAAGGTCGAGGCGATCGGCATGCGCAAGCTGTCGAGCGACAAGACCTTGCGCGAGGCCATGGAGACGCTGAAGGGCCGTCCCCGGGTGAAGCGCACCATGTGGAGCCGCAGGGCACAGGAATACGAGGCGAAGATCAATTCGGGCGACCTCGTGTCGATCGCCGAGGTGACGCGCGACCTCTTCCGGCCAGAGGACCAGCCCGAGCAATCCTATTCCGAGCGGCAGATCTTCGAGGCCGCCTCCAGCCGGCTGGCGCGCGAACTTGCCGCCATGGAAAAGACGGACGAGGCAGCCGCGCTGGAACAGATCCTTGGTGTGCTGCGGGAGCATGCGCCGCAGTATTACGGCCAGGGCTCCGACGAATAGGACCGGGCGCTGAACGGCACAGCCCGGCCGGAATGGCAAATGCGCACGGTCGCCGCCGGCAAGCTGCTGACCGTCGGGCTGGCGGCGGCCTTGCTGCAGGGGTGCCTGGCCAAAGCCGCTTTCGACGTGGCGACGGCGCCGGTGCGGGTCGCGGCGAAAGCGGTGGACCTTGCCACCACCAGCCAGTCCGAGGCTGACGAAAAGCGCGGGCGCGAGCTGCGTCGGCGGGAAGAGCGTCTCGGCGCGCTCGAGCGCAGCTACGCCCGCCATCGCCAGCGCTGCGACAGCGGCGATCAGCGCGCCTGCGACGCGGCGCGACGCGACTATGCGGAGATTCAGGCGTTGCTTCCCGGCCTCCCTGCCGAGCCGCGCCGCTAGGACGCCGCCCGGCGCAGCCGTTCGTTGATGGCGCGGCCCACGCCACGATCGGGAACCGGGGCAATGGCGATGCGCGGCTGAGGCGCGGCCGCGGCTTCGTGCAGGCAGGCATACAGACGCGCCGCGGCTTCGCTCAGATCCCCGCTTCGGGAGAGGACGCAATGCCCCTCATCCCCGGCGAAGGCGATGTAGAACTCGTCCGGCTCGGGAGACAGGGCGTTCAGCCGAAGCGGCTTCCCCGGCGAGTAGTGCCGGAACATCTGCCCCGGAGCTTCGATCGGCGCCGGGCAGGTTGCGCCGCGCAACTTCGCCGAAGCGTCCGCGACGACCACGGGTCCGGGTCGCAGCTCCTCCAGCGCGCCGTCCGAGCGCACGGCGACAATGGTCGACTCCAGCCCGCCACCGCTTGGGCCGCCATCGAGCACGGCGTCGATCCGTCCGCGAAGCCCGGACAGCACGTGCGCCGCTGTGGTCGGGCTGAGAGAACCGCTGGGATTGGCGGACGGCGCCGCCAGGGCAAGTCCGCTCTCCCGCAGCAGCCGCTGCACGACCGGATGGGCAGGAACCCTGAGGGCAATCGTCGCAAGTCCGGCGACGACGGCCGGCGCGACCTGGGCATCTTGCCGACGCGGAAGCACGAGGGTCAACGCGCCCGGCCAATGCTGCGCGGCCAGCGCTTCGGCGGGGGGGCAGAAGACAGCCAGTCGCCTCGCCTCCTCAAGCGAGGCGACATGCACGATGAGCGGATTGACCGGCGGACGCCCCTTTGCAGCATAAATGGCCGCCACCGCCTCCGCATCGTCGGCCCGCGCCGCCAGCCCGTACACGGTTTCCGTCGGCACGGCCACAACCCGGCCGTCCCGCAGCAGCCGCGCCGCTTCGCCGATCCCGTCGGCGTCCGCAGTCAGCACCCGCGTGAAGCGCGGCGGCGCCCGATCCTTGCCCTCTGCCATGGTGCAAGCCATATCGCTGCACGCGGGCGTTGCAACGCTTCGGCCCCGCCAGCGGTCAGACAGGAGCCATCGTGACCATCTTCACGCCCGCCACGCAGGATCAGCTGCTCGCCCTCGAAGCCAACGCGGACATCGGCGCGCTTGCACGGTCAGAGCGTTTCGCCGCCGCGGACGCCGACCTTGTCGAAGCCATCGTCAACGGCATCGGCGCCTTCGCGGCCGGAGAGTTCGCGCCGCTCAACCGCGTCGGCGATACGCAGGGCGCGGTGCTCGAGAACGGCGTGGTGCGGCTACCGGACGGATTTGCCGAAGCATACGCGCATTATGTCGAGCAGGGCTGGAACGCCATCGGAGCGCCGGCCGAACACGGGGGGCAAGGCCTCCCCTTCGCCCTCGCCTGCAACGTGCTCGAAAACCTCGGCAGCGCTAACATGGCCTTCACCCTCCTCCCGATCCTGTCCGTCGGGGCGATCGAGGCGCTGGACCATCACGGTTCGCCCGAACAGAAGGCGCTCTACCTGCCCCGGCTGGTAACCGGGGAATGGTCTGGAACCATGAACCTGACCGAGCCGCAGGCGGGCAGCGATGTCGGTGCCCTGCGGACGACGGCAACGCCGGTCACCGAAGGCGAACACGCGGGCAAGCATCTCATCCGCGGGCAGAAGATCTACATCACCTGGGGCGAGCACGAACTGGCGCAGAACATCGTGCATCTCGTCCTTGCGCGCACGCCCGGTGCTCCGGAGGGCAGCCGGGGCATTTCGCTGTTCGTCGTGCCCAAGTTCCATGTGCGCGCCGACGGCTCGCTCGGTCCGCGCAACGATCTGCGCTGCGTCAGCCTCGAGCACAAGCTCGGCATCAACGCGTCCCCCACCTGCGTGATGAGCTACGGGGACAACGACGCCTGTTATGGCGAGCTCGTCGGAGAGGAGAACCGCGGTCTTGCGGCCATGTTCACGATGATGAACTCGGCCCGGATCAATGTCGGCAACCAGGGCGTGCACATCGCAGAGCGTGCCCTGCAACAGGCGAGCGCCTATGCGGCGGGGAGGATCCAGTCGCCGCGCGCGGGCGCCGCCGACCGTGCCCCGGTCGCGATTGCCGAACACCCGGACGTGCGCCGCATGCTGCTGCGCATGCGGAGCCTGACGGAAGGAGCTCGCGCGCTGCTCTACTACACGGCGGGGCTCGTCGACCGGAGCGCGCTGGGCGACACGGAGGCTGGCGCCATGGCCGAGGTGCTGGTGCCGCTGATCAAGGCGTGGGGAACCGACATCGGGGTCGAGGTCACCAGCCTCGGCATCCAGGTGCATGGCGGCATGGGCTATGTCGAGGAGACGGGTGCCGCCCAGCACTGGCGCGACGCACGCATCGCGCCGATCTACGAAGGAACCAACGGCATCCAGGCCGCCGACCTCGTGACCCGCAAGCTTCTTCTCGGCGGCGGCGGGCCGTTTGACAGCGTTGTCGCGGCTGCGCGCGGGGAAGCGGGAGAGGAAGCCGGTCTGCGCCAGCTCTGCGACCGCATCATCGCTGCGGCGGACTGGATGCGTTCGGGGGCCAGCGTCGACGACCGTCTCGCCGGGAGCGTGCCGTTCACGACCATGTGCGCGGTCGCGGTTGCAGGCGCACAGCTGCTGCGCCAGCAGGCGTGTCTGAGCGGGAACAAGACGCCGTTCGCCGCCCGGAAGCGGGCGACGGTGCGCTATTTTCTCGACTGCATCGTGCCCGAGGCCTGTGGTCTTGAGGCAGCGGTGCGCGCAGGCGCCGGCACGCTTTACGCCGTGCCGACCTCGGTGTTACTCGGCTGAAGCGGGGCGTGGCCCGGCTTCAGCGCAGCAGCCCCTGCTCACGGACGAAATTTTCCTCCGCCACGTCGCGGGGGTCGCGAAGCTCGGCGCGGGCCGGCAGGCGCGCCCCCGTCAGCCGCGCAATGGCCGGAGCCGGGGCGGCGTCCGGTGCGATGACACGCCAGATGATCCCGGCCGTGTCGTCGCTGACCAGCAGGGCGCCGTCCTTGGCCCATGCCACCCAGGTCGGGCGGCCACGCGTGCTGCCATCCTGCGTGAGAAAACCGGTCAGCAGGGGAATGGGCAAGCCCTGCGGATTGCCTCGCGCGTCGAAGTCCACGTAGACCACGTCGTACCCTGATGGCGGACGTCTGTTCCACGATCCGTGTCGCGCAATGATCGCGCCGCTTCCGAAGGCAGGGCCGATTCGATGTCCTTCCTGCGCGAACACCAGACCAAGCGCCGCGACATGCGGTCCGAGGGCATAGCGCGGGCGGCGCGTGTACTCGATCAGGAATTGCGGCATGGGCGCCTTCACGCGCCGGTCTACCGTGTTGCGCCAGTAGAGCCAGGGCCATCCATACTGCGCCCCGACGGGAACGTCGGTGAGATAATCCGGCACCAGATCCGGGCCGAGCAGATCGCGCTCGTTCACGGTGGTCCACAGGTCGCCCGACCATGGGCTGAACGCCAGACCATTGGGGTTGCGCAGGCCGGCGGCGAACGGCGCCTGGCGCCCGGTGCGCAGATCGTAGCGCCAGATGGCCGCGCGGCCTTCTTCCGCCTCCATCCCGCGCTCGCCGATGTTCGACGCCGAACCCACGGCGACGAACAGCGCCTCGCCGTCCGGATCGACGACGAGATTGCGCATCCAGTGTCCGCCTCCTGCCGGAAGGCTCATGATCCGGCGCGGCTCGCCGCTCAGGCGCGTCTCTCCCGGCTGGAAGGAGTAGGCGAGCACGGCATCGTGATTGGCGACGAACAGCGTGCCCGCGTGCCAGGCAATCCCCGACGGCGAGTCCAGCCGGTCGGTCAGCACCACGCGCGCGTCCGCCCGGCCATCTCCGTCGGCATCGCGCAGCAGCACGAGCTGGTTCGCGGACACGCCGTCGGCGCCCGAGCGCCGGCGGAAATAACCTTCCACGCTCTGCCGCAGGCGAGCAAGAAGGCCGGCATCGGCTTCGCCGGCCGAAGCCGGAGCCCGGGCGAGCGTCGCCAGCACGTCCCCGTTCGGCAAGGTGTAGATGACGCGCGGGTGGTCCAGCCCCTCAGCGAAGCGGCTCACGACGAGGCCGAATGCCGGCGTGGGCGCCTCGCCCTCCCGCCAGCCGATGGGGCTTGCGATCCGGACCGTCGGAATGCGTTCGGGGCGCGGCTCGACCAGCACCGGATCGACTCCGCTGACCGCATCCACCGACTGCGTCGCCGTCTGCCCCCTGCTCATCCAGTATGCCAGAGCCGCGATCACCACCAGAAGGGCAATCACGATCAGCACTGCCTTGCGCGCCTTCGTCATGGGCGCGGGTTGTAGGGGGCACGACGGGCACCGGCAAGCGGGCACTGGACGCACGGTCCCGCTCTTGCGGCAGCGGCCCGTGCGTGCCACGAGCGGGCGCATGTACGACTTTCATCCGAGCCCCGGCGCAAGCAAGACGCAACATTACGACGAGCTGGTGGCGGCGGCCGACGCTCTGACGGCGGGCGAGAGCGACGGGGTGGCCAACATGGCCAATGTGGCGGCGCTGCTGAGCGGGTGGCTCCACAGCCTCAACTGGGCCGGCTTCTACCGCCGGCAGGGCGACGTGCTCGTCCTCGGCCCGTTCGTCGGCCGGCCGGCTTGCATCCGCATCCCGATCGGACAGGGTGTCTGCGGCACAGCGGCCGCGCAGGCGGGAACACAGATCGTGCCCGACGTGCATGCCTTCCCCGGTCACATCGCTTGCGACGGCGACACGCGGTCGGAGCTGGTCGTGCCGGTGATGCGCGGAGGCGAGGTCATCGCCGTCATCGATCTCGACAGCCCGTTGCCGGCCCGCTTCGACGACGAGGATGCGGGCGGGGTCGAGCGGCTGGCGGCGCTGCTTTCGGAGCGAATCTGACAGGCCGTCACGTGGGCGTCAGATGTCGCCGCCCGTCAGCCGCTGGCAGATGAGGTCAAGCTGGTCGAGCGTGCGGTACTGAACGCTGACCGTTCCGCTGCGCGGATCGCCATCCGCCCGGATGCGGATCGGCATGCCGAGAAATTCCTGGAGATGCGCTTCGATCGCGGCGAGATCACTGTCCTGCGCACCTGCGGACACGTCCAGCTGCCGCCGACCCTTCGCCTTCTTATTCGTCGCCGCTCCGTCCAGCCGCCGCGCCGCGTGTTCGGCATCGCGGACCGACAGGCCACCGTCGACGATCCGGCGCGCCAGTGTCTCGGCGTCCTGACGGCCGACGAGCGGGCGGGCGTGCCCCATGGACAGGCGCCCGTCGGCGATCATCTGCTGGACAGCTTCGGGAAGGGTAAGCAGGCGCTGAAGATTGGCGACATGGCTGCGCGACTTGTCGACGAGGGCGGCGATCTCGGCTTGGGTCATGCCCTCCTCCTCGGACAGACGCTGATAGGCACGCGCCTCCTCGAGAGGGTTGAGATCCTCACGCTGCAGGTTCTCGATCAGCGCCAGCGCCATCACTTCGCGTGGTTCGAGCGTGCGCACGATGGCCGGAATCGACCCAAGGCCGGCGATCCGGGCCGCCCGCCAGCGCCGCTCTCCCGCCACCAGCCGGTACGCGCCGTCACCTACCGGCTGCACGATCACCGGCTGGATTACGCCGCGCGCCGCGATCGATGCGGCCAGCTGCTCCAGCGCCTCGTCGTCGAAAACAGTCCGCGGCTGACCGGGCAGCGGCGAGATGGCGTCGAGCGGAATCTGCGCCAGCCCGCCATCCGCTACCGGGAGACCAGCGGCCGCCTCCTCGCCCTTCCGGCTGACCGGCTCCTCGTGATCAAGATCGCCGAGCAGCGTCTTGATCCCCCGCCCGAGCTTGCGGCGACGGTCGATCGGTTCGCGATGGGGAAGCGCGAACTCCGCGGCAGGCTGCGTGCCGCTCATGCCGCGCGCCGCATCTGCGGCAGCCGGCCGATCAACTCGCTTGCGAGGGCCATGTAGGCACGGCTGCCCGAACACGTCTGATCGTAAAGCAGGGCCGGCAGACCGTGGCTCGGCGCTTCGGACAGGCGCACATTGCGGGGGATGACGGCATCAAAGACGAGCGATCCGAGACACTCGCGCACGTCATCGGCGACCTGGTCGGTCAACCGGTTGCGGCGATCAAACATGGTCAGGGCAATGCCGATGATGCCCAGATCGGGATTGAGCGTCGAACGCACCCCGTCCACCGTTCGGAGAAGCTGGCTCAGCCCTTCAAGAGCGAAGAACTCGCATTGAAGCGGCACGAGCAACGTATCCGCCGCCGCAAGCGCATTGAGTGTGAGCAAGCCCAGCGAGGGGGGGCAATCGATGAAGCACACGTCGTGCTCCGCTCCCGCGGCGCGCAGCGCGTCGGACAAGCGCTGCGTCCGGCGTGGCAAACCCACCAGTTCGACCTCGACCCCGCTGAGGTCGACGGTCGAAGGCACCATCATCAAGCGCGCGATCCCTGTCTCGACAACGGTTTCGGCAACAGCCTTGTCGCCGATGAGCAGATCGTAGCTGGAGCGCTCCCGCTGCTCCACCGGAATACCCAATCCGGTCGATGCATTGCCCTGAGGATCGAGATCGATGAGCAGAGTGCGCCAGCCCGACGCCGCCATCGCCGTCGCGATGTTTATGGCGGTGGTCGTTTTCCCAACCCCGCCTTTCTGGTTCGCAATTGCCACCGTGAACATGCTTAACGTGAACCTTCGCTTGGCCGCGCGATAATGATGCGCCCTTCTTCGCAGGTCAACGAGTGTTTCACGTGAAACACCCAGCGGCGACGAGCCTTCTTCGGAAGCGCGGACAGCTCCTCCTCAGCCTTTGCCCCCTTCGGCAGCATCAGTGTGGTGGTGCGACCGCAGTTCCTCTGTGTCATTTCGAGAAGGCGGCTGAGGCTGGCCACCGCGCGCGCGGTGATCACGTCCTGTTGGGTGGCGGGAGCCGCTTCCAGCCTCATCCCGAGGATCTTGCACCTTGTGAGTGACAGAGACGCACACATCCGCTCCAGCCACTCCACCCGCAAGCGGCGGGGTTCCACAAGCGTGACCTTCATGTCAGGCCGTAGGGCAGCGACGATCAGGCCCGGAAAGCCAGCTCCTGTTCCCACATCCAGCCAAGTCTCCATGTGGTCAGGGGCGTATTGAAGGAGCTGCGCCGAATCCGCGACGTGGCGCCGCCATACCTGGTCGAGACTGTGGCGGGACACGAGGTTCTGCGTCTCATTGGCGGCGACGAGCGCCTCCACGAACGCCTCGATCCTTTTGAAGCCGTCCTCGCCGCCGATCGACAGTACGAACGCGCGGGCAGCCTCTTCCGATGTGATCACGCGGCATTCGCCGTCTGGCGCCGGGCGTGAACGAGCACAGCCGCCAATGCTGCGGGAGTGATGCCTGGGATCCGGGCGGCTGCACCCAGCGTCGCGGGGCGTGCCCGAGTCAACCGCTCGACCATTTCGAGCGACAGTCCCGGAACTGCTTCATACGCAACAGCTTGCAAACTCACCGCGTCACTCGCGCGCAGATCACGAAGCTCGGCATCCTGTCTCTCGAGATAGGGAGCGTAGCGTTCGTCCTCGATCAGCTCGTCGAGCAGGCCGGGATGAGCGTCGCACGTTGCCGCCAGAGGAGGCGGTAGCGCGGATGACACGTCACCGTCCCGCATCAGCTGCTGCAAGCGGGTCGGAACAGAGCCGTCGCGGCGACTGACCTGCTCGGCCGACCCGGCGAGCCAGTCCGAGCACGCCGTACGCGCCTCTTCGCGCTTGTTGAACCAGGACACCCGCTTCGCTGATGCGCAGCCCGTCTCAATCGCCAGCGGTGTCAGGCGCGTGTGGGCATTCGCGGCCCTGAGGCGAAGGCGATATTCCGCACGTGCAGTCAGCATGCGGTACGGCTCGGTGACGCCCTGCAGCACCAGGTCGTCCACCATGACCGCGAGGTAGCTGTTCGCCCGGTCGATTGGCAGCGGAGCCCGTCCACGCAAGGCCAGTCCCGCGTTCAGTCCGGCGACAAGGCCCTGAGCAGCAGCCTCTTCGTATCCTGTAGTGCCGTTGATCTGACCAGCGCAGTACAGCCCCGGCAGAGCGCGCATTTGCAAGGTGGCGTCAAGGCTTCGCGGATCGATGAAGTCGTATTCGACAGCGTAGCCCGGCTCCTCGACGACAACCTGTTCGAGACCCGGCATGCAGCGCAGCATCTGTTCCTGAACATCGGCCGGCAGCGACGTGCTGATGCCGTTTGGATAAACGGTGCGGGTGGACAGCCCCTCCGGCTCCAGAAAGACCTGATGGCCGTCCCGGTCACCAAAGCGGTGGATCTTGTCCTCGATCGACGGGCAATATCGGGGACCGGTGCCCTGGATATCACCGGAGAACAGCGGCGAACGATGGAGGTTGGCGCGGATGACCTCGTGCGCCCGCGCATTGGTGCGGGTGATCGCGCAGAACACCTGCGGATTCTGACGCCGTGACGTCATGGGTGACATGGTCCACTCGCCGGTGTCGCTGTGCTGCTCCTCCAGCCGTACCCAGTCGATGCTGCGCCCATCGAGGCGCGGAGGCGTTCCGGTCTTGAGGCGCCCCATGGGCAAGGCAAGTTCGCGAAGCTGCGCCGCAAGCCGGGTTGCGCTCGCCTCGCCCACCCGGCCGCCGCTGAATCGTTCCTCGCCGCGGAAAAGCGTACCGCCGAGAAAGGTACCGGTGCACAAAACCACCCGGTCCGCCCGCAAGGTGTCTCCGGTTGCCGTTGTCACACCCGCAACCTCGCCATGCCGGATGAGCAGCGCCTGCGCTTCGCCCGGGATGAGCGTCAGATCGGGCTGCGCACGGACATGCCGCTGAACAAAGCGGTGAAAGAGCGTCCGGTCTGCTTGCACCCGAGGACCCCAGACCGCGCTGCCCTTCGAATGGTTGAGCATGCGGTAGTGAATGGCCGCCGCATCCGCAGCCCGGCCGATCACGCCATCGAAGGCATCGACCTCCCGCACCAGATGACCCTTGCCGAGGCCACCGATCGCCGGATTGCAGCTCATCACGCCAATCCGATCGAGATCGAAGCTCAGCAAGGCGGTGCTCAGTCCAAGCCGCGCCGCTGCGCAGGCCGCCTCCACGCCGGCGTGACCTCCGCCGATGACAACGACGTCAAAGCGGCTCATGGCGCTGTTCCACGTGAAACATTCACTTCCCGATGCAGAACCGCGCAAACAGCGCGTCAAGCATGTCCTCTGTTGCTGCCGACCCGAGCAGTTGATCAAACGCGAGCCGTGCCTGCCGCAGATGCTCGGCGATGACAAGTTCGTCCTGAGCCTGCTCCGCGTCCGAAAGTGCATCCACCGCCCCGGAGAGCAGACGCGCCTGCCGCTCGTTCACGCCGAAACTTCCAGGCTGCGGCAGAAGGCCGCCGGCATGCTCGCGCAGCTTGCTGACAAAGCTCTGCATTCCCTCGCCAGTCCGTGCCGAAAGACGATGCCAGGGAGCGCGTTTGCGCGTCGCCTCGGCGCGGTCGATCTGCGCCTCGACCTCCAGCGCGCCAGCCGGCCCCTCGCCTTCCGGGCCGAGCCACAGGACAACATCGGCGCGCGACAGGCGCTGCCGCGTGCGCGCGATCCCCTCGCGCTCCAGCGGATCGCCAGCATCGTCCCTGATCCCGGCGGTGTCGACAAGCACCAAGGGCACACCGCCAAGCGCGACCGAACGCTCAAGAACGTCACGCGTGGTTCCCGCCTGTTCGGACACGATCGCCGCATCCTCGTCGAGCAGCGCGTTGAACAGGGTCGATTTGCCGCTGTTGGGCGGTCCGGCAAGAACCACTCGCACGCCATCGCGAAGCCGCTCCGTCCGGGGTCGCGCCAGCCAGTCGCGGATCTCGCCTGTCAACCGTCGCACATTCTCGACCCAACCCGCGTGAAGGGCCTCCCCGTCCTCCTCGTCGGCGAAGTCGAGCACCGCTTCCACCTGGGCTGCCAAGTTTAGAACTGCGGTCCGCCATTGTTCAACCTGGGCGGAGAACCTCCCTTCGGTGAGGGAAAGGGCCGCTTGCCGCTGCAGCTCCGTTTCCGCCATGAGCAGATCGGCAAGACCTTCTGCCTGGCCCAGATCGATGCGACCGTTGACGAAGGCCCGGCGGGTGAACTCGCCCGGTGCCGCGCGGCGCACGCGCGGCTGGGCGAGCACCGCCCGTTCGACCGCCGCCACGACCGCCCGCCCTCCGTGGCAATGCAGCTCGACGAGATCCTCGCCGGTCGCGCTGCGAGGCCCCGGGAAAACCAGCAGGATCGCGCGATCAAGGATCTCGCCGCGCCCGTCCCGCAATTCCCGCAGCGTCGCAGACCGCGCAGGTGGCAGCGGCTTTCCCGTCAGCTGTCGCGCAACGTCAAGCGCGGCCGGGCCGCTGACCCGCAGCACTGCGATTGCCGCAGGCGGGCTGCCGCTGGACACGGCGACGATCGTCTCGGCATTCGTCACACGGAACCGCGGATCAGCGTGCCCGGTCACCCGCGTCCGGGGAGGAGGCATCCGCCGGCTTGCTGCCGGAGCCACGCGCCGCGTTCTCCATGAACGCCTGGACCATCTTGAGGCCGAGATTGCCTGCCGGCGCGAAATGCTGCGCCAGATCGCGCCACTGATCGGGCGTCTTGCTGTTGCGGGCAGCTTCGGCGAGCATGCCGGCATACAGATCGTTGGCCGCCGCCAGATCCGGCAATCCCATCAGCCGCCGTGCCTCTTCAGGCGTGCAGTCGATCTCCACATGAAGCTTCATGGCCGGCGCATCCTGTGCTGACGTGTTCGCCTTCACGTGGGCCCCGGCGCCCGTCAATGCAAGGGACAAGGCGTCGATGCGCCGCGACCGCGCAGCGGATCAGCCGAGGAAAAGGTCGAGTTCGCGAAGAGCCGGATGCGTCTGGGGACGTGCGGACAAGGTCGCCCGGAGTTCGGCAATGCTCGCCGGTGTTCGCCCGACGCGGTGCATGCGCCAGCGAGGGAAGCTGCGCTCAGCGATCGGGACATCCACGGCGACGTTGATCTGCGTGTGCCGCGGATCGGCGCTGATGATGGCCAGAAGATCGCCGATCACCGCGTGCTCGCCCTCGATCAGCTGCAGGAACCTGTCGTCGGCATAGATGAGGAACCCGGTCACGTCGCGCGCGAGATTGTTGTGCGCCGACTGCTGCACGATGGCGAAGATGTCCGCCTGATCAAGCGATCGCACGGCCCGGCTGGTGTACACCATCTGCCGCATGCGCTGTCTCCTGTCCGGCTTCCTCGCCGCAGTTCCTAGGTCCTAAAGGTAAACGCTTGCTTGGCATGCCCTTCGCGGCCACACCAACGCGCGTCGGGTGCTCCGGCTCTGCCTCACTGGTTCATGGTGGCGAAGAAGTCTTCGTTCGTCTTGGAATCCTTCATCTTGTCGAGCAGGAACTCCATCGCGTCGACCGTCCCCATCTGCATCAGGATGCGGCGCAGCACCCACATCTTGGACAGCTTGTCCTTCTCGACCAGCAGCTCCTCCTTGCGGGTGCCGGACTTGCCCACGTCGAGAGCGGGGAAGATGCGCTTGTCGGCGACCTTGCGGTCGAGCACGATCTCCGAATTGCCGGTGCCCTTGAATTCCTCGAAGATCACCTCGTCCATGCGGCTGCCGGTGTCGATCAGAGCCGTGGCGATGATCGATAGAGAGCCTCCCTCCTCGATGTTGCGCGCCGCCCCGAAGAAGCGCTTGGGCCGCTGCAGGGCGTTGGAGTCGACCCCGCCCGTCAGCACCTTGCCCGACGAGGGCACCACTGTGTTGTAGGCGCGGCCCAGCCGGGTGATGGAGTCGAGCAGGATCACCACGTCCTTCTTGTGCTCGACCAGTCGCTTGGCTTTCTCGATGACCATCTCGGCCACCTGCACATGCCGGGTCGCGGGCTCGTCGAAGGTCGAGGAGATGACCTCGCCCTTCACCGACCGCTGCATGTCCGTCACCTCCTCCGGCCGCTCGTCGACGAGCAGGACGATCAGGAACACTTCCGGATGGTTGTCGGTGATCGCCTTGGCGATGTTCTGGAGCAGCACCGTCTTGCCGGTGCGCGGCGGCGCGACGATCAGCGCGCGCTGTCCCTTGCCCTGCGGCGCGATGATGTCGATCACCCGGGCCGACTTGTCCTTCACCGTCGGGTCGAGCGTGTCGAGCCTCAGCTTCTCGTCCGGGTAGAGCGGCGTCAGGTTGTCGAAGTTCGTCCGCATCCGGACCGCGTCGGGTTCGTCGTAATTGACGCGCGAGAGGCTGGTCAGGGCGAAATAGCGCTCGCCCTCGCGCGGCGCGCGGATTTCGCCCTCCACCGTGTCCCCCGTCCTCAGGCCCCAGCGGCGCACCTGGTTGGGCGAGACGTAGATGTCGTCCGGCCCGGCAAGGTAGTTCGCTTCGGGCGAGCGGAGGAAGCCGAACCCGTCGGACAGCACCTCGATGGTGCCGATCCCCATGATCTGTTCCTCGTAGTCCTCGTCCTCGGCCAGTTCCCTCAGGATGCAGAACATGAGGTCCTGGCGCCGCATGGTCGACGCGCCTTCCACCTCCAGCTCCTCGGCCATCTGGACGAGTTCGGCAGGGGTTTTTGCCTTCAGTTCCTTGAGGTGCATGACACGTGTTCGCCTGGTGTGAAGGTTCGAAAGCGGTTGGCGCGGACGGCCGGGGTCGTGACGCTTGGAGAAAGCAGACCGGGTGACTGGCGCAAGTCGCACGGAGCCGGCGCCGGACCGCCTCCGCAGATAAGCCGCACCGGCGGCCGCGTCAATCGGCCGCGGGTGCTCTGCGCCAAGGCAGAGTCAGAAGGGCTTCACGACGACGAGAATGACGATCAGCGCGGCGGCAACGCCCGGCACCTCGTTGAGCAGCCTCAGCGCCGGTCCGGAAAGCCGCGCCTCCCCGCGCGCCAGCCGGCGGGCATAAGCCGCCAGATAGCCGTGATAGCCCGACAGGAGCAGCACGAGCAGCAGCTTGGCATGAAGCCAGCCCTCGCTCCATGCGCCGACGGCCGACGCAAGCGCAATCCCGAGCACCCAGACCACCAGGATCGAGGGCAGCAGGATGATGCGCAGCAGCTTGCGCTCGCGGTCGATCCAGCGCGCCGCCTCGTCGGAGCCGGCGGGCGCCTCCTGATGATAGACGAAGAAACGCGGCAGCATGAACAGCCCCGCCATCCAGAAGATGACGAAGATGACGTGCCCGGCCTTCAGCCACAGATAGGTCAAGGCCAGAACGTCCTGCATGCGCGCGGTTTACTGGCTCCGTCCCGCCCCGTCATCCCCTCCATGCACGCACCTTTGCCACCAGGCGTTCGACATGGGCGATCGGCGTCCGGCGGTCGATCCCGTGCCCGAGATTGAAGACATGCGGACGCCCGGCGAAGGCGGCGAGGATCCGTTCCGCCGCCCTGTCCTGCTCCTCCCCGCCCGACAGCAGCAGGAGCGGGTCGAGATTGCCCTGCACGCAGACTCCGTCCGGCAGGTTCGCATCGACCCAGACCGGATCGTGAGTCTCGTCCACGCCGACGGCCCGCACGCCCGTCTCTCTCACATAGGCCGGGAGCTTGGCGCCCGCCCCTTTTGGGAAACCGATGACCGGCACGCCGGGGCACCGCTCCGCCAAGGCGGCGACCAGCCGCGCCGTGGGGGCGATCACCCAGCGCTCGAATTCGGCGGGGGCAAGGCTGCCGGCCCAGGAGTCGAACAGCTGCACGGCCTGCGCCCCGGCAGCGATCTGGCCGGCAAGATAGTCAAGCGTCACCGCCTCGACCGCGGCGATGATCGCGCTCATGGCGCCCGGGTCGCGGTAGGCAAGGACGCGGGCCTCGTGCTGATCGCGGCTCCCCTCGCCGGCGATCATGTAGGTGGCGACCGTCCACGGCGAGCCCGCAAAGCCCAGCAGGGTGGTGTCCGGCGCCAGCATGGCCCGGACGCGGGCCACGGTGTCGTAGATGGGCGACAGGCGCTCCGGCACCGCCTGAAGCGCGTCCAGCGCGGCGTCCGCGAGCCGGGGGGACAGGCGCGGCCCCTCGCCAGCCAGGAAGGCCAGATCCTGTCCCATCGCGTGCGGCACGATGAGGATGTCGGAAAACAGGATCGCGCCATCGAAGCCGAAGCGCCTGATCGGCTGAACGGTGATCTCGGCGGCCGCTGCGCTGTCGTAGACCAGCGCGAGGAACCCGCCCTTTTCCGCGCGGAGCGCCCTGTATTCGGGCAGATAGCGGCCAGCCTGCCGCATCAGCCACAGGGGCACGCGATCCGCCCGTCGGCCAGCCAGCGTGTCGAGCAGAAAGGGCATCAGCGGTCCAGGTCCATAACAATGAATCTTTTCTTAAAGGATGAAGGAGTCTGTTGGTCCTGTGGAAAAGGAGCACAACGCCGCTCTGCCCGAAAGCTCCACTGCTGAACAGGGGCACACGCGCTTCGGACTCGCGCGCTTCTGCCGTCAAGCAGCCTTTGTTCCCGCAGTCCACACCCTGTGGACACGTCGCGGCGCGTGTCGAGAAGCGGGTGCGGGACACCGCCGCTGCGGGCACGCACCGCGGCCGTGCCGCTTGTCCACGCTGCTCTCCCGTGGTTTATGGGACGGGTCGTCCACAGCCATTGTGGGAGCCCCCGACCGGAGCGCCATGGCACGCCTGCACCTGCACCTTCTCTCCGACTCCACCGGCGAGACCCTGGAGATGATCGCCAAGGCGGCGCTGGCGCAGTTCGAAGGGGCGGACGTGGTGCGGCATTTCTGGCCCATGGTCCGCTCGCGCCAGCATCTCGACCGCATCCTGCCCGAACTCGGCGCGGACAACACCATGGTGCTGTTCACGCTGGTCAATCCGGACACCCGCGCAAGGCTGGAGGAGCAGTGCCGCCAGCTCGGCATCCCCGCCGTCCCGGTTCTCGACCAGGTGACCCGCGCGCTCGAACGGCAGTTCGGGCGCGAGGCGCACGGGCGGCCGGGACGACAGCACATCATGGATGACGCCTATTTCCACCGGGTGGAGGCGATCCAGTTCACCATCGCCCACGACGACGGGGTGGGGCACGAGAACTGGGAAGCGGCCGACATCGTGCTGGCGGGCGTCTCACGCTCGTCAAAGACCCCGACGGCCATCTATCTCGCCAATCGCGGCTACAAGGTCGCCAACATCCCGATCGTGGTCGAGACGCCGCCGCCCCCGGCCCTGTTCACGCTCTCCCGGCCGCTGGTGGTGGGGCTCACGACGGCGGCCGACCGGCTGATCCAGATCCGCCGCAACCGGCTCCTCCATCTCGGCGAGGAGAAACACACCGCCTATGTCGACGAGGAGAGGGTGCGCGAGGAGCTGCACTATGCCCGGCGGATGTTTGCCGATCACGGCTGGCCGGTCATCGACGTCACCCGGCGCTCGATCGAGGAGACGGCCGCGGCGGTGATCCGGCTTCTGGGAGAACGCGACCGGGTGCCGTCGACCAGCCGCGTCGGCGGCGCGGCCTGAGCGGCATGCTGCTGCTTGCCTCGCGCAGCGCGTCGCGGGCGGCCATGCTCGCCGCAGCCGGCGTGGCGTTCGACACGTGGCCTGCCGCCGTCGACGAGCGGGCGCTCGAAGCGGCTATGGAGGATTCCTCCCCGGACGAGGTGGCGCAGGCGCTGGCTGCGGCCAAGGCGGCGGCCGTGCCGGCTGCCATGGCCGGCGAGAGGCTGGTGCTCGGCAGCGACTCGCTGGTGGTGGTGGACGGCCATCGCTTCGACAAGCCGGCCGACCGGGAGGAGGCGGCCGCGCATCTCCGCCGGTTTTCCGGCCGGGTCATGGACCTGCACAGCGCCGCCGCGCTGGTGCGGCGCGGGCGGGTGGAATGGGTCGGGCACGACGTCGCCCGGCTGTGGGTGCGCTCGCTGAGCGACACGTTCATCAGCGCCTATCTCGACGCGGAATGGCCGCACGTTGGCGCATGCGCCGGGTGCTTCCGCATCGAAGGGCGGGGTGTGCAGCTGTTCGATCGCATCGCCGGAAGCCATTTCACCGTTCTCGGCATGCCGTTGCTGGCGGTGCTGCGCGCCTTGCGCGAGATGGGCGAGCTGCCGGCATGACCGTGCCCTATGCCGAAGTGATCGGCGATCCCGTCGCGCGTTCCAAGTCACCGGCGATTCACCGCTTCTGGTTGTCCAGGCTGGGAATCGCGGCCGACTACCGCGCAACCAGAGTGACGGCGGACACGTTGCCGGACTACCTCGCCGCACGGGCGGCCGATCCCCTGTGGCGTGGCTGCAATGTGACGATGCCCCTCAAGCAGCGGGTGCAGCCGCATCTTCACGCGTTCGACAGGACGGCGCGCGCCATCGGAGCGGTGAACACGGTCGTCCGCGGCGAGGAGCGCCGGCTGACAGGCTGCAACACCGATGCGGCAGGGTTTCTCGACCCGCTGCGCCCGTTGCTGGCGCAGCGCCACTGGTTCCGCATGGCGCGGGTGCTGGGCACGGGCGGAGCGGCACGGGCCGTCGTCTATGCGCTGGCGGGGACGGGCTTCACCCTCGTGCTGGCGGGGAGGGATGCGGCGAAGGCGCAGAGCGTGCTGGACTCGCTGGCGCCGGAGGGCGGGCACCACTCCGCCGACCTTGCGTGCTTCGCGCAGCCGACCGACTTCGCCTTCGACGCGCGCGAGGGCTGTCTTGATCTGGTGGTCAACACCACGCCCCTCGGCATGAGAGGACACGGCCCGCTCCGGTTCGACCTCAGCCATGCCCCTCCCGGTTCCTTGTTCTACGACATTGTCACCGATCCGGTTAAAACGGAGCTGCTGCTCCGCGCCACCGCAGCGGGGCACGCGACGTTTGACGGCCTTCACATGCTGATCGCGCAGGCTGCTGCCGCGTTCGCGCTGTTCTTCGGTCAACCTGCGCCCCGTGAGCACGATGCCGAACTGCGCGCGCTGCTCGCCGCATGACCCGGCCGCTGGTCCTTGGTCTCACCGGCTCGGTGGGAATGGGCAAGTCCACTGTTGCCCAGATGTTCCGCGAGGAAGGCGTGCCGGTGTTCGACGCCGACGCCGTGGTTCACCGGTTCCAGGGACCGGGCGGGGCACTGGTGGCCGCCATCGAGACCGCCTTTCCGGGGAGCACGGGCCGCGAGGGTGTGGACCGCGCCAGCCTGCGCGACCGCGTGCTGATGGATGATGCGGCGCGGCGGACACTGGAGGCGATCGTCCACCCGGCCGTCGGGGCGGAGCGGCAGCTTTTTCTGCTGGAACATGGCGGATGCCCGCTGGTGGTGTTCGACATCCCGCTGCTGTTCGAGACGAAGGGCGATGCGCTGGTCGACCGGGTGCTCGTGGTCAGCGCGCCGCCGGAGGTGCAGCGGCGGCGGGTGCTGGCGCGGCCCGGCATGACCCCCGAAGCCTTTGCCCGCATCCTGGCTCTGCAGCTCCCCGATGCCGACAAGCGGGCGCGGGCGGACCACGTCATCGACACAGGGGTGCCGCTGGCGGAGACCCGCGCCGCGGTGCAGAAACTGATCCGGACGCTGCACCCCGGCTGAGCCTTGCCAAGGCGGCATGGCGGACCGATAACCATGGCGATGCGCGAGATCGTCTTCGACACCGAAACCACCGGCCTCGACCCGGCGGCCGGCGACCGGATGGTGGAGATCGGGTGCATCGAGATCGTCAACCGCGTTCCTACGGGGGCGGTGTTTCACGCGTATTTCAATCCGCAACGCGACATGCCCGCCGGAGCGCAGGCGGTCCACGGGCTGTCCGCCCAGTTCCTTGCCGACAAGCCGCTCTTCGCCGATCTCGCCGACGAGCTGCTGGCGTTTCTGCGCGACTCGCCGCTGGTGGCGCACAATGCCGGCTTCGACTTCGGCTTCCTGAATGCCGAACTGGCGCGGAGCGGGCATCAGCCGGTGTGCGAGTCGCGAATGGTGGACACGGTGCAGATCGCCCGCCGTCGGCACCCCGGTGCCAAGCTGTCGCTGGACGCCCTGTGCAGCCGCTACGGCATCGATCGCAGTCACCGGGTGCAGCATGGCGCCCTGCTCGATGCCGAACTGCTGGCGCAGGTCTATGTCGAGCTGACCGGCGGGCGGCAGATCGGGCTGGAGCTTGCTTCAGTTGAACCATCCGACGCCGCGTCCCTCCAGCCGGCGGCCCCGTCACGCCGAGTGCGCCCGCCGCGCCCGCATGCCGCCACCGCGGAGGAACTGGCGCGCCACCGGGCCTTCGTGGAGACGCTGAGCAATCCGCTCTGGCTGGCCTGAACGGCGCGGCCGGAGGGCGAACAAGGGAGAAGGCAAGCCATGGACATCCGGGTTTCTGGTCATCAGATCGACACCGGCGCGGCGCTTCAGGCGCAGGTGCACGACCGGCTGAGCGAGATGGTCGACAAGTATTTCAGCCGCGCCATGTCCTCGCACGTGACGTTCGGCCGGCAGCCGGGCGGCGCCTTTTCGTGCGACATCATCACCCATGTGACGCAGGGTCTGATCCTCAAGGGCAGCGGCACGGCCCACGACGTGCACCTTGCCTTCGATCAGGCCACCGGCAAGATCGAGAAGCAGCTCCGGCGCTACAAGACCCGGCTGAAGGCGCGCAGCGAGCGGGTGCTGTCCCCGCGCGAGGAGGAAGAGGCCGCCTACCGCATCTTCGCCGCCGAGCAGCAGGACGAAAGCCCGGACGATGCACCCGAAGCGCCGCCGGTGATCGCCGAAACGCGGGTCGACATTCCCGAGTGCAGCGTGGCCGATGCGGTGATGATGCTCGACCTGCGCAACACCAACGCGCTGTTTTTCAAGAACGCCGGAACCGGGCGGCACAACATGGTGTATCGCCGCGACGACCACTCGGTCGGCTGGGTCGAGCCGCGATGACCGGGCACGTGCCGGCGCCGGACCGGCCGAGGTGAGCACGCAACCCTCGCTCCGTGCCGGGCCGGCGGAGGATGGCCGCCACCATCGGGCGCTGGAACGTCTCTACAGCGCAGCCGCCATCAACCGGCTGTTCCCATCGGTCCTCACCATCACCGGCGAGGGGCGGTCCATCATCCGCGCCACCCTGTCCCCCGACGTGTATCACGCCGCCGGCGCGGCGCACGGAACGGTCTACTTCAAGATGCTCGACGATGCCGCGTTCTACGCCGCGAACACGCTTGTGACCGACTGCTTCCTGCTGACCACGTCGTTCAATCTGCATTTCAGCAAGCCGGTGCGGGAAGGACCGGTGGAGGCGCATGGCAGCTGGGTGTCCGGGCGACGCCGCGTTCTCGTGGCCGAGGCGCGGCTGATCGACGCGCAGGGGGACGAGGTGGGGCGCGGCACCGGCACGTTCATGCGCTCGCGCATCGCGCTCACCAGCCTTCCCGCCTACGGCGCGCAGGCGGGGTGAGAGCGGGAGGGCAGGCGATGGAGGGCCGGCTTCCGCCGCGACTCGAGATCGGCGCCTGGCGTCGGGCGGTCGAGAGCGAGGGCGGCTTTGCCACTGTGCTGCACCGCGGCGACCCGGATGCGGGCACCATCCTGATCGTCACGACGGAGCGCGGCGGTGCCCAGCGGCTGTGGGAGCGGCTGCCGCGTGCCGACGGGTGGCGCGGCTTCACACCGGTGTCGGCCCCCGTCACCGCCGGCGGCGCGATCGATCCCGACTATCTGCGGCGGCGTACAGCAGGCGATCCCGACCTGTGGATCGTCGAACTGGACACCACGCGTCCCGAACGGTTCATCGAAATGCGGCGAGAATGTGTTGACCCCGACCCCACTCGTCCGTAACGGGGCGGCTCTCCCACAGCGAAGGCGGCATCGACCACGGCCTGACAGCCGGCGGTGCTGGCGCGCAGACGGGGGGCGGCCGGCAGGCATTTGATTGATACGGAAGGTGCGGGCGCCAAGGCGCACCACACCCGGCCTGCGCAGGAACGCTCACCGCCTTTGGACGGACCTGAGTGACCAAACGCACGTTTACCGCAGCCACGGCCTTGCCGGTCATGGCTGTTCTTGCCACCCTTTTCACGCCCGACGAGGGCACCGCCCGCGCTCAGGAAGCGCCGGGCACGTTCCAAATTCTCCTTCCCGAACAACCGGTTGCGGATCCGGTTCCCGTGTTCTTGAGCCGCGAGGTGGTGCAGCCGCTGGCTCCTTCCGCAGCCGAGGAGCAGCGGGATGCGCCCGCAGCTGACCGCACCGCCGCATCCTTGCGCGATCTCGTGGCGCAGACCCGCGTGACCGACACCCTGTCCGAAGAGATGCGCTGCCTCGCCGGGGCCATCTACTTCGAGGCGCGTGGCGAACCCCTGCACGGGCAGCTCGCCGTCGCCAAGGTCGTGATCAACCGCAAGCAATCCTCCCGCTTTCCCGACAGCTACTGCGGCGTGGTGTATCAGCGGGCCCAGTTCTCCTTCGTGCGCAACGGGCGCATGCCGCCGATCCCGGAGCATTCACCGGCATGGGCGCAGGCCAAGGCCATCGCCCAGATCGCGCATTACGACAGCTGGGACAGCGCGGCGGACGAGGCGCTGTACTTCCACGCCAATTACGTGCGCCCGGATTGGGCGCGCCGCCGGGTTGCGGCCGCCACCATCAACCGCCACATCTTCTACCGCTGATCGGCGCCTTCTCAGCGGGCGCGGATGACCGCTCCGCTCTGCGTGGTGAGGGTCAGCTGCCCCGCCGCGACGGCAAAGCGGTGCGTGCCCGGCAGGGCGGCCAGCATGGTCCGCTCCTGCTCCATGAGCGGGGCGGCGCAGGCCATGCGCGTGCCGCCGACCTGGCCGATGGTCACCGTGTCGGTGCCTTCGGTGTAGCTGGCGAAGAACCGGTTGCAGCCAGTGGTGCCGGTGACGCGCCCGTCGGAGCCGAAGGTCAGCGTCGGCGGCGTGCCTGACACGACGTCGCGGCCGTCGATGCTGATCACCGTCCAGTCGGCGCCCGCAAGGGCCGAGCGGGCGTTCTCGCCGCCGGGCAGTGTGGCGCAGGCCGCCAGAGCGGCAAAAGCGGAGCAGGCGGCAAGGGCGTTCAGGGCGCGCATCGGCAGTTCTCCATGGCAGGGCGGCCGTGAGCCGCTCAACGCCCTCTGCAACGCCTCAGCCCGTCATTTCGATCCACACGGGCGCGTGGTCGCTCGCCCGCTCGCGGCCGCGGTGCCCCTTGTCCACGCCCCCGGCGCAGAGCCGATCGGCGCATTCGGGCGACAGCAGCAGGTGATCGATGCGGAAACCGTGATCGCGCGGCCATGCTCCGGCCTGGTAGTCCCAGAAGGTCCACACGCCGCCCCGCGGGTGAAGCGTGGCGACCGCATCGGTCCACCCGTCGCCAAGCAGGCGCGCCCATGCATCGCGCGACTCCGGCTGGGTGAGGGCATCCTCGGCAAGCGCATCGGCGGCCCAGATATCGGCATCGGTCGGGACGACGTTGAAATCGCCAGCCAGCACCACCGGCACCTCCTCGGCCCAGAGGCTGGCCGCATGGACGCGCAGACGCGCGAACCAGGCGAGCTTGTACTCGAATTTGGGGCCGGGTTGCGGATTGCCATTGGGGAGGTAGATCGAGGCGACCCGCACCCCGTTCACCTCGGCCTCGAGGTAGCGGGCCTGCGCGTCATCGGGATCGCCGGGCAGCCCGCGGCGGACCTCGCGCGGCACCGCGCCGTCGGCAAGGATGGCCACCCCGTTGAACCCCTTCTGCCCGTGCCAGATGGCGTGGTAGCCGATCGCCTGCAACGCCTTGGCGGGAAAGCCGTCATCCTGTGATTTGATTTCCTGCAGGCACGCGACGGCAGGACGTGTTTCCTCCAGCCACTCCAGCAGACGCGGCAGGCGCGCCTTCACGCCGTTGATGTTGAAGGTGGCGATGCGCACGGCGGCGGCGCTCAGATGGCGAAGCTCGAGCCGCACCCGCATCCGGCGGCGGCCTGCGGATTTTCGACCCGGAACGCCGCGCCGCCAAGCGACTCGACAAAATCCACCCGGCATCCGTCGACGAGATCGAGACTGACGGGATCGATCACGAGCCGCACACCGTCCGTCTCGCTGACCAGATCATCGGCCTCGATCCCGTCCGCCAGCGCGAAGCGGTACTGGAAGCCGGAGCAGCCGCCGCCATCGACCGCGAGGCGCAGGATCGGCTCGCGCTGCTGGCGGCGGGCGATCTGGGCGACCCGCGCGGCGGCGGCGGCGGTGAGGGTGGCTGAAGCCGTCATGGCGCCAAGATAGGACCCGGCGGCGGGCCGCTCAAGCGTGGGTGATGTAGTCGCGCATCAAGGCCGCCTCGCGCTGCGCCTCGTCGACCTGCGCCTTGACGAGATCGCCGATCGACACGAAGCCCACCATGGCGCCGTTCTCGATCACCGGCAGGTGACGAACCCGTCGCCGGGTCATGAGCTGCAGCGCCTCGTCCACGGTGGTGGCGCGGGTGACGGTGATGGCCGGGGCGGTCATGACCTCGGCCACGCGGCGTTCGAGGCAGGCCGCCCCCTCGTCGCGCAGCCGGTAGATCACATCCCGCTCGGACAGGATGCCGCAGACGCCCGTGTCGTCGATCACGGGCAGGGCACCGATCCGGCGCTCGGCGAGACAGGCGACCGCCTCCTTCAGCGTGGCGTCGGCTGCGCAGGTGATGATGGCGGCGGGGTCGCGGTCGGCGATGAGACGGGCAATCGTCATGGCGCAGGCTCCCTGATGATCCGTTCGCGGAGTGTGTCACGGATCACCCGTCAACGCCACCCGGACGCAGCCGGGTGCCGTGCGCCTTGCAAAGCGGCATGCCATGCTCCACATCGCGCGCCATGGCCCGCAGAAGCCCGCTCGACGATGCCGAGGTCGCCCGCTTCGCCTGGGCGCGCTATCGCCGCATCCTCAAATGGCTGGGCGCGCTGGCGCTGGCGGTCGTGCTGGCGGCATGGCTGTTCACCTACTGGGCGGGCGAGCCGGTGTCGGTGCATTTCTACATCGCCCTGGCCCTCGGCCTGGGGTTGACGGTGATGCTAACGGGTGCGCTCATGGGGCTGGTGTTCCTGTCGAGCGGGACCGGACATGACGAGGCGATCGAGGACCACACCGGCGAGCACTGGCGCCGCTGACGCCTTCCCGAGCGGCCCCGTCCGGCCTCAGGCCGGGTAGAGGCGGAAATCCTCGACCGGACAGCCGCCGATCAGGTGCTCCTGGATGATCCTTTCCAGCACCGGCGGATGGCACGAGTGATACCAGACATTGTCGGGCCAGACGACGGCGATCGGACCAGCGGCGCACAGCTGGAGGCAGTCCGCCTTGGTGCGGTTGATGCCCGCGCCAGGTGGCTGCCTGTCTGCCGGACCCGTGTGCCCCAGCTCCTTGAGCCGGCGCTTCAGGTAGTCCCACGAGGCCTTGCCGTCGGCGCGAGAACAGCACTTCTGCTTTTCCGCGAGCGCGCACAGGAAGATGTGACGCTGCGCCTGCGCGCCGCCGGTCTTGGCAAGATTCGCGCGGGCCTTGTCGAGCGCCTTGCCGTTCACGGGTGGCCGGCGTCCTGACCGTCGCGCTTCAGCCAGCGGTCGAGCCAGGCGAACACCTCGTCATGCCAGCGCAGCGAATTGCGCGCCCCGAGCACCCAGTGGTTCTCGTCCGGGAAGACCAGCAGCTTGCCGGGGATCTGCCGTTCCTGAAGCACGTGGAAGGCGCCCAGCCCCTGCGTGTACGGAACGCGGAAGTCGCGCTGGCCGATCACCACCATCATCGGGGTGCGCCAGCTGCCCACGTGATTGACCGGGTTCCAGCGTTCGTAGAGCTCGCGCTGCTCCTCGTAGGTGCCGCCGAAGTCCCACACCGGAAACCACGTTTCCTCGGTGGCGTAATAGAAGGACCGCATGTCGAACAACCCGTTGTGGTTGACGAGACAGCGGAAGCGGTCCGGCCACTGTCCGGCGATCCAGTTGACCATGTAGCCGCCGTAGGACGCCCCCATGGCGCACGCGCGGCTGCCGTCGATCTGGGGATCGAGCGCCAGCGCCGCGGCGAGCCCCTTCTGCAGGTCCGCGAGCGGCTTTCCTCCCCAGTCCCGGTTGATGGCATCGACGAAGTCCTGTCCGTATCCGGTGCTGCCATGGAAGTCGATGGAGATGACGGCATAGCCCTGCGCCGCGGTGACCCGCGGGTTCCAGCGGTTCGACCAGGCGTCGTTGAACGATCCCTGCGGTCCGCCGTGGATGTAGAGAATGGCGGGCAGGGTGTGGCTCGCGCCTTCCGGCTTGGTGATCTGCCCCCACACCTGCGCCCCGCCGGCGCCCGCGAAGCTGAAGCGCCGGGTGGTCACCGGCGCGAGCTGCCGAATGCGCGTCGTCGCGACGTCGGTCAGCTGGCGCGTCTGCCGGTTGGCGTGCAGGAACAGCTCCGGCGGTGCGGCGATGGAATCGCGCGTGAACAGCAGGCGATTGCCCGGCAGCGGCACCACCGTCCCGACATGCGCTTCGTTGCCGGGCAACAGGTCCAGCCGCTCCACCCGGCCCGTGCGGACGACGATCCGGAACGCCGGCGTGTCGAGCACGTCCTGTGCGGTGGCCAGGATGTGGCGCGAATCCGGTGTCCATGCGATCGAGCCGAACGAACGGTCGAAGCCGCCGGTCAGCGCGCGGACGGCGCCGCTGCGCAGGTCGCGCAGCGTGATCACCTGGCGATCCGATTCATAGCCCGGCCGCGCCATGGCGAGATAGGCGAGCCAGCGTCCGTCGGGCGATGGCACCGGCAGCGTGTCGCTGGCCGTGTTGGCGCTGGTGAGGTTTTCCGGCGCGCGGCCGCTGAGATCGGAGCGCCAGATGTCGAGATTGGTCGAGCGCGGCTCGTTCCCGTCGGCCCGCCGCGCAACGAAGTACACCGAGCGTCCGTCCGGCGCCCAGGCAACATCCTCGGCGCCGCCGAACGGGCGGGTGGGGGTGTGGCCGACAAGAGCGCCGTCACCCGCCGGACCGTCGAGCGTGACCGCCTCGCCCGTCGCGACGCCGTCCGCCAGCCGGTGCACGAACACCCGCGACACGGAACCCGGCACGGTCCAGCGATCCCAGTGCCGTACGAAGCCGTCGCGCGCATCGTAGGTGGTGGCGCTCCCCAAGGACGCAGGGGCCGGCAGTTCGGTGCAGTCGAAGGTGACGCATCCGCGCGGCAGCTCGCGCCAGACCGCGATCGCATTGCCCTGCGGCGCGACGGAGAAGCCGGCCACGGGCGACGCGAAGCGCGTGACCTGGGCGGGCGTGCCGGCCAGACCTGCGGCGGTCACGCGGACGCGCCAGACCTGGCTGCCGGTGCCCTGCTGGCCGGTCGCGCCACCCGGAGCGAGAAAGTAGAGGAACCCGTCACCGGCGAACGCCGGGCTGCTCGCCCCGGCGGGCAGGGCCAGATCGACGGGTGCGCCTGGCGTCCCAGCCAGCGGCACGGCCTGAAGGCGGGTCGAGCGGGCCAGCGTCTCGCTGTCGGTCATCGTCACCGGCACCACGGCGACCGCCGCATCGGGCGCAACGACCGGCGCGCCGAGGCGGGGGAGGGTGACCAGATCCCGGGCGCTCATCGGCGGCCGGGCGGCGGTCGCGGAGGCGTCCCGTTGCGCGGTCCCGGCGCGCTGCTCTTCGGCGGCGACCGGCGTGCCGGCAACCAGCGTGAGCAATCCGGCGAGCAGGGCGCTGCGGACAGAGACACGGGTGGAGAGGAGGGAGGGCCGATGCGTCATCGGTCCTGCTTAGGGACAAGCCGCGCGCATGTTAAGACCGCGCAGCGCAGCCGGTCTCAGCCCTGACCGACGATCCGGCGGATCTCGTCCCGCACGAGGCGTTCGACCAGCGGCGGCAGATGCTCGTCGAGCCAGCGCGCCAGCATGGGCCGCAGCAGCGCCTGCACCATGGACTCCATGTCGCCGCCATCGCCGGCGCGTTCGCGCGCAAGGGTGCTGAGGAGCTGCAGGGCCGCGAAGTTGTCGCGCAGGGCCGTGCGCGCCGCGCCGCTCATCAGCGGCTTGTCCTCTTCCTCGCCGGATCCGGTTCGCGCAGGGGATCCGGCATCGTCCTCAGCCGCGGTCGCTCCGGCAGCCTCGGCCGCCGGCCAGTCCTCCGCAGGTGCCAGGTCTTCTTCGTCCAGCATCGCTGCCGCCTCGCTATCCTGCGGCGCCCAATCCGGGACGGTCACGATCTCGTCTTCCTCGAGGTCGAGAACTTCTGCCGCTTCGTCCGCGCTGGCCGGCTCCACCTCCACCGCGGCCGGAGAGCGGTCCGGGTGCCAGTCCGCGCCGCCGACAGGGTCGCCGCGCCGCCGTTCAAGAGCGCGGTTCTCGCGGGCGATCACCCGCTTGATGCTGTCCAGAATGACTTCCACCGACGGCTCACCCGGCTGATGCATGCTGCTGCCCCTGTGCTGGCTCCCTGCGGCCGGGGACTATAGGCCAGCGGGACGCAGATCGCCAATCTCGCGCACACTCTGCGTGCCGTCGTCGAGCGGCGCAATGGGACGGGCCGCCGCATCGGCTGCGGGAACGTCGATCGTGCGGGTGGCGCCGGTCACCGGATCGGGCTCGCGGCTCCAGTCGAACCACCGGCCCCGCACCCGCTCGTAGTTCTCGGCCGGGTCGTAGAGCGGTCCCGCTTCGGCAAGCCCCAAGTCGCGCGCCTCGGCCCGGCCCATGGCGGCCAGCAGGGAGAAGCCGGCAACATAAGCGTTGCGCTGTGCCTGCACGAGCTGGACCCGGGCATTGAGCAGCTCGCGCTCCGCGTCGAGGATGTCGAGGATGGTGCGGTTGCCGACCGTGTTTTCCGCCCGCACACCTTCGAGACTGAGTGCCGCGGCGCTGACCGCCGCTTCGGACGAGCGGATGATCCCGAGCGCGGCGGTGTAGCTGGCAAAGGCGGAGCGGGCCTGCGCGATGACGTTGCGCTCGGCTTCCACGATCTGTTCGAGCGCGACCGAGGCGCGCGCCTGCGCCTGCCGCTCCTGCGCGGCGGGACGTCCGCCCTGGAACAGCGGGAGCGACAGGTTCACCCCGGCCTGCAGACCGTCCGATGCCTGAGGCACGGCCACGCCGCCCGCGCCGCCCAGCGTGCCGAGGAAGTTCTGGTAGGTGTAGCCCGTCACCAGCGACACCTGCGGCAGCCGCGCGGCGCCGGCGACACGGATGTCGAGCGCCGACGCTTCGGCCCGGTCGCGCGCCGCGACGAGGTCGGGATTGGCGTCGAGCGCCGCGGCCACGGCCTCCGCCGCGGTCGCGGGCAGGCCGCCAAGAGGAGGCGGCGGTTGCAGGTCGACGGGCGCCGCGCCGACGAGCGCGATGTAGTTTTCCCGCGAGGCGATGAGATTGGCCTGTGCGGACTGAAGTTCTCCGCGCGCGAGGGCGAGCCGTGCTTCCGATTGTGCCACGTCGGTGCGGGTGAGGATGCCGATCGTGAAGCGGTCGCGGGTCGCCTGCAGGTTGATGTCCAGCACCTGCACCTGATTCTGCGCCAGCCCGACCACCGCCTCGTCGCGCAGGACGTTCATGTAGGCCGCAACCACCTGGGTGAACAAGGCGCTCTCGGCGCCGCGCAGATCGGCCCGGCCGGCTTCCACCCGCTGTTCGGCGGCGCGCACCGCGTTGCGCACGGCGCCGCCGCGGTAGAGCGGGACGGCAAGGCTGATGCCGGCGTTCAGCGCCCGTTCCGGCGCAAGGAAGCTTGCCTGATCCTGCACCAGGAATTCGGTGAAACGGCCGTTCGCGTCCACCGAGGGCAGACCGGCCGCCCGCTGGATCGGCACGGTTTCGTCGGTGGCGCGCTGCTGCGACCGGGCGGCGAGGAGGCTCGGATTGGAGCGGTAGGCCTGCGCCAGCGCCTCGCGCAGCGTCTGCGCCTCGGCGACGGCTGCCGGGACGAGGCCCGCTGCGACCAGCCCGGACAGCAGCAGGACTCGGCACAGGCGGGCGCGCATCAGAAGCGCCACACGCGAGGCTGATCGAATTCGGGGATGCGCGGAATGCCGAGTTCCAGCACCGGCTGCGCCGCCAGCCGGCCATCGACGACGCGGCCGACGCACAGCCTCTGCACCTGGCCCTGCACCAGCCCGGTCACCACCCGCCCGGCGGGAGTCAATGCGGCGAGGAGAGGCGCAGGCACCTGCTCGGCAGCGCCGTCGATCAGCAGGAGCGAATATCCACCCTCCGGCACCTCGCCCGCGGCTGCGGCCGACGGGGCGATGGCCGTCACGGAATTGACCAGCGGCGCCACCAAGGCCTCGAGGTAGCCGGGAGCCGGCGACACGACCAGCACGCGGTCCTGCGGGTCCAGGCGTGCCTCCTGCAACATCAGCCCATGGAACAGCGGTGGCGGAAGCTGATGCGCGTCGTCGAGCGGCAACGACCGGTCGATGTACGCGGCGGCGCGCTGCGCGGCAGGCACGAAGGCCTCGCGCGGGACGGTGTTCATCCGCTCCAGCACCAACGGACCCGTCACCCCGCTGGTGCGCAGCTGGCTGTTGATCATGGCCGTTCTCGCCAGCGCGAAGTCCGGGGCGTGTTCAGTGGAACTCTGCATGGGCCTCGTAGGGTCGCTCGACCTCTGGTGTCTTATCTTCGCAATACAGCTTGCCAGGCCGGTGTCAAGCGGAGAGCAGGGCGCTGTCGCCGGCGCGGCCCGATGCGCCGCATCTGCAATAGGGCTGCGGCGCGCATGTGCCAAGGGGCGGCATTCGCGCTTGGATGCGCGCCGCCGATGGGCGATGATGACCCGGTGGCGGTGCTGTTCATCTTCCTGCTCGGGATCGGCAACTTCGCGCTGCACCGCGCCGTTCTCGACAGCGGGCACCCGCTGGTGCTCCAGATCACCCGGGGACGGGGGTTTCGCGGCGGCGGCGTGCTGCTGGCGGTCGAGTTCCTGCTGCTGACGGCGGCGATGTTGCTGGCCGCCGGAGCGTGGCCGGAAGTGGCGTTCGCCTACGCGATCTACAGCACGCTGAACCTCGTCACCGCGTGGCTGATCGTCTCAAGGCGGGTGTGACGCACAAGCGGCGGGGAACAACCTGCCCCCCGCAGCGGTAACACCCGTCATGGCAGCAGCGCACCGCAGAGTCTGGCTCGTGACCAACAGCCGCAGCGGCAGCAACGCGGCCGATTCGCAGGAACGGCTGCTGCAATCCTTCGCCGCGGCGGGGGTGGAGACGGTGCGGGTCAGCAGCTTTCCCGACGATGCCGCGCCCGCAGCGGAGACGCTCGCGGAGACCGGAAACCCGGTTCTGGCAATCTACACCGGCGATGGCTCCGTCAATTCAATGGTGGGCGCGCTTGACGGGTGGGAGGGGCAGGTGCTGGTTCTGCCCGGCGGGACCAAGAACCTGCTGGCGCAGCGCCTGCATGGCGAAGCCGATGCCGGCGAGATCATTGCCCGCTTCGGCCGGGGCGCCATGCGCCCGGTCCCGCTGAAGGTCATCGCCACCGACGCCGGCATCGCGCTCGTCGACCTGCTCGCCGGACCCGGCGCCAGCTGGCAGGCGGTCCGTGAAGCGATGCGCGAAAGGGATCTGGCCGCGATTGCCGGTTCGGCGAGCGAGGCCATCGGCGTCACGACCGCGGGACCGGGCGTGCGCTGCCTGGAGCCGCCGCTCGGCGCCGAGGAGGGGTATCCTCTGCTCAAGTTGATGCCGACGCACCGCGGGATCCAGATCGACGCCTACCATGCGGAAGGGCTCGGCGACTACCTCGCCCAAGGCTGGGCGCTGCTGCGACGCGAGTTCCGCTCCGGTCCGCACGACCGGCTCGGGCTGGTCGACGAGGTGTCGCTCGCCAAGGCGGATTGCACGCCGATCGACGTCCTCCTCGACGGCGAGGCGCATCAGGTTGCGGACCGTTCCGCTTTCACGCTGGTGGAACACCCCACCCTGTTTCTGGCGAGTGACCATGGCTACTGACGGAACGCTGCTCTTCCACATTTCCGACATTCACTGGGGTTTGGAGGACCGCCGGGCGCTGGCATGGGCGCGCGCCGAGATGGAGCGGCTGCGCCCGGCCGCCGTCGTGATCACCGGCGACCTCACCATGCGCGCCCGCCACCGCGAGTTCCGCGCCGCGACCGCCTGGATCGATGCGCTCGATCTGCCGGTCACGGTGGAGGTGGGCAACCACGATCTTCCGTACTTCAACCCGGTGGAGCGATTCGTCGATCCCTACCGCCGGTTCCAGCGGGTGCGGAGCACGGTGGAGCGGGTGATCGAACTGCCGAACCTCGCGATCGTGCCGCTCAAGACCGTGCGCCGCTGGCAGCCGCGCTGGCCGTGGTCGGAAGGCTGGATCACGCCGCGGGCGCTGGCGCAGTGCCTTGCCCGCATCGACGCCTTGCCTGCCGGAACACGGACGCTGGTCGCGGCGCATCATCCGCTGGTCGAACGGGACCGCGAAGGCCGGCTGCTGACGCATGGCGGCACCGCCGCGCTGGAGGCGCTGGCCTCGCGCGGGGTGGTGGGTGTGCTGAGCGGTCATGTCCACGACCCCTTCGACCTTGAGGAGCAGACGGGAAGCGGGTCTGTCCGCATGATCGGTGCCGGCACCCTGTCGCAGAGGCTCCGCTCGACGCCGCCGTCGTTCAACGAGCTGCACTGGGACGGCGCGCGGCTTCATGTCCGGGTCCGAACGCTCGACGCGGTCCCCACCGCCGACATGCAGATCGACGACGTTCCCAAGGATGCGCTCCCGCCGCGCCAGCCCGGCGAACCGGTGGCGCCGGTGGGCGCGGTTCCGGCGGTCGACCCGCCTGTGCACTGACGACGCCCTTTGCGCTGCAACAGGAAAGGGCGGCCGGTTGCCCGGGCCGCCCCTGTCCGAACACCGCTGCGGCGGCCGTCCGCCGTGTGCGGTCTTAGCGCTTGGAGAACTGGAACGAGCGACGCGCCTTGGCCCGGCCGTACTTCTTGCGTTCCACCACGCGCGGGTCGCGGGTCAGGAAGCCGGCCGCCTTGACCGTCGAACGCAGCGCCGGCTCGAACTTGGCCAGCGCCTGGCTGATGCCGTGCTTCACCGCACCGGCCTGCCCCGACAGGCCACCGCCGCTCACGGTGCAGATCACGTCGTACTGGCCTTCCCGCTCGGTGATGGCGAAAGGCTGGTTGATGACGAGGCGCAGCGTCGGACGGGCGAAGTACTCCGCCTGGTCCTTGCCGTTGATGGTGAAGGTGCCCTTGCCCGGCTTGATCCACACGCGCGCCGTCGCGTCCTTGCGGCGGCCGGTGGCGTAGGCGCGACCCTGCGCGTCGAGCTGCTGCTCCCGCAGGGGAGTGTCGCTGCCGCGCGCGGTCGGCGTGTCGCCGGAGAACTGCGCGTCGGGCGCATCGCCCGCGATGGTCTTGAGGTCCGCCAGATTGGACACGGTTGTTGCCTGGTCAGCCATCATGCGCTCGCCTTGTTCTTGCGGTTCATTGCGGCAACGTCGAGCGTCACCGGGTTCTGCCCGCCATGCGGGTGCTCGGTTCCGGCATACAGGTGCAGGGCCTTCATCTGACGCCGGCCGAGCGGTCCGCGCGGCACCATGCGCTCGACCGCCTTCTCCAGAACGCGCTCGGGGAAGCGGCCTTCCAGCACCTTGGCCGGCGAGGTCTCCTTGATCCCGCCGATGTGCCCGGTGTGGCGGTAGTAGCGCTTGTCCTGCAGCTTGTTGCCGGTGAAGCGCACCTTGTCGGCGTTGATGACGACGACATGGTCACCGCAGTCCACATGGGGTGTGTAGCTCGGCTTGTGCTTGCCGCGCAGGATGTTGGCGACGATGCTGGCCAGCCGGCCCACGACCAACCCCTCCGCATCGATGAGATGCCATTGTTTCTCGACCTCGGCCGGCTTGATCGACCGCGTGGTCTTGTGCAGCGCCTTCATGGCTGAATGTTCCCGTGCTCTTGTGCTCCGCCCGGACCGGACACAAGGCCGCCCGTCGAAACAAGTGACTCGCGCGCGGCGCGCGCCCGCCGGGCGCCCCGCAACGGGCGCTCATGTGTTCGGCGAGAGCGCAAAAGTCAAGGAAAACCGCCCCTCCTGGAAACGGTAAAATGATACCCTAGAGGACGGCCGCTCAGAACGACAGCTCCACGCCGATCACCGGCGCGTGGCCGATGGTGTCCGGTTTACCGGGGGCGATGTCCTGCTGCCGCAGGTAGGTGGCGCTGAGCGCGAGGCGGTCGTTCACCTCGTAGCCGACGCCGATCTGGGTCCGCAGCCCGGTCAGGCCCGTGTCGCTGCTGGCGCTGGTTCCGCGCAGGGTGAAGAACAGCTCGGCGTTGGAATCGAAACTCCACCGCCCGTCCGCATCCAGCGGCACCGAGACACCTAGGCGCGGTCGCAGCCTCAGCGCGAGGCGGTCGGCGTCCTCGATGAAACGCTGCTCGAAGCGCAGGCGGGTCCGCAGCACGCCGTGCCGTCCGCTCAGTTGCTGGATGAGGCGCGTCTCGTCGCGTCCGCCGTCGTTGATCCTCTTTTCAAACGCGCCGCTGAGGGTGAAGGCGTCGCTGATACCCTGATGGATCCACAGGCGGGCGAAATAGGTGTCGACGCGCCCGCGGCGCGAATCGCGAAACCGCTGCGCCGTCTCGACCTCGAGGTCAGTGTTGCTGTCCAGCTCCCAGCTTGCCGACGGGTTCAGCCAGAATTCGAAGTCGCTGTCCCCGGCCGTGAGCGGCGCGGCGGTGCAGGCGAGGGCGGCGATGGCGGTGTTCAGAAGAAGACGCATGCGCAGGCTCCCTGACGCCAGCGGACGGATAGCTCAAGGCCCTTTCGCGAGGGCCGGAGCGGATGCGGGCGGCAGCGTCACGCCCCCGCTCCCGCGCGCATGCTCCGGGCGGCAGCCGCCTTCGACCGCCACCCGGACCCATCGCCCGTTCCGCGCCCTCAGTTCGGGCGGTAGGGGAGCGACGAATGGTGCAGCATGATCCGCAGCCGTCCGTCCGGCCCGCGCACGAAGCCCCACGTCTTGTCGACCGTGGTCTGTTCGCCACGCGCGTTCGTCAGTGTCACGTTGCCCATCGAGATGGCGGTGTTGCCGGTGATGACGATGCCGGCATTCTCCACGGCGTATTGCCGCCAGCTGCCAAGGGCAAAGCCGGTGTCGCCGGCAAACCGGCTGTTGCCGCCAACGAAATAGGCGAGCGCCCCTTCGCGGTCGGTGCGGAAGGTCTGCGGCGCCACGGTCAGCGTCGGCTTGAACAGCACCTTGCCCATGTCATAGGCATAGGCGCTGTCGATGACCTGCTCGGCGAGTCGCCGAGCGGCCGCGTGCCCTTCGCGGTCATGCGTGGTGGAGATGGCGACCAGCGCGTCGCCCCACGCCTTCTGCGCCGCCTCGACCTCGGCGACAGTGATGGGTGCGTAGAGGGCGATGACCTCGGCGCGGTCCGTCTCGACCGTGGTCGGACGCGGCTGCATCTGCGCCGTGGCGGGGAACGCGGCAAGCGCGGCGAGGGACAGCGCGGAAACAGCGGCAAGCGGTCTGGCAAGCATCATCGAAGAACCCCTTGAACGGCCGCCGGGCGCAATCCCTGGCAGCCTTGCGATGGACGCACCTCAGCTAGAAACGGCCCGATCTGCGCGCATCAGCCGGTTGGACGGCGGGTCGGCCTAGGCCGCCCGGCCTATGCACGCTTTGCCCGGGGCGATAAAACCGCGCCCATGCAGTCCACGCCCGCACCCGTGCCGCTGCCGCTCGACAATGTGGCCGAGCTTCGCGCGCTCTACCGTGCCGCCGAGGCCCGCGCGGCACGCTTGCGCCTGCTGACGGAAGCCGGACGCGAGCTGGCCGGTGTCACGAGCGACACCGCGAAACCCGTTCTGGAACGCTGTGCGCAGCGGCTGGCGCTCTTCGTCGGCGTCTCGAAGGCGCGTCTCCACCTCGACCCCTCAGCCAGCGGGCTGGCCGTTGCCGCGCCCGGCCGTTCCGATGCCGTGCTAGCGCGGCTGGAACTGCGGGGCGTGGGTAGGCTGGCGGACATCGCCGATGCCGAAGACCGTGCCGCGGCGGCCCTGCTGCTCGAGCTGATGGGCACCACGCTCGACCGGATCAGGCGGGATGACGAGCGTTCGGCCCTTCTCGATGCGCTCCGCGAACGCGAGGGACGGCTGGAGAGCCTGGTGGGACAAGTGCTGGCCGCGCAGGAGGAAGAGCGGCGGCGCGTGGCGCGTGACCTGCACGACGGAGTTGCGCAGACCGCCACCGCGCTGTTCCGCATGCTCGACGCCGCGGATCAGCGTGTCGGGGGCGGGAAGGACAAGGCAAGCCCGGCCCAGATCGCCCGGAGCCTGGTGCGCGAACTGCGCCGGGTCATTGCCGGCCTGCGACCGACGCTGCTCGACGACCTCGGACTCGAGGCGGCGGTGCAGGCGCTGGCCGAGCAGCTTCAGGAGGACGGCTACACGGTCGCTATGACGGTCGAACCGCTGCGCTGCGCTTTGACGGGTGCGGCGGAAACGGCGCTGTTCCGCGTGGCCCAGGAAGCGATCACCAACATCCGCAAGCATGCCGGCCGGGCGGCGGTTGCGGTGGTGCTGCGCCGGGACGACACAGGGGTCGTGCTGCGGGTGACGGATGACGGGGCCGGGGCCGGCGATGAGCCGATGCCGGACCCGGCGCGCGGTCACGCCGGCGGGGCGCGCCTCGGCATCGACGGGATGAAGGAGCGCATGGCCATGATCGGCGGCTCGCTCGACTGGTGCGGGCCGCCGGGCAAGGGGGTGAGCGTCACCGCGCGCCTGCCGGTGTCATGACCGGCCAGCCCCCGATCCGGGTGCTGATCACCGACGACCATCAGCTGGCCCGCGAGGGGTTGGCCGCAGTTCTCAGCGACAGCTGCATCGCGGTGGTCGGGCTGGCGGCCACCGGCGAGGAGGCGGTGGCGATGACGCGGACGCTCGTGCCGGACGTCGTGCTGATGGACATCCGCCTCGGGGAGGGCATGGACGGCCTTGAAGCCACCCGGCAGATCGCCGAGCTGGACGTGCCGAGCCGGGTGCTGATGCTGACGCTGCACGATCTGCCCGCCTATGTCCGCGAGGCGCTGGCCGCGGGGGCGGCAGGCTATGTGCTGAAGGACACCGGGCTCGACGAGCTGCGCGCGGCCATCCGGCAGGTGGCCGAGGGGCGCCTCGCCGTGCCGCTCGGGCTGGTGGGCGCCGCCATGCGTGCACCGCCTGCGGCGGCGGCGGTGCGTGCTCCCGCGGACATGCTGACGCCGCGCGAGCTGGACGTCACCGGCCTGATCGCCAGGGGCATGACGAACAAGCAGATCGCCCGCAGCCTCGGGATCAGCCCGGCAACCGTCAAGGCCCATGTCGAGCGGATCATCGCCAAGCTGGGTGCGGCCGACCGGACCGAGGCGGCCGTGCTGGCAGCGCGTCACGCACCCGGCGGCTGAAGGCGCCGTCCGCCGCCATGCCTGCACCCTTTCGCCTCCCCACCCGGTTGTGGACGGACCGGCCGCTGACCTTCAAAGGGGTGGTGGTCGTGGCCGTGCCGCTGCTGGTGCTGCTGGCGGCGCTTGTTTCCCTCTACGGCGCCAGCACCGCGGAGGTGCAGGCCGAGGACGATGTCCGCCGGGCCTTTGCCATCCAGCGCGACACCCATCGGGTCCACGCCCTGCTCGCCGAAGCGGCGGCGGGTGTGCGCGGCTATGCCCTGACCCGCGAAGAGCAGTTTCTCGACCGGTACCGGCAGGCAGAGGCGGAGCTTCCGGCCACCATGGCGCGGCTCGACGGCGCGATCCGTGATCCGCAGGTGCGCGCCCGTTTCGAGCGCCTGCGCGGTCTCACCGCCCGCAAGCAGGAGGGGCTGCGCCAGATTGCGGCCCTCGCGGAGAGATCGCCGGACACCGCGGAGCTGCGGCGCGCGCTGCGGGCGAACACGCAGGTGCTCGACGCCATGCGGGCGGAGATCGACGCTCTCCAGCAGCGCGAAAGCGTGCTTCTCGCCGAGCGCACCGCGAGGGTGGAGGACGTGCGCGGACGGTTTCTGGTCGTCACCGCCATCAGCGCGGTGCTGGGCCTCCTGGGCAGCCTGGCCGCGGTGTACCTGTTCTCCACCGGCATCGTGCGGCGCGTGAGGGTGCTGGAGCACAACGCGACCCGCCTCGCGCGGGGCGAGGCGCTTGGCGAACAGCCGGCCGAGTCGGACGAGATCGGCCGGCTTGCCCAGCGCCTTGCCCGGGCGAGCGCCCTGCTGCGCGCCCGCGAGCACGCCCTGCGCGAGAGCGAGGAGCGGTTTCGCCTGGTGGTCGACCAGGTCCGCGACTACGGCATCTTCGCCCTTGACGCCGACGGTCTGGTGGTCAGCTGGAACCAGGGTGCCGAACGCATCAAGGGCTGGCGCGCAGGAGAGATCCTCGGCCAGCATTTCAGCCGGTTCTATCCGCCCGAAACCCGTGCGCACCGCCCGGCGGAAATGCTGGCGCAGGCAAGGCGGCACGGCACCGCCGAGGACGAGGGCTGGCGCGTGCGCCGTGACGGGTCGCGATTCTGGGCCAACGTGGTGATCACCGCCCTGCGCGACGAGCACGGCGCCCTGCGCGGCTTCGCCAAGGTCACCCGCGACATCAGCGAGCGGCACCGGGCCGAGGAGACGCTGAGGCTGGCGCGGGAGGAGGCGGTGGCGGCCAGCGACGCCAAGAGCGTCTTTCTCTCCCGCACCAGCCACGAGCTGCGCACGCCCCTCAGCGCCATCCTCGGTTTTGGTCAGCTGCTCGAACTGGACGCGGACGACCTGCCCGAGCGCCACCGTGCGGCCGTCACCCACATCATGGCCGCCGCCCGCCATCTTCTCGCGCTGATCGACGATCTGCTCGACATTTCCGCGATCGAGGCCGGCGGCGCCGAACTGCGCGCCGAAGCACTCGACCTCGAGGCCGTGTGCCGTCAGGCTGCCAGTCTCGCCGCGCCCATCGTGGCGGGGGCCGGACTGCGGCTGACGGTCGACCCGCCTCGACGACCCCTGCGGGTGGTGGCCGACCGGCGCCGGGTGGTGCAGGTGATCCTCAACCTGCTCGCCAACGCGGCCAAGTATCACGGCAACGGCACCACCGTCACGCTGACGGCGCGGCAGGAAGGCGCAAGCGCCTGCATCATTGTGGAGGATGACGGGGTCGGCATCGACCCCGCCCATGCGCCGCGGCTGTTCACCGCGTTCGACCGGCTGGGCCAGGAGCGGCGCTCGAATGTCGAGGGCACGGGCTTGGGCCTTGCCCTGTCGCGCAGCATGGTGCAGTCGATGGGCGGCGCCATGGCGCACGAGCGTCCCGACCGCGGGGCGCGGTTCTGGTTCACCCTGCCGCTCGCCCCGCCCGACATCCCGGCTCCGCGGCGATCCGAGGAGACGGAGGTGTGACAGGGTGATGGATCTGGTCAGCGGCGCCGACATCCTGGCGCGGCGCATCCTCGTCATCGACGACGAAGAGGCCAACGTGCTGCTGCTGCGCAGCGTGCTGGAGCGGGAGGGTTATCGCGACATCCATGCGCTGACCGACCCGCGCCGGGCGCTCGACACCTTTGTCGACCTGAAGCCGGACCTCGTGCTGCTCGATCTCATGATGCCGGAGGTCGACGGATTCCAGCTGCTGGAGGCCTTCGCCCGCCACAGCCGCGCCGATGACTTCCGTCCCGTGCTGGTGCTGACTGCCGACACCGCCGTCGAAGCGCGGCGGCGCGCCTTGTCGCTGGGCGCCAAGGATTTTGTCACCAAGCCCTTTGACGTCGTCGAAGTGGCGCTGCGGATCGCCAACCTGCTGGAAACGCGCATCCTTTACGAACGTCTGCGGCAGCGCCGCTGCGCCGACGGTTAGGCCGCGCCGGCGCTCGGCACGGGCGGGGGTGGACTTCCCGCCCCTGGTTCGTCACAGTTTCGGGCAACGCACGGAACGGGCGATCAAAGGAGCACCGGAGCAATGCCACCGGACCCCATCACCTACTGCGGCATCGCGCCGACACCGCTGCTGCTGGCGACGCGCTGGAACTTCGATCCGCCGCTGCTGGTGGGGCTGGCGCTGCTCCTGGGCGGGATCGCGCTGGGCAAGGGAGACCGTCGCGCCCTTGTGGCGGGCTGGGTCGTGCTGGCGATCATCTTCGTGTCGCCGCTGTGCGCCCTGACGGTGGCGCTGTTCTCCGCCCGCGTGGTCCACCACCTCCTGCTGGTGGCGGTCGCCATGCCGTTGCTGGCATGGGGCTGGCGCGGTGTGCCGGGCGGGCGCGTGCCGGTCGGAATCGCCGCGGTCGCGCATGTGGCGGTGTTCTGGTTCTGGCACGCGCCGCCACCCTATGCGGCGGCGCTGGCCGATCCGGCGGTGTACTGGGCGATGCAGGCGAGCCTTGCGGCCACGGCGCTGCTGTTCTGGCGCGCGGTGTTCGATGCGCAGGCGCAGCCTCTGGCCACCACGCTGGCGCTGGTGGGGACGGTGGCCCAGATGGGCCTTCTCGGCGCCATCCTCGCCTTTGCGCCCGAACCGCTTTACGCGCCGCACCTTGCCACCACCGCGCCCTGGGGCCTCGGGCCGGTTACGGATCAGCAGCTTGGCGGGCTGATCATGTGGGTTGCGGGGGCCATCCCCTATGGTGCGGCGCTGGCCCTGCTGCTGCGGGGCTGGGCGCGCGGCTGGCGGCTGGCCGCGTGATCGCGATCCTCAAGGCCCTCCACATCGCCGCACTGGTGATCTGGAGCGCGGGGCTGATCGCGCTGCCCACCCTGCTGGTGCAGCACGCTCATGTGCGCACGCAGGAGGAGTTCGGCGCCCTGCGGTATTTCGTGCGCCGCATCTATGTGCGCGCAGTCACGCCGGCCGCGATCGTCGCGGTCGTGGCGGGCACGGCGCTGATCTTCGCCCGCGACGTGTTCACCGGCTGGATGTATCTGAAGCTGGCGGTGGTGGCGCTGATGGTGGCGCTGCACGCGTTTCAGGGGCACCTGCTGCTCGAATACGCCGATCACCGTCCGGCGATGGGCTGGCTCGGGGCGGGCGCGCTGATGACGGCGGCCGTGACCGTGATCGCCCTGATCCTCGCCCTCGTGCTGGCCAAGCCGCCGCTCGACGGCGGCGCGCTGCCGGACTGGCTGCTCGAACCGCGCGGTCAGCCCTTCCCCGGATCGGCGGAGACACCGATCTGATGGTCGAACACCAGCTTGCCTCCGTGCCACCCGGCAAATCCGGTCATGACCGCGCCGAGGAGCGACATCAGGATGCCGTAGGGCAGCACCGCCGCTTCGTGATCGGCGATCCGCAGACCCCAGTTGGCGCCCATGATCGACAGCAGGGTCACGGCCGCGATGAAATGCGTCCACACCGCGATCCGCCGCCGGATGCCGGGGCCGAACACCAGCTCGCCGGTGCCGGTGATGCCGGCCGCGACGCCCAGCCAGAAGCCAAACCCGCTCGAGTAGAGCGCCGCGCGGGTCCAGAACGGATCGCCCGTCCACCAGTAGAACACGTCCGCGCCCAGCGTGGCGAACGCAAGCGCGATGGGGAAGGCCACCGACATCGCGTGGAGCGGGTGTCCGGCCACCGCGACGAACGAGTCGGTCATGTAGTAGTGATCGCTGTCGTGGAACGGGTCGCGCAGCTGGTGCGGCTTGCGGGCCATGGTCGTCTCCGGACTGGTGTGCGGCGGGGACCAGCGTACAGAAGGGCGGGCGCGCACGCCACCCTTGCCGCCGCGGCGATGCTGGGCGGGTGCGCCGCGCCGCTGTCGACGCTTGAGCCGGGCGGGCCTTCGGCGCGCGCCATCGCCGTGCTGTGGTGGGTGATGCTCGCCGGCGCGGCCGCCATCACGGCGCTGGTCGCCGTGTTGCTGGCGCTGGCATGGCGCCGCCGGCACGCCGCCTCCACCGTCAACGCGGCGCGCTGGATCGTCGGCGGCGGGCTGCTGTTCCCCTTGGGCGTACTTGGCGTGCTGACGGCGGCGGCGCTGATCGTGGGCGAACGCCTGCTGCCTCATCCCGCGCCCGAGGTGGTGACGGTGGAGGCGCGGGCGCATCAGTTCTGGTGGCGGTTCACCCATCCCGATCTCGGCGCGGGACGGGCGGTGACGGCGACGGAGCTGCACATTCCTGCCGGGCGGGACGTGGACGTGCGGATCACCAGCGCCGACGTGATCCACAGCTTCTGGGTGCCCCAACTCGCCGGCAAGCTCGACGCCGTGCCCGGTTTCGAGAACGTGCTGCGGATCAGGGCGGCGGCGCCCGGACGGTACCAGGGCCGCTGCGCCGAATTCTGCGGCGTCGGCCACGCGGCCAATGTCTTCACCGTGGTCGCCCACCCGCCCGAGGAGTACGCGGCGACGTTGGCGCGGCTGCGGAGCGAGGCCGCGCCGTGGCCGGCGAACTGCGCCGCCTGTCACGCCGACGGCACCGGCGCACCGGGCCTTGCGGGCGTGTCCGCGCGCGCCTGGCCCCCCGGCCACCCGCTGCACGCGCTGTCCGGCGAGGCGCTGCGCGCGTGGGTGCGGCTCCATGCCGGCCCGCTGACGGAGGCGGAGACGGAGCAGGCCGCGGCGCTGCTGGAGGGCGGGCGATGAGCGGCGGACGGGTGACGGCGCTAGGACTGCACAAGCAGCTCGACCCGCTGTTCAGAACCCCGTCCGGCTGGGGCCGGCTGGCGGCGACCAACCACACCGACATCGGCAAGCGGTTTCTGGTCACTTCCTTCGTGTTCTTCCTGATCGGCGGCGTTCTCGCCATGCTGATCCGGGCGCAGCTCGCCACCCCGCACAGCGGCTTTGCCGGTCCGGCCGCCTACAACCAGTTCTTCACCATGCACGGAACGGTGATGATGTTCCTGTTCGCCATTCCGGCGCTGGAAGGGCTGGCCATCTACATGATGCCCAAGATGCTGGGCGCGCGCGACATGGCGTTTCCGCGGCTCGGCGCCTACGCCTACTGGTGCTACCTGTCGGGCGGATCGATCCTCATCGTCGCCATGCTGCTCGGCCTTGCGCCCGACACCGGCTGGTTCATGTACACCCCGCTCTCGTCGCAGCCCTATTCGCCCGGCATCAACGCCGACGTCTGGCTGATCGGCGTCACCTTCGTCGAGGTCTCCTCGATCGCCGGGGCGGTGGAGATCGCCGTGTCGATCCTGAAGCTGCGCGCGCCCGGCATGAGCCTGTCGCGCATGCCGCTCCTTGCGTGGTATCTGCTCGTGGCGGTGTTCATGATCCTGATCGGCTTTCCGCCGCTGGTTCTGGGGTCGGTGATGCTCGAGATCGAGCGGGCGTTCGGATGGGCGTTCTTCGATCCGGCGCGGGGTGGCGACAGCATCCTGTGGCAGCATCTGTTCTGGCTGTTCGGCCATCCGGAAGTCTACATCATCTTCCTTCCCGCGGCCGGGATCCTTTCCACGCTGATCCCGGTGCTGTGCCGCACCACCATCGTCGGGTACGGCTGGGTGGTCGCGGCGGCCATCAGCCTCGGCTTCCTGAGCTTCGGGCTGTGGGTCCATCACATGTTCACGACCGGCATCCCGCACATGGGGCTGGCCTTCTTCTCCGCCGCGAGCACGCTGGTGGCGGTGCCCACCGCGATCCAGATCTTCGCCTGGCTGGCGACCATGGTGCAGGGCCGCCCGCAGCTCAGGCTGCCCATGCTCTACATCCTCGGCTTCTTCGCCATCTTCGTGCTGGGCGGCCTTTCCGGAGTGATGGTGGCCGTGGTGCCGTTCAACTGGCAGGTGCACGACACCCACTTCATCGTCGCCCATCTCCATTACGTGTTGGTCGGCGGTTTCGTGTTTCCGCTGCTGGCCGGGCTGTACTACTGGCTGCCGCTGGTCAGCGGACGGCGGCGTCTGTTCCGGCTGGGCGAGGTTGCCTTCTGGCTCAACTTCATCGGCTTCAACCTGACGTTCTTCCAGATGCATCTGACGGGACTGCTCGGCATGCCGCGCCGGGTCTACACCTACCCGGCCGAGATGGGGTGGACCGGGCTCAACCTCGTCTCCTCCATCGGCGGCTTCCTGTCGGCCATCGGCTTCGCGCTGGTGCTGGTCGATGTCGTGCTGCAGTTCCTGTCGGGCGAGAAAGCGCGCCGCAATCCGTGGAACGCGGGCACGCTGGAATGGGCCGGGCCCAAGCCGCCGCCATCCTACAACTTCGCCAGCCTGCCGCTCGTCACCGGACGCGACCCGCTGCAGGCCGATCCCGATCTCGCCGTCCGGCTGGCGCGGGGCGAGGGCGCGCTCGGGCGCCGGCGCGGCGAGCGGCGGGAAACCATCGGCGTCGACATGGTCAGCGGCGCGGCCGAACAGGTCGTGCTGCTGCCCGGACCGACGTTCCTGCCGCTCTTCGCGGCGCTGCCGACAGGGGCGTTCTTCCTCGGCATCCTGCTCAAGCAGTATCTGCTGAGCCTTGCGGGGGTCGCGGTGGCGCTGGTGCTGTTCCTCGTCTGGGCATGGAACAACGGCCAGCGGCAGGACGAGGGCGCGCAGGACGCGGGCGCCGGACTCGTGCTGCCGCCCCATCCCGAAGTGCGGGAGGCGCCGGGTCACTGGGGCAGCCTGTTCACGCTGACCGCCGACGCCTCGCTGTTCGGATCCCTGCTGTTCGGTTACGCCTATCTGTGGACCATCGCACCCGGCTGGCCGCCGCCGGCCCTGCTGGAGCCGAACAGCGCCAACCTGGCGCTCGGCCTCCTCGGCGTGATCGGCGGCTGGGCAGCCATGCGCCGGGCGACGCTGGCGATGTCCGCGGGCCGGACAGCTTCGGTCAGCGGCACCCTGCTCGCGGCGGCGGCCGGGCAGATTTTCGGTGGCGTCATGCTGGCGCTGGTGCCGCTGTGGCTCGCTCCTCCGCCCTCGGGACACGCCTACGCCTCGGTGACGGCGCTGCTGGCAGCCTATGGCGCGTTCCACTGCGCCGTCGCGGCGATCATGGCGCTGTTCTGCTGGGCTCGGGTGAAGCGCGGCTTCGTCTCGCCGGCGCGAACGCTGGATCTGCGGGTGACGCTGCACTGGCAGGCGTGGGCCGCCTTTGCCGGCTCGCTGGCGCTCCTCGTCATCCATGGTGCGCCATGGGTCGCGGGACCGTGAGCGCGCCGGCCGCCACCGCCCGGGCGCTGCTGGCCAGCACGACAGGCTGGATCGTCTGGGCGGTCGCGTTCTCCGTGCTCTACGGCGTCCAGGGGCTGTCCTGCGCCTACCGCTGGAACACCATCGGCGTGGCAGGAACCTCGCTCGCGCAGGTGCTGCTCTGCGCCATCTGGCTGGCGTTCATCGCCGTTCTGGGGTGGCTGTGCTGGCGCCTCGGCGGCGCCGCGCTGGTCCCCGGCATGACCCGCCTGCTGCGCTTCGTCGCGCTCGTCAGCGCCATCGGCGGCCTTGTTGCAACCGTCTGGACCGGGATCCCGGTCGTGTTCACCAGCGTGTGCCTGTGAACTGCGCTCCCTTCCACCTCCTGTCCGAGGCTGACCCGCGAGGCTGACCGATGACCACCGCCGACGCCGCTTCCGCTCCCGCCCTTCCCAAGGCACGCCGCGAGCGCCAGCGGCGCGGCTGGCGCTGGACCTATCTTGCCCTGGCGGCGCTTCTTGCGCTGCTCGGGCTGGCGACCTTCGCGCTTGGCGTGGCGATCGTCACCATGGGCGGGACGTGGTACTACCTCGTCGCCGGAGCCTTGCTGCTGGCGGGGGGTGTGCTGGCGTGGCGCGACCGGCATCTGCCGGCTCTGGCGCTGCTGGGCGGCGCGGTGGTCCTGACCGGCATCTGGGCGCTGGTCGAGATCGCCGGCAAGGGGTGGATGCCCGCATGGATCATCGATCTCGCGGGGCGCACCGGTCTTGTCACCGCGCTCGTGGTGGCGACCGGCCTTGCCTACCTGTTCTGGCGGGTGCCGCCGGGCGCGGCGGCGCGCCGCTGGGCGCTGGGCGGCGTGGCGGCGGCGCTTGTCGCGGTGGTGGCGCTCCTTGCGGCGCTGTGGGAGCGGACGCAGGCGCCTGCCACCCGCTTTGCCCTGTCTGCTCCCGTGGCACCCGGCGCAGGAGGCGAGGCGGGCGCGGAATGGGGCACCTTCGGAGGCACCAGCGCCAATCGCCGCTTCTCCACCCTCAGCCAGATCAACACGGACACGGTCGCCGATCTCGAGGAGGCATGGACGTTCCGGACCCGCGACACCAACGAGGCCGAAGGGCGGGTGTTCTACTCGTCGCAGAACACGCCGGTGAAGATCGGCGACCTGCTCTACGTCTGCACGCCGTCGAACCAGGTGTTCGCGCTCGACCCCGCCACCGGAGAAGCGGTGTGGCAATTCGATCCGCAGGTTCCGTCCCGCGCCAAGGAGCCGCTGTTCACCGCCGCCTGCCGGGCCGTCGCTTACCATGATGACGGCGATCCCGCCGGACGGGATGAGGCGGTGTCGCGGATGCCCGCGGTGCCGGGCGTCATCGGCCCGGTGCCGCGCGAGGGCAGCAATTGCCACCGGCGCATCTTCGTCGCCACCGCCGACGGGCGGCTGATCGCTCTCGACGCGCTTGGCGGCTATGTCTGCCGCTCGTTCGGCAATGGCGGCACGGTCGACATGACCGAAGGCATGGGTCTGCGGGCCGACGGCTTTGCCTCCAACACCTCGGGCGCGACGGTGGCGGGCGGATTGCTGATCCTGGGACAGCAGGTCAGCGACAACCAGCGGCGCGACGCTCCGTCGGGAGTCGTGCGGGCTTGGGATGCGGTGACCGGCGAGCTGCGCTGGGCGTGGGACGCGCTGCGCCCAGATCCGCAGGCGCCCCTCGCGCCGGGCGCCATCTATCCGCGCGGCACCCCCAACGCCTGGAACGTCATCACCGCGGACGAGGGGCTGGGCCTTGCCTTCATCGGCACCGGCAACGCCGGCGCCGACCAGTGGGGCGGCAACCGCACGCCCGAGGAGGACCGCTTCACCGACGCCGTGGTCGCGGTGGATCTCGCAACCGGGCAGACGCGCTGGGTGTTCACCACGGTCATCCACGACGTGTGGGACTATGACACCGGCGCCGCGCCGATGCTGCTCGACGTGGTGATCGACGGAGCCCCGCGACGGGCGATCATGCAGGCGACAAAGACGGGCAACATCTTCCTGCTCGACGCGCTCACCGGTCAGCCGCTGCGCCCGGTCGAGCGCCGCCCGACGCCGCAAGGGCCGGCGCCCGGGGACTGGGTGTCACCATGGCAGCCGCAGTCGAGCTTCTTTCCCAACATCGGCGGCATCCCTCAGCGCGAGCCGGAGGAGATCGACGCCCGCCACGCCTTCGGCCTGTCGCCCATCGACGCCGCGCTGTGCCGGATCAGCTTCCACCGGCACCGCTACGAAGGCATGTTCACCCCGCCCACCACCGAGAAGGCGGGCATGCTGCTGTTCCCCGGCACGGTGGGGGGCATGAACTGGGGCGGAGGCGGTTTCGACCCGGTGCGGCGGCTGCTGATCGTCAACAACACCCGCTTTCCCAACTCGGTGGTGCTTCACCCGCGCGAGGAGGTGGAGGACAAGGCGATCGGGTCCGGCGGGTCGCGGCCGGATCAGGCGATCGCGCCGCATCTTGGCACGCCGTTCGGCGTGACCCGGCCGACCTGGCTGTCGGTCCTCGGCATGCCCTGCAACTCGCCGCCATGGGGGTTCATCTCGGCCATCAACATCGACACGGGGGAACTCGTCTGGTCGAAGCCGCTCGGCACCGGCTTCGACACCGGTCCGCTCGGCATTCCGACCCGTCTCAAAATCCCGACCGGCACCCCCAATCTGGGCGGGCCGCTCGTCACGGCCGGCGGCGTCACCTTCATCGCCGCCGCGCAGGACAATTTCCTGCGCGCCTTCGAGACGGCCACCGGCCGGCTGCTGTGGCAGGGACGGCTTCCCGCCGGGGGGCAGGCCGGGCCGATGACCTACGAGCACAACGGCCGCCAGTATGTCGCCGTCACCGCCACGGGGCATGACCGTTTCGAGACGACTCCGGGGGATCACGTCGTGGTGTACGCCCTGCCGCGCTGAGCAGAGCCGGCGGCGCAGGCCGCCTCAGACAGCGGGAACCTCGGCTCCGGCAAGGCGGACGGAGAGCGTCTGCGCCTGCACCCGGATGTCCGGCACGGCCACCGTCTCCCAGAACGTTCCGCGCGTCACCGGGCCGAGGGCGTGCAGTCCCGAAACCGGCGATCCCGAGCGGCCGATGACCTGCAGGGCAGGCGTCACGTCGATGCCGAGGTCGAGTGGATCGGGACGGATGTGCCCCTCGGCAAGCATCTGCGTGAGCAGCGGATCGTCTGTCCGGCGCAGGTCGCCCTGCGGGCCGGTGCAGTTGACGATGCGGCGCACGCGCAGGCGCTGTGGCTCGCCGCCGCCGCGGGCGCGCCACGTGACCGCCACGTGACGTCCCTGCGCCTCGGTCGCCAGCAGCCGGCCGGCAGCGACCTTGAGGCGCCCGCTTTCCTCCATCTCCGCCACGCGCCGGGCGATCTCGGGCGCCACGCGGTGCCGGTGAACGTCCCAGTAGGGCCGCAGGTGGCGCAGGAAGCGGCGTCTGGCGGCGGGGTCGGCAGCGGCCCACAGGGGCTGTGTCACCGGACGCAGCGCATCCACGGCGCCCCGCCATCCCTGCCGTGCCGCGGCGGCCCTGACCTCCCGCACCAGCCGGGAGAGCGGTCCTGCCGGCACATCGCGCCGCAGCTCGACCGGCGGCTGCGCCGGATCGTGCGCGCGGGGCATGAGGCCGCGACGCGAGAGGGCGATGACGGTGCCGGCAAACCCCCGCGCGGCGAGCAGCAGCGCCGCGTCGATGGCGGTCAGCCCCGTTCCCAGCAGCAGCACCGTGTCCCCCGCGGCCAGTCCTTGCGCCAGCGTGTCGCTCCACGGGTCGCCGCAATACAGGTCCGCGCCCAGCGCGGCAGGGTCGAGACCGGGCGGGGCGAGCGGGGCGAAATTGCCGGGAGCCAGCACCGCATGGGCAAAGACCATCGGCGCGCATGGCGGCGCATGCGCGCGCCACCCGCCGGGCACCGGCTCCAGTGCAGTGATGGCCCGGCCGAGCCGGTGCAGCCGGTCCGGCTGCGCACGCTGTGCCCCCTCGAGCAGGTCGGCGAGGTAATCGCCATAGAGGGTGCGCGGCACGAAGCTGTCCGCAGCGCCCGCCGCACGGGCTTCGAGCCAGCGGGCAAAGTGCGCCGGCTCGTCGGGAAAGGCGCTCATCCCGCCAGCGCGGACGTTGAGAAGGTGCACGGGATCGGCCGCCGAGTAGGCGATGCCGCGCGCCCATTGGCGGTCCACCCGCTCGGCCAAAGTCACGCGGAGCGTACCCGACCGCAGGAGGTTGAGCGCGAGCAGGGTGCCCGAAGCGCCGCCGCCGACGATCAGCACGTCCGACCCGTCGCGGCGGGCCTGCCCGCCGTTCACAGGCCAAGTTCCTCCATCATCACCACGCGGTGCTCGCGCGCGCTGATTTCGGCGGCAACGCCCATTGCAACGGCCCGAAGCCCGTCGTCGGCGGACACCTGCACCTCTGCCTCGCCGCGCGCCGCGGCGGCAAAGGCCCGGTGCTGGTAGAAGCTGGCACCGTGATGGGAACCGGCCGCCATCGCCGCGACGTCGACGGGCACATGCCGCCGCTCGACCGCCTTGGGGCTGCCAAACGGGACGCGCGGGCTCCACACGAGATCGCCGGGCGGGATCAGCACGTCTAGCCGTCCCCGCTCGCCGGTGGCGGACATCTCCTCCTGGTGCTCTGTCCCTTCGGCGAACATGCACAGGTCGAGCATGGCCCGCGCGCCGTTAGCGAACTCGACGGTGGTGAAGCTGTTGTCGATGATGTCGGGGCGCTTGCCGTCATAGCGTTCGTCGAGATGGTTGACGTCCATCGCGCCCGAACAGAACACCCGCACCGGCTCCGACCCCACGATCAGCCGCATCAGGTCGAAGAAGTGGCAGCATTTCTCGACCATCGTGCCGCCGGTGTTGCGCGCAAACCTGTTCCAGTCGCCGACCTTCGGCAGAAAGGGAAAGCGATGCTCGCGGATCGACAGCATGCGCAGCGTGCCGACCCGTCCGCCGTGAACCTCCTCGATGAACGCACCGGCCGGCGGCATGAACCGGTATTCCATGCCGCACCAGAACGGCGCGGCGCGCCCGGCGGCAGCGTCCACGATCCAGCGCGCGTCCTCGACCGTCGTGGCGAGCGGCTTCTCGCAGAGGATGGCGGCATCGGTGTCGAGCAGCGGCTCCAGCACCGCGCGATGCGTGTGGTTGGGCGAGGCCACCACGACCGCATCGAGCGGCGCCGCGCGCGCCAGCTCCGCGGCGCTGGCATGGCACACGACCTCGCCGGCGGCATCGCCAAGAGCCGCCCTCGCCCAGCCGAGCGAGGTGTCCACCGGATCGGCCAGCGCCACGATCTGCGCGTCTTCCTGGAGCAGGATGTTGCGGATGTGCTCCACACCCATCATGCCGGTTCCGACGATGCCGTAGCGCATGATTGCCTGTCTTCCCCCTGAGGCTCTACAAGGCGAGCTATGACCGAACTTGTCCCGCCGCGCCAGCCTCGCCCGCTCGGCTCCAGCGGCATCACCATCAGCCCGCTGGCCTGGGGGATGTGGCGGCTCGACGGCGACGTGCGGGCCGTGCGCGCGCGCATCGACGCGGCCCTCGATGCCGGGATCACCCTGTTCGACACGGCCGACATCTACGGCTACGGGTCGCCGCTCGGCTTCGGCGGCGCGGAAGAGTTGCTGGGCGAGGCCTTCGCCGAGGCGCCCGGCCTGCGCGAGCAGGTGGTGCTGGCGACGAAGGGCGGCATCACCCCGCCGGTCCCCTACAATTCGGCCGCCAGCTATCTGGCGCAGGCGCTGGAGGCATCGCTGCGGCGGCTCCGGACCGAGCGCGTGGAGCTTTACCAGATCCACCGCCGGGATTTCCTCACCCATCCGCAGGAGGTTGCGGCGGCGCTGACGCGGATGGTCGAGGCTGGCAAGGTGCGGGCGCTCGGCGTGTCCAACCATGCCCCCGCCGAGGTGACGGCGCTCAAGACCTTCCTTGACCTGCCGATCGTTTCCACTCAGCCCGAGTTTTCGCCGCTCCGCGCGGCGCCGCTGTACGACGGCACCCTCGATCAGGCGATGGCCGAGGGGATGGCGGTGCTGGCATGGTCGCCGCTGGGCGGAGGCCGGCTGCTCGCGGACGGCAATCCGGCGGGGCACCTTCTCGCCCGGCAGGGTGCCGCCTTCGGCGCCGACGCCACCGCTGCCGCGCTGAGCTGGCTGATGGTGCATCCCGCCCGCGTCATCCCCATCGTCGGTAGCCAGCAGCCCGAACGCATCCGGGGCGCAGCGGCGGCATTGCAGGTGGAATGGACGCGCGAACAGTGGTACGCGGTGCTGCAGGCGGGAACGGGGGAGCCTTTGCCATGACCACGGCGCTGCAACCATGCGAGGTGAGCTGGTTTGCGGCGCTGTGCGATGACGATTACGAGTTTCTGGGCATGCCGGACGCGCGGCTGCAGTCGTCCTGGGACCATTGCCGCGACATCGTTCTTCAGGCCGAGACCGGCGGGTTCGACAACATCCTGTGCCCCTCGGGCTACCAGCTCGGCATCGACACGACCGCATTCGTCGCCGGCATGGCCGCGCTCACCCGGCGCATCCGGATGCTGATGGCGGTGCGGGTCGGAGAAAGCTGGCCACCGCAGCTTGCCCGTCAGATCGCGACGCTGGACCGGATGCTGGGGATGATCGGCGGCCTGCCGCGGCTGACGGTGAACATCATCTCCAGCGACCTGCCCGGCGAAACGCTGGCGAGCGAACCGCGCTACGCCCGCACGGTCGAGGCGATGCACATCCTGCGCACCCTGCTGAACGGCGAACACCTGTCTCACCGCGGCGAATTCTGGTCCTTCGACCTCGATCCGCCTCGTGTCGGCACGCTTTCCGGACGCTGTCCGCCGCTCTATTTCGGCGGCCTGTCTCCGGCCGCTCGGGACGCGGCGGCGCGAGGATGCGACGTCTATCTGATGTGGCCAGACACGCTGGAAGGCGTGCGCGGCATCGTCGCCGATCTGCGTGCGCGCGCCGCCCGCTTCGGAAGAACGCTGAGGTTCGGCTTCCGCGTGCACGTCATCGTGCGCGAGACGGAGGCACAGGCGCGGGCCGCGGCCGACCGGCTGCTGTCGCGGCTCGACGCGGCCACGGGGGAGGCGATCCGCGCGAAGTCGCTCGACAGCCAGTCTGCCGGGGTCGCCCGTCAAGCAGAGCTGCGCGAGGAGGCGGCGCGGCAGGACGGCTATATCGAGGCGAATCTATGGACGGGCATCGGCCGCGCCCGGTCAGGCTGCGGCGCGGCGATCGTCGGCGATCCGGACCAGGTGCTTGCCAAGCTTGAGGCGTACCGCGCGGAAGGCATCGACGCCTTCATCCTGTCCGGATACCCCCACGCCGCCGAGGCGGACCTGTTCGCCCGCCATGTGCTGCCCCGGCTCGACCATGCCCCGCTCGGTGTCTGACGCTTGACCGGCGTGGTGCGGCCGTGGCGGGCCTGGCTCCTGTTCGGCCTGCTGTGCGCGGCCGGCATCTTCAACGCCATGGACCGGCCGATCATCGCCATCCTCAAGCCCGACATGTCGGCAGAGTTCGGCTGGTCGGATGCGGATTTCGGCCGGCTGGCGGCGGTGACGCAGTTCGCCGCCGCCTGCTCCTTCCTGTTCACCGGCTGGATGATCGACCGGCTGGGCGTGCGGCGGTCAATGGCGGTCGGCGTCACGGCCTGGAGCCTTGCCGCCATGGCGCATGGCTGGGCCGTGAGCGGGTGGCAGGTGGTGGCGGCGCGGCTCGGGCTGGGCGCGACGGAGGCGGTGCAGACGCCGCTCACGATCAAGACGGTGGCGACGCTGTTCGGACCGCGGCTGCGCAGCCTGGCCATCGGGGTCGGCACGCTGATCGCGGCGTTCGGCACCATCGTGTTCCCCTTCTTCATCCCGGTGCTCGCGGCGAGCTATGGCTGGCGCGGCGCCCTGCTGTTCGCGGGTCTGGGAGGGTTCGTGATCCTGGCGCTCTGGTGGATCGCGGCGCGCGGCGTGGTGTTCGCCGACCGGGCCGAGGATCCCGCGCTCGACTTCTCCGATGATGGCCGCCCCTATGGACCGATCCTGCGCGAAAGGCGCACCTGGGCCATCGTCATCGCCAAGGCGCTGTCGGATTCGACCTGGTGGCTGCTCGCCTTCTGGCTGCCCGACTTCTACCGCCGCACCTATGACCTGTCGACGCAGGAGCTCGCGCTGCCGCTCGCCATCGCCTACGCCGGATCGGGACTGGGGGCGCTGTTCGCCGGGTGGATTTCCGGCCGCCTGCTGGCGCGCGGCTGGAGCGCCCGTCAGGTCCGGCAGTCGGTGATGCTCACCTCGGCGCTGGTGGTTCTGCCCGTTCCGCTGGTGCTTCAGCTCGACAGTTTCTGGGCCGTGGCGGTGATGATGGCCGTGGTGCTGGCCGGGCATCAAGGCTTTTCGCTCAGCATCTTCGGCACGATCACCGACGTCGTGCCCCGCGCCAAGGTCGGGCGCGTGACCGCGTTCGGCGCGTTTTTCGGCAACATCGGCGGCATGGCGATGGTCTGGGTGGCGGGCGAGGTGCTGGCGGCGCAGATCGGCTACACCCCGCTGTTCCTGTTTGCCGCGGTGTCGTATCTTTTCGCGCTTGGCTGGCTCCGGCTGGTCATGCCGGGGGAGGGACGCCATGCGGCCCTGTCGGCCTGAGGGTTCGCTTCTCTGCCGGCGCCGGGGGGTGTATAGGGGACCAAGACAGGGGGAACGGGGATGAAGGCAATCGACAAGGGCTCGCTCGCAGGAGCCGCCACCATCGCGCTGGCCGCCATGGTCGCCGCGCCGGCACCGGCCCAGGCGCAGGCGGGACAGGCGGCACTGCCCGAACAGCGGGATGACACGACCGTCGGCACCGAAATCATCGTCACCGCACAGAAGCGGGAGGAGCGGCTGCAGGACGTGCCCCTGTCCGTCTCCGTCGTCGGCGGCAGCCTCGTCGAACAGCAGGGCGGCATCAATCTCGAGAATGCGCAGTATCTCGTGCCGACGCTGAACTTCCGCAAATCGGGGACGAGCATCAACCAGTCGCTGTTCCTGCGCGGGGTCGGCACCTCCACCTTCTCCATCGCCGGCGAGCCGTCGGTGTCGACGGTGGTGGACGGCGTGGTGTTCTCGCGCGCGGGCGAGGCCTTCAGCGACCTCGTCGACATCGAGCGGATCGAGGTGCTGCGCGGGCCGCAGGGCACGCTGTTCGGCAAGAATGCCAGCGCCGGGGTGATCAGCATCGTCAGCCGGCGGCCGGGCGACACGCTGGGCGGCTATGTCGACGCGGGCTACTTCTTCGGGGAGGGCAACGAGTACCGGGTGCGCGCCGCGCTCGACCTTCCGCTGGGCGCCGGCGCGGGCCTGCGCCTCACGGGCTTCGTGAGCGACTATGACGGCAACCTGTTCAACGAGGCGCCCGGTGTCTCACGCCGGGTGAACGGCTATGATCGCTGGGGAGTGCGCGGCCTCGCGGTGATCGAGCCCACGCCCGACCTCAGCATCACCGTCATTGCCGATTACCGCCGCGCCAAGGACGACTGCTGCGCCGAGGCGATCGGCACCGTTCCGGCGAACCTTGCCGCCCAGGTGCTGCCCGCGCCGCAGGGGGACGCGACCCGCCGCGTGCGGCAGAACCTCGTCACCGCGACCAACGAGGAGTCCTACGGCGCCTCGGTCCAGATCGACGCCACGCTGGGCACCAACACCGTGACCTCGATCACCTCGTGGCGGCGCTACGACAACGAGGAGATCCGCGACGGCGACTGGCTGCCGCGACCCTTCGCCAATGCCGGCCTCAACGAGCTGCACGACGTCGGGCCGCAGACCGGCAAGACCTTCACCCAGGAGCTGCGCCTGACATCGCCGCAGGGCGGACTGCTCGAATATGTCGGCGGGCTGTTCTACAGCTGGGCGGACACGGAGCGCACCTTCACTCGCGACGTGGTGCTGTGCACGCCGGCGCAGCCCGTCCTCACGGCCTGCGACGCGCCCGGCATCGTCGTCACCCGGCCGTCGGGCACAGCGACGTTCGGCTCAACCTTCAAGAACCTGGCCGCGTTCGCGCGGGTGACGCTGAACATCACCGACCAGTTCCGCCTGCTGGGCGGTCTTCGGTTCACGCATGACCAGCTCGACGTGTTCCACATCCGCCGCACCGCGCTCGCCGGTCCGGGAATCCAGCCGAACTTCGATCAGGGCGTGTTCGACCGTTACCAGCAGCTCGTCGCCGCGGGCGTGGCGCCTAACATCGCCCAAGGACAGGCCGTGGCCGCCTCCAACGGCGTGCCCTTCACCGCCAAGACCACCAACGACAACTGGTCCGGCATGGCGGGCGCGCAGTTCGACCTGACGCCGGACAACGTCCTCTATGCGACGTGGACGCGCGGCTACAAGGGGCCGGCCTTCAACATCTTCTTCAATCTGGCGAGCACCGGCACCAATGTCATCGAGCCGGAAACGGTCGACAGCTACGAGGCGGGGATCAAGAACAGCTTCCTCGACGGCCGTCTGGTGCTGAACCTGTCCGGTTATTACGCGCGCTACGACAACTTCCAGGCCAACAATCCCGACGTGGTTGCGGGGGTGGTCGTGACCCGGTTTACCAATGCCGGACGCATCTCGACTCGCGGAGCCGAGCTCGACCTGATCTTCGCCCCCACCCGCGACCTGTCGCTGTCGGGCGGCATCGCCTACACCGACGCCCGCGTGGACCAGTTCCGCCAGCCGGCAGGGAATGTCACCGGCGTCATCCCGCCGGGAACGCGCCTTGCCTATGCGCCGGAGTGGAAGGCCTCGCTCGCCGGTGACTGGCGTCTGCGCACCGGCGGGGCAGTCGATTTCGGCGTCAATGCCATCGCCTCGTGGCAGTCCGAGCAGATCAGCCAGTTCGACGCCAATCCGGCGGTGCGCGCGGCGACCACGATCGACGGCTATGCGCTCGTCGACCTGTCGCTGGCCGTCATCGACGCGCGCGACCGCTTCCGCCTTGCCTTCCAGGTCCGCAACCTCTTCGACCAGAGCTTCGCCGCCGCCATCACGTCGGGAGGACCGGGTGGAAGCTACCGCTACATCATCCCGCGCGAGGCCGACCGGTACTTCGGCGTGACCGGACGGGTGAGCTTCTAGGACCGGCCTCGCCACGCACCGGCTGGCGACAGCGCCGCCGCGGCGCGGCGGGGGAGTAACGGGTGCGGGACTGGTGACGACGTGTACGGCTCTTCGCACGACGCCATGCTGCATCAGACCATCCTTGCCCTTGATGCCGGAGGGCGCGTTTGCCGAGGAACCGGCCCGGCAGCAGGTTCGACACCGAACGGGACTTTGTTTCGATGGCGCCGTTCGCTCCGAATGCAGCCTTGGTGGGGATCTGCTGCGGGTCGCTGACGAACACGCACCCCGAGGAGCGGGATCGTCGCCTGGACTCAAAGCAGCTGGCGCACCCGACAGGATTCGAACCTGTGACCTCTGCCTTCGGAGGGCGGCCTGCATGACAAACGGAGGCGAACGCAGGCAACCTTTGGTCCCATCTAAGATGTTATTTTAGCTTTTCTTTTTGTCGTTTTGGAGCGAGAAGCGTAGGGGATAGCGAACGGAGCCGACCGCTGAAAAACGGACGGAAAGACCCCTAAAAGACCCCTCGCGGGCAAACCGACAGAGAAAAGGCATGGCCAAGACGCATCTGACCGACACCGCAGTCGAGCGCTATCGCCGCCCAGCGAAGGGCCGCACGGAAGTATCTGACACGGAGCCGGGGTTGTTCCTTTGGATCACGCCGAACGGCACCAAGAGTTGGGTCACCATCTTCCGGCTGCCCGATACCGCTGGCAAGCGCAGTCAGCGCCGCAAAATGGTTTTGGGGCGCTTTCCGGCTATAGGCGTCGCGTCGGCGCGCAAGGCGGCTAACGAGATTATGGTCCTTGCTGCCCAGGGCATCGACCCAGAGGTCAAAGCCGCTGAGGAGCGCAGGGCTGAGGAGCGGGAAGAAGCAAACCGTCGAGCGCAATCCTTCGCGAACGTGGCCGAGGAATATGTGGCGGCCATGAAGGCCAGCAAACTGGTGGGCGGTCGCAAGCGGCCAGTGACACCGGGCACCGCCATTGGGCGCGAAAGCCTGTTAACCCGGCTGGTGCTGCCGACGCTGGGCGACACCCGTTTGGATGAGATCACTCCGGCTATGATTGCCCGCCTTCTGTCGTGCATTGAGAAAGACGGTGGCCCGGTCGATGCAGCTTTGAAGAACGTCCGCATGGTGTTCCGCTTCGCCCAGTCGCGCGGTCTGTTCCACGGACAATTGCCCACGTCCGGCATGACGGCGCGGCAAGCGCCAGTGAAGGAGGTTCGGGCTCTCGCTGACGAAGAATTGCGCGCCATCTGGCGCGCTACGAACCGACAGGGCGGTTCGTTCGGCGCGGTCGTGCGTATGCTTATGCTGACGGGCCAGCGCCGGTCGGAGATTGCAGAGCTGCGTTGGGATGAGGTCGATTGGGACCGGCAGTTGCTCATCATCTCGGCTGACCGGGTGAAGAATCGCGCGGGCACACATGAAGTGCCGCTGACCGCCCCGGCGCTCGCCATTCTGCGGGAGATGCAGGAGGCCTACGAGGCGCTAGGGCACAAGTCCGGCTTGGTGTTCCCCTCAGAGGCAGGTGACACGCCCATCAGCGGCTGGACCCCGCTTCGCGCCAAGCTCAACCGCACCGTGCAAGGCGAGCTCGCCAACCTCTCAGACGCCGAATGGCGGTCCATCCGCGCGGGCGGCGCATTGCGACCCGACACCCGGAAGTTGAAGGCGGAGGCTTTGGCCAAGATCGGCGCGACCCCGGTGACGCCATGGCGGCTACACGACCTGCGGCACACTTTCATAACCCGCTGCCGCGACGGCGAAGAGAATGCGGCAGGCGAAATCACATGGTCCGCCCCGCTCGACGTGCTGCAAGCGACCGTGAACCACGAAATTACCGCTGGTGTCACTCGCGTCTATGACCACGGCGACCTCCAGCGCCGCTACCGCCTGAGGAAGCGCGAGCTGCTGGAGTGGTGGAGCCGCAAACTGTTGACGATTGTGGAGGGGACGGCAGCCGAAAACGTAGTTCAGATGTCGTTTCGGTGAGCGCGCAAGCACCAAAACAACATGCGTCCATCTTACCAGAAATTTGAATTGGCGCGGAGACGGAAAAGAAAGGAGCTAAGCTCTCGCTCAAATTACAACTTTTTGGGTCGCATAGGCCGGGAAAGAAAAGTTGTTTTCTTCACCGGCGAGTCGAGGCATAAAGGTTGCGTTCGAATGTATTGGCGTTCGAACGCGATCTTGACTGCCAGAGCGGGGGGACCGGACACCCCATCAAACCGGCGTAAAGGCTCTCGGCATCATCCAACATTTAGCCGCTTGGCGGTTGAGAAGGGTGGTGACCTATGCCTGCACGCAAGCACCGTGACGGTGCCGATCTAGCTGAATGGGAAGCCCGCAAGCAGCGGCGCGTTGAACAGATGGACCTCGCCCGCGAACGCGCCAAGCGCCTCAGCGGCCATACGCTCGTCCGCCTTATCGAGGCGGCGGCTATGCTCGGCATCACGCCCAAGACACTTCGGGAACTGGAAGCGGATGGCAAGCTCCCCCCGCGTGTGACTTTCAGTCCCAAGGTGTTCGGCTGGCGTCTCGCGGACATGGAGGCGGCGGTTGAAGCTCGCATGGGTGCCGTTCGTCCGGACGACGCCGCGTGACGACCGACCCGGAGCACGACGCCAGGGCAGCCGGTTTGCAGCCTCAGGGAGCACCGCCGGGACCGGACGAGGGCGAACCTACCGGCGACGCCGCCTCTGTGGCGAGCGGCGACGGGAGCGGCCCGGCGGCGGACGCCCGGCACATGATCGCAGATTGGGGGTGGCTCCCGCCCGTGCGCGCATATCTCGACCGCATCGGTGCGACAGTGACCGGCATGCGCACAGCGCGGGTGGAGCAACGTGACGGCAAATATGTGCAGTCGCGCGCCACCATTAGGCTGACCAAAGAGGGTGCAGAATGGCGGATGCCTGTCCGCGCGGCGGAAGGCGAGAATGCCGCGGATTTCGAGCCCACAGATAGCGAGCGCCTGCTCATTGTCGCAGCGGCGGCGGCGGCGCTCTGGCCAGAGCACGTCACCCCTTGGGAAGCAAGATACCTGCCCGACGCGCTGCGAGAAGCGCAAAAGGCTGGTGACTTGTTCGAGTTCCGCACAATTCCCGACGCCGCCGGGCACAGTCAGATCATCATGCTCGAACAGCGGGTCTATAGAGCCAACGGCGATAAGGCCTGTCTACCTTGGACCTATTGGGACGACAACCAGTGGCGGCGCTTGGAGCCGGAAGGGCTGTTGCCCCTATGGGGTCTCGATCAACTCAAGACGCATAGCATCGTCTTTCTGCACGAAGGGGCGAAGGCCGCGCGCGCCGTGCGGCGCATGGTGGAGGCGGCCACTCCGGAAGCCAAGGCCGCGCTCGCCGCCCATCCGTGGGGCAAGGAATTGCAGCACGCGGCGCACTTGGGTTGGATTGGCGGGGCGCTGAACCCGCACAGGACGGATTGGTCGCCGCTGGCCAATGCCGAACGCATTGTCATCGTCGCCGACAATGACGGGCCGGGGCACGACGCGGTGCCCAAGATTGCGCGGCTGCTGGCGGCATATCCGGTCACTGTCGAGGCGGTGCGGTTCACCACCGAACAATGGCCGTTGAGTTTCGACTTGGCCGACCCGTTCCCCGCGAAGCTGTTCAAGAAGGCTGGCGACGGGCCACCGCGCTATGCCGGGCCTACCATGCGCGACTGCACGCTGCCCGCAACGCAGGCCACGCGCCTCGGCAATCCGCCCCCTGCCACTGGCCGGGGCCGTCCGAGCACACCACCAATAATCTTGCGGCAGGAGTTCGCGGCGCTCTGGATTCAGATCGTGACGCCGAGCGGCACGATGTTCGCGCCGAAGCACAACCCGGCGCTGTTGTTCAATCCGCAGCAGTTCGACGCGATCAACCGGGTATTCAGTCACGTGCGCCGCCTGTCCGAAGTGTTCGAGGCACAGGCCTACAAGTCGATCGTGCATGGCATTGCCTACGAGCCGGGGCGCTTGCCGGGCATCATCAATCTGGGCGGGCAGCGGGTGCTGAATACGCACATGCCGCCGCACATTGCGCCGTGGAAAGACACCAGCGGCATCTGGGAGCAGTTCCTTGCGCACCTGTTCCCGGACAAAGAGGATCGCCACGAGTTCTGCCGGTGGCTCGCCACGCTCGTCGCCTTGCCGAGCGTGCGGATGATGTATGGCGTATTGCTGGTGTCGGTCATGCAAGGCGTCGGCAAGTCCACGCTGTTCGACATAGTGTGTGCGCTGGTCGGATTGCAGAATTGCAGCACGCCTTCGGCCTCCCTCATCGTCAACTCGGATTTCAACGGCTGGCTGGCGCGCAAGCGGCTGGTCGCCGTCCATGAAATCTACGAAGGCGGAAGCTGGAAGGCCTACAACCGGCTCAAGTCCGCCATCACAGACGAATTGCTGCTGGTGAATGAGAAGTTCACCGCGACCTACAACGTCCGCAATCAGGCGCACTTTCTGCTTGGGTCAAACTCCGAGCGCGCATTGATGATCGAGCAGAGCGACCGGCGGTGGCTGGTACCGCGCGTGACTGAGGCCAAGCATCCCGATGGCGATGCGGGCTTTTGGGCGCGCTTCCACGGCTGGCTGGCCAGCGGCGGCCATGGCGCAATCGTGCATTGGGCGCAGGAGTTCGTGAAGGGCAAGGGCCACGCTGTTCGCCCCGGCGAGACGGCACCGGGCACCAAACGGAAGAGCCATCTCATCGAGGATAGCCGTTCTGCCGAAGAACGGGCGGCGCTCGATCTGGCCGAAATGGCCAAGGCGCAAGGGCAGCCGGTCATCTTGGTGGAGCAAGACTATTTGCCATGGGTGCGCGCTGCCGGTGGCAAGCGCCGCGCGGGCAGCGACGTGCCAGCGCATGTCATCCGTGGATGGCTGGCCAGCGCCGGGCTGCACGTCTGCAAGCACGAGGAGCGCCCAAAGGTGGACGGGCGCAACCAATACATCGCTGCCACTCTGCCGCTGTCTGGCGATAGCCCGCTGGCAGGCCGGGGCTGGGCCGAATTGAGGCAATATCGGCGCACGCCGGACGATTTGGGGGGCATGTAGCCATGGCCAGACCGAAAAAGGCCCCGATGGCCCCGCAGGCCCCGCCAAATCGACCCTTAGACGAAGTTAATTCCCACCCAGGAATTATTCGTTCGCAAGACCCTAAACATCGGGGCTTTCGGGGCCATCGGGGCCTTTTCGGGGCCTGTCCATGCTGACTGAGGAGAGCGGCACCATGATTGATCTATTCGACGAACAGGCCCGGCAGCACTTCGCCGCGCGAAGGGCAGCGCTCGATGCGGCGCAGCGGAAGGCTGCCGCCTTTGCCCGCGCCGAACTGGACGCGGCATCTGCCCGCTTGTCGGCATTGGCGGACGGGCAGGTCCGGCTGGGGCCGCAACCCACGCCGGAGGCCTACGCCAGCGCAGAGGAATGGAGCACCGCCCGCGACCAGCACACTTTTGCCGCCAGCCGCTATGCCCGCGACATTGCCGAGGCCGAGCAGCGCGTGAATGCCTTGCGCGAGGAACACACCCGGCTGTTGGCCGAGGTGGAGCCGCTGCGGGAAGCGCTATGGCGGGCCGTCCTTTCGGCACTGCACGCGGCGGCGGAAGCGCAGACTCGGGAGGCCGCACGCATCGCCACCTTGCACAAGTCCCTGCTGGCGCGGCTGCCGCAAGAACATTGGCATTGGGCCCAAACCGCAGGGCAGCCCATCTTCCGCGTTGAAGGTGCTGGCTTCCACGACATCTCGAAATTTGTCGCCACGGTCGTTGGCGACGGCTTCGGGCCGGACAAGAGCGCGGCGCTTGTGGCCGAACTCGGACTTTAACCATGAAAGGAACAAATCATGAACTCTAAAACCACAAAGCCTCCGCACGAGACCGAACCGCCGGTCGTGCCGCCTGCCAACATCGCCATCCCGGACGGCAAGGGCGGCTACACCTACGAGGCGCTCGAACCCATGGACCTGCGCCAGCCGAGGACGCCGGGCATCCTGCCGGTGGAGGTGGGCACCCGGCGGCATGTCATCGACGCGCCGGACCCGGCCAATCTCCAGTCCGAGCCTACGCCCGCCAACAAGCGGTGAGGCTCTGACGCCCAAGTTCGTCTTGCCGGGCGGGGTATGGTTCCGCCCTTGCCCGGCGGCTGGGGGTGCACCCGTTCTCCGCACCCGCCCGCCCGGCCCCGGCCTCAGCGCCGGGGCCGAAGGGCCACAAGCTGAAGGAAGCTACCCATGATTATCGGCGGCATCGATCTGCCCAGCATCGGCTACATTCGGGTGAAGCCGCCCCGCAAGGAATTGGGGGAACGCCTGTTCACCCTCATCGTCTGGCCACCCGGTCCCGGCCCGCTGGCAGGTGCGGACGGCGCGACGGAACTCGAACTCTCTGTCGAGGCCGACGAGGTGAAGCGCATTTGCCAAGTTGCGCCCCACCTGATTTCCGCCGCCAAGTGGGACCGGTTCGAGTGGGAGCAAAACTTCGGCAGCGCCACATAACTGGTCAAGAACTAGGCCGTGAACTCATAAACGTCGTGCCCCGTCATGGACTGAGGCGGCCAAATGGCTAGGCGCGGGGCCGCAGGCGGGGCTTCGCCCCCCCGGCAAGGCCACGCAACGACGCCATTTGGCCGCGTTCCACCCGCAGGGCGCATTTGAGAGGCCCGGCACAGCGCTCGCGGCGCAGTGGCGGTAGCTCTGCTACCGCCACTGCGCTTGCTCACTCGTGACGGGCCTCTCAAATGCGTGCCGGGATACAACGTTTATGAGTTCACGGCCTAGGTCTAGCGGCCTGCCAACAGGGTACGATCAGGATCAACCGAGCATGGAGACCCCCGAATAGACCCTTTTCCAACTGATCGGCACGTTCGAATTGCACTGCGCTGTCCGTAAGATACTGGCGTATAGTGATTACTGGGACGCTTGTTCCTTATGAGCGCCGCCCTTCAAAGGCAGAGGGCACTCAAGACGCGGCAGTGGTCCTATGCGCAGGCATATCTGCCACGATAATCTGTTGGGTTGCGTCGTCCCATCCGTAATAAATTCTCAAACAATTCTCGGGGGCGCGAGAATTGCCGCCCGTCTTAATGTGCCAGTCGATCTTGATCTTGCCGCTCATCCAAATGCTATCAAACGCATCACTGCCGCAGGGCGCATTGCGAATACCAGATTCCAGCGCCTCATCGCGCAACGACCCGCCGCCTTCCATGAAGCGTGATCGGCATTCCGTCGCGAGCCAAAGCATACAGCGCGCAACTAGCTGAACGTTGCCAAAGATAGCCTTTTTGCATCCCCTTCGCGCTGCCCCAGTGAGCACAACCCGGCCGACCAACTGCTCATCACACCAATCGACAAAGCTGCCCCACTGCTCGGGAAGCTGCGCGCCGTCGTCTGGATCAATTCCGCGTTCCTTCAATTGTTGTAGGAGTTGCTGAACCCTCGCCGCCGCGTTGGCACTTTGCGCCTCCGCCAATCGCGCACGCTCTTCGGCCATTGCCGATTCTTCGATAGCTAGCCTTTCGATTTCCCTGGCTTCGTGCAATTCCACCTCTAGTGACGCAATTCGTTCATTAGACGCCGCCAGCTGATCTTCGTCGGCCGCCCCTTCTGCGGTCAGCACTTCTTGCTTGGCTTCCAGTGCAAGGCTGCGGAGCCGTGAAAAGGGGATCACGTGCTCGCCCAATCGCACAGCACGCAAACTGAACTGCGACACCATCTCCCGGATGCGCCGCTCGCCCAATGCTCCTTTTTCAACCGTGTTCAGGCTGGTGGCCAAAAGCAACGGATGAGCATACGCGTCTGAATCTTCATCGAAGCCCGGCATATACACGCGGGCAGCTCCGCCGAACACGGAGCGGCGCTTATCGAAACGTTGTGTTATCTCCCATGATGTGGCCGGCAAAATCGCTACTACAAACGCCAATCCAGTTAGCGCACGGGCAAGAACTGCCGGGTCAACCAGAGTGCGCGTTTCGTTCTCGTCAATGGTGGTGATGACGACGATCGGGAGCCGCCTTCTCTGGTCTGTCAATAAATCAAGAAAATCGTCCTGATCGCCCTGTGAATTGATATACCATGGTGTTGAGCGAACGGGGTGGCCAGCCGAACAAATCCCGCAATGCTCGACAAGCTGCATCGCAAATCCAGGCACAGCGGGCGCAATATCTATTTGCGCTTCGCTCGTTCCCACCAGCAATCGGCCTGCAACATGAGCAATGTCGTCCTTTGATTTCCAGACAACCGCCTCCGTGGTCCAAATCCGACCCGGAACCTGCTTATCGGGATCATCTTGGCGGATTGCCCATATATCGAGATCATTTGTTTGAAGCCTGAGGGCAGCACTGTTTCGACCAGCAGCAAGATGTTCGAAACTTTCACCGGCAAAGGCCATTGCTGGAAACGAGCCGCCACTTCGTTTCTGAGCCCATTGCAAAATCTGCTGGCGCGCGATCACCGCCGCGTTGGCACCATTACCAACGGTCGGCAAATCTGCCGCAAAGCGCAGTATCTCGTGCTCCCGCGCAATGCGGGGCAATCGTTGGGCCAAGGGCGTCAGCGCCTCACGGAATGCATTCATCTTTACTTACCCCTCAAAGCCAAATGTGATGCAGGGGGGGGCAACACGCCCAAGTTAGATGCTAAACTCGACTCCGCGTCGCAATCTATCAAGCAGCAGGGTCTGACTGCTCAATTCGAATGCCCACGCGCAGCAAACCGTCTTTGAACGATTTGATCGTGTCTGGATCTATCGAGCCCACCTTCCTAGCGGCCTGCCATTCCGCAATCGCATCATAGATGCAGTGCCGAAAATAGTTAGCTACGCCCTCAGTACCCTCAATTTGACTAAAGTGCGGATGGTTCTGATTGATGATTACGCATACCTGATCAGGTTTGGCGGATTCATAAATCACGTAAGGATCGTTCAGACTCATGCCTTCTTCAATAAATATGGCGACCTGAAGCTGTTCCCCAATCTTAGCGATAAAATCAGGCTCAGTGCCTATGATTTCAGCGGCGATAGCGTGCCGGGCATTTTTTATGTCCTCTTCAGATGGAACAACATCAACTTGGATTAAGTCAATCATTTCCTTGGAGAGGAGTTCCTGCTTCAAAGCTGCAAGGGCTGCATCGATTTCGCCTTCTGATGGTCCATCGCCGGAGCGGTTCTTTTTCACTTGGCGAGCTGCAGCGATGTAGTCCTTGATTGCTTCTTCGAGCTTCGCTTCGACCTGTTCTTCCTCATCGTTATACCAAAGAATATCATCCTTCGTGTGAGACACGTCGAAGTCGTCTAGATGAATTTCACCAATGAGGCGTTGGTTGATCAGATCATTTCTGCCTCCGCCACCGCCGTAGATTTTCTCGGGGCGCCATGAATCGGGATAGCCCTTAACTACGCGACCAGAATGAATGATCGAAAACCCGGCGTAAGCTCGGCCGCCGGTTTCAAGAACGCCTGCCCAACCGCTAGCCTTCTTCCCATTGATCTCGAAATTGAAGGGCATTTTGTAAAGCGCGCCTGATTTGTCGCGCAGGAGGCGGTTATCGATCTCATCCCAAGAAAGGATGGCACCCTGCCAGCGCAGCTCCATTATGCCGGCACGGAAATCCTCGCGATACATAGAACTAAGGAACTCCTTGATCTTGCCAAGGGTGCGGCCGTGGAAGCGGCGGTTATGCGCTGTGATGCGGATGAGTGTGTAATGAAGGTCGGCAGGCTTGGAGAAGGTCTGTATCGGCAGATCCTCCTCGCCATCGGCCACCTTCTCAACGTCAATCGTTACCCGGTAGGCAGTGTCCTCTCCGAGCTTTTTGGTTTCAACAGTCCAGACGTTACCGATCCAGCAACTCGCTGTTTTCATCCCCATACCGTAGCGCGACCGACCGTCTGCGTTCTCAGGCGGGATTCCGACGCGAAGTGCGCGAGCTAGCTCCTCAAGGTTCATGCCGATGGAGTTGTCAGCAATGCTTAAGACACCCTCATCGGCATCATAAGCAATATGAACATGCAGCTTCTCACCAGCTGCCGCATACGCCTCGTCTAGCGTAGCCTTGTTGTTAAAGTACGCTTGGCTACTGTTGTCGACAAACTCGGCCATCGCGTGCCATGGTGTGTAGGCCAGCCGTCGATAGGATCGAATCGTGTTGTTCCCGATCCCGAACTTCACGCTCATGACTCAATCCCCTCTTTGCCAACGGCTTTTAGTTCAATCTGGCCATCTTCCACAACCAGAAGGGCGTAACGAATTCCCGTCTTTAGCCTCACCGGCCCCCGTGTGCGCAAGTAACAGCTATCGCCAGAATCCATTCGGACCCACTCAATCATCTGGCCTTCCCACAATACCGACAGCCGCTCGTTGGCGGCAATGCCAAGTGACGCTGGAGACTCAACGATCAGTTGGCGCGGCAGCATGGGGTGAATGGTGCAATAGCTCACGAGATCGTGCGCTCGCTGCGGCAGACCGCCATCGACCGAGAAAATGTAGGCATTCAGTTCGGACTTATAAACTTCGAGGGTTATGAACTCGACATCGGCCCCGGCCAGCACTTTGCCCCAGTCCTGCGAGGCGCGGTCAGCGATCACGACAATACGGGGGCTCTTGCCGCGCACTAAGTCCGCGACGCGCGCCGGGTCCGCAGCGGGAAGCCGCTCCGAAAGATATTCTGCTTCCGGCTGGCCGTAGAAGCCGTCGCGAAGTGTCCTCACTTGCGGCAGCACGTGCCCGTACAGGCTGTGCCTGGTCATCTCGACCTCGACCACAAACCATTCTCTGTAGTCTCGGTCGATGATCGCAAGATCAGCCCGCGCGGAGCTTTCGGCGGCGTAAATAGCCTTTTTGAACCGCACGATCCAGCTTGATGCCCGAAAAACTTCCGAGTTCTGGATGAGCAGGTCTTCAAACTGCATCTCGCTTAATGTGGTTGGCGAGAGCGGGTAGAACCAATCATTCTTGAAACGTAGCCTAGCCACGAACAGCAGCCCTGCCTTCGTGCCAAATAGTGGCGGCAATGCCGCTCAGTTTGTCGGCCTCGGCTGCCAAGCGGTCATGCTCCTCGTTCGTTGCAAAGATCGTGTAAACAGTCGCGGCGGCCTTACCCTTTGCGGGCCTTAAGATTCGCCCCAACCGCTGTATGCGCTGCCGCTCGCTCGCGGTCGAGCTGGCGATAACGGCAACGCTGGTCTCGGGAACGTTCATGCCTTCGTCAAGCGCACGACAGCAGACGAGCACATCGAAGACGCCGCGCCGGAACAGCCTCAAATTCTCGCGGCGGAGCGCAGGCGCAAGACCTGCATGGTAGACTGTCGCCGAATGGCCGCGCTGTTGAAGCAGCTTGAGGATATGATCGGCGGCGTCAGTTCGCTCGTGGAAGATGATCGCCCGCTCGCCACGATGATCCTCAATTAGTTTCACCGCGACTGGGATGCGCATAAGAGCTGTGCCGCTGACCGCCGCGCGCTGCTGCAAAAGCCGCCGCAAACTTTCATCGTCATCGGCCGATGCGCCTCGCGCAAAAGCCGTGCGAACCCGCTTGTTGAGCCTGTCGTATTTATCTTGTTCGTCTTCGAGCATCGCCACGCGGACGTTGTGCAGTTCGAACGGCGTAATAACGCCATCAGCATAGGCCTCTACGTAAGTGTATTCGTAAATGACCGGCCCAAGCGCCGGTTCGATATATGCTGCGAAGCCATCATCGTATTCGCGGACGGGCGTTGCGGACAGCCCAAGCGTCGCCAAAAACACGCCCTCTAGCGCCTTTGCGTTTTCAGGCGATCCAGCGCGGTGGCACTCATCGACAACCAGCATCACCGGGCGGCCGTCTTGCGCCCATTTGCCCGCGACGCGTCGAGCGGAGTTAATCACCGCGATAACTATCTTGGCGTCCTCATGCGGGCGCTCGCCGCTACCAAGCACCCCGATTGCTTCTTTCTCAACGCCTAACTCGTCTTGTAACGAGAGATACCATTGATCGAGAAGTGCGCTTGTTGGCACGATGATGACAGCCAGCCCATCGGGATGCGCATCGAAAAACTCCGCGAGGCATGTTTCGGCAAAGACGGTCTTTCCACCGCCGGTCACAACCGACACGACGCCCTTTCGCTTGTCGCGCCACTTTTGGCTCGCAGTCTGCTGCCACGCGCGAAGCGAGTATTTGACCTTCCAGCCAGCACCGGGCGGCGCGCTCATGGCCGGACCTTCCTTGGTCTGCCAACTGGGCGCTTGACCGGGGAAGCTGCCACCGCTTTCGCGGATTGGCCGCCGGTTGCATCAAGTTGGTCGGTGGTCCTGTCCGTCCAGTTCGCACCGGGTCGCGCGATGCGGTAGCTCACATTTTCAGCGTTACGATTGGCCACGTTTGGCGGAAATTCGTCGGTCAAAAAGCGGCCGACTGCACCTTGAACGTAATCGCGTCGCAATTCAGCGCATATCCAGCGCCGCTTCAATCGTTCACAGATTTCGCCAGTAACACAGCTCCCTGCAAAGGGGTCGATCACAAGATCATTTTCGTCTGTGAGCATTCGAACGAAGAACTCGGGCAACTCAACGGGAAAGCGGGCCGGGTGCGGCTTGATGTCATTTGCCCGGCAGTAGCGCAAATAGCTGCTGTTGCTCTCGGTGTTGGCGACAGCGATCAAGTTTGGTGGAATAGCTGCGCCATTATCGGTTCCAAATTTTTGGCTGATGTCATGACCCGAAGGCCGCATTTTCGGCTGATATCCATTCTTCAGCAAGTCTTTCATGTGATCGCTGTACGGCTGCAGAATGCGCTTGTTGCTGGCCTTTGGCCACGGCGTTTTCGACAGCCACCAAACTTTGTTGATGGCGTCCTTCACGCGGATGCGCCGGACAGTCACCCATTCGGCCGGGGTCGGCAGCTTAGCCGGATTCCACCAATAAAAATCTTGCGCTAGGTGGAAGCCGAACTCTTCGCAGAGCATGATGAGAAGCTTGAAGTGGTAAAGGTGACGCGTTGGCAATCCCTTGTTCCAAGTGCCGCCGATGTCGATTACAAGACTGCCCGTGTTCTTTAAAGTCCGGTGTAGTTCCGTGGCGAATGGTCGAAACCAGTCGATGTAATTGTCGGCTTGGACGTTGCCGTATTCCTTTTCACGTACGAGACCAAAGGGCGGGCTTGTGACGAAAAGATCGACGGATGAGGCGCGCAGATTGGAAATCAGGTGATACGAATCGCCATGAAAAATGCGCCCGTGTGCGCCTTCGTGAAACCATTCAAAGCGATCAAACAAACCTGCCACGCGGCCCCCCCTGCGCGCCAGCGGGGCGCGCGGTTTCTAATTCGACAAAATACTCCTTACGAAAGTCGGAGCTGTAGCCAAACAGTTTGTTGCTCGCGCGCCGGACACGTTGGCGTTGGCGGATCGCAGAACGCAAACGGCTGCACGCAGGTTGGCAAGTCTCCTGCTCCTGCCTAGCCCAGTCCACCAACAGCGCGGGAGTCACACATCAGGCAGAAAGACCCCTAAGAAGACCCCTTTCGGCCATCCGGAAGTGTCTAGCTCGTGGCCGCTGTGGCGGAAGTCACTGAAATTATGGCGCACCCGACAGGATTCGAACCTGTGACCTCTGCCTTCGGAGGGCAGCGCTCTATCCAGCTGAGCTACGGGTGCCGGTGAGGGCGGTGCTCTAGCAAAGGCGGCGACGCCGCGCCAGCGGGATTTGGGCACCGGGGGGCGCGTCATTGCTGCCTTGCTTTTGTTCCCTCTGTGTTCCAGGGCGGGAGGCATGCTCGAGACGCCCCGCTCCTCCGCCACCGTTTCCTCCGATGAATCACATCGGCGCGACCTGCCCGAAGGGGGCGCGGGAGCGGTCGACGCGCTGCGCGTGGCGCGCGGCATCGCCCGGCTGTTCGCCCGCAACGGCATCTGGTGCCTGCCGGAAATGCCGCTGCGCAACGGCCGCCGCGCCGACCTGATGGGCATCGACCCGAAAGGCTGCGTCATCATCGTCGAGATCAAGGTCAGCCGCGCCGATCTTCTGGGCGATTGCAAGTGGGCCGACTACCTCGCGTACTGTGACCGCTTCTACTGGGGATTGCCGCCGACGCTGTGCCGAGGGCCGCTGGACGATGCGGCGTTCCTGCCGGAGCGGTGCGGAACCATCGTGTCCGACGGCTATGACGCGGAGATCGTCCGGCCCGCCGCATCCGTGCCGCTGGCTCCGGCGCGGCGGCGCAAGGAGGTCGAGCGCCTCGCCCGCACGGCGATGCGGCGGCTGTGCTTTGCCGCCGATCCCTCCTGCGCCGAGCATGGCGAGACGGGCTGAGCAAACTGGCGGCGGCGCGCCGGGCGACCGGGCGGCGCGGCCCGCCACCGCCCCAGCCTCCGTCTTCAGTTTAACCTCGCGTCCATCGGCCGCGGCGCATAAGGCTGAGCCGTGATGTCGACGCCGGCTGCCCTGCTCGTGGCTCTGCTTGCCACCACAGTGATTGTTGCGGTCCGCTATCTGCTGGTCAGCGGTGCGCTGCACTGGCTGACTTTGCGCCTGCGGCCGGGCCATGTGGCGGACCTCGGCGCGCAGATCCGCCGCGAGATCGGCTGGTCGATGAGCGCCGCCGCGATCTACGGGGCGCTCGGCGGGCTGATGCTGTGGGCCTGGCACCACCTTGGGGCGACGCGCATCTACACCGACTGGAGCGCCTTCCCCTGGTGGTATGCGCCGCTCTCGCTGGCCGTCTATCTTCTGGTCCACGACACGTGGTTTTACTGGACCCACCGGCTGCTGCACCGGCCGGCGCTGTTTCGCCGTTATCATGCGGTGCATCATGCGGGACGCCGGCCGACGGCCTGGACGGCGATGAGCTTCCACCCCGGCGAGTCGCTCGTCGGTGCGGCCATCCTTCCCGCGCTGGTGTTCGTGGTGCCGGTCCACGTCGCGGTGCTCGGGCTGGTGCTGACGATCATGACGGTGTTTGGGGCCACCAACCACCTGGGCTGGGAAATCTTTCCGGGGCGCCTGGTGAAAGGACCGGTCGGGCGATGGGTCATCACCGCCAGCCACCACCAGCGGCATCACGAGAACTACCGCTGCAATTACGGCCTGTATTTCAGGCACTGGGATCGATGGTGCGGAACCGACCGGGGGTTGTCGGCCGCCCTCGGGGAGGAGAAGGGATGAACTCGACGACACGCGCCTTTATCGCGCCCGCCGTTCTGGCGGCGACACTCCTTGCAGCGCCCGCCACGGGTCACGCGCCGGCACCGCCTGCCATGGCGGGCAGCGGCCGGGTGGAGGTGGCGGTCAGCGACCTGCGTTCGGCCAGGGGCAGCGTCATGGCTTGCCTCACCGGAGACCCGGTGACGTTCCCGCGCTGCAACGACGATCCCAACGCACAGCGGCTCGTCGTCCCCGCGGGCAGGGGGCACGCGCTGGTCTTCCGCAACGTGGCACCCGGACGCTACGCCGTCGCCCTGCTTCACGACGAGAACGGCAATGGCCGCGCGGACCGGTCGCTCGGCATGATCCCGCGCGAAGGATTCGGCTTTTCGCGCGATGCTCCGGTGCGCATGGGTCCGCCCCGGTTCGACGATGCCGCATTCACGACCTCCGGCGGAGAGACGCGGCTGGCGATCACGGTGCGCTACATGCTCTGAACAGCCGAGCCGCCACGGCGTCAGCGGCCACGATTTTCACGAAATGTTTACCACGCCCCTCCACACAGGCGATGGACTCGCGGATGCAGGGGCGGAAAACGGCATGGACGGCTGGCGCGGATTTTTCGGTGGGTTCGGCGCAGCGGACGCAGGCGAGTGGAGCGAAGCCTCTCCCCCGCTGTCCGCAACCGCCGACCTCATCGCCCGGAGTGACGCGGAAGAAGAGGATCACGCCGCGCCAAGCGACCCGCCGCCCTCGCCGGTCGGGCAGGACGAGCGTCGCATGCAGGTGCGCGCCTACAATCACTGGGCGAGCATGCTGGGCGACCGGAACTTCCCCTCGATCGATGATCTCGATCCGGCGAATCTGCCCGATTTCGGACCGAACAGCGTCCTGCTCGATTTCAGCCGCGGCATCGACGATCCCCTGGTCGCCTTTCTCGGCGCCCGCCTTGCCGCCGAATGCGGCGCCGAAGGAACGGTGGCGCAGCTCGGCGACGTGCCGAGCCGCTCCCTCCTCAGCCGCATCACCGACCATTACATGCAGATCCTCGCCAACCAGGCGCCGATCGGGTTCGAGGCGGAGTTCACCAACGAGCGCGGAGTCGCGGTGCTGTATCGCGGCATCCTGCTGCCCTTTTCGAGCGACGACGAGACGATCGACTTCATCTACGGGGTCATCAACTGGAAGGAGCTGGCCGACCCGCAGACGGCTGACGCGCTCCTCGATGAATTGACGACTGCGCTCGCCGTGCGCGAACCTTGTCTCGAAGCCGATCCCGAACCGGCCCGCACCGATGGCGACGCCGACGTGCTCGATCTCGCCTCGTTCGACCTGCTCGTGACCGAGCCCGACACGGCCGCTTCGGCGCCGGCGGCCAGCGGCGAGGAGAACGGCGGCGCGGCAGCAGACGAGGACGAAGAGCCCGATGCGGGGTGCGAACCGGCCGCCGTGCTGGCGCTCGCCGCGCCGACGACCGCCGCTCCGGGGAGCAGGCCCCGGCTGCGCAAGACACCGGTCATCGCGGCCGGAGGCGCGCTGGGCGCCATGCCGCGCTATGCGGTCAACGCGCCGATGCCCCTCTTCGACGACTATGCCGAAGCGGCCCTGCTTCCCGACGCCGACAGCACGGACGATGCGGCCGCCGTGTCCCACGAAGCGGCGGTCGTCCACGCGCTTCCCGTGCCCGCGGACGGCGCGTCTGAGACTGCGCTGGCACTCGCCGGGCCTGCGCAGGCGCATCCCGCCCTGTCCACACCGCCGGCGGATTCTCCCGCAGCCATGATCGAGCGGATTGCGGCGGCGCTGGCATCGCCGGATGCGCCGGACGGGCTTCACGACTGCCTCGCCTCCGCCCGCGAGCTTGCCCATGCCGCGCGCAACAGCGAGGACCGCACGAGGCAGGCGCTCTACCAGGCGATCAGCCGTGCCTACGACGTCAGCATCGCCGCCGAGGCGGCGCCGGACGAGTGGCGCGAACTGCTCGCCGACAGCGGCCTTGCCGTCTCGCCTCGCGCGCCGATGACCCCGGTGGTGAAGCTCGTGTTCGGCGCCGACTACGACAAGACACGCCTTGCGGAATACGCGGCGGTGCTGATGCACGCGCGGCGGCGGCAGGTCGGGCAGGGCGAGCTTGCCGGCCTGCTGCAGGGCGCGGCGGGCGGGCTCAAGGGCCTCGTCGCGGAGGAACGGGCGCTGCGCCGGGGGCAGGATGCCGCCCGAGGACGCACCGCGGCGCTGCCTCAGGAAACCATATGCCGGCTGCGGGCGCTCGCCGCGCTTGACCCGCTCGACGTGCTGAACGACGGCGCGGAATTCGCTGTCGCCATGCTGCGACGCAATGCGGATGGCACGGTGTCCGTTGTTGGCGGCGCCGCCGAGGACATGACGCTGCTGCGGCGGCTGGCGAACATGCTCTGACGGCCCGTCGGCGCGCTGGTTCCCCGGCATCGTTGCGGCTAGGGGAGGCTGGTGCCCGACCTGCTGCTGCGTTCCATCTGCCTGCACCCCTTCCACGGATATCGCAACGCGGAGCGGTTGCGGCTGCGCGCCCGGGCCTTGCGCGCCGCGCCGCCGGATTTCGACGCCACGCGCGCCGGGCGCTGGCGGACGCTGAGGCTGATGGCCGGCCAGTACCTGTCGCGCGAGGTCCCTCGCCTTCCGGTGCGGCTGGAACTCGGGCACGGGGTGGCCCGCACGGTGCACGAGGCGACGACCGATGACGAAGGATTCGCCGTGTGGGACATCCCCGCGCCCGTGCCACAGCCGCCGGATCTCTCTCCGCGTTGGGAAACGGTGACGCTGCGCTGGCGGGACGGGCGGCACGAGCGCCGCAGCACGGCGTTCGTTCTCGCGCCCGGCGCCGCCAGCCCCGCCATCGTCTCCGACATCGACGACACGATCATCGAAACCGGCATCACCGGGGGCTGGCGATCGCTCGCGCGCAACTGGCGGCGCGTGCTGCTGGAGCGGCCCGGCGAACGCCTGCTCGTCCCGGGTGCCGACGCGTTCTACGCCGCGCTCGGCAGCCGGAGCGCGGATCAGGGGCACGGCGGAGTTCCCGGCGGCACCCGCCTGGCCGCGCCGGCCAATCCGGTGTTCTACATCTCCTCCAGCCCCTGGAACCTGTTTCCCTATCTCGCCGCCTTCAAGGCGGGCAGGGCGCTGCCGCCCGGACCCATGCTGCTGCGCGACTGGGGGTTCAACCGCGCCACTCTCGGCCGGTCAGGTCATGGCGCGCACAAGCGGGATGCGCTGCGCCACCTGGCGGCGTTCTACCCCGATCTTGCCTTCATTCTTGTCGGCGACGACACGCAGGACGACCTGCCCGCGTTCGGCGCCTTCGTGGAGGAGCATCCCGGCCGCGTGCGCGGGATCTTCATCCGCACAACCGGACGGCCGCCGCGCGCCGCCGACGGACCGCTTGCCACCGCCATCGCCGCTGCCGGCGTGCCGCTGTGGCAGGGGCCGGACTACGCCGCCGCACACGGCTTCCTCGAGATGCTGGGGCTCGGCGCAGATGGCCCTGCCCACCGTGCCCTTGTCCCCGATCACCGCCCGGACCCGTCCTCGCCCGGCACTTCAGCGCCCATTCATGCCGGGGCATCTTAGCGTTGCACCGGCCATGAACCGCATCCCGACCGCCCTGCGCCTGCTTGCCGCGGCCTTCGCCAGCCTTGCGCTGCTGATGCTCACCGCCCGGCCGGTGCTGGCGCAGTCGATCCTGCGCGACACGGAGACCGAGGCCCTGCTGAACGACATGGCCGCACCGCTGGTCAAGGCGGCGGGGCTCGAGCCGGGCAATGTGCAGATCGTGCTGGTCGCCAACCCGTCGATCAATGCCTTCGTCGCGGGCGGACAGATCATCTACATCCACAGCGGCCTGATCGAAGCGGCCGACACGGCCAACGAGGTGCAGGGCGTGATCGCCCACGAACTCGGCCACATCACCGGCGGCCACATCAACCGCCTCCACGAAGGCATGGGCAATGCGGCGCGGGTCAGCCTGCTGTCGCTGCTTCTCGGCGTTGCTGCGGCGGCTGCGGGGGCGGGCGAAGTCGCGCCGGGGATCATGATGGCCGGACAGCGGGCCGCCATCGGGAGCTTCCTCGCCTTCAGCCGCGTCCAGGAAGCGAGCGCCGACGCCGCCGGCGCGCAATATCTGTCGGCTGCCGGCATTTCGGGCCGCGGGTCGCTGTCGTTCTTCCGCAAGCTGCAGGGCGAGCTGTCGATGCGTGGCTATCGCCGCAACGACGAGACGGAATTCCTGCAGACCCATCCGCTGTCGGTGGACCGGATCCAGCGGCTGCGCGAGACCTATGTCGCCGACCCGGCCTGGGACGCGCCGGATGATCCTCGCCTCCAGGCGCGCTTCGAAGCGGTCAAGGCCAAGCTCGCCGGCTATCTTGGCCAGCCCGAGCAGATCCTGCGCGCCTACCCCCCGAGCGACACGAGCGTGGCGGCGCACTATGCCCGGGCCTACGCCTTTCACAAGGACGCGCGGATCGAGCAGGCGCTGGCCGAAACGCGTGCCCTGCTCGCGAAGGAGCCGGACAATCCGTATTTTCTCGAGCTGAAGGGTCAGGTGCTGCTGGAATCGGGGCGCCCGCGCGAGGCGATCGCGCCGCTGCGCGAGGCGACGCGGTTGACAGGCAATGCGCCGCTGATCGGATCGATCTACGGCCATGCCCTGATCGCGGCGGAAGATCCGGCCTATCACGAGGAAGCGCTGAGGGTGCTTCGCGCGTCCGTGGCGCGCGATCGCGCCAACGCCTTTGCTTGGCATCAGCTCGGCGTCATCTACGCCCAGCAGGGGGATCAGGCACGCGCCATGCTGGCCAGCGCCGAGCAGCAGGCGCTGAGACGCGACCACGCCGCGGCCCTGCGCAACGCCCGCGGGGCGGAGGCGGGTCTGCCGGTCGGCTCGCCGGACTGGCTGCGCGCCCAGGACATCGGCATGGCGGCGCAGGCGGCGCTGGAGCGCGAGCGTTCACGGCCGCGGCGCTGACATGAGCACGTTCGCGCGTCGTGTGCTTCCTTGGGCGGCGGGAGCTGTCCTGGCGCTGGCGGCCGGGTTTGGCGGCACCATGCTGTGGTTTGCCGGCGGCTTTGCAGATCGGCACATCCGGTCCTATCTGCTCGACCATCCCGAACTGCTTCCGGCCATGGTCGAGAACCTGCAGCATCGCGAGGCGCAAAGCCGGCTCCAGTCGATCCGCGACGACGTTGCCACCCCGTTTCCCGGCGCTGTGCTCGGCAATCCGAACGGCTCGCGGGTGCTGGTGGAGTTCACCGACTACGCCTGCGGCTACTGCAAGGCGAGCGTCGCCGATGTCGCCCGTCTCGTCGCCGCGGATCCCGAGCTCAAGGTGGTGATCCGCGAATGGGCCATCTTCCCCGGCAGCGAGGAAGCGGCGCGGTGGGCGCTGGCGGCGGCGCGGCAGGGGCGGTTCGCAGCCTTTCACGACGCCATGTTCGCGGCCGGACGGGTCGATGACGCGAGCATCGCTGCGGCCGCCCGCGCGGCGGGGCTCGATCTCGACGCGGCCCGGCTCGCCCTGCGTTCTCCCGAGATCGAGCAGGAGCTGGAACGCACGCGCGCCTTCGCCGCGCAGCTGGGCTTCACCGGCACGCCGAGCTGGGTGGCGGGAGACCAGCTGATCCAGGGAGCCGTGGGCGAGCGTGCTCTCGCGGCGGCTTTGGCGGGCACGCGGACGGCGGCGCGATGACACGATCCGGGCGGCGAACGCCTGCGCCAATAATGCTGATGGCGTGCGTGCTCGCCAGTGCTCCCGTGGTGGCTCACACCGATGACACCGGGCCGGGCGCTCCGCTCGCGGCGCCGCTGTCGGCGTGGCAGGAGCAGGAGGCCCGCCTTCACCGCATCGGCTGGCAGATAGTCTCGGGAAATGCGGCCTTCTGCGCCCGCCGGAACCCGGCGCTCGGGCTGCTGCTGCACGATGCGGGCAGCTACACCGATCCCGCTGCTGTGCGTGCGGCGCTGGGCCTTGCCGGGCCGATCGGGGTGCAGGCGGTTGCGCCCGCCTCGCCGGCCGAGGCTGCCGGACTGCGGGCGAACGATGCGGTGCTGGCGCTGGACGGCGAATCCTTGCCGCTGGAACAGGCTGCGGACACGGCCGCCTGGCAGCGGATGGCGCGGATCAACGAGGCCATCGACGCCTCGCTGCGCCGTGACGGGGTCGCGGAACTCGCGTGGCGGCGGCAGGATGGCGCCACCGCGCATGCGCGCATCGCCGGTGTGCCGGCCTGCGTCAGCCGGTTCGAGCTGCTGCATGACGGGCGCCGGGTCATGGCCGATGGCGAGCGGGTGCTGATCGGCCGCCGGTTCAGCGGCTTTGCCTTGCCCGACCCGCTGCTCGCGGCGGCTGTCGCCCACGAGGTTGCGCACAACCTGCTGGGCCACCGGGCCTGGCTTGATGCCAACGGACGCAGCCAGGCAAAGATCCGTGCGACCGAGCGCGAGGCCGACCGGATGATGCCGTGGCTTCTCGCCAACGCCGGCTATCCTCCCGAGGCGGCGGTGCAGTTCATGCGCCAATGGGGTCCGCGCAGCGCCGCGGGCGCGCTGGGAGGCATCATGCGGCGCCGGACCCATGACGGATGGGACGAGCGTGCGGCTGCCATCGCTGCCGAGCTGCCGCTCATTGCGGCGGCCCGTGAGGGTTCCGGCGCTGCCGACTGGCGGGCGCGTTTTCCCGCCGCCGCAGCCGCCGATCCCGCCCCCATCCGCTAGGCGTCGAGCGCTCGGGCAAGCGGCGAGCGGAGCGGCCGCGCCAGCACGCGGCGCACCATCGGCTCGAAGAATTCCAGCGGCTCGCTTCGATAGTCCGGGTCGAAGGCTGCCTGGTCATAGAGTTCGCAGAAGGTGCGGCAGGCCTCGTAGTGCGGGTGCTCGCGAAACGCGTCGCGCGCGTCGCGGTCCATGCCGAGGAAGTGGAAGTAGTAGTGCCCCTGAAAGGCGCCGTGATGCTTGCAGATCCAGTGCAGTTCGTCCGAGACGAACGGCTGCAGGATGGCCGCCGCGACGTCGGGATGGTTGTAGCTGCCGAGCGTGTCGCCGATGTCGTGCAGCAGGGCCATCACCGTGTAGGCTTCGTCGCGGCCGTCGCGCCACGCCCGCGTGGCCGTCTGCAGGGAGTGCTCCAGCCGGCAGACCGGAAAACCGCCGAAATCCCCCTCGAGGAGGCGCAGGTGGTCCAGCACCCGGTCCGGCAGTCCCTTGGCAAAGCGGCCATATTCGCCGGCGATGATCGCCCAGTCGGCCGCCGTTCCTTCCTTCATTTCGCGGAAGCGCGCGCGCGGCGGCGCGGCGCCTTTCCCGCTGTCGTTGCCCTCGTCCATCGCCCTGTCTCCAGCCGCCGCAGCCGGACACTACGCGCTGGCGAGCGCCGGCACAATTGCGCTATGACCGGCCGCAGCCATGGTTGCCCTGCCGATCAAGCCCGTTCCGTTCTTCGAGAACAAGAACCGCGCCTTCTGGCAGCTCCAGTTCGCCGGCTGGACCGGCGCCTTCGTGCTGCGCTCGGCTTCGGCCATCGCCGGCCGGCAGGAATGGGATTTCCTCATCATCACGCTGATCGAGATGGTGAGCGGCTTTTCCATCAGCCTCATTCTGGCGGTCATCTACCGGCACCTGATGCAGCTGCGCCCGATCCTGCTGTGGACGGGCGCCGTCCTGGCGCTGGTGGTTGCGGTCACGGTGCTCACCGCCATCGACGCCTGGGTGATCACGCTCTACCGGCCGGAGTCGACGACCGGCTTTGCCCAGCTGTTCGTGGGCATCCTGATCTATCCGCTGACCCTCCTTGGCGCGTGGTCGGGCCTCTATTTCGCCATCAATTTCTTCCTCAAGATCGAGCAGCAGGCCGACCGGCTGCTGCGGCTGGAGGCTCAGGCCGCCAATGCCCAGCTCGCCATGCTGCGCTACCAGCTCAACCCGCATTTCCTGTTCAACACCCTCAACTCGATCAGCACGCTGGTGCTGCTGAAGCAGACCGATCCGGCCAACGCGATGCTGACGCGCCTGTCCGCCTTCCTGCGGCACACGCTGGTCGCGCAGCCCAGCGCCAAGCACACGGTGGCGCAGGAGGTCGAGACACTGAAGCTATATCTCGAGATCGAGCGGATGCGGTTCGAGGAACGGCTGCGCACCTCCTTCCGGGTCAGTCACGAGGCTGCCGACGGGCTGATCCCGTCGCTGCTGCTGCAGCCGCTGGTGGAAAACGCCATCAAATACGCAGTGAGCGCGCAGGAAGAGGGCGCGCGCATCTCCATCGACGCGCAGCGCCGCGGTGACCGCCTGCGGATCGAGGTCAGCGACACCGGGCCGGGACCGGCCGCTGCGGGGCCTTTGACCGCGGCCGAACTCGGCCACCGTGCGCGCACGTCGACCGGCGTGGGACTCGTCAACATCCGCAACCGGCTCGAGCAGGGCTATGGCGAGGACCACAGCTTCGCCATCGGGCGGAGCGAGGAAGGCGGCTTTGCCGTGACCATCGAACTGCCGTTCGAGACCGCGCCGCGCGAGCCCGCACCCGCCCGGCCCGTCGCCGCGCAACCCGCCTGATTGTCGGGTCAGCGGCTCCGCAACGCCGCGCGCCGCAGCTCGCGCCAGCCTATGTCGCGGCGCCAGAACCCGTCCGCGAAGCCGATCCGCTCCACGGCGCGGTACGCCGCGTCGCGCGCCTCCGGCAGTGTGTCGCCCGTTGCGGTCACGGCCAGCACCCGCCCGCCGCTGGCGACGAGGTGATCGCCCTCGCGCCGGGTGCCGGCCTGAAAGACGACGGCGCCGCCGTCTTCCGCACCGCCAAGCTCGACACGCCCGCCAAGGCGCGGCTGGCCGGGATACCCTTTTGCCGCCACCACGACCGTCAGCGCCGATCGCGACGCAAAATGAGCATCGGGTGCCGGCGCGTCGTCCAGTTCGCCCTGCGCGCAGCGGAGCAGCAGGGCGGCCAGATCGCCGCGGTAAAGCATCATCAGCACTTGGCACTCCGGGTCACCAAAGCGGCAGTTGTATTCGATCAGCCGCGGTCCGCTGGCCGTCAGCATCACTCCCGCGTAGAGAGCGCCGACATAGGGGTTCCCGTCCGCACGCAGGGTGTCGACCGTCGGGGCGATGATCTGGCTGTAAACCCGTTCACACAGCTCAGGGGTGAGAACCGGCGCCGGCGCGTACGCGCCCATGCCACCGGTGTTCGGACCGGTGTCGCCGTCGCCCACGCGCTTGTGGTCCTGCGCGCTGCCGAAGGGGAGGATGCGGGTGCCGTCGGTCAGCGCAAAGACGCTCACCTCTTCGCCGTGCAGATATTCCTCGATCACCACCTCCGCGCCGCCCGGACCGGCAAACAGATCGGCCAGCGCGAGCTCGGCTTCGGCAAGCGTCTCGGCGATCACCACACCCTTGCCCGCGGCCAGCCCGTCGGCCTTGAGGACGAACGGCGCCTGAAAGGCCAGCACGGCGCGGCGGGCTTCCTCGAGCGAAGCCGTGCGGACATAGCGGGCAGTCGGGATCCCTGACCGCTGGCACAGGTCCTTGGCGAAGCCCTTGCTGCCCTCGAGCCGTGCCGCCGCCGCCGAGGGCCCGAAGACGGCCACTCCATCGCGGCGCAGCGCGTCGGCAAGGCCCGCGACCAGCGGGGCTTCGGGGCCGATCACCACCAGCGAAACGGCGTGGGCGCGGCAGAAGGCGCCGACCGCCGCATGATCGTCGATGTCCAGCGGCACGGTCCGCGCATGCTGCGCGATGCCGGGGTTGCCGGGCGCCGCGTACAGGGTCGTCAGCGACGGGGATTGCGCCAGCTTCCACGCGAGCGCATGCTCGCGCCCGCCGCCGCCCACCAGAAGGATGTTCATGCCTGCTTCCGATCCCCGTACCGACGGCGAGAGTGCCGCCCGGCTGGTAGCGCGCCCGCAGCCGGGCGGCAACGCCGAGCCGCTCGGCGTCTCGGAGCTTGCCGGATTGCTCAAGCGCACCATCGAGGAGCGGTTCGGCCTCGTCAGGCTGCGGGGCGAACTGTCCGGAGTGAAACACGCATCCTCGGGCCATCTGTATTGCGCGCTCAAGGATGACAAGGCGGTGATCGACGGGGTCATGTGGCGCGGGGGTGTGCAGCGCCTCGCCTTCCAGCCTGAGGACGGGCTGGAGGTGGTCGCGACCGGCAGGCTGACCACCTATGCCGGCCGATCCAAGTACCAGATCGTCATCGACGCGATGGAACTTGCCGGGGAGGGCGCGCTGCTGGCGCTGCTCGAGCGGACGCGCCTGCGGCTGGAGGCGGAGGGACTGTTCTCCGCCGCACGCAAGCGGCCGCTTCCGCTGCTGCCGCGGGTGATCGGCGTCGTCACCTCGCCCACCGGGGCGGTGATCCGCGACATCCTTCACCGCCTGACGGAGCGGTTTCCGGTCGAGGTTCTGGTCTGGCCGGTGCTCGTCCAAGGGCCCGATGCCGCCCGCCAGATTGCCGCCGCGGTGCGCGGCTTCGGCGCTCTCGGCCCTGGCGCAGGGCTGCCGCGTCCCGACCTGCTGATCGTGGCGCGGGGGGGCGGCTCGATCGAGGATCTGTGGAGCTTCAACGACGAGGCCGTCGTGCGCGCGGTGGCGGCAAGCCCGATCCCGGTGATCAGCGCGGTCGGCCACGAGACGGACACAACCTTGTGCGACCACGCGGCGGACCGCCGGGCGCCCACGCCGACGGCGGCTGCGGAAATGGCAGTGCCCGTGCGCGCCGATCTTGCGGCCGGGTTGTTGGAGGCGACGGGGCGGATGCGGCGCGCGGTGCTGCGCCTGACTGCGCTGGGCGCGGAGCGGCTCGAGGCCCGGGCGCGGCGCCTGCCCCGCCTCGAAAGCGTCCTTCAGCCCCAGGCGCAGCGTCTCGACGAGCTGGCCGAGCGGCTGCGCCGCGGCCTGCAGGACCGGGTGATCGTCGCCCGCCACCGGCTGCAGCGCCAAGCCGGCCGCCTGTCGCTTCCGCTGCTGCGGCAGATGTGGCGCAGCCGGGCGGCCGCACTCGGCCGTGTGCCGCTGCACCCGCGGCTGCTGGAGCGCCGTTTCGGCAGGGAGATGGAGCGGTTCGCCGCCATTGCCCGCACACACCGGACGCTCGATCCGCGCGCGCCGCTGGCCCGGGGCTTCGCGCTCGTGCGCGGCGCCCGCGGCGGGGTGGTCACGGGTCGCGCACAGGCGGAACGCGAACGGCGGCTGTGGCTGGAATTCGCCGATGGCCGGGTGGAGGCCGTTCCCGTGTCCGTTCGCGAGCGCCCGCCGCATCCCTCGCCAGCATCAGGCGCGCAGGAAGATTTGTTCGGCTGAGCGGCAGGTGATAGGCATGCGGGCATGCTGATGAACGCGACCGATGAAGAAGCCAAGCTGACCTATGGACCCAACGGGTTCCGGGTGCTCAGACCGGGCCGTTACGTCACTTGTGCCGTGTCGGGCATGCCCATCCCGCTGGCGGAGCTGCGCTACTGGAGTGTCGAGGCGCAGGAACCCTACGCCTCGGCCATTCTCGCGACGCGGCGCATGACAGGCCAGGCGTGAAGTTTCGCCGCGCCGCACGTCTGGCCGCCGGTCTTGGCGGCCTCGCCATTCTGGCCGGCTGCGTGGCGGCCGAGCGGCGAGCAGCGGATGGGGCGCCGCCGACGCCTCCTCCCACGCCCGACACCTCTGCGGCACCGCGTCCGGCGGAGTCTGCCCTGACCTTTTCCGGTGTGTTCGAGCAGGGCGGCTGGATGCGCGGCCGGGTTCCACGTGGAACGGGCGCGGTGCTGCTCGGGCGGCATCGCATCGAGCCGGAGGCAGACGGGCAGTTCTTCGCCGGCTTCGACCGTGATGCGCCCCTGCGTCTGGCGATCGGCGTCGACGGCGAGGATGACGCCCTGCGGCGCGAGGTCGTCCTGCAGCGGCGCGAATGGCGGATCGAGCATGTCAATGCCGCAATCCGCCCGCCGGGGAGCAGCGAGACCTTTCTTGCCCGCAGACGCCCTGAGCTGGAGCGGATCGCCGCCGCCCGCGCACGTCGGACCGGCGCGCAGGGGTGGCGACAGGTGTTCGCCTGGCCGGCAGAAGGAAGGATTTCAGGCCTGTTCGGCGCGCAGCGGATCTATCGCGGGGAGCCGGGCTCCTACCACACGGGACTGGACATTGCCACGCCGCGCGGAACGCCGTTCACCGCTCCGGCGGACGGGGTGGTGGTGCTGGCGGCGCGCGAGGACTTCACCCTCGAGGGCAAGCTCCTGCTGATCGACCACGGACAGGGGCTGGGCAGCGCCTTTCTCCATGCCGACAGTCTCGCGGTGAGCGAGGGGCAGACGGTGCGGCAGGGACAGGTGCTGGGCACAGTCGGGGCGAGCGGACGCGCCAGCGGGCCGCACCTGCACTGGGGTCTGACGTGGAATGGCGAGCGGCTCGACCCGCTGCTTTTCGTGCCTCCGCGCTAAGCCGGAGGCTCCGCTCTCAGGAGCCGGTGTTCGCCGCCTTCTTGAGCTCGCGCTTCACCTTGAGGGCGCTGGCCGACAGCTTGTCGTCCGCGGTCTTAAGCAGCCAGTTGTCGAGCCCGCCATTGTGTTCGACCGACCGCAGCCCGTGCGTCGACACGCGAAACTTGAACGCGCGTTCAAGTGTGTCGCTCATCAGCGTGACGTTCTGCAGATTGGGCAGGAACACGCGCTTCGTCTTGTTGTTGGCGTGGCTGACATTGTGGCCGACCTGACGGCCCTTGCCCGTGAGTTCGCAGATGCGCGACATGGTTGCTCTCGTTCGAATCTGAATAAGGACGGCGTTGCCGGGAAAGCCGCGCGCTTAGCGGCGGCGGGCGGTCAGGTCAAGCCGATGCGGCACTATCGCCCGTACCGGCCATGCGCTAGCAGGCGGGCATGACCGGTGCACACGGGAGCGGGAACGGACGGCGTGCCGAGCGCTGGCCCTTGCCCGCGCCCATGGAGGAGGCGCTTGCGCAGGCACAGCGGGCCGCCGCGGCAGGAGAGGTGCCTGTCGGCGCGGTGATCGTGCGCAGCGGCGAGGTGCTGGCCGCGGCGCACAACGCGCCGCGCGGTCTGAGCGACCCGACCGCCCATGCCGAGATCCTCGCGCTGCGTCAGGCCGCCGCGCGGCTGGGCGCAGAACGGCTGGGCGAGTGCGACCTGTGGGTCACGCTCGAGCCGTGCGCCATGTGCGCCGGCGCCATCGCCCACGCCCGCATCCGCCGGCTGTATTACGGCGCCTCCGACCCGAAGGGGGGCGCAGTGGAACATGGCGCGCGGCTGTTCACGCAGCCCCAGACGCTGCACCGCCCCGACATTTACGGCGGCATCGGCGCCTGCGCGAGCGCCGCGCTGCTGCGCCGGTTTTTTGCGGGCAGGCGGTGCTGAAGCACCCGCGCTATCTGCTGTTTCTCGTCACCTGCGCGGTCGGCAGCGCGGCGCTGACGCTGGTGCTGCCTACGCGCCTGGCGCTTCTCTGCGGCTTCAGCATCGCCGTGCTGGTCTTTGCCCTCTCCTTCATCCCGCTGTGGCGGGGAGGCGATCCGGAGACTCTGCGGCGCGAGGCCCGACGCGACGATGCCGGCGGGCTGCTGCTCCTCGCGCTCACGGTGACGATCAGCAGCACGGTGCTCGTGGCGCTGTCGCTGCTGCTGCTCGAGCGCGCCTCGCTCGCTGCGCTCGAGCGCATCCTGCTGCTCGTGGCGCTCGCCGCGGCGTGGGTCTTCGCCAATCTGATCTTCGCCCTCCACTATGCGCGCCTGTTCTGGAACGAGGGCCACGGGTCAGGGCTGGAGTTCCCCGGCACCGCCGTTCCCGATTTCGCCGACTTCGTCCACTTCGCGGCGGTGATCGGCATGACGTGCCAGACGGCCGACATCGCCATCACCGGCAAGGCGCTGCGCCGGGTGGTCACCGGGCATGGGCTGTTCGCCTTCGTGTTCAACCTCGGCGTGCTGTCGCTGTCGGTCAATCTGCTCGCCGGCTGAAAGCGGCGCCCGCGCGTGCAGCCTTACAGCGGGGTGAAGTCGAGGCCGATGTCGGCTGCCGGCGCGCTCTGCGTCAGCCGGCCGACCGAGATGTAGTCGACGCCGGCGGCGGCCTTGGCGGCAATGGTGTCGAGCGTGATGCCGCCGCTCGCCTCGGTCGGCACGCGGCCGGCAACGCGCGCCACCGCCTCGCGCAGCGTGTCCGCATCCATGTTGTCGAGCAGCAGGCGGGTCGCTCCCGCGCGCAGCGCCGGCTCGATCTGGTCGAGGCTGTCGACTTCGCAGATGATGTCGGCAATGCCGGCCTCCCGCGCCCGCCGGACCGCCTCGGCGACGGAGCCGGCGACGAGCACGTGGTTGTCCTTGATCATCGCCGCGTCCCACAGGCCCATGCGGTGGTTCTCCCCGCCGCCCATGCGCACCGCGTATTTCTCCAGCGCCCGCAGCCCCGGCAGGGTCTTGCGCGTGTCGAGCAGGGTGCAGGATGCGCGGTTCATTGCCTGCACGTAGCGGCGGGTGAGCGTCGCGATGCCCGAAAGGTGCTGCACTGTGTTGAGCGCGCTGCGTTCCGCGGTCAGCAGCGCCCGTGCGTCTCCTTCGAGACGCAGCAGGACCGTGCCGGCGGCGATCTCCTCTCCCTCCGCGATCCGGAGCTCGCACCGCACACACGGGTCGAGCGCGCGAAAGAACGCCTCGGCCAGCGGCAGGCCGGCCACCGTGACGGGTTCGCGCGTGCGCATCTCTCCGGCAAAGCGCGTTCCGGCGGGGATGACCGCCGTGCTGGTGACATCAATGCCGCCGTCCGGGTGGGCGGTGCCCAGATCCTCGGCCAGCGTGTCGGCGACGAAGCGGTCAAGGTCGAAACCCACAAGGGCAAAGGTGCTCATGCACCGGACCCGTGCGCCATCCGTGCGGCGGGCGCAACCGCGGCTTGTCGCCCCGTCAATGGACGAAGCGCGCCACCACGTCGCGATAGGAGCGGGACACCTTCACCTCCGCACCAGACTCGAGCACGAGGAAACATTCGCCGTTCGTGTGCGGCTTGACCTGCCGCACCTGGTCCAGGTTGACGATGGTCGAGCGATGGACCCGCTGGAACTTGCGCGGGTCGAGGCGGCGCTCGAGATCCTTCATCGTCTCGCGCAGGATCAGCGAATTGTCGCCGGTGTAAATGCACATGTAGTCGCCGGCCGCCTCGATATGCTCGATCGTGTTCACCTCGACGCGGAAGATCTGCCCCCGGTCCTTGATGTTGATGAGCTTCTCGAACCGGTCGGCGCTTTCGCCCGCGTCGGCGGACAGCTCCTCGGCTGCGTCGGGCGCGACTTCGGCCAGCACGTTCATCAGCTTGGAAGCCTCCTCGGCCGAACGCTTCTCGGCGAGACGGGTGCGGACCCGTTCAACCGTGTCGGCAAGCTTGTCCTCGTCGACCGGCTTCATCAGGTAGTTGACGGCGTTCGCCTCGAAGGCGCGGATGGCGTGTTCCTGATACGCCGTCACGAAGACGAACAGGGGCGGTTCGATGTCCATCACGCCCGAGACCACGGAGAAGCCGTCGAAGCCGGGCATCTGGATGTCGAGAAAGACGAGGTCGGGCTTGTCCGTCTTGATGCGCCGGATGGCCTCGCGGCCGTTGGCGCAGGTGCCGATGATCTCGATGTCCTCGAACGGTTCGAGGCGGAGCTGAAGGCCCTGAATGGCGAGTTTCTCGTCATCGACGAGAATGGTGCGGATGGTCATGAAGCGGTCGCTCGCAATGAGGGGATGTCCGGCAAACGAGCAAACTGGCAGGATGTTTCGGAACGGAACATTAACCCTGGAGCAAGCTGTCGGTCCTCTCCGCGACGAGACGGGCAAGATCGGCTTCCGGCCGCGCGCCGTAATGGCTGATGATCTCGGCCGCGCAGACCGCACCCCGGCGCAGGCATTCGCGCAGCGGCGCGCCGGAGACATGGCCGGAAAGGAAGCCGGCGGCGAACAGATCGCCCGCGCCGGTCGTGTCCACCACCCGGTCGACCGGCTCGGCGGCAATGTCGACCCGCTCGCCCCCGGCCACCGCCACCGCGCCGCGGGCGCTGCGGGTGGCGACCAGCACCGGGACCTGGCCGGCCAGACTGGCCACTCCGTCCTCGAAGCTCGCCTTGCCGGTCAGGCTGGCCAGCTCGCTTTCGTTGACGAAGAGGATGTCGATCAGCCCGTCGGCGATGAGCGCGCGGAAGTCGTCGCCGTGCCGTTCGATGACGAAGCTCTCCGAGGCGGTGAAGGCGACCTGCCGTCCCGCCCCGCGGGCCACCTCGATGGCCCGGCGCATGGCCCGGCGCGGCTCTTCGGGATCCCACAGATAGCCTTCGAGGTAGAGGATCGCGGCGGAGGCGATGGTGTCCTCGTCCAGCGCCGCCGGGGGCAGGAACTGGCTTGCGCCCAGAAAGGTGTTCATCGTCCGCTCGCCGTCCGGGGTCACGAAGATGAGGCAGCGCGCGGTCGGCGGGTCGCCGGCCCGGGCCGGCGTGTCGAAGTCGATTCCGGCGGCGCGGATGTCGTGCGCGAACACCTCGCCCAGCTGATCGTCGGCGACCTGGCCGATGAAGGCGCATTCGAGGCCAAGCGCAGCCAGCCCGGCAAGGGTGTTGGCGGCCGACCCTCCGGAAATCTCGCGCGCGGGGCCCATGGCGTCATAGAGCGTGCGGGCGCGCGCCGTGTCGACCAGGGTCATCCCGCCCTTGCGCAGCTCCAGCTCCTCCAGCAACGCATCGTCGCACGGGGCCATGACATCGACGATGGCGTTGCCGATGGCGATCACGTCGTAGCGGGGCTGGGGCATGCGTTCTCCGGGACAGGGAGGATCAGGGACAGGCGCGCCCTAGCCGCCGCGCGTCACAAGGCCAAGAGGAAGCGTTGACTTCGCAGCGCGGCGGTCGCCATTCTCGGAGCGATGATGTCCCTTCCCCGCGCGCTGCTGCTGGCGGTGGCCCAGCTTGGCGATCGCCGCGTCGTGGCGGTGCTGGTCAAGGTCGCGGCACTCACCGTGCTGGCGTTCGCTGCGCTCGGCGTGGCGGTCGCGGCCGGGTTCGGCTGGCTGCTCGACCGGGTGCAGATGCCGCTGGCGCGCGAGGCCGGTGCGCTGCTGGGCCTTGCCGCTGCCGTTCTCGGCGGCTGGGTGCTGTTCCGCATCGTCGCGCTCGCCGTGATGCAGTTCTTTGCCGAAGACGTGGTGCGGGCGGTGGAAGGGCGGCACTATCCCGCCATTGCCGCGCGGATGCGCCCGCTCCCCCTTGGGCGCGAGCTTGCCCAGGCGATGCGGGCCAGCAGCCGCGCGCTCGCCGCGAACGGCATCGTTCTCGTCCCCGCGCTGCTGCTCGTCCCGACTGCGATCGGTCCGGCGCTCCTGTTCGGATTGGTCAACGCGGCCCTGCTCGGACGGGAGCTGCAGGACATGGTGTGGCTTCGCCATCCTGACCACGCGGCTGGAACGCACCCGATCCCCGCCCGCATGCGCTTCGCTCTCGGTGCCGTCATCGCCTTGCTGCTGCTGGTGCCGGTGGCCGGACTGCTTGCGCCCGTGATCGGCGCGGCGGCCGCGACACATCTCGTTCACCAAAGCCGTTTCAGAGGAGCCCGATGAACCATCGCCGCGCCGCAGCGCTAGTGCTGCTGCCCCTTGCCGCAGGATGTGCCACCGTGGTGCCGCAGCCGGGCACGTCCGGTCCCCCGCCCGCCGCGCGCGCACCGGCGGGAGTTCCGGCCACCGATCCGGCGCCGCCGCGCTCCGGCTTTCGCGCGCCGACCGTCATGCAGGGGCCGGGTCTCGATGGCGTCATCGGCCAGAACCGCGCCGCCCTCCTGCGCCAGTTCGGTCCGGCGCGGCTGGTCGTGCCCGAGGGGGATGCGCTGATCCTGCAGTGGGCGGGACCGCGCTGCGTGCTCGACATCTACCTTTATCCCTTGCGCGAGGGCGCCGAACCGGTCGCCACCCATGTCGAGGCGCGCCGGGCAAGTGACGCGGAAGAGGTGGACCGTGCCGCCTGTGTCCGTGCGCTCAGGCGCTAGGGCGTGAAATCAAGCGGAGCTTCGGCGCCGCCCTGAAGCGGGAGCGGGCCGCGAGGAGGTATAGCCGGCACTGCGATCCCGGCCTCGGGCGGCTTGCGGCGCCCTGAACGCCGGGTTCGCCGCGCGAAGTGTTGAAGCACGATCCGGCACGTTACATCATCGACCCTCGCGTGACGCATGGCAGCGTCCATCTGGCGCATTTTTTGACGGAGTCGTGCGCGGGGGTTCATGATGCCCCGCTATACCATGAAACTTTCGCCGCAGCCACACGCCCCCTTGGCGTTGGGATTGTTGAAGACGAATCCGGCTGTGAAGTCGTCCTCTACCCAGTCCATCGTGCTGCCGACGAGATAAAGCACCGAAGCACCGTCGATATAGAAGGTGCCGCCGGGCGTTTCGATCTTCTCGTCGAAAGTGGCTTCCTGCGTCACGTAGTCGACCGAGTAAGCAAGGCCCGAACAGCCGCGTCGCGGAGTGGACAGCTTGACGCCAATGGCGTCTGCCGGGGCTTGCGCCATCAAATGCGCGATGCGCGCTTCGGCCGCCGGGGTCAGCAGCACGGCGGCAGGACGGCTGCGGGTTTTCGCGTCCTGCATCACAGCATCCCCAGTTCGAGGCGCGCCTCGTCGCTCATCTTGTCCGGTCCCCAAGGGGGATCCCACACCAGCTTGACCTGCGCGTCGCGGACACCGGGAACCGAGGCGGCGCGCAGCTCCACCTCCGCGGGCATGGACTCGGCGACGGGGCAATGCGGGGTCGTCAGCGTCATGGTGACGACCACGTCGCCATCGTCACTGGCATCGACGCCATAGATGAGGCCCAGATCATAGATGTTCACCGGAATCTCCGGATCGTAGATTTCCTTGAGCGCAGCGACCACCTGTTCATAAAGCGCGCCTCCGGGTTCTCCGGCCGGGACGGTTTCCGGTTTGCGAGCGAGGAACCCGTCGAGATAGTCCCGTTTGCGCTCCAGCTTGTCGCGCGGGGTCTCCTCGTCCGGATCGACTGCGTCCTCGACCCGGGCGCGGCGGGGTTTGGCGGGACGCTCATCCGTGCGCGGAAGGTGCGGGGCGAGCTGCGACAGCGCATCGGCCGGCGACGGGGCGGCAATGAAGGTCTTGTCTGTGCCGTCGGTCATCCGAATATCCTTTTCGTGCGCTCGATCCCCCGGATCAGCGCCGCCACGTCCGCCTCGTCCGAATACAGGCCGAAGCTGGCTCGGGCGGTGGCCGGCACGCCCAGATGCGCCATCAGCGGTTGCGCGCAGTGATGGCCGGCGCGGATCGCCACGTTCTCCTCGTCCAATATGGTGCCCAGATCGTGCGGATGCACCCCCTCGACGCAGAAGCTGACGATGCCGCAGCTGTCTTCCGGGCCGAACAGCGTCACCCCTTTCATTGCGGCCAATCCCTCGCGCGTCTGCCGCACCAGCGCCTGTTCCGCCGCGTGGATGTGGTCGAGGCCGATCTCCTCCACATAGGCGATGGCAGCGGCCAAGGCGATAGCTTCGGTGATGGCAGGCGTTCCGGCTTCGAACCGCTGCGGCGCCGGGGCGTAGGTGGTGCGGGCGAAGGTCACGCTGTCGATCATCGCCCCGCCGCCTTCCCACGGCGGCATCGCCTCCAGCAGGTCCGCGCGCGCCCACAGCGCGCCGATGCCGGTCGGGCCGTAGAGCTTGTGACCGGAAAAGGCGTAGAAGTCGCAGCCCAGCGCCGCCATGTCGAGGGCGAGGCGCGGCGCGGCCTGGCAGCCGTCGAGCAGCAGCTTCGCGCCGACGGAGCGGGCGAGGGCAGCGGCGCGCGGTGCGTCAAGGACGCTGCCCAGAACGTTCGACACATGGCACAGCGCCACCAGCCTGTGCCGCGCCGTCAGCATCCGCTCCGCCGCATCGAGATCGATCCGCCCGTCCGGCGTCAGCGGGCACACGTCGATCACCGCTCCGGTGCGTTCGGCCAGCAGCTGCCACGGCACGATGTTCGAATGATGCTCGAGCTGGCTCAGCAGGATGCGGTCGCCGGATTTCAGGTTCGCGTTGCCCCAGCTGTTCGCGACCAGGTTGATGGCTTCGGTGGCCCCGCGGGTGAACACGATCTCGCCCTCGTCCGCGCCGATGAAGCGGGCCACGCGCCGCCGCGCCGCCTCGTACCCCAGCGTCATGTTGGCCGACCGCGTATAGACGCCGCGGTGCACCGTGGCGTAATCCTCGCCCAGCGCCCGCGCCATCGCGTCGATCACGGCGCGCGGTTTCTGCGCCGTGGCGGCGGTGTCGAGGTAATGCCAGGGCGACCCGTCGGGCATCAGCAGGCCGGGGAAGTCCGCCTTGCTGCCTAGCCGCGCCGCGCCAGGCGCGCGGCCTGTCGCGACGATGACGTCCGCCCGTTCCGCGTCCGCATCCTTGCGAGCTGTCACCGGCGCGTCCATCACAGATGCCTGTCCAGCTTGCCCAGCACGACACGCATCAGCCGTTCGCGATCGTCCGCGTCGTCCAGCGCGACGAATGCGTCAGCGACGAACGCCTGCACCAGCAATCGCCGGGCAACCTCTGGCGGCAGCCCGCGCGCCGCCATGTAGAAGCGGGCCTGCTCGTCCAGCTGGCCGACGGTCGCGCCATGCGCGCATTTCACGTCATCTGCGAAGATCTCCAGCTGCGGCACGGCGTTCACGCTCGCCCCGCGTTCCAGGATGAGCCCGCGGAACGACTGCGCCGCATCGGTCTTCTGCGCCCCGCTGGCGACGTCGATACGGCCGAGGAAGTTGCCCGTGCCGCGCCCCCAGTGCACAGCGCGCACGACCTGATTGCTGGTTCCGTTCGGCTTTTCATGCGCCACGCGGCTGACGATTTCGCGCGTGGTGTCGCGCCCGCCGATCGTTACGCCGCCCAGTTCCAGATGGGCGCCGTCGCCCAGCATGGCGACCACCTCCACCCGCCCGAGGCGGCCGGAGGACACCACGACGAACAGCTCGCAGCGTCCACCATCCGCAACCCGCACGCGCAGGCGGCGCAGCTCGGTAGTGTCGGACGGCTCGCCGGCATCGGCAATGACCACGCACCGGCGCACCGTTTCGCCGGCCGGAACGTCGACATCGTCCCAATGGTCGAAGCGGCCGAGGTCCATCCCCGCAACCGCATCCGTGTCGGAATAGCGCCATGCCTCGTCGCGGCGGGTGGGGAGGATGACGGATTCGCTCATCGCCAAGCCGCCTCCGGCGTCTTTCCGGCGATTGACGATGACACGGTCATGCCGCCTGCTCCATCACCGCGTCATACCCTTCGGCCTCGAGGCGGCGGGCAAGATCCGCCCCGCCGCTGCGCACGATGCGCCCGCCCGAAAGGATGTGGACATAATCCGGCCGCACATAGTCGAGCAGCCGCTGGTAATGCGTGATCAGCAGCACGCCCTTGGCCGGCGCGCGCATGATCGCGTTGATCCCCTCGCCGACCACGCGCAGCGCGTCGATGTCGAGGCCGCTGTCCGTCTCGTCCAGGATGGCGAAGCGCGGGTCGAGGATGCCCATCTGCACCATCTCCGCCCGCTTCTTCTCGCCGCCCGAAAAGCCGACGTTCACGTGGCGTTTGAGCATCTCCATGTCGAGGTTGAGCAAGGCGGCCTTCTCGCGCGCGAGCCTCAGGAACTCTCCGCCCGACAGCGGCTCTTCGCCCCGGCTCCGCCGCTGCGCGTTCAGCGCCTCGCGAAGGAACTGGACGTTCGACACACCGGGGATCTCGACCGGATACTGGAAGCCGAGAAACAGGCCGGCGGCGGCACGCTCGTGGGGTTCGAGGGCGAGCAGATCCTGCCCGGCGAAGGTCACGCTGCCTTGCGTCACCTCGTAACCCGGCCGGCCGCCAAGCACATAGGCAAGAGTGGATTTGCCGGCCCCGTTCGGCCCCATGATCGCGTGCACCTCACCCGCCTGTACGGTGAGCGAAAGACCATTCAGGATCGGCTTGCCGTCGATTTCGGCGTGGAGGTTGTCGATGGTCAGCATGGCATTCTACCTGTTTCGTCACCCCGGACCCGATCCGGGGTCCCGCTGCCTTGTACGGCGCAGGAAGAAAGAAAAGCGGGATCCCGGATCAAGTCCGGTATGACGGAGTGGGGGCGGAAAGGTGGCATCACTGCCGCGCCTCTCGACGGTTGTAGGTCTGGCGCGGGGTGGCGTCGCGATGCGCCCGTGCCGCTTCCTTCTTGTCGGCGATGCGGAGCCGCATGCCGGCGGTGATCCGCGCCAGAACCGCGTCGATGTTGGTCAGGATGTCGCTGGCCTTGAGGCGCATGACGCGGATGCCGACCGCCTCCAGGCTCCTGTCGCGGCGCCGGGCGATGGCGTCGTCCTGCTCCTCCTCGTCGATGGCGATGGCCATGCCGAGGTTGTGGCAGTTGAAGTCGACGATCGCGCTGCCGACGACGGCGTGCCGCTTGAAGGTGTAGCGCCCAAGGTCCGCCTTGGCGAAACGCGCGGCCAGCGCCTTGTGCGCGTCCGAGGAATGCCGCCGCATCTCCCGCGCGCGTTCGTGCAGCGCGTCGAGGCGCGACTCCGAAATCTCCCACCCGCGACCCTTTTTCTTGAGCGCGGGGGCGGTGGAGTGCTCGCCGGGGGAGCGGAGGCGGAGGGTGGTCCGTGCAAGCCCCTCCCCTTCAGGGGAGGGGTCGGGGTGGGGAAGAGCCTGCCGGATACGCTCCAGCACGCCTTCCATGTTGTTCATCACGTCCGCGTTGCTCACATGCACGACACGATAGCCGAACGCTTCGAGCCGGTCGTCGCGGACAGCATCGTCATCCGCATCATGCGCGTCGCCGTCGACTTCAACGACCACCTTTGCGACCGGGCACGCGAAATCGGCGATCCTATGCCCAATGACCTCCTGCCGGCGGAACTTGTGGCCCCCGAGCTGGCCATTCGACAGATGCCGCCACAGCCGCTTCTCTGGTTCCGTGGGATTGTTGCGCATTGCGCGCGCGCGCTCTTGCAGCACGGCGAGCGTGTCCCTTGACATGCCCCACCCCTTGCCCCTTTCCTGAAGGGGAGGGGTTCGCGACGCGCCGACCCTCACCCCACGCTCCCCTCAAGCGAAATCGCCAGCAGCTTCTGCGCTTCCACCGCGAACTCCATCGGCAGCTCCTTCAGCACTTCGCGGGCGAAGCCGTTGACGATGAGGGCGACCGCTTCTTCCGTCCCCAGCCCGCGCTGCTGGGCGTAGAACAGCTGGTCGTCGCTGATCTTGCTGGTGGTCGCCTCGTGCTCGATGGTGGCCGACGGGTTCTTCACCTCGATGTAGGGCACGGTGTGCGCCCCGCACCGCTCGCCCAGCAACAGGCTATCGCACTGGGTGAAATTGCGCGCGTTCTCCGCGTTGGGGCCCATGCGGACAAGGCCGCGATAGGTGTTGTTCGACTTGCCCGCGGAGATGCCCTTGGAGATGATGGTGGAACGGGTGCCGGGCGCGTTGTGAACCATCTTGGTACCGGTGTCCGCCTGCTGGTGGTTGTTCGTCACCGCGACCGAGTAAAACTCGCCTACGGAGTCCTCGCCGTTGAGCACGCAGGAGGGATACTTCCACGTCACCGCGCTGCCGGTCTCGACCTGCGTCCAGCTGATCTTTGACCGCGCGCCCTGGCACAGGCCGCGTTTGGTGACGAAGTTGTAGATGCCGCCCTTGCCCTCGGCATCGCCCGGATACCAGTTCTGCACGGTGGAGTACTTGATCTCCGCATCCTCCAGCGCGACCAGCTCGACGACAGCGGCGTGCAGCTGATTCTCGTCGCGCATCGGCGCGGTGCAGCCTTCGAGGTAGCTGACGTAGCTGCCCCTCTCGGCAACGATCAGCGTGCGTTCGAACTGGCCGGTATTTTCCGCATTGATGCGGAAATAGGTGGACAGCTCCATCGGGCAACGCACCCCTTCGGGGATGTAGACGAAGGTGCCGTCGGAAAAGACCGCGCTGTTGAGCGTGGCGAAGAAGTTGTCGTGCATCGGCACGACGCGGCCGAGCCAGCGGCGCACCAGATCGGGATATTCGCGCACCGCTTCGCTGATCGAGCGGAAGATGACGCCGGCGGACTCCAGCTCCTCGCGGAAGGTGGTCGCGACGGACACGCTGTCGAACACCGCGTCCACCGCGACCTTGCGCGCGCCCTTCACCCCGGCGAGCACCTCCTGCTCCGCCAGCGGGATGCCCAGCTTGTCGTACACCGCCTTGATGGCGGGATCGAGCGCATCGAGGCTGTCGAGTTCCGGCTTCTTCTTCGGCTCCGCGTAGTAATAGGCGTCCTGATAGTCGATCGGCGCGACGTTCAGCTTGGCCCAGTTGGGCGCGTCCATCGTCTGCCACAGGCGGAACGCCTTCAGCCGCCAGTCGAGCAGCCATTCCGGCTCGCCCTTCTTGGCCGAGATGTAGCGCACTGTGTCCTCGGTGAGTCCCTTGGGTGCGAACTCGGTCTCGATCTCGCTCGACCAGCCGTGCTCGTATTCGGCGACGCGCGCGGCGGCGGCGCGTGCCGCGGCGTCCATTTCCTCGCGGGGGACGTCCAGTGTCGCGTGATCGGTCATGTCGTTTCCCGTGTTTCCGGCGCCCGGGCCAGCGTCACCAGGCTGATCCCTGCGAGCGCATCGCGCATCGCCGCATTCACGATCGGCCAGTGCGGGCGCACGGTGCAGGCATGGTCGAAGCCGCACTGACCGCCGGCGGCGCAAGGGGTGAGGACGATCGGGCCTTCCACCGCCTCGACGATGTCGGCCAGCGTGATCGCCGCCGCCGGCCGCCCGAGCTGCAACCCGCCTCCCGCCCCGCGGGTGCCGCGCAGCAGACCCGCGGCGGTGAGGCGGCTCACCACCTTCTGCACGGTGGGTGGCGGCAGGCCGGTCTCGCGCGCCAGCGCGGCCGCCGACACCCGCACACCGCCGCAGTGGCGGGCGGCGGCCGACATGGTGACGACGGCGTAATCGCAGAGGTTGGACAGGCGCATGAGCTAATCGGACCAATTCGTTCCGCTTCGCATCTATGCGCGCCGCATCCTCCTTTCAACTCGCCGCCGCCTGTTGCGAGTCGTTAGCATGTTGTCGTGGAGGTCAGCGGGCGCGCTGCGCCGCGATCCACCGGTCGACATTCTCGCGCAGGATGTCGAGCGGCACCGGTCCGCTGAGCAGCACGGCGTCGTGGAACCCCTTGATGTTGAACCGTGGCCCGAGTTCGCGGCGTGCGCGTTCGCGCAGGGCCATGATCTCAAGCTTGCCGATGGTGTAGGCGGTCGCCTGTCCCGGATAGACGATGTAGCGTTCGATCGCCTTCTCGATGTCGCCCGGCGGGTTGGGAGTGTTGTCGGCAAGGTAGCGGATCGCCTGTTCGCGGCTCCAGCGCTTGTGGTGAATGCCGGTGTCGACCACCAGCCGCGCGGCGCGCCACAGCTCCATGCCGAGCCGGCCAAAGTCGGAGTAGGGGTCGGTGTAGAACCCCATGTCCTTGCCCAGTTCCTCGGAATACAGGCCCCAGCCTTCGGAGTAGACCGTCACGCCGCCGAAGCGCCGGAACGGCGGCACCTCGCCGAGCGCCGTCTGGATCGAGAGCTGGAGGTGGTGGCCCGGCACCCCCTCGTGATAGGCGAGCGCTTCCAGCTCGTTCCTCGACATGTCGCGCAGATTGTAGAGATTGACGTAGTAGATGCCCGGCCGCGAGCCGTCGGGCGCCGGGCGGGAGTAGAAGGCCTTGCCGGCGGAACGTTCGCGGAAGGCCTCGACCGGCCGCACCTCGAGCGGATGCGTGGGCAGGGTGGCGAAGTAGTCGGGCAGCCGCGCCGTCATGGCCGCCATCACCCGGTCGACATCCGCGAGATAGGCCTCGCGGCTGGTGTGATAGAAGCGTGGATCGGTGCGGGTGTACTCGAAGAACTGCTGCAGCGTGCCGCGATAGCCGACCTGCTGCATGATCGCCCGCATGGCGGCGTGGATGCGCGCCACCTCGTCCAGGCCGAGCTGGTGGATCTGGTCGGCGGTGAGGTCGGTCGTGGTGTAGCTGGCGAGCAGCGCACTGTAATATTCACCGCCGCGCGGGAACCGCCAGACGCCGTCATCGGTCCCGGCCAGCGCCTGCTGCCGTTCCATCTCGGCGCGCAGACGCTCGTAGGCCGGACGCGCCTGGGCGTTCCACGCCGCCACGGCCGCCGCCTTCAACCGGCTCTTCTCGGCCGCCGGCAGGTCAAGCCGGTCGACCTTGCCCGAAAAGTCGGTGAGAACGGCGTTCCCGTCGCCCGCGTCCAGCAGGTTGCGGATGTCCGACAGGACGTGGGCATAGACCCAGCGCGGCGGCATCACCCCGGCGTCCGCGCGGCGCCGCGACTCGGCGGCAAGCTGGTCCAGCGCGGTGCCAAGCCCGGCGATGCGGCTCACATAGGCGCGCGCCTGCGCAGCGTCGCCGACGGAGTGGATGTTGATGAGGAACGCCGGCAACTGGCTCTGCTGCCCGTTCATCTGGTCGAAGATGTAGCCGTACTCGCGAAACGGGACGAGACTGGCCGACCGGCGGGCCATGGCGTCGAACAGCCGCCACGAAAGGGCGTCCGCCTCGGGCAGGGTTGCCGGATCGAACTGCGCCCGCATCCGGGCCGCCGTGTCCTGAAGCAGCGCATCGCGGCGCTCGTCCGCGGCCCGGGTGTATTCGTCCCACCGGCCGTAGTCGTCGTCGCGGATTCCCCGGTAGGCGCGCGACACCGGCGACAGGGCGAGCTGCGCCCGGTCATAGTCCTCGAACAGGGCGTTGATCGCCCGCTGCGGCGCCTCGACGGGAGCCGCGGCCACGGGCCGGGGCGCTGCGGCCTGGGGCGCGGGCACCGTTGCGCAGGCGGCGAGCATGGCGGCGGCGGTGCACAGGAGCAGCGATCGTGCTGGCATGGGCGGTACAATCCTTTGCAGGGCGAAGAAGGTGAAGCGGGCCGGCATTTGGCCCCGTCCGCCAGCCCCTGTCAAATCGCCGAGATCTCGCGGAAATTCCGCAGGTCGAGAAGCTCGGTGAGGTAGGGGGTTGCCGCATCGCCCAGCCGCGCCGGCGTGCGCCCGACAAACAGGTGGATCTCGCGGATCAGGTGCGACTGGTCGTAGAACGCCTCGCTGAGCTGTGCCTCGGCCTCTTCGGAAAGCTGCGGCAGGGACAGCCAGGCCGCGGCGCGCAGGGCCCGGTATTTGCGCACCAGCGCGCGTGGCGGCAGCCCGAAGAAGCGCTCCACCAGCCGCTGCACCTGACGCCGGCTGTAGGGCAGCGCGTCGTACAGCGCGGCGACGGGAGGATTGAGCGAGGTCGACAGCCAGGCGTTGGTCGCCTGGATGAGCTGCGCGTGCTCCGGCGCAATCGGGCGCAGCCGCTCGGCGATGAAGGCGCCGATGAGGCGGGTCAGCTCCTGCGGATCGGCCCCGGCCGCCGTGTAGCGGTCGCACACCACGTCGCCGAGATCGCGCGCGGCGTCGCCCCACAGATCGCAGGCGTCCATCAGCCGGTTGCCGTGGCGGGCGGCGCACAGCCCGGTCAGCGACGCCCAGCCAAGCGGGCTGAGCACGGCCCCGAGCGCGTGAAACGGTCCGCGCATGTGGAAAGGCGCGGCGACGCTGAACGGGGTGAGCACGTTCACCCGGTGAGACGGTTCGCTTCGCCCGTCGCGGAAGCGCATGAAGCCCTTGCCGTACGGAAACACGGTGAGCTGCCCCACCGCCGCCGGCTGCACGTCGTGCACCTCCAGTTCGTCGCAGCGGAAATGATAGCAGGTGGTGATGTATGGAGACAGCTCGGCGCCGACGGGCAGGTAGGTCAGACTGATGCTTGAACGGCGGGTCAGCTCCGCTGAGCCGTCGCCTTTTGCGCCCGAATCGCCGTCTGCCAATGCTGCGCCCCCGCAAACCCCGCACGTGACACTAATCCATTGCGGGCGCGGCCTAAACAAAAAAGGCGGCTCCGCCGGAACGAAGCCGCCTCGAGTTGGTGAACTCCGCACGAAAGCACGAGGTTCATCGGGTCGCGGCGTCCTCTTAGCGCAGAACCGGGCGAGAGGATTGTATGGATGCGACATCCGGCCGCGCAGCCGGTTGCTCGCGGCGTGCTTGTCGCGGTCCGCGATCCCGTGGCAAGGGGCGGCGATGTATCCGCTGCTGCGCCCGCTGCTCTTTCAGCTCGATCCCGAGCGTGCGCACGCGTTGACGCTTGCCGCTCTGCGCCTGCGCGGCGCGCTGCCGGCGGCGACGCGGCCCGTCGCAAACGAGGCGCTGAGCATGCGCATCGCCGGGCTGATGTTCCCCAACCCCGTCGGGCTGGCGGCAGGCTTCGACAAGAACGCGGTCGCGGTCGCGCCCCTGTTCGGCCTGGGTTTCGGCTCGGTCGAGGCAGGCACCATCACCCCCGAGGCGCAGGAGGGCAACCCGCGTCCGCGGCTGTTCCGCCTCGAGGAAGACGCCGCCATCGTCAACCGCATGGGGTTCAACAATGCCGGCGGGGCGGCGGCCAAGCGCACCGTGGCGCAGCTGCGGCGCGCCGGGCCGCTACCCGGACCGCTGGGCATCAACATCGGCGCCAACAAGGACAGCCGCGACCGGGTGGACGATTACCGCCGCATGGCGGCGATGATGGCCCCGCTGGCTGATTACCTGTCCGTCAACATCTCCAGCCCCAACACGCCCGGTTTGCGGGCGCTGCAGGAAGAGGCGGCCCTGCGGGAGGTCGTCGCGGCCGTGCGGGAAGGGGCGGGAGCGCGGCCGGTGCCGATCTTCCTCAAGGTGGCGCCCGATCTGTCTCCGGACAGCATCGACGCGGTGGCGCGCGTCGCGGTCGAGGAGCGGCTCGACGCCCTGATCGTCGCCAACACCACGGTGTCGCGGCCGCCCCTGCATTCGCGCTGGCGGGACGAGGCGGGGGGCCTGTCGGGGGCGCCGCTGCGCACCCTGGCTGTGCAGGCGCTGCGCGACATGCGGCAGGCAACCGGCGGCACAATCCCCCTCGTCGGCGTCGGCGGCATCGCCACGGGGGCGGACGCATGGGAGCGGATCCGTGCGGGCGCGAGCCTCGTCCAGCTGTACAGCGCGCTCGTCTACGGCGGACCCGGACTCCCGCGCCGGATTCTGCGCGACCTTGCGCGGCTGATGCGGCGGGACGGCTTCGCGTCGGTTGCGCAAGCGGTCGGCACGCAATAGCGTCACCGTCATGCGTCCTGCCAGGGTGATCCTTGCTGCCTTCGCCCTGTTCGCGGGCGGCTGCCAGTCCGCGCCGGTGGCGCGTCCGGCCGCGCCCGCTGCGCCGGCTGGCGGCGCGGTGAGCGCGGCCGACCCGCGCGCGGCTGAGGCGGGTCTCGCCATCCTGGCTCAAGGCGGCAGCGCGACCGACGCGGCGATCGCCGTCATGCTGGCGCTGACGGTGGTGGAGCCGCAATCCTCGGGCATCGGCGGCGGCGGCTTTCTGGTGCATGCCACCCCCGATGGCGCCGTGCACACCATCGACGGGCGCGAAACGGCGCCGGCGGCCGCCGGGCCCGACTGGTTCCTGACCCCGGACGGCGCGCCGCGTCCCTATGCGGAGGTGGTGGGAACGGGCCTGAGCGTCGGGGTGCCCGGCAACATCGCGCTGGCGGCCGAGGCCCACCGGCGCAGCGGCCGCCTGCCCTGGCGTGCGCTGTTCGCCCCGGCCATCGCCCTTGCTCGTGACGGGTTCGTGATGAACCGGCGGCTGCATGCATCCCTTAGTGACGCCGGCACACGCTCGAACAGCACCGCCGCGGGGCGGGCACTCTACCGCGATGCGCGTGGGGCGCCGGTCGCGGTCGGCGCGCGGGTGCGCAACCCGGCGCTCGCCCGCACTCTCGAGCGGCTGTCACGCCAGGGACCGGCCGAATTCTATCGCGGCGCGACGGCAGCCGGGATCGTGGCCACGGTGCGGGCCGCAACGCCGGGCGAGCGGAGCATGACCGCCAGCGATCTTGCCACCTACCGCGCCGCGCGGCGGGCACCGGTGTGCGGCACCTACCGCGCATACCGGATCTGCGGCATGGGGCCGCCCTCCTCGGGCGGCATCGCCGTGGTCCAGATCCTCGGACAGCTCGAACGCTTCGATCTGCGCGGGCTTGGCGTCCGCAACCCGGTGACCTGGCACCTGTTCACGGAGTCGCAGCGGCTCGCCTATGCCGACCGCGAGCTTTATGTCGCCGACAGCGACTTCGTCGCCGTGCCGGTCGCCGGGCTGATCGCGCCGGATTACCTCGCCCGCCGAGCGGCCCTGATCGCACCGGACCGTCGGATGCCACAGGCCCCGGCCGGCCAGCCCGCGGGCGCCGTGACGTCCGTCCGAGCCGGCCACGCCGCGCCCGAACACGGCACCTCGCACTTCGCCGTGGTCGATGCGGGGGGCACCATGGTCAGCTACACCTCGACCATCGAGGCGGCGTTCGGCTCCGGGCTGGTGACGAACGGCTTTTTCCTCAACAACGAGCTGACGGATTTCAGCTTCGCGCCCGAGCGGGATGGCGTTCCGGTCGCCAACCGGGTCGAAGGCGGCAAGCGGCCGCGAAGCTCCATGGCGCCCATGGTGATCTACGACCCGGCCGGAGAACCGTTCATGGTCATCGGTGCCGCGGGCGGTCCCACCATCCCGGTGCAGACGGCGCGCGCCATCATCGGGGTGATCGACTTCCAGCTCCCCGCTCGTGAGGCGCTGGGCCTGCCGTTCCTGATGACCAGCGGGGACACGCTGCTGGTGGAGCAGGGCACGTGGCTGGCAGAGCTGGTGCCGGCGCTTCAGCGTCTCGGCCACAGCCGCACCGTGGTCCGCGACGTCGGTCTCAAGGCGAACGCGCTGGTGCGTTCCTCGGAGGGATGGGTTGCGGCCAGCGATCCCCGCCTCGATCAGGCGCTGGCCACCACCCCCTGAACTCTGCCGCGCCCCAACGCCACCGCTTGATGGTCGCCACGGGGCGGCCTAGACGCTCCGCCCAGCGGCGCGACAGACGCCGGCCCCATGTGGAGAGCAGCCATGTTGGCAGACATCGACGGCGCCAGGAATCTGGTGGAACTGTTCCTCAAGCGCGCCGACGCCCGGGGCGCGCAGCCGTTTCTCGGCGCCAAGCGGGGCGGTGCCTGGCAAACGATCAGCTGGCGCGAAGCGGCCGACCAGGTCTGCATCCTGGCGCAGAACCTGCGCGCGCTGGGGCTGGCGGACGGGGACCGCGTCGTGCTGGTCAGCGAGAACCGCCCCGAGTGGTGCATCGCCGATCTGGCCATCATGGCGGCGGGCTGCATCACCGTTCCGGCCTACACCACCAACACCGAGCGCGATCACCAGCACATCCTCGACAATTCGGGCGCACGGGCGGCGATAGTCTCCTCCGACCGGCTGGCGCAGCCGCTCATCCCGGCGATCATGCGCACCGGTCTGGTCGAGCACATCATCCCGATCGATCACGTTCGCCCGTATCAGAGCGGCAATCTGCGCTGTCATGCCTGGTCGCAGATGACCAGCGGCGACGCGGCCGCGGCGCGCCGGGCGGTGGACGCCCGCATCGCCGGAATTGCCCGGGATCAGACCGCCTGCATCATCTACACCAGCGGCACCGGCGGGGCCCCGCGCGGCGTGCTGCAGCACCATGGCATGATCCTGTGCAATGTGGCGGGTGCGGCAGAGGTGCTGATCGACGATTTCGGTCTCGACGATGACGACCGCTTCCTCTCCTTCCTGCCGCTTTCCCATGCCTACGAGCACACCGGGGGGCAGTATCTGCCGATCGGGGTCGGGGCGCAGATCTTCTACGCCGAAGGGCTGGAGAAACTCGCCTCCAACATCGAGGAGACGCGCCCCACCGTGATGGTCGTCGTGCCGCGCCTGTTCGAGGTGCTGCGCACACGCATCATGAAGCAGGTCGAGAAGCAGGGCGGCGCGGCAAAGCGGCTCATGGACGAGGCGCTGGCGCTGGGACAGCGGCGCGCTGCGGGCAGGTACCGGCTCGGCGACAAGACGCTCAACTTCATCCTCGAACGGCTGCTCAGGCCCAAGATCCGCGCCAGGTTCGGCGGACGGATCAAGGCCATGGTGTCCGGCGGCGCCCCCCTTAACCCGGAGGTCGGCGTGTTCTTCGAGGCCATGGGCATCACGCTCCTGCAGGGATACGGCCAGACGGAGTCGGGGCCGATCATCTCCTGCAACCGGCCGCGCGCCGGCATTGCCATGGCCTCGGTCGGTCCGCCGCTGCGCGGGGTAGAGGTGCGCATCGCCGAGGATGGCGAGATCCTGTGCCGCGGAGAGCTGGTGATGCAGGGCTACTGGCAGAATCCGGCCGAAAGCGCCCGCGCGCTGAAGGACGGATGGCTGCATACGGGCGACATCGGCCATCTCGACGAGAAGGGCCGCATCGTCATCACCGACCGCAAGAAGGACATGATCGTCAACGACAAGGGCGACAACGTCGCGCCGCAGAAGCTCGAGGGCATGCTGACCCTGCAGCCGGAGATCGGGCAGGCGCTGGTTGCGGGCGACCGGCGGCCCTACGTGGTGGGGCTGCTCGTTCCCGATGCCGAATGGATGGCGGAATGGGCCGGCGCGCGGGGGAAGGCGGCGGACCTCGCCGCGCTGAAGGAGGATCCGGCCTTCCGTTCAGCCCTGCGCGCGGCGGTCGACCGCGTCAACGCGGAGGTGTCGGTGATCGAGAAGGTGCGCAGCTTCGCCATCGCCGACGAGCCGTTCTCGATCGAGAACGAGGAGATGACGCCGTCCATGAAGATCCGCCGGCACAAGATCCGGGAGCGGTACGGCGACCGCCTCGACGCGCTCTACAGGAGCTGATCCGTCCGCAGCGGCTTTCGCGTCCCCTGCCTTGCCCTCTCGTGCACCCGCGGCCGCGGCGTGCCGCATGGCGTTTCAGGCCGCCTCGGCCGCCACCGCGTCGGGCAGGAACACCGGCTCGCGCAGCGACCAGCCGGCTGCGGTGGCCGCCGCCTCGCTCAGGGAGTGCAGCAGCAGCTTGCGCCGGTGCGGCGGGATCTGCGGCAGGGCGGCGGCGGCGCAGAACGCGGCCGGAAGCCAGGGCCGCACCGCGGAACCCAGGAGCCGTTCGTAAAGGAAACGCAGCGCGGAGAACGAGCCGATCCGCTCGCGTCCGAGGTCGTGCGCCACGACACCCAGCAGGGTGACGAAGAACGCCTCGGAACCGTGCAGGTCGCCCCGGCTCGGCATCGCGGCGCGCAGACAGGGAAGGTCGTTGTAGACGACATAGTGCCGGCGGATGGCCTCGCTGTCGCCCTCCACGCCGGTCCAGTTGCGAAACGCGTCGCGGCGCGCCAGCCCGATGTCGAGCGCATAGCTGATGTAGCGCTGCTCCTCCGGCGCGAAGGCCGCAAACTCGCGCATTTCGGCGATCATCATCGATGCGCAGCGGGTCGTAGCCATCTGATCCGAGTCCCTTCCTCCGTCGTCAGGAAGGAGTGTCCGCCAATATAGTTAACGCGCGGTGAGCGGCGCGTCCGCCGAGTGCAAAGGCGGCAGGTCAGATGAGCCCGGCCAGCGGGCTTGACGGGTCGGCGTACCGGCGCTGAGCCATGCGGCCGGCGCGGTAGGCCTCGCGCCCCGCCTCCACCGCCAGTCTCATGGCCCGGGCCATGCGCACCGGTTCCCGCGCTTCGGCAATGGCGGTGTTCATCAGCACCCCGTCGCAGCCCAGCTCCATCGCCACCGCCGCATCGGAAGCCGTGCCCACGCCCGCATCGACGAGCACCGGCACCTTCGCCCCCTCGACGATCAGGCGGATGGTGACGCGGTTCTGGATGCCGAGCCCCGATCCGATCGGGGCGCCCAGCGGCATGATCGCCACCGCGCCCGCCTCCTCCAGCTGCCGCGCCGCGATGGGGTCGTCGGCGCAATAGACCATCGGCAGGAATCCCTCCCGCGCGAGCGTCTCCGTGGCGCGCAACGTCTCGCGCATGTCGGGATACAGCGTGCGCGCCTCGCCAAGGACCTCCAGCTTGACGAGATCCCACCCGCCTGCCTCCCGCGCGAGGCGCAGGGTCCGCACCGCCTCGTCGGCGGTGAAGCAGCCGGCGGTGTTCGGCAGATAGGTGTAAACGGAAGGGTCGAGGAAATCCGTCAGCCGCGGCTGCGCCGGATCGGAGATGTTGACCCGGCGCACCGCCACGGTGACGATCTGCGCGCCGCTTGCCGCCACGGCCGCCGCGTTCGTTTCGAAGTCCTTGTACTTGCCGGTGCCCACGATGAGGCGCGATCGGAAGGTCCGGCCGGCGACGCTCCAGCTGTCCTCGTCGGCCGGCGATGCGTGATCGCCGCCGCCGACGAAATGGACGATCTCCACGACGTCCCCATCCTCGAGCGTCCGTGACGCGAGGGCCGAGCGCGGCGCGATCGCACCGTTGTGCTCCACCGCCACGCGCGCGGCGTCGAGCCCGAGTTCGCCGAGCAGGGCGGCAAGGTCGCCGGCCGCCGTGCGCCGCGCTTCGCCGTTGACCGTCACTGTGATGGGGGATGCCATTCCCGCCAGATAGACCTCAACGCGCGGCGCGCAAGCTCAGCACGTGCGACAGCGCGACCAGCGCAACGCCTGCCAGTGTCAGCACCGCCTCGCTCAGGCCGTGCGGCCCCAGCAGCGCCGCGCTCATGCAGCCAAGACCGGCAAGGCCGGTCACTAGGGGAGCGCGCCGGCGGTAGCTGGCCGCGTTCCAGCCGACCGACACGGCGGCGATCAGCGCGGCCGCCCCGAGGCCGTATTCGTGCACGGCGGGGGCGAGCAGGAATTGGCTGCCGACACCAAGCACCGACACCAGCACGATCGTCATCAGGCAATGAACGGCGCACAGGCCCGAAAGCACGATTCCCGCCCGGTCCAGGCGTCCGAACATCAAGGGGGACCGATCCGTCATGTCGCCGCCGCTCTTATGTGACATAGTATCATTACGCAAGAGCCGCGAACGGGTTCCGCCCGTTCGGATACGCCGCCGCGCACCGACGGGCGCCTTGCCTTGAAAACCGGCGCGGGCATGCGCAAGAAGGCGGGATGGCTGAGCACTCTGGCAGGCCCGTCGCCGTCGACAGGACGGCAAGCGCGGCGACAGGCATGCGCGGACCGCGACCCGGCGCCATCGCCCTGTGGCTGTTCGTCGTGGCGGGGTTGGTTCTCCTGATGGTGGCGGTCGGCGGCATCACGCGACTGACCGAGTCGGGCCTGTCGATCACGCGCTGGCAACCGGTCACCGGCATCCTGCCGCCCCTGAGCGAGAGCGCGTGGGAGGCGCAGTTCGCCCAGTACCGGCAAACGGGCGAATACATCCATCATGCCGGGCCTGCCGGCATGACGCTCGACGATTACAAGTTCATCTTCTTCTGGGAATGGTTCCACCGTCTGCTCGGGCGGCTGATCGGGCTGGCCTATGCGGTGCCGCTGGCATGGTTCTGGGTCCGGGGTGCCATCCCCGCCGGTTACAAGCCGCGCCTGCTCGGATTGCTCGCGCTGGGCGGAATGCAGGGGGTGTTCGGCTGGCTGATGGTGCGCTCGGGTCTGGGCGAGGACATGACGGATGTCAGCCATTTCTGGCTGTCCGTCCATCTGCTGACGGCGCTGCTCACGCTGGCGCTGCTGGTGTGGACGGCGCTCGACATGCGGGCCCTGGCTCGCGGCACAAGCGGGCGTCCGGCCCGGCTGACAGGGTTGGCGGGGGCGGCGGCGCTGATCCTTTTCATCCAGCTCCTGCTGGGAGCCTGGGTCGCGGGTCTGAACGCCGGTCTGGCGGCCAGCGACTGGCCGCTGATGAACGGACGACTGGTGCCGGAGATCGCCTGGAGCGGGGGTCTCTGGTGGACGCTGACGCATGATCCGTTCCTGCTGCATTTTCTCCACCGGTGGTGGGCGTTCGTCGCGGCGGCCGCCGTGATCGTGCTCGCACGAAGGGCGCGGACTGTCGATCGCCGGGCATCGATCGCCATCAATGCCACCTTGGGCGTGCAGATCCTGCTCGGCATCGCCACCGTCATGACGCAGGTCAGCCTGTGGCTCGCCGTGGCGCATCAGCTTGTCGGGGCGCTGCTCGTTGCGGCGGTCGCCTGGGGTGCCCATGCTGCCGGGAAGGATGTGCCTTCCCTCCGTCAGCGCGGCACGGCTGCGGCGAGGCCGCTGCCGGGTCCGGCATGACGGCGCTCGTCTGGTGCCCCTTCCCGGATCGCGGCAGCGCGGAGGCTGCGGCGGACCGCTTGCTCGACCGCGGCCTTGTCGCCTGCGCCAACATCATCGGCGGGATGCAGTCGCTGTTCGTCTGGAACGGCGAGCGCGGAGCGGCCGACGAGGTGGGCGTGCTGTTCAAGACGGATGCGGCGCTGCTTGAAGAGGTGGTTCAGGCCGTGGCCGAGGCGCATCCCTACGACTGTCCGGCCGTGCTCGGCTGGCCGTGCACGGCGGCGACCGCAGGCACAGCCGGCTGGCTGTCCGCGCTGACAGGCGCAGGGCGGCGTGGTGGGCCGGTTCAGCGCTCCGGCTGGGCGGCAGGCGCCGGGGACTGAGCGGCGGCCCCGGACCTGCCATGCAGGTCGGAATCGATCTCCTGCGATTTGGCCTCGATCCGCGCGTGAGTCGCGGCGTAGCGTTCGTCGAAGGTCGGCTCCTGCCGGCACGCGGCCAGCGTCATGAGCGCCAGGGCAGCGATGGGCAGGGCGCGGCGCATCAATAGTTCCGCCGATACCGCACGTTGATGCTCGACAGCCCTGATCCTCCCACCTGGCTGAGGATCGACAGGGCAGGGGTCAGGCTGATCTCCAGCTGGGTCGCGGTGAAGCCGCGCGCATCGGTGATGAATTCGAGATAGATGTCGTCCGACAGATATTCCCCGGCCGCGAGCGCGGTCCCGCGGCCCGTGGTCTCGTCCGCACCGAGGATGCGCAGGCGGTCGATGCCGGTGGCGGCGCGCAGCTGGCCGAGCGGGTTGAGGCCTCCGCCGGTGCCGCGCAGGGCGTTGAGCGACGCGGCGAGCTGCACCGCCTGGATCGTGGACAGGTTGCCGATGGAGGATCCGAACAGGATGCGGGCCACGATCTCGTCCTGTGGGAGGCCGGGAACGCTGCTGAAGACGATCTGCGGGTTGTAGGCGCGGCCCGTCACGTTGACGTTGACCGTGATGTCCTCGATCTGTTCGCTCGCAACCATCTCGATCGTCGGGTTGATCGGCGTCCCGCCCTGGAAGGCGACGCGGCCGCGCTCCAGTTCGAAGGAACGCCCGGCGAAGCCGAGCGTGCCGCGGATGAGGTTCGCCTCGCCGACGATCCGCGGGTCGGCGGTGGTGCCGCGCAGACGGACATCCGCCTCCCACTCGGATTCCAGACCCATGCCCGAAATGTACATGCGTTCGGACGCGCGCAGCCCGATGTCGAGCCGGACGAGATCGAAGAGTCCGCCGCCCGCCAGCGCCGGCTCGTTGCCGGTCACCCGTGCAGGACCGGGCGGCGCGCGGAAGCGGACGCCGGTGAGCTGGGGGACTTCGGCTGCGCCCTGGCGCACCAGCGTGTAGCGGGTGTTGGGCAGCGCCAGCTCGCCGCGCACCAGCGCTGTCTCTCCGGGGGCCTTGGTCAGCCGGAAGGAGCCGGTGGCGGTCGCGGACAGGGCATCGCCACGGGCGATGCGGGCGTTGTCCAGTTCCACGGCGATGTTCATGGGGAACCCCTGCGCGGCGGCGAGCGAGACGAAGCCGCTGGCGCTGGCCCGTCCCTCGCCAGCCGTGGCGGTGAGGCGGTCGATCTCGAGCCGCTCGCCCGAGAACCGGCCCGCCACCGCAAGGTTCGTCAGGCGGGTGCCGTAGGTCAGGTTCTCGTAGGTGAGATTGCTTCCCCGGACGATCCCGCCAAGCTCTGGCTGTCCCACCCGTCCGGTGAAATCCGCCGCCAGTCCGATCGGCCCCGACAACCGCTGATCCGAGACTCCGGTGAAGGAAAACAGCGTGTCGGCCGGGCCGTTGTAGCGGATGCCGCCGCCAAGCGGCGCGGCCAGCAGGCGGGTGGTCCACGGGCCGGCGCCCGGGCCCAGCGGCCGCAACGAGGCCACCGCCCGGCCGATCACGGCGCCGCGCTGCCGGATGACCGCGCGCGCCTCACCCCCGTCGGGCAGCAGACGGCCGACGAAGTTGATGTCGACGGGCTGGCTGACAAGGGCGGCAGTGGTGCGGCTGAACTGCGTGATCTGCAGCCGCGCGTCGGCGCGGGGGAAGGCGTCGGGCGAAGGCTGGTCGAAGTCGAGGCTGCCCGTTGCCCGCCCGCCAAGTCCGTAGCCCGGCATGAAAGCATTGAGAAGCGCCAGGTCCATGCGATCGAGCCGGCTCTGCACCCGCAATCCGTCGCCCCAGACGCCCGCGAGACGCATGGATCCCTGGCCGAAATCGATCTGCGTTGGGAGCAGCTCGTAGCGCCCGTCGTCCGGCCGGATGCGTGCCGGCGCAGCGGTGCGGAAGGCGACGCCGCGTGCGCGTCCCTGAAGCGCCACGCGCCACAGCTCCGGCTGCATCTCGGCATTGGCGGCGATGCGGAAGGGCACGCCGCTCACCCCTTCCGCGAGCAGCTGTGCCCTGCCCGTGCCATTCTGGTAATCGACGAGCGCGCGGAATGCCGACAAGCTCGTGGACCCGTATGTGGCATTCGCCAGCTGGACGTCGGCAATCACCAGCGGCTGCTCGTAGAGAATGGCGCGCGCGTCGATCGCGGCGGAACCGACTGCCACATTGGCCGGCCCCGGCAGCACGGTGTCACGTGCCCGCAGGTTGAGCAGCACTTCCTGGAACTGTCCGGCCGCCTCGAGCCGCGCCACTCCGGCCAGCCCCTGACCTGCCGCGTCGAGCCGCCCGGTGAACGGCCCGGCGGGGCTCTGCCGAAGGGAGCCGGAGAAGTCGATCCCGGCCAGGGTGCCGCGGGCGATGTCGAGTGTCAGCTGTGCGCCGGTGCCCACCACCACATCCGCCGTCAGGGGTCCGTAGTCGGTGTCGCCGCGCGCCTGCAGACGGTAGCCCGCGGGAACCGTGGTGATGTCGGCGGCGAGGTTCGCCAGTCCGACGCCGAGACCCGGGCGCGTGGCGGTGACGGTCGCGCGCGGGCTGGCCAGTGTTCCCGCGACGCGCACGCCCACCGGCCCGTAGGCGGTGGTGGTTCCGCTGGCGTTGAATGCGAGCCGGCCGTCGGGTGCGTAGAAACCGTCGCCGGTGGTGATCCGCACGGCCGGAGCGCGGACCGACAGATTGCTGAAGCGGATGATGCCGTCGGGTCCGTAGCGCACGTTCGCCGCGCCGCTGGCATTGCCACCGAGAAAGTTGCGCACGCTTTCGTTGAACAGGCTGGTCGATCGCGCCTGGATGCGGCCGACCATGGCAAAGCCGCCCGACGGCACCGTGCGCAGGTCCAGATCGGTGACGATGTTGAAGATGCCGACACTCTCGACCCGGTAGCGGTCGATGCGTCCATCGATCGCCCCGGTGTAGAAGCCGCGCGCCGTGTCCGCGACGAGGATCAGCCCGGCGTCGATCCGGTCCGAGCGGATGCGCATGTTGTCGGACAGGATGCGCGCACCGTCGATCGCGAGATCGCCGTTCAGCCGCACATTGGTGAGCGTGCCGCCGGCGACCGTATCCAGCCCGGTGATCCTGTCGGCCCGGGCGCTGACGGGCACGAGGATCTGGTCGGTGCGGATGCGCGCGTCGCCCGTGGCGACAAGGTTCTGCACGCCGATGTCGTTAATGAGCAGGCGGGCGGCGTTGACCGCGTACCGGACCCGGGGGGTGGCGAACGGGCCGTCGAGAACGAGCTGGGCGCGCATGCCGCTGCCGGCTAGGTTCGGCGCCAGCGCCGCCGGGCGCAGCAGCACCAGACCGACGCGCATCGCCGTGAAACTGTTGTTGCCCAGATCAACCACACCGTTGGCCGTGAGCCTCAGCGCGTCGCTGGCGCCGGTGCCTGACAGCTCGACGCGTCGCTCGTCCATGGTGCCGGTGACATCGATGGCAAGCACCGGCCCGAGCAGTTGCGCCGACGGACCCTCGAGCAGACGCGCGACCTGCGCCGGACCGGTGATCCGCACCGTGCCGTCGGCGAAGGCGATCGCCAGCCGGGCCAGTTCGCGGCCGCCAAGGTCGGCATCGGCCTGTCCGGACCAGCGGGCCCAGTCTCCCGCACCGTTGACGCGCAGGCGCAGGGGTTCGGTCAGCCCCGTGAGCGCGGCGGCCACGCCGTCGGCCGGCGCGTCGAGAGCGAGGTCGAGGGCGAGCCGGTTGTCGTCGGGCACGGCGTCGAGCCACAACGCCAGCCGGTCGCCGCCCCCGGCGCCGGCGCCTTCCAGCGTGCGCGCGTCAAGGCGCACGCGGGCGCGACGATCGGCGATGTTGGCGGCCCCGGCGAGGGTGAGCACGCGCCGCTCGCCCGTGACCGGCGGCTCGGCGACGAAGCGCGCCACGGCGAGGCGCCCGATGCGGATGTCGAGGTCGGGCAGCAGCGGGTCTTCGCTGGGCGGGGTGTCGGCGAACTGCGGCACCCGTTGCAGCGTGACGAGCGGGCTGGTCAGCGCCCGGACGTCGATGCGGTTGCGGATGTAGGCGAACGGACGCCAGTCGACGGTGATCTCGGGCGAGGTCGCGAACACCCCCTGCGGATCCGACAGGGTCACGTCGCGCAGGATCATCTCGCCATAAATGGAGCCCTGGATGCGCCCGATGTCGATCTCGAGGCCGTTTTCGAACTGCAGGGCGCCGATGCGGTCGGCGATGAAACGTTTGCCGGGCGCGGTGTTCAGGCCGAGCAGCACGGCCGCCAGCAGGAGAGCAAGGCCGCCGGCCAGCAGCGCCAGTCCCTTCAGCACCTGCCAGCCGCGGCCACGCCGCGCCGCCGGCGCTTGCGCGCGTTCCTCCACCACCACCACCGCCGTCTCGGCGGCCATGCCCGTGCCGTCCGCGGAGGAGGTGTCGCCGGTCATCAGAACGCCTGCCCGATTGAGACGTAGATGTTGATCCGGCTGTCGCCGGGCCGGCGGTTCAGCGGGGTGGCGACGTCGAGGCGCAGCGGACCGAAATTGGTGTAATAGCGCGCCCCGACGCCGACGCCGAACTGGAGGTCGTTGAACTGCGGGGTGGTGGCCTCATAGGCCTGCCCCGCATCGACGAAGGCAACCGCCCCGAAACTGCCGAACCGGTAGCGCACCTCCAGGGCGGCCTCGTTGACGCTGCGTCCGCCGATCGGCCGGTAGATGAAGGGATCGGCGTCGTTGTCCTCGTCGTCCGGGTCGAACTCGGGGTTCGGCAGGATCACGCGCGGGCCGAGCTGCTGGAAGCCGTAGCCGCGCACTGACCCGCCGCCGCCGGCATACAGGCGCCGCGAGGGGGCGATGTCGAACCGCTGCGTTCCCTGGATGGTGCCAAGCCGCACCCGGCCGGCAATCACCAGCGCATCGGCGGGCGACACGTAGACGGCGCCGTCGAGGATGGCCCGTGCATAGGGAGAGAAGCTGCCCTGGAGCGAGCCTTCCGGCTGGACGAGAGCGGTGAGGCGGAACCCTCTGGTCGGGTCGAGCAGGCTGTTCGACCGGTCGAACCCGACCTGCCCGGTCAGGCCCCCGATGAAGAACGTCCGGCGGACGAGTTCGGCCGCGGCGAAATCGTAATCCTGTTCGTTCGTGGCGATCGCCTGACCGCCAAAGGCGTAGGTCAGCGTCTTCTGCCAGATCGGGGTGGAGTCGTAGCTCCACAGGGCGAACAGCCGGCCGGTATACGCCTCGTACGCGTCATAGGTGCTGTAGAGCGCCTCCACACCGGTCTGGAAGGTCCGGTCCCGGCGCCCGGCATTGGAGCGGCGGAAGATGGCGCTGGCCCCCGTTTCCTGCGTGCCGGCAACGCCCGTGACGATCAGCGCGCCTTCCGGCGGGAACAGGTTGCGGTGCTGCCAGCTTCCCTCGACGCGGAACCCCTGGCCGGTCGCGTAGCCCGCGCTTGCCGACAGGGTGCGCGGCGGCCCGGCGTTCTGCTCCACCACGATGGTGGTGTAGCGCAGGTCGGTGCCGGGCACGGTCTCCTCGGTCGGCTCCGGCCGGACGGCCACCGTGCTGAACAGCCCGGTCGCCACCAGCGCCTGCCGCAGGTCGTCGACGAGGCGGCTGTCGTAAAGCTGATCGCGGCGGAACCGTGCCAGGGTGCGGACATGATCCACGCCGAAGGCCAGTTCGCCGGTGGTGACGATCCCGTCGAAGGCGGATCGCGGGCCCGTTGTCACCGGCAGCGTGTAGACGCCCTCGGCCGTCGCGGGATCGAGCAGGATGTCGCGCTGGCCCACTTCGGCGAAGGGATAGCCGTTCTCCGTCAACGTCACCGCCACGCGCGCTTCGGCCCCCTGCACGCGCGCCGCGACGATCGGCTCGCCGACCCGCAGGGCGAGCGCCGAGGCGATGAGGTCGGGCGGCTGCGTCGGCTCGGCCACGATGTCGATCTGGCCAAGGGCAAAGCGCGGTCCGGGCACGACAGTGATGATCGCGGTCGCCGCCGGCCGATCGGGAGCGTCGCCGCGCTCGATCCGGGTCCGCGTCTCGGCGGCGAACCAGCCTTCGGAGGCAAGCAGCCGCTGGAGGAGGACCGCGTCCTCGGTCAGCCGGGCGGACACCTGCGCCAGATTGGCCGCCTCGCCGCGGCCCGCCCGGAGCGCGGACAGCGCGTTGAACGCTCCGAGCAGGCTCGTTTCCGCCTCTTCGTCCGGTCCCTCGAGCCCTTCGATCCGCGTGGCGTAGGTGACCGTCACCGCCTGAGTGTCGTCCGGCCCCTCGACGAACTCGACCGGATCGACTTCAAACGCCTCGAGCGGCGGCAGCGGCACTGCCAGCTCTGGATCACGCACCGGAGCGTCGGCGAGTTCCTCCACCGGATCGCCATCGGCGAGCCGCACGTCGCCCAGCGGTGCGGGGTCGGCTTCGGCGGCGCCCTCCTCGGCCGCGAGACGCCGCTCGAACTCGGCGATCGATTCGAGCGGCTGGTCCAGCCAGTCGTCCTCGCCGACGGGCGGCAGCGGCGGGACGGCATCCGCCAGTTCCGCGCGCGAGATAACCTCTTCGACCTCGGGCAGATCGGCATCCGGCGGGGGCAGAGGGATGACCGGCTCCGGACGATCGGTTTCGGGGAGGCGATCCTGCGCTGCCGCAGGTCCGCCGCTCGCCATGACAGCCATGCCCGCGCAGAGGACCGGGCCGCACAGCAGCCAGCGCCGGAAGGCTGCACGGCGGCCTTGGTCCGCCATGCCGGCGACTGAAACTGGAATGGTTTTCAACACGTTCGGATTACCGGACAGCGACCCCGTGATCATTTGGCTGCCTCCCGCCGAGGCAGCGGCACCGTGCCATCTGCGCATCGCGGGGGCAACCAAAGCTTTTCCTCACCCGGTCAGGGGACGCGCAGCTCGAGCAGCAGGCCCTGCGGGCGCAGTTCCCTTTTCATCCGCGCCTTCAGCGTGGCGGCGCAGTGCTGCAGCAGGGTCGTTCCGAACCCGCTCCGGCTGCCTTTCTCCCGTTCTTCCTGCGCAGGCGCGGTCAGGGGGTGGCCGACCTGCTCGTCCCAGGTGAACAGCAGCGTGCCGTTGTCGCGGTCGATGGTGATGAGCAGTCGCCCGTCCGCCGACGCCAGCGCCCCGTACTTGGCCGCGTTGGTGGCCAGTTCGTAGGCCAGCATGGCAAACGGCGAGATCTGCGTCAGCGTGAGTTCCACCGGCTCCCGCTCGTCGATCCGGACCTGTTCGGCCGCACCGGTGAGCCAGGGCGCCACGGCCATGCGCACGATCTGTTCGAGCCGCACGGTGGCCCCGGCCTCGCGCTGCGCCGTCTGCGCGCTCATGCGGTGCGCGTCCGACATGGCGCGGATCTGCGCGGTCAGCGTGTCGGCGAAGCTCGAGATCGAGGAGGCGGAGCGCGATCCCAGCCGGATCAGCGCGTTGATGACGCTGAAGGCGTTCTTGACGCGGTGGTTCATCTCCTTGGCGAGGATCGACAGCCGCTCCTCCTCGGCCTTGCGGTGGCCGATGTCCCAGTTGACGCCCACCAGCACCGCGGACGCGCCCTCGTCGTCATTTTCGATGATCTTGCCGCGCCCGGCGATCCAGTGGTATTCGCCGTCCTCGCGCAGGACGCGGAAATCCTCGAAATACTCGTCGCCCGGCCGGCCGAGCCGCGCCATCGCGTCCTCGACGCGGGAAAGATCGTCGGGATGGATGCGGGCGGTGAAGTCCGCCACCGGACGCAGCACGTCCGAGGGCTGCACGCCGAAGAGGGCGCACACGGTGTCATCGCCCGCCGCCAGCTGCTGATCGAGCAGGCACACGAAGCTGCCCATGGAGCCTGCTTCGAGCGCGAGTCGCGCCCGCGCATCCGCGCTTTTCAGCAGCAATTGCTGTGCCAAGTGATCCCCCGTCCCCGCTGTGTCGGCACCCTTATAGAAGAATGCCGGGGGAAGAACCACGGGAAGATGGCGGCCGTGGGTTTCGAGCGGCGGGCCTGCCGATCCCTTCAGCCCAGGCCGAGCCACCAGCGGATGCCGTAGGCCAACACGGCGAGAACCGCGACGCTGGCGGCCCAGATGCCGGCCATCCAGGCCAGCCTCTGCCACAGCGGACGCTCGGGCTCCCCGTTCGCCGGCGCCAGCATCAATGGTAGCCTTCGTGCCCCACCTTGCCGCGGAACACCCAGTAGGTCCATGCGGTGTAGGCGATGATCAGCGGCATGGTGATGGCCACGCCGACGAGCATGAACACCTGGCTGCGCTCCGGCGCGGCCGCGTCCCAGATGGTGATGCCCGGCGGCACCACATAGGGCCAGATCGTCACGCCCACCCCCGTCATCCCGAGTAGAAAGAGGGCAAGCGAGAGCCAGAACGGCTTGGAGTGGCGTTCCACCGACAGGGCGCGCAGCAGGGCGATGGCGATGATGCCGGTCAGGATCGGCACCGGCGCAACAAAGAACAGCTCGGGCGTGCCAAGCCACCGCTCGGCATATTCGGGCCGCAGGGCGACGTTGTAGAGACTCACCGCGCCCATCAGGACCAGCGTCGTCCAGGCCGCGCGCTTGCCGAGGGCGCGGGCGTGCTGCTGGCTCTCTCCGTCGAGCTTCCACACCAGCCATGTCGCGCCGAGCAGCGCGTAGCCCGCAACGGTGCCCAGTCCCGTCAGCAGGGTGTAGGGCGTCAGCCAGTCCCACCAGCTGCCGGCATAGGCGCGGTCCACCACCGTCACCCCCTGAAGCAGCGCGCCGAGGATCATGCCCTGCGTCATCGCGGCGACGAGGCTGCCGCCGGTGAACGCCCAGTCCCAGAAGCCGCGATGCGCCGGATCGCGCCAGCGGAACTCGAACGCCACGCCGCGGAACACGAGGCCGAGCAGCATGGCGATGACCAGCGGATAGGTTGCCGGCAGGATCACTGCGTAGGCGAGCGGAAAGGCGGCGAACAGCCCCCCGCCGCCCAGCACCAGCCAGGTCTCGTTGCCGTCCCACACCGGCGCGACCGAATTCATCGCCCGGTCGCGTTCAGGCCCGACCTCGAAGGTGGGGAACAGGATGCCGATGCCCAGGTCGAACCCGTCCATGACGACATAGGCGAAGACGGCGAAGGCGATGATGAACGCCCACACGGTGGTCAGGTCCACGTTGACCGCCATCAGTCCTGCCGCTCCAGCTCCGTCTGCTCCGGCCCGGGCTGCGCATCGCGGCCCTGCGTCAGCCCGGGGGTGATGCCAGCTGTGCGGATCGGCCCCACATCGCCGTCCCGCAGGTCGCTTTCGTGCGGGTGGGGCGGCTTGTGCATCAGGTGGAGGATGTACCACACCCCGATGCCGAACACGATGAAGTAGACGATGATGAAGGCCAGCAGCGAGGTGGCGACCGCCGGCGCGTCGAGCGGGCTCACCGCGTCGGCGGTGCGCAGGACGTTGTACACGACATAAGGCTGGCGGCCGACCTCGGTCGTGATCCACCCGGCCAGGACGGCGACGAAGCCGGACGGCGCCATCACCAGCGCGGCCCGGTGCAGCAGGGGCGTGTCATACAGCCGCCCGCGCCACCGCGCCCACAGGCTCCACAGCCCCACGCCCAGCATCAGGAAGCCGATGCCGACCATGACCCGGAACGACCAGAACACGATCCCGACCGGCGGCTCCTCGTCGTCGGGAATGGTGTCCAGTCCCGCAAGCGGCGCGTTGAGATCGTGCTTGAGGATCAGCGACGACGCCTTGGGGATCTGGAGCGCGTAATCCACCCGCTTCTCGGCGCTGTTGGGTATGCCGAACAGGATCAGCGGTGCGCCGTCGGGATGGCTCTCGAAGTGACCCTCCATCGCCATGACCTTCTGCGGCTGGTGCTCCAGCGTGTTCAGGCCATGGAGGTCGCCGGCGACGATCTGGACCGGCACGACCAGCGCCGCCATCCACATGGCCATGGAAAACATGGTGCGCGCATGCTGGTTCGTGCGGTCGCGCAGCAGGTGCCACGCGCCCACGCCGCCGACGACGAACGCCGTGGTGATGTAGGCGGCGAGCACCGTATGGGCGAGACGATAGGGAAAGGAGGGATTGAAGATGATCGCCCACCAGCTCTCGCCGGGCAGGAGCTGCCCGTTGGCGCCCTGCACGAAACCCGTCGGCGTGTGCATCCAGCTGTTGACCGACAGGATCCAGAACGCCGACACGAAGGTGCCCAGAGCGACCATGCAGGTGGCGGCGAAATGGAGCTTCCTGCCCACCCGCTCCATGCCGAACAGCATGACCCCGAGAAAGCCGGCTTCGAGGAAGAAGGCCGTCAGCACCTCGTAGGCCATGGGCGGGCCGATCACCGGCCCGGCGATGTCGGAGAAGCGCGCCCAGTTGGTGCCGAACTGGTAGGACATGACGATCCCCGACACCACGCCCATGGCGAAGGCGATGGCGAAGATCTTCACCCAGTACTTGAACAGGTCGAGGTAGAGCGCCTTGCCAGTCTTCAGCCACAGCGCTTCAAGCACGGCCAGATAGCTGGCCAGGCCGATGGTGAAGGCGGGAAAGAAGAAATGGAAGCTGACGGTGAAGGCGAACTGGATCCGGGCCAGCATCAAGGCGTCGAACGCGTCGAACATCGCCCGGGAAGCTAGTCCGTGCGCCCCCGACGCGCCAGCGCGAAAAACAAAACAGATGTTGCGGACCGCGCAACAAGAGGTGCTTTCCGGGCGTCACGTTGCGCGTCACGCCCGGACCGGGCATGCTACCAGATGCGGACCCGCTGCTCCGGTGGCAGGTACAGCGCGTGGTCCGGGGTGACACCGAACGCCTCGTACCAGGCGTCCATGTTGCGCACGACGCCGTTGACCCGGAATTCCTCGAGGCTGTGCGGCCCGGTGCGCAGGCGCTGGCGCGCATTCTCTTCCCGCTGCATCGAGCGCCACACCTGCGCCCAGGCAAGGAAGAACCGCTGGTCCCCGGTCAGCCCGTCGATCACCGGCAGCTCCCTCCCCTGCGTGGCGATCTTGTAGGCGCGCCAGGCGAGGCTCAGCCCGCCGACGTCGCCGATGTTCTCGCCCAGGGAAAGCCGTCCGTTGAGGCAGGTGGTGCCGTTGTCGAACGGGCAGAAGGCGCTGTACTGCGCCACCAGTGCGTCGCCCAGACGGTCGAAGGCAGCGCGATCGGCGTCCGTCCACCAGTTGCGCAGCATGCCCGAACCGTCGGACTTCGATCCCTGATCGTCGAAGCCGTGGCCGATCTCGTGGCCGATGACGCCGCCGATCGCGCCGTAATTGACGGCAAGGTCGTGCGACATGCCGAAGAACGGCGGCTGCAGGATGGCTGCCGGAAAGACGATCTCGTTCTTGGTCGAGTTGTAGTAGGCGTTGACCGTCTGCGGCAGCATGAACCATTCGGTCCGGTCGATCGGCCCGCCAAGCTTCGCCAGCTGGTCCTGCCAGCGCCAGCGCGCCGCCGCATGCCGGTTGCCGACGGGATCGCCGGCGGCGATGGCCAGCCCTTCGTAGGTCTCGAGATTGTCGCGGTAGCCGATCTTGGGCGTGAACGCGTCCAGCTTGGCCAGCGCCTCGCGCTTGGTGTCCGCGCCCATCCACGTGTTTTCGGCGATGCTCTGCGCCATGGCGAGGCGGACATTGGCCACCAGCTCGTCCATGGCGGCCTTGTTCTCGGCCGGGAAGAACCGTTCCACATAGGCGCGGCCAAGCTTTTCGCCGAGCAGCCCCTCGACCTCGGAGATGGCCCGCTTCCAGCGCGGACGCTGCTCCTGCTGGCCGGTGAGCACCCGGCCGTAGAAGGCGAAACTGGCCTCGTCGATCCGCGACGGCAGAACCGCGGCGTTGGCGCGCAGCAATTCCTTGGCGGTCCACGCCTTGAGGGTGGCGAGCGGCGTCTCGGTGAGCAGCGCGAACATGCCCGGCACACCCTGGCCGATCTTGCCCAGCGTCTCGGGCGTCAGACCGTAGGTGGCGATCTCCTCGGCCGTGGGCGGCATCAGGCCGACGACGAAGCGGTCCGTCCCGGCTACGCCGCCGGCGGCGAGGAACGCCTCCAGCGGGAAGCTTCCCGCAATGGCGGCCAGTTCCTGCGGGGTGTGCGCGTTGTAGGTGAGGTTGCGGTCGCGGCGCACGGCCCGGTCCCAGCTCAGCGTCCGGGCGATCCGGTCCTCGAACGCGTACACGGCTTCGGCCGCGCCCTGCGGGTCGGTGTAGCCCGCCTCGGCCAGCATGGCGGCGAGGAACACCCTGTACTGCTGCTGGATGGACCGCCCGCGCTCGGAGGTGTCGAGATAGAAATCGCGATCCGGCAGACCCAGTCCGCCCATGTCGAAGCTCACCGAGTAACGGGTCGGCTCCTTGGCATCGACGCCGATGCCGAAGGCTAGCGGCGCCGGCATGGCCGGCGCACCCCACAAGCGGGCCAGCTCCTCGAGCGACGGCGCGGCGGCGACGAGGTTGAGCCGCGGCTGGATGTGCGACAGGCCGGCCGCCTCGATGGCGGCCGTGTCCATGAAGGCATCGTAGGCATCCACGATCCGCCGGTCCGACGGCGACAGCGTCTCGCGACGCGCCTGCATCTCGCGCACGACACCCATCACATCTTCCGTCGCCTTCTCCCGCAGCACGTCGAAGGCGCCGAACCGGGCAAACTCCGGCGGCAGCGGATTGGCATCGATCCAGCGCTGGTTGGCGTAGGCGAAGAAATTGTCACCCGGCGCGATCGACGGATCGAGGAGCGAGGTGTCGATCCCCCATGTGCCGAAGGTCATCGTCGGCATGGGCACCTGCGCCGGCTGGCCGGTGCCGGCGGGCGCGTGCTGCACCTTGGCGTGCAGGTCGTCATGTGTCCCGTCATGCGCCCTTGCCGTCCCGGCCGCGCAGATGGCCAGCGTGCTGGCGGAAACGGCGATGAGAAAACGCGTGAACACCCCGGCAGACTCCTAGCAGATCATGTGCGGCCGGCGTCTTGCGCCATGCCGCGCAGCGTGTCCAGTTTCCCCTGTCGCGCGTGAACGGACGATGATCGGCGGCCTTGCCCTTGGAGGCCGGGCGATCCGGCTTTGGGCTGGCGCAAGTACGCCTGCCTCCGCTATGCGCCCGATGATCATGAGGCGGGAGCACCAGGAAAGCGGGCGGAGCGATGCGAGTGGACACGCACCGGAACGATCTCGCGGACCGCTGGCGCAGGCGCTGAGCCGCGGTCGTGTGCGGATCCTGCGCAACCCGCGCAGCCGTCGCAATCTCGGCCGGGAACCGGGAACCGGATGGCCGGGCATCGAGGTCGTGGCGCCGCCGCGCCGGAGCGACACGGCCGCAGCCCTTGCCCATTGCCACGCCGCCGGCACCGACTGTCTGATCATCGACGGCGGCGACGGCACCATCCGCGACGTGCTGACTGCCGGTGCGGCCGTGTTCGGCTCCGCGTGGCCGGCGCTCGCCGTGCTGCCCCGCGGCAAGACCAATGCGCTGGCGAATGACCTGCGCCTCCCCCGGCACTGGGGTGTGCCCGAGGTTCTGGCGGCCGTCCGCGCCGAACAGACCGTCCTGCGTCATCCGTTGCTGCTCCAGCGGGTCGGCGCGCCTGCCGACACGGTGCTGGGGTTCATCGTCGGCGCGGGAACGTTTGCCAGCGGCATCGAGGCGGCGCAGAGCGCGCATCAGATGGGGATGTTCGGCGACCTTGCGGTCGGCGCCACCCTGGCCTGGTCGGTGGTGCGCGTGATCGCCGGCCGCGGCAACACGGCTTGGCGCGAGGGGAGCGGCATGACCGTCACCCTGCCGGGCGGAGAGAGGCTGGTTCACCGGGGCGGGGGAGACACGAACCGGCGCAGCCTGCTGGTGGCGACAACCCTGCGGCGCCTGCCCCTGGGACTGCGTCCCTTCGGCCCCGAGCGTGCCGGTCTCAAGCTTCTGGTCGTGGACCGGGCCTCGCGCGCCATCTACGCGGCGGCGCCTCTGCTCCTCGCAGGGGCCTTGCCGGGCTGGCTGACGGCGCGGGGCGTGCACCGGCTGGATCCGGGCGAGGTCGAGCTGATCTGCGACAGTGCGATCGTGCTCGACGGCGACATCCTTCCGCCGGGGCACTGGCGCATCTCGACGGGGCCGGCGCTGGAGTTCGTGGCCGGATGACGCCCGATCTCGACGGGTATGTGCGAACGATGCTGGCGCGTCCGGTCGACCCGGCGGTGACGCAGTTCGCGGCCCTGCTGGCGAGGAGCAGCGCGGCATGCGCCGTGCTGTTCTACGGCTCCAACCTGCGCACCGGCACGCTCGACGGCGTGCTCGACTTCTACCTTCTCACCGCCGGCCCGCAGCGCGAGCGGATCTGGCCCCGCATCGCCATGGCCGAGCATGACGTCGAGGGCCGTGTGCTGCGCGCCAAGACCGCGACCATGAGCTTGGCACAGTTCGCGCGTGCGGCAGGCGGTCAGGGCCTCGACACGACGATCTGGACCCGGTTCTCGCAACCCTCCGCACTGGTGTGGGTGCGTGACGCCGAAGCGGCGGCGCAGGTCCGCGCCGCGGTGGCCATGGCTGTGCGCACCGCCGCCGCGACGGCCGCCGCGCTCGGCCCTCGGGAGGGAGCGTGGGAGGATTGCTGGTGCGCGCTGTTCCGGGAAACCTACGGCGCGGAACTGCGGGTGGAGCGCCGCGGACGCGGCGAGGAGATCGTTGCCACGCATGCCGCGCATTTCGCGGCAGTCCTTCCGCTGGCATGGCAGGCTGGCGGCATCCCCTTCGAGGCGGCGGCAGATGGGCGTTACCGGCTGCTGCTCGATGAGGCGGAACGCGCCGCGCGGCGCCGCTGGTGGGCGCGGCGGCGGCGCGTCGGGCGGCCCCTCAACCTGATCCGGCTGCTGAAGGCGGCGTGGATGCTCGACGGAGCGGCAGACTACGCGGCGTGGAAGCTGGAGCGGCACACGGGCGTGGCGCTGACCGTCACGCCGTGGCGGCGCCGGCATCCGCTGCTCGCCATCCCCGGGGCTGCCCTGGAGCTGCGTCGGCGGCGCCACCGGCAGCGCAGGCCGGTCAGCGCAGGTAACGCATCCTGATCGTCATCGCGACCGGCGTGTTGCCGGCGGCGAAGCGGACCTTGGAGACGTCGGGCCGGCCGAGATTGAGCACGTTTACGGCCGGGTTGTTCGACATCCCCCCGCCGTCGGAGGCAAAGTCGGTGCGTCCATTGCCGTTGCGGTCGTGCCGGACGGCGATGGCATAGCTGCCCGCGGCCGGCAACGGCACGCACAGGCGCATCACGCCGGCGCGGGCAGGCACTTCCAGCCGCGACACCCAGCGCCCTTTCACGAGCCACTCGCCGGCCGTGGCGCGGTAGGTCTGGACCCGGATGGTTCCCCGGCTCTCCGCCACATCCGTGAGGGTCAGCGCGACCGCGCTGCCCGCCCCTTCGCGGCACCGGGCGGGATCATCGGACACGAGGCGGCCCGCCGGCGCCGCGGCGGCTGGTGCGGCGGTGAGCACGGACCCGAGCAGCAGGACACAACTCAGAACGTGGCGGATCGGCACGGCGGGCTCCTCGAAAGTGACAGGCAGGCCTGTCAAGCGGCCTGCCCGTATCCGGGTTGCTGCTGAACCGGGACTGAAAACGACGCCACCCGGGCTGCTGCGAGACGCGGGCAGCGAACGCCGGTGTTGATAAGGCGTGCCCCTCACCCTAGCCACGGCTGCGGCGAGACGGTAGGGCTGCACACGACTGTGCGTCCCGTTCTCGCTGGCGCGCGGCAGAAACTGGAACACACCTGTCACGGACCGGCCCGATCCGCACATGACCCGTCCTTTGCTGATTGCCCCTTCCATGCTGTCGGCCGACTTCGCCCGGCTCGGCGAGGAGGTGCGGGCGATCGAGAGCGCGGGCGCGGACTGGATCCATCTCGATGTGATGGACGGGCATTTCGTCCCCAACCTCACCTTCGGCGCGCCGGTGGTGCGCGCGCTGCGTCCGCACAGTGCGCGGATGTTCGACGTCCACCTCATGATCGCTCCGGTTGATCCGCTCCTGTGCGCCTTCGCCGAGGCGGGGGCGGACATGCTGACAGTGCATCCCGAGGCGGGGCCGCATGTCCATCGCACGGTGCAGCGGATCAAGGCGCTGGGCAAGAAAGCCGGGATCGCGCTCAACCCGGCCACGCCGGCAAAGATGCTCGACTACCTGCTCGACGAGATCGACCTTGTTCTGGTGATGAGCGTCAATCCCGGTTTCGGCGGGCAGGCCTTCCTGTCCTCGCAACTGCGCAAGGTCGAGGCGGTCCGCCGTGCCATCGAGTCCTGCGGACGGCCGATCCACCTCCAGGTCGACGGGGGCATCGACCCTTCGACAGCGCGCTCCTGCGTGGCGGCAGGCGCCGATGTGCTGGTGGCCGGGTCCGCCGTGTTCGCCGGGGGTCCGGCGGCCTATGCCGCCAACATCGCCGCGCTTCGCGGCGCAAGCGAGACGGGCGGCGCGAGCGAGACGGGCGGGGCGGGCATGAAGACGAGCGCGGAGCAGGCGCGGTGACGCCGGTGGAGCCCGAGGCGGACACAGCGGCGCCGGACACGGCGACGGGTCCCGGCGTGCCGGTGCAGACCGCGTTGCCGCTGAGACCCGGCACTCAGGACTCCCATCTCGTGGAGCCGGTTTCGCGGCTGCCCGTGACCGGCACCGCCGCCGCGTTGCCGGAGGACGGCGGGCGCGCGCTGGCCGTTGCCGATCTGGCGCCGCCGCGGGCGCGGCCTCTCGATGCGCTCACCCGCTTTGCCTACCGCCTCGGCGTTCCCGGCCACCTGCTCGATGCGCCGTTTTCCGCCCGGCAGGCGCCGCGCCTGCTGGCCGAGGTCCGCACGCCGCTGACGGGAGATCGCACCGCGGGCGTGGCGCTACGCGCGGGCTATTTCCGCGTTGCCGGGATCAAGGCGCCGCTGGGACAGGTGGACATCGGCCCTGCATCGCGTCTGACGCCGCCCTTCCTGCGGGCGATCCATGGCTTCGGCTGGCTGCGCGATCTCGCCAGCTGCGCCTCGCGCGAGCAGTGCCGCGACACGGCGTCGGACCTGTTCGCGCGCTGGCTGTCGCTCAATGCGCAGCCGGGACGCGGGCCGGCCTGGGATGTGGAGCTGACGGCTCATCGGCAGCTCAACTGGCTGCTGTTCGCCTCGCTGCTGACTTCCGAGCGCGATCCCGAACGGGCGGATCGCCTGTTCGCCGAGCTCGACCGCACGGCCGGCTGGCTCGACCGTCACGTCCGCTCGGCGGGTGACAAGCTGGGCGAGATGGCCGGCTGGTGCGCTCTGGTGGCGACCGGGCTGCTGATGAGCGGCGGCCGCCCCCGCCGCCTCTATGCGGAGGCGGGCCTGCTGGCGGCGCTTGGCGAGCTGGTCGGGGAGGATGGCGGCGTGCTGTCCCGCAGCCCGCTGGCGCAGATGGATGCCATCGCCCTGCTGGTCGATCTGCGCGCCTGCTACGAGGCGGTCGGCCGCGACGCGCCGGACATGCTCGGGCGGATGCTGGCGCTGCTCGTGCCGCCGCTGCTGACGCTCCGCCACGGGGACGGGGGGCTCGGCAGCTGGCAGGGCGCGCCGGCGATCGCCGACGAGCAGCTGTCGCAGCTCGTCGGCGCCAGCGGCGTGCGGACACGGCCGCTGAAGGACAGCCGTCCGTGGGGCTACCACCGGGTGCAGGCGCAGGGCACGGTGCTGCAATTCGATGCGGCGCCGCCGCCACGCCCGCAGCATGCGCGTTCCGGCTGCGCCTCCACTCTCGCATTCGAGCTGTCCTCGGGCGCGCACCGGCTGATCGTGAACTGCGGCGGGGCGGCGGCGGCCGGGGGCGCCACCCCGGTCAGGATCGAGCAGGGGCTGCGCGCCACCGCCGCCCATTCCACGCTGGTGCTCGATGAAGCGAACTCGACCGCCGTGCTGATCAAGGGGCAGCTTGGCAAGGGGGTGGAGCAGGTCGCGGTCAGCCGGGGCGTTCTGAAGCAGAAGGGCCGTGGCGGCGTGCAGATCGAAGCCAGCCACGACGGCTATGCCGCGCGATTCGGCCTGCTTCACCACCGCGTCCTGGTGCTGAGTGACGACGGGACGGAACTGCGCGGCGAGGATGTGCTGGTGCCGGCAACCCGGCGAGGCAAGCGCGGCAAGATCGGCTTTGCCATCCGTTTCCACCTCGGCCCGGCGATCGCGGCGACCCTCTCCCAGGACGCGCGCGGGGCAAGCCTCGTCAGCCCCGACGGCGCCTTGTGGCAGTTCCGGATGGGCGCGGCCGAGGAGGAGCTGGCCCTGCATCTCGAAGACAGCCTGTGGATCGACGGCGGGGGCCGGCCGCGCGCCACCCAGCAGATCGTCGTCACCGGCCTCACATCGCGCAGCGGTGGCGCGTTCCCGTGGCTCCTCAAGAGGATGATGTGAGAGCCCGCCAATGGATGCTGTGACGATCAGGCGCGCCCTGCTGTCCGTCTCGGACAAGAGCGGCGTGGTGGCGCTGGCCGAGGCGCTGGCGCGGCGCGGGGTCGAACTCGTGTCCACCGGAGGCACGGCGGCGGCCCTGCGCACGGCCGGACTGACGGTGCGGGACGTGGCGGATCTGACCGGCGCGCCGGAGATGATGGACGGCCGGGTGAAGACCCTTCACCCCCGGGTGCATGGCGGCCTGCTGGCTGTCCGCGACGATGCCGCGCATCTGGAGGCGATGGACCGGCACGGCATCGCGCCGATCGATCTCGTGGTGGTGAACCTCTACCCCTTCGAGCAGACCGTCGCGGCCGGTGCGGGGCGTCCCGCGATCATCGAGAACATCGACATCGGCGGTCCGGCGATGATCCGGTCGGCGGCGAAGAACCATGCGGCGGTGACCGTGCTGACCGATCCTGCCGATTACGAGGGCCTGCTTCAGGAAATGGGCGAGGACGGCGCCGTCGGCGCCGCATTCCGGCGCCGGATGGCGGCCAAGGCATTCGCGGCGACGGCCGCCTACGACGCAGCCATCAGCCAGTGGTTCGCGCATGCGGATGAGGGCGTCCTCTTCCCGCAGCGGCACATCGTCGCCAGCCGGCTGCACTCGATCCTGCGCTATGGCGAGAACCCCCACCAGTCCGCGGCGCTGTACGTTCCCGAGGGTCCGCACGCCGCCGGGCTGCCGCAGGCCCAGCAGGTCCAAGGGAAGGCGCTGTCCTACAACAACTACAACGACGCGAGCGCCGCGCTCGAGCTGGTGGCCGAGTTCCGGGACGCGCAGCCCACCGTGGTCATCGTCAAGCACGCCAATCCGTGCGGCGTGGCCAGTGCCGACAGTCTCGCCGCCGCCTGGACTGCCGCGCTTGAATGCGACAGCGTGTCGGCCTTCGGCGGAATCGTCGCGGTGAACCGGCCCCTTGATGCGGCGACTGCCGAAGCCGTGTGCTCCATCTTCACCGAAGTCGTGGTCGCGCCCGGCGCTGACGAGGCGGCGAGAGCCGTGTTCGCCCGCAAGCGCAACCTGCGGCTGCTGCTCGTGCCCGAACTGCCCGATCCGCGCCGTCCGGGACTGACATCGGCGGTCATCGCGGGCGGCCTCCTGCTGCAGGGGCGCGACAACGGCGCCGTCACGCCGGCCGACCTGCGCGTGGTGACGAGGCGCGCGCCCACCGCGCAGGAGCTGAGCGACTGCCTGTTCGCGTGGACCGTCGCCCGCCATGTCAAATCGAACGCCATCGTCTATGCCCGCGGCGGCGTCACGGCCGGCATCGGCGCGGGGCAGATGAACCGTCGCGACTCGAGCCGGATCGCGGCGCTGAAGGCCCGCGAAGCTGCCGAGCGTCACGGCTGGGCGGAGCCGCGCACGCGTGGCAGTGCGGTTGCCTCCGATGCGTTCTTCCCCTTTGCCGACGGGCTGATCGCCGCCGCCGAGGCCGGGGCGACGGCCGTGATCCAGCCGGGCGGTTCGGTGCGGGATGCCGAAGTCATCGAAGCCGCCGATGCCGCCGGATTGGCCATGGTGTTCACCGGCATGCGTCACTTCCGTCATTAACATTTCGCTGGCTGAACATGAACATCGCCCAACGCGGGTTTCAGCGGCACGCAAGTCGTCATGAGGCATGGATGTTGCAACCAGTCAGGGAGCCTGCACCATGACCCGCCGTCACGAGCTTGTCGCGAACATCGCCATCGGATTTCTCATCGGGGCCTTCGGCATCCTGGTGGCGTCAGGCCCGGAGAGCTGGGGTCTCGTCCCTGCGGAGGCGATGATCGCCTTCATCCGGTGAGCGGGGCCGCCGCCCTTTTGCCGGCGGCGGCGATTGCCTTGGCGAGCTGTGCGCCCGCCGGCAATCAGCCTGCCGCACCCATTGCGGCGCCTCCCGCCATCCGCATCGCGGCCGAGCCGGCCGGCGAACAGCTGGCGGTCTTCGCCGGCGGCTGCTTCTGGGGCACGCAGGCCGTGTTCAGCCGAGTGCCGGGAGTGCTGACCGTGAGGGCCGGCTACCACGGCGGGTCGCGGCGCGCGGCCACCTACGCGCTGGTGTCGGGGGGACTTACCGAGCATGTCGAAGCGGTCGAGGTGCGCTATGACCCGACCATCGTGCGCTATGACGAGTTGCTGCGCGTGTTCTTCTCCGTCGCCATAGATCCCACCGTGCGGCACCGCCAAGGCCCGGATCGCGGTGCCCAGTACGACGCGCAGGTCGTTGTCTCCACCCCGGAGCAGGAGGCCGTCGCCGCGGCTTATCGCGACCAGCTCGCCCGCGCAGGACGCTGGCGCGATCCGATCGTCACGCCGCTCGTGCCCGGCCGGACCTTCTATCCGGCCGAGCCGGAGCACCAGGACTTCGCCGCGCGCAACCCCGCACACCCCTATGTGCAGCAATGGATCGCGCCGAAGCTCGCCGCACTGGAGCGCTCGGGGCTGGTGCGGCCCGCGCCGTCCTCCCCGACCTGACCTGCCGGGCCATGGTTGCAGGCCCGCGGCAACGCGCCTAGCGTCCGCGGCATGAGTGCTGATGTTCATCCCCATCGCGAGCTGGCGGGTGACGCGCTGGTGGCGGCGGCGCAGACCGTGATGGAAAGCGCAGGCGAAAACTGGACCCCGATGCGTGAAGCCGTGTTCCGAGAGCTGGCCCGGCACGGCGGCCCCGTCTCCGCCTATGATATCGCCGACAGCCTGTCGGCGGCGCGCGCCAAGCGGGTGGCGGCAAACAGTGTCTACCGGATCCTCGACCTCTTCGTGCGCGCGAACCTCGCCAACCGGATCGAGAGCGCCAACGCCTACCTCGTCAACAACCACCCGGGTTGCCGTCACGACTGCATCTTCATGATCTGCGACACGTGCGGCAGGGCCGGCCACATCGACGACCGCGCGATCACCGAGGCGCTGCGGGAGCGGGGCGCGGAGCACGGGTTCGCGGCCGTCCGGCCGGTGGTCGAGCTGCGCGGCCGGTGCGCGGGCTGTGCGTCCTGACAAATCCCTTCGCGCGGGGCGCGGCGCCGACGCCATGGCGGCACACCTGCATCGACATGCCCCCGAAGGCAATGTAAGGCTGGGGAGATGAACGAAAGACCGGTGACGCCGCTGCTCGACTTGGTCGACACGCCCCACGACCTGCGCCGCCTCCCCCGCGAGCAACTCCGTCAGCTGGCCGACGAACTGCGGGCCGAGATGATCGACGCGGTCGGTTCGACCGGCGGGCATCTGGGGTCCGGGCTGGGCGTGGTGGAACTCACCGTCGCGCTCCACTACGTGTTCGACACGCCTGACGACAAGCTCATCTGGGACGTCGGCCACCAGGCCTACCCGCACAAGATCCTGACCGGGCGCCGCGACCGCATCCGCACCCTGAGGCAGGGCGGCGGGCTCAGCGGCTTCACCAAGCGGTCGGAGAGCGAATACGACCCGTTCGGCGCCGCACACTCCTCCACGTCGATCAGCGCCGGCCTGGGCTTTGCCATCGCCAACAAGCTGACCGGCGCACCGGGCAAGGCCATCGCCGTCATCGGAGACGGGGCGATGAGCGCAGGGATGGCCTACGAGGCGATGAACAACGCCGAAGGCGCGGGCAACCGGCTGGTGGTGATCCTCAACGACAACGACATGTCCATCGCGCCGCCGGTCGGCGGGCTCAGCGCCTATCTCGCGCGGATGGTGTCGTCGTCCGAATATCTCGGCCTGCGCAGCATCGCCTCCAAGGTCGCGCGCAAGCTCAGCTCGAAGGTCCATTCGGGGCTGGAGAAGGCCGAGGAGTATGCCCGCGGCCTTGCCACCGGCGGCACCTTGTTCGAGGAACTGGGCTTCTACTACGTCGGCCCCATCGACGGGCACAACCTCGATCACCTGATCCCGGTGCTTGAGAATGTGCGCGACAGCGAGCAGGGTCCGATCCTGGTTCATGTCGTGACCAAGAAGGGCAAGGGCTATGCCCCCGCCGAAGCCTCGGCCGACAAGTATCACGGCGTGCAGCGGTTCGACGTCATCACCGGCGAGCAGAAGAAGTCCGCCGGCGGCCCGCCTGCCTACCAGAACGTCTTTGGCGAGACCCTGGCGAAGCTGGCCGAGGATGATCCCCGGATCTGCGCCATCACCGCCGCCATGCCTTCGGGCACGGGGGTCGACAAGTTTGCCAAGGCCCATCCGGCCCGCGCTTTCGATGTCGGCATCGCCGAACAGCACGCGGTGACGTTCGCCGCCGGCCTGGCGGCGCAGGGGATGCGGCCGTTCTGCGCCATCTACTCCACCTTCCTGCAACGTGCCTATGACCAGGTGGTGCACGATGTCGCCATCCAGAACCTGCCGGTGCGGTTCGCCATCGACCGGGCCGGGCTGGTCGGCGCCGATGGCGCGACCCATGCCGGCAGCTTCGACGTGACCTACCTTGCGACTTTGCCCAACTTCGTCGTCATGGCGGCCGCCGACGAGGCGGAGCTGGTGCACATGACCTATACGGCCGCGGAGCATGACTCCGGCCCCATCGCGGTACGCTATCCGCGCGGCAACGGTGTCGGGGTGGAATTGCCGCAGACGCCCGAACGGCTGCCGATCGGCAAGGGGCGGATCGTGCGCGAAGGGAGCAAGGTTGCCATTCTGTCGCTTGGCACGCGGCTGCGCGAGGCGCTCAAGGCCGCCGACCAGCTCGACGCCAAGGGCCTGTCCACGACCGTTGCCGACCTGCGCTTCGCCAAGCCGCTCGACGAGGAGCTGATCGACCGACTGCTGCGCACGCACGAGGTGGTGCTGACGGTCGAGGAAGGGGCGATCGGCGGCCTCGGCGCGCATGTGCTGACCTATGCCAGCGATCATGGACTGACCGATGTCGGGCTGAAGATCCGGACGATGCGTCTGCCGGACATCTTCCAAGATCACGACGACCCCGTGCGCCAGTATGACGAGGCGGGGCTGAACGCCGCTCACATGGTCGCGCGGGCCCTCGACGCGCTGCGCCACAATTCGGTCGGGGTGGAGGAGGCGCGCGCCTGACGCGCGGCCTGCGGCCATGCGCGCCGCGGTGATCATGCTGGCGCTCGCGGCGGGGGCCTATGCCGCCGTGCTGGCGGTTCTGTTTCTCGCGCAGGGGCGGCTGATCTATCCTGCACCGCCGGCGCGCGCGGACGTGCCGCCGGGTTTCGTGCGGGTCCACTATGCGACCGGGGACGGTCTGACGCTCGGCGCCGGCTGGCGACCGGCTGCTCCGGGGCGCAAGACGCTGCTGTTCTTCCACGGGAACGGCGCCGACTGGCAATCCACCGCCTTCGTCACCGACTGGCTCGCGGCCGCCGGGTTCGGCATCTTTGCCGCCAGCTACCGCGGCTATGCCGGCAATGGCGGTCGTCCCTCCGAAGCCGGATTGGCGGAGGATGGGCGCGCCGCCTGGCGCATGCTGATGGCGGCGGGCGTGTCGCCCGATGAGGTGGTGATCATCGGCAATTCTCTCGGGTCGGCAGTGGCGGTCCGCGTAGCGGCTGAGACGCGGCCGCATGCGCTCGTGCTGGTGTCTCCGTTTCACAGCTTGACCGAGACGGCGCGTGCGGCAGTGCCTTGGCTGCCGGTCCGGCTCCTGCTGCGCGACCGCTTCGACAACGGCGCGCTGATCCCGTCCGTGCGCGCGCCGATCCTGATCCTCCACGGCGCCGGAGACACGCTGATCCCGGTGGAGCAGGCCCGGCGACTGGCGGCGGCCAGCGGGAATGCGGTGCTCATCGTGGATCCGAACGCCGGGCATGACCTGATCGCCAAGCCCGTCGTGCAGCAGCAGATCTGCGCCTTCCTCGACACGCTTGCGGAACAAGAGCCTTAAATTGATGATTTATTTCGGTGTCCGCGCGTCTGGCCGGAAATAAAAATCTGCAAGTGTTTGCAATATAACATCTTTTTGCTATCACTTTGATCGAAAAGACAACTTAGAGCTACTCTCCTATAGTTAATTCTAGTATAAGAGGCGAGTCGTTCCTGATCATAAGATCTAACAGCCGGGCGCAGTTCAGGAACCTTGAACCTTGATTCTTCTCCAAGGAAGGACGCGCCTCATGACCCTGCGACTCTCAACAGCTTCTGTAACCGGCCTCGCTCTGGCGCTGATGATGGCGGTGCCGGCCTCCGCGACGCCCGAAACGACGACCTCACCCAATGGCGGCGCGTTGCCAAGCGGCGTCACGCGGGTCGGCGGCGTGGTGGTCGATCTCAAGGCCAACGACGGAACGCGCGTCGTCTCGCAATTGTCGGCGTCCCAGATGTACCGCGGCTTTGCCAACGTGTCCGAAAATCCGGTGCCGGGCGTCGCGACCGGGAACCCGCTGCTGTTCGGCACGCAGACCGGCTTTACGCCCGCCGTGCTCGCCAATCTGGCCAGCGGCCTGCAGAGCGCCTCGTTCCGCATCACCCTGTTCGACGGGGACACCTCGCCCGGCAACTTCGACTTCAACCAGAACACCTTCAGCGTCAACGGCATCCTGGTCGGAAACTGGTCCGATGTCGTGACCTATGAAACCAATGCCGACGGGACGACGCTCCTCTCCACCAGCACCGGCTTCGGCAACAACATCCTGTCGACCGGCTTCTTCAGCCTGACCGACATCGCCAAGCTCACGAGCCTGTTCGACAGTCTCGTCGCGACGGGCGAGATGCGCTTCACCCTGTTCGACGACGATCCGAACGACAATTTCTTCGACTTCACCCAAGGCGTGGCCGGCGGTCTGATCAATGTGGGCACGGGGCCGGTGGTCACGCCGCCAAGCGGCGCGGTGCCCGAGCCGTCGACCTGGGCGCTGATGCTGCTCGGCTTCGGCGCGGTCGGAGCGGCGCTGCGCCGCACGCGGCACACGCAGCGCGTGCGGTTCGCGTTCGGCTGAGGCACGGGGATCGGCGAGGCTGCGGCGACGGGTCGCAGCCTCGTCCTCAGCCCGTCCAGAGCCACAGGCCGGCGGGCACGCCGCCGAGAGGGCGATGCGCCCATGTGACGGCCAGCCACAGCACCGTCGCGCCGATCCACAACGGCCAGCCGATCGCCGGCAGCGCCCGCAGACGCGGCGCAAAGGTCGTCCGCTCTTCCCAAGCACGCCAGCCATCGCCGAGCAGGCGGCGCTTCTTGCGATCCTGACCCGCCGCGCCGACGAGCGCCAGCACCATCACGGCGGCGGCCACGATCATCGTCCGCCAGCTCCACAGCAGGGCGATGTGTGCCGCCGCCCAAAGCGCGAAGCCCCACATCATCGGGTGCCGGGTCACACGGAACACGCCCTGCGCCCTCCGGCCGGCCAGGTCGGCAGCAGCCCCTCGCGGCAGTGCCGGGTTCGCGCGCAGGGAACCGAGGAACAGCGCGAGGGCCGGCACGGTCAGGATGCTGGCGGCGACCCACCCGGCCACACCGCTCGCCTGCCCCAGATCGCCCGCAGGCGCGGCGCGGAAGGCGCGTGCCATCCACCACACGGCTGCGAGCGCAATAGCCGAATAGACCAGCAGAAACCCGCGCTCGCCCAGCAGACGCACGAGGGGAGGCCGCAACGGATGCGAGAGCGTGAGGTGGGTGGCGACGAGAGTGGCGGAGGCGAGGGCAAGTGTCAGCAGCGGCGACATCCCGTCCTCTCCCCCGTCACTCGATCCGCAGCAGTTCGATCGAAAACAGTAGCGTCGCGCCACCGGGAATGGGACCGCGCCCCGAAGCGCCGTAAGCCAGCTCAGCCGGCGCGGCGATTTCGATGGTGTCGCCCACCGCCATCTGCGGAATGGCGATCTGCCACGCCCTGACGAGCCGGGCCAGCGGGAAGGTCGCCGGCTCGCCGCGCGCGACGGAGCTGTCGAACACTTCCCCGTCGATGAAGCGGCCCGTGTAATGCACGGTGACAATGCTTTCGGGGGTCGGGCGCTCGCCCGTTCCCCCGCCTGCGATGCGGCGCCACTTCAATCCGCCCTCCAGCGTCTGCCACCCGTCGGCAGGAGCAAGCCCGGCGAGATGCGCCCGTTGCGCGTTGTGCCAGGCGGTGCTCTTTGCCGCCGGCGCGCCGGCTCCGTTCTGGCCGGCCGTTGCCGCACCGCTCGCGGCGAGCACCGCCCCGGCGGCAAGGAGCAGCGCTGCACAGGCAGACCTCTGCGCTGCGCCGGGCCGCGACATCAGAAGTCGAACGCCTTGGGCTGGTCGCGCTCGTCCAGATCGCGGTAGCGGTCGCGCAGCCGCGTCTGCCGGCTCGTCAGCGGCTGTTCCACCCCGGCGACATAGACGGCCACCGGCACCGACGACAGTTCGAGCGGATCGCCGTCCCAGATGACCGCGTCGCCGGCCGCTCCGGGCCGCAGCACGCCCAGCCTGCCGTCGAAGCCCGCAATCGCCGCCGGGACCGAGGTAATGGCCGCGAATGCCTGACCCCAGCTCAATCCGTCGGCACCGGGGATCCGGGACAAGGCGACGAGGTTGCCGGCATGCTGCGTGATGTTGCGCGGCTGTTCGTCGGTGCCGCCGCTGTACAGCCCGAGGGCAACGGTCACCCCGGCTGCTCGCATCCGGGCCACGTTGCTGTGCGTCGCCGCGAGCTGTTCGAAGCGGGCGGGCAGGTTGTTGAGCGGAAAGGCGATCACCGGGACATTCGCGGCCGCAATCTCGCGCGCGGCCATCCATCCTTCGGTCGCGCCGACCAGAACGAGGCGCAGGGCTGGGAACTCCGAGCGCAGTGCCAGCACCGCACGGATATCGGATGCCCGTTCCACATGGACGTAAAGCGGCTGCTGCCCGTTCACCACCGGGACCAGTGCCGCCGCATCGAAGCGCGACAGGAGCACGTCGCTGCGCCGCTCGGAGGCTGTGTCGACGAGGCGCGGATCGGGTGCGAGATCCTCGATCCGCTCGCGCGCCGGCGGACGTCCCCCGCCGCCGGCGATTTCCGGAGAGCGGCCCACCTCGCGCGCTTCGCGCAGGGCGTTGCGCAGCAGGGCGTGGGCGCTGGTCCGGCTGCCGCCGGCGATCCGGGCGCCCATTTCGCCCAGGGACACGTACTGGAAGGCCCGGGGGCGCGTCACCATGTCGGCATCGGCGCCCAGATCGACAATCGCACCCTGGCCGGCGAAGATCGACGCCGACGGCTGACCCACGACCGAGGCGCGGGTGATGCCGCCGGTGCGGGCGACCGCCACGTGCTGCGAGGCCGGATTGAGCGCCGGACGCACGTCCAAGGCCGCGCTGAAGGGCGAGGAGGGCGCGCGCTCGTCGTTGCCATCGCCGACGCCCTCGACATCGACGAGCCCAAGGGTGGACACCGACGCGAAGATGCCCGGAGTGACCCAGCGGCCGGTGCCGTCGATCACCGGCACCCCCGCGGGCGGCGCGACGCCCGGCCCGGCCGCCACGACCTGACCGCCGCGGATGACCACCGTGGCCCCCTGCACCGGTTCGCTGCCGTCGCCCACGGCAAGCGTCGCGTTGGTGATGGCGACATCCTGTGCCGCCGCCGGCCACCCGGCGAGCGCGCAGGCCAGCGCGATGACCACGCTCAGGCGCGGCTGCTTGCGTCCAGCGCGGCTCATTTCGCGTCTCCTTCGCCCGGCTGCCCCAGTTCGAAGTCGCTGACCGGCCGCCGCCGGGTGAGCGCATCGTACATCAGCGCGCCGTCGATCCACACCTTTTCCGGCCGCGAGTAGACGGACAGCGGATTTCCGTTCCACAGGACGACGTCGGCCATCTTGCCCGGCTCGAGGCTGCCGGTCATCCGGTCGATGCCCATCGCCGTCGCGGCGTTCAGGGTGATCCAGCGGATCACCTGCGCGTCGGGAATGTCGATCCCGACCCGTCGGCCGGCGGCCTGCGCCTTGGCCGCCTCCTGGTTCAGGCGCTGGATCCCGTTGGGATCGTCGGAGTGGATCACGACGCAGGCTCCCTCGCGCTGGAGAAAGGCGGCGTTTTCGGGGATGGCGTCATAGGATTCCATCTTGAACCCGTACCAGTCGGCCCAGATGGCCGAGCAGATGCCGTTGTCGCGCAGCAGATCGCCGATCTTGTAGGCTTCGACCGCGTGGTGGAAGGCGGCCACGCGGTAGCCCATCTCCTTCGCCATATCGATGACGAAGGCCATTTCGTCGGCGCGGTAGCAGTGGTTGTGGAGCAGGATCTCGCCGTCGAGCACGCCGGCGAGCGTCTCGTTGGCGAGATTGCGCTTCTTGCGGTCACCGTCCGCAAACTCGCGCGCGTCCAGCCAGGTCTGCCGGTTGACCGCCATGTTGCCCATCCGGGTGGACGGCATCCGGCCGCGGCTGCCATAGACGCGCTTCGGGTTTTCCCCGCAGGCCATCTTGAGACCATAGGGCGCGCCGGGAAACTTCATCGCCTGAACGGTGCGCGCGGGCACGTTCTTGAGGGTGACGGACCGCCCCCCCGACAGGTTCGCCGAACCGGGCAGGATCTGCAGCGCGGTGACGCCGCCGTTCGCCAGCGCCCGGCTGAACCCGGGATCCTGCGGCCAGACGGAATGCTCTGCCCAGACCTCGGGCGTCGTGGGGTCGGTCGCCTCGTTGCCGTCGGAGTGGGCCTCGACCGCGGGCGAGGGGTAGTTGCCGAGGTGGGAATGGATGTCGATGATGCCGGGGGTCACGAACTTGCCCGCCGCGTCGATCCGTTCGTAGCCCGCCGTGGACAGCGTGGCGTCGCCGACCGCCACGACCTTGCCTTCGCGCAGCAGCACCGTGCCGTTGTCGATCCGCCGCCCCGTCCCGTCGAACACCGTGGCCCCCACCAGCGCGGTCGGTGTTCCCGGATAGGCGCGATAGGTGGAGGCGTAGGGCTGGCGTCCGTCGGCGCCGAGGGGCGCGCGGCTTGCGCCGGCCGTGGCAGGCCGCTCGGTCCCGCGCTCGCTCGGGACGGCGGTGCAGGCCGGCAGCAGCGCGACGGCGGCAAGCAGAACAGGAGCGAGGCGTCGGGACATGAGCATCCTTTGCTGAAGGGAAGACGTCGTCACGGGGCGAGGGTCAGACGTTGCCGGGGCGGTTCTGCGGGTGAACTCCAGGCGCCTGCCCGATTGCGGAGGGATGCACGCCGCCCTCCTGCGCCTCGATGCCGGCCTGCGCCTGGCCGTGCAGGTTGCTGCCGACATCGTCGTCCCGCAAGGTGTCGAGGTGCATCATGCGCTTGATGACGGGGCTGATCACCATCACGGCCACGCCGACACCGACGGCGGTCCAGCCGACGGTCGAGTACACGTCCAGCACCACCTGCTTGCCCGCGGCCTCGCCGACATCCTCTGCCCCGGTCGCCGCAGCGATGAGGCCGGCAGCGAAGTTGCCGGTCGCCGAGGCAAAGAACCACGTGCCCATGATGAGCGAGGCCATGTGCGCCGGTGCGAGCCGGTTCATGGCGGACAGGCCGACAGGCGACAGGCAAAGCTCGCCGGTGGTGTGCAGCAGATAGATGAGGAAAATGAACAGCACCGGAGTGGCGAGGTTCAGGCCGACGCTTTGCGCGCCCCACACCAGCACGAGGAAGCCAAGCCCGACCTGAACGATCCCGGCACCGAACTTGAGCGGCGTCGACGGCTCCGCGCCCCGGCGCCCCAGCGCGGTCCACAGTGTGGCAAAGACAGGGGCAAGCAGGATGATGTAGATGGCGTTGATCGACTGGAACACCGAGGCGGGAACGAGAAATCCGAAGATCTCGCGGTCGACATGGCGGTCGGTGAACAGGTTCAATGACGAACCCGCCTGTTCGAACAAGGCCCAGAACACAATGGACGTCAGGATGAGGAACAGCGCCGCGAAGATGCGGTCGCGCTCCTCCGGCTCGAGCCTTCTGACTGCGGTCAGCAGCACGTAGCTGACGAGAATGGCGCCGAACACGGCCAGGAGCCCGCCGACCAGCGCCTGGTACTGGACGAGCGCCCAGCACACCGCCACCAGCACCAGACCCACACCGTAGAGGGAGAATTCGCGTCCCTTCGCCAGCGGCGCCGGCGGTTCACCACGCCCGAGCAGCAGGGGCTTGCCCAGGATGAAGACGATCAGTCCCGCCAGCATGCCGATGCCCGCAAGGCCGAAGCCGTAGGCCCAGCCATAGGTTTCGCCGATGTAGCCGCACAGCAGCGACCCGGCCGCGGCCCCCAGATTGATGCCCATGTAGAAGATCGTGTAGGCTCCGTCGCGGCGCACGTCGGTGCGCGGGTAGAGCTGGCCGACGATGACGGAGATGTTCGCCTTGAGGAAGCCCGATCCGACGATGATCAGTGCCAGGGCCAGCCAGAAGACATAGATGACCGGATTGCCGGTGTTGCCCGCTGCCGGTTGACCTTCGAAGGCCATGAAGAAGTGCCCGAGCGTCAGCAGCACGGCGCCGAACAGCACCGCCTTGCGCTGACCCAGATAACGGTCCGCCAGATATCCGCCGACGACCGGCGTGATGTAGACGAGCGCCGTGTAGGCGCCATAGATCACTCCGGCTTCGCGGTCCGAGAACAGCCAGTGCTTGGTGAGGTAGAAGATCAGCAGCGCGCGCATGCCGTAGTAGGAGAACCGCTCCCACATCTCGGCAAAGAAGAGCATGAACAGGCCCTTGGGATGTCCGAGGAACGTGCCTGCGGAATCCCCGTGAGGCAGGGAGTGGGTGGCCATGTGCGAGTAACCCTCTGGTGAACCCTGAGGCCTTCCGGGCGTTGTCCCCGGTGGGCCGGTGTGCGCGGCACCCTAGCGGCTGTTTCCATCTTGTGAAGCGCTCTTTTCCGGTGGGCCGCGCCGCTTGCGCGCGGTGCTGTATTATGGCAATGATGCACCGACGCGCCCGTCGCGTCGCGCGTGTGTCAGCCGGAGCCGCGAGTGCCGCCAACAAGCCGACCTGAGGAGACCCGCCCCGTCTATCTGCGCCTGCGCGACAAGATCGCCGCGGCGATCATGGACGGCGTGTATCCAGAGGGCGCGCTGCTCCCCTCCGTGCGCCAGCTTGCGGCCGACGAGGGCGCCAATCCGCTCACCGCCGCCAAGGCGTACCAGCAGTTTCAGGCTGACGGGCTGATCGAGGTGCGCCGCGGCGTCGGCATGTTCGTGCAGCCCGGCGCGGCGGAGGCGCTGCGCGCGGCGGAGCGGCGCGTCTTCCTCGAGGAGGAGTGGCCGGCCGTGCGCGCGCGGATGCGCCGGCTGGGCATCGCGCCGCGCGATCTCCTCCACGCGGCCGAAGTGGAGTCCGGCTCTCCGCGCGAAGTCGGCGCACGCGCGACTTGCCGTTAGCTATGGCATCTTTGTTAAACTTGCGGTAAGATTGAGTCCGCGTGCCGCGCCGGCGCAGCGCACGCTTCCGAAAGGGCACCCCATGATCAGATCGCAGCTGCTGCAGGCCATTGGCGAGGAAAACCCTGGGCTGCGAGCGGACGAGGTCGAAAAGGTGGTCGACATCTTCTTCGACGAGATCACCCAGCGGCTGGCCGAGGGGGGTCGGGTGGAACTGCGCGGCTTCGGCGCCTTCTCGACCCGCCACCGCGAGGCGCGGGAAGGCCGCAATCCGCGCACCGGCGGCAAGGTGCATGTTCCCGCCAAGCGCGTGCCCTATTTCAAGCCGGGCAAGGAGATGCGCAAGCGTCTCAACACCGATCCCGAATGAGCTCGCCAGGCGTTCCGGCCGGGATTGCCGCGCCGGTCGCGCCCGTCTAGCGCAGGCCCGGATCGCCGGTCTCTCGCACCGGCGGTCGCGGGTGTGGCGGAATGGTAGACGCCGGGGACTTAAAATCCCCTGAGCCTTGCTCGTGCGGGTTCGAGTCCCGCCACCCGCACCAGTTTCTGCCCGTCATTCTCGAGGTCACGAAGCTGCAACCGTTCTGTCGCGCGCGTTGAACCTGTGCCTGTCACGGGCCGCCGCGAACAGCAACGGAGCACCTCATGTTTCCTCGTCGCCTGCCTCGCGTCCTTCTCCTCGCCGCCGCCCCGGCCTGCGCCGTTTCCGCGCACGCGCAGCCGGCCGCGCAGCCCGACACCGCCACGGCAGGAGAGGGGGCGGTCAACGAGATCATCGTCACCGCGCAGAAGATCGAGCAGCGCGCCCAGGACGTGCCGATCACCATCTCCGCCCTGACGGGCTCGCGGATCGAGGCGCTGGGCGTCAGCGACCTCGACGAGCTGTCCGCCTATGTGCCCGGGCTCAACATCCAGGAGCAGAGCGCCAACAATCCGGGCGTCGTGATCCGCGGCATCACCTCCGACTCCGGCTCGGCCCAGCAGGGACCGCGCGTGACGCTCTATTACAACGGCGTCGACATCTCCCGCTCGCGCGGCAGCTATCAGGCGATCTACGATCTCGAGCGGGTCGAAGTCATCAAGGGTCCGCAGGCGACCCTGTTTGGGACCGCGTCGGCCGTCGGCGCGATCAGCCTCGTGTCGGCCCGGCCCCGGCCGGGCGTCTCGGCCGCGCTGACCGGCGGTGTCGGCAATTTAGACCAGACCCTGCTGTCGGGCTTCGTCAACGCCGGCGACGACGTGCTGGCGCTGCGCGTGGCCGGCGAGTGGCGCAGGCGCGACGGCTACGTCGTCAATCTCGCGCCTTCGCAGGAGCGGGACCTGTACGCGCAGAACCAGCTCGGACTGAGGGCCTCGCTGCGCCACACGCCGGACGAGCGGACAGTGATCGACCTCATCGGCACCTACGACCGGCAGCGCAACGGCGGCACCCCGTTCATCTCGCGGCGGCTGCCGCCCGGCGACCCGTTCGGCCCCGCCAACCTCGGCGGATCCCCGTTTTCGGCACAGGCCCTCGGCAATGTGCAGCTCGGTCTGGAGCGCGACGTGTACGACCTCAACCTCACGGCCAGCTCGGCCCTGACCGACAGGCTGACGTTCACCACGGTCAACGGCTACCGCCGTTTCGACAGCGCGGAAGTCTTCGACGCCGACGGTTCAGCGGCGCCGTTTCTCGAATTCGCCGAGATCGCGGACGGTTGGCAGGTGAGCCACGAAGGCCGCTTCGCCTACGCCGATCCGCGCTGGCGGGCGGCGTGGGGCTGGAACATCTTCAAGGAGAAGGGACGGCAGAACGTGCCCTTCTCGACTGAGGAAGGCGTGTTTCTCCAGTGCCTGACATCTCTCGTGACCGGCGCGCCGCTGATCCCCGGCATCGCCTGCGTGGCGCCGGACGGCAGCGTGCCGGCACTGGCCGTGACCCGGCTGGCGACGGGCGGCGCGCGGACGGCGATTCCCTACCGGTCCGTGTTCGAGAACCGGGGCGAGAACGATGCGTGGTCGCTCTTTGCCGATGCCACCGTCATTCCCGTCCCGGCGATCGAACTGACCGCGGGTGCGCGGGTGCTGATCGAGGAACGCCGCTCGGGCTTCACCGCCACCGTTCCCAACGCCGTGCTGTCGCGGGCGCCGCTGATCCCCGGCCAGATCGACACCGCAGGCCAGGTCTTCGCAGCGCGCGCCTCGTACACCGCTGTGCTGCCGCGCTTCAACGTCCTGTTCAGGCTCAGCGATTCGGCCAACCTGTTCGGCACCGTCTCCAAGGGCCGCCGCTCGCCCGTGGTGCAGCTCAACGCCCGGCGGCTTGCCTCCGGCGCGCCGGCGCCAAACCTTCAGCTGGTGCCGGAGGAGACGGTGTGGAACTACGAGGGCGGGGTGAAGCTGGCCACGCCGCTCCTCTCGGGATCGCTCGGCGTGTTCTACCAGAAGTACGACGGCTTCCAGGTGAGCGTGGTGCAGCCCAACGGCACGACGGTGACGCAGAGTGCCGGAACGGCCAGCAACCTTGGCGTGGAAGCGGAAGCGAGCATCCGGCCGGCACGCGGCGTCGACCTGTTCGCCGCTGTGGGCTACATCGATGGCGGCATTGACGAGGACAGCCGCTTCGCGCCGCAGTTCTCCGGCGCGCGCTTCCGGCTGCAGCCGGAATGGCAGGCGGCAGCCGGGTTCACCCTCGACGCGCCTCTCGGGGCGGGGATGCGGGTGTTCGCCACGCCTTCCGTGACCTACCGCAGCCGGATCTTCTTCGAGCTGCCCAACAATCCGCTGATCGCGCAGGAGGCCGTCACCCTCGTCAACGCCCGCGGCGGCGTCAGCTTTGCCGGCGACCGGTTCGAGGTTGCCGCCTTCATTCGCAACGCCACCAACGAGCGCTACCTCCTCGATGCCGGCAACACCGGCGGCGCCTTCGGCATTCCTACCTTTATTCCGGCCGAACCGCGGCTCTATGGTGTGCAGCTGACCGCCCGGGTCGGTCGCTGAGCTGCGGGGAGACGTTCCATGACGACGTTGCCGATCGACCGACGCGGCGTGCTGGGCCTTGTCGGTGCGGGCACGGCCAGCGTGCTGCCCGGCTGCGCCACGACGGCGGCTTCCGCCGGACCCCTGCGCTTCGACCATGGCGTCGCCAGCGGCGACCCTGCGGCGGACGGGGCGGTGATCTGGACCCGGGTGACCCGGTCCGGCGGCGGCGCAGGCGGCGATGTGCCGCTGCGCTGGACCGTCTCCGCCGCGCCGGGAGGTGCGCCGGTGCGGCGCGGCACGGTCATGGCGCGCGCCGCGGCCGATCACACCGCGAAGGCGGAGGTCACGGGCCTCGCCGCGGGGCGGGACCACTGGTACCGCTTCGTCGCGCCGGACGGCAGCGTGTCGCCCGAAGGGCGGTTCCGCACCCTGCCGGTCGGCCCCGTCGACGAGACGGTGTTCGCGGTCGCTTCGTGCCAGCTTTACCCCGGCGGCTATTTTAACGCCTATGCCGACATGGCTGCCCTGCCGCGCCTCGACGCGGTGCTGATGCTGGGCGATTACATCTACGAGTACGGCGTCGACGGGTACGGAGCGGACATCGGCCGTCGCCTCGGCCGCCTGCCCGACCCTGCGCACGAGACGGTGACGCTGGCGGACTACCGGCGGCGCCACGCGCAGGTGAAGAGCGACCCCGACATGCAGGCGGCGCATGCCCGCGCGGCCTTCATCTGCGTGTGGGACGACCACGAAGTGACGAATGACGGCTGGATCGGCGGCGCCGAAAACCACCGGGCGGAGACTCAGGGCAGCTGGGCCGCGCGCAAGGCCGCGGCGATGCAGGCCTATTTCGAGTGGATGCCGATCCGCGATCCTGCCGCCGGACGGTCGCAGACGGCGATCTACCGTGCCTTCGAGTTCGGAGACCTCGCCACGCTGGCCATGGTGGAAACCCGCCTGCTGGCGCGTGACGAGCAGGCCGCGTTCAAGGGCGATGTGCCCGGAGCCGACGAGATCGCCCGCGTCCTGCGGATCCGTGACGAGCCCGGGCGCGAACTGCTTGGCGCTGCGCAAAGCCGCTGGCTCGAGGGCGTGCTAGCCCGCTCGGCGCGCGCGGGCAAGCCGTGGCAGGTGATCGGCAACCAGACGATCATGGCGCGGGTGGACGGACCCGACCTGCGCCGGGCGCTGGGGGAGGACGGATACCGCGCCGCGCTGGCCCGGGTGCCCGAGCAGTTCCGCGCGCGTCTCGAGCAGGCGCAGGCCGCCTACCGCGCCGGAGTGCCGTTCAACCTCGACGCGTGGGACGGCTATCCGCATGCGCGCGAGCGGCTCTACCGCCTGTTCGCGCGTGCCGGATGCCGTCCCGTGGTCGTCTCCGGCGACAGCCATGCGGCATGGGCGAACAACCTTCACGATGCCGCCGGAACGCTGCGCGCGCTCGAGGCCGGCTGCACCGCGATCACCAGCCCGTCCTACGGCTCGGTGCTGCCGGGTCTCGGCCGCGTGCTCGCCGCGGCCAACGCGGAGGTGGCCTACTGCAATCAGGACGCCAAGGGTTACACCCTGCTCACGCTGACGCCGCAGGAGGCTCGCGCCGAGTTCATCGCCGTCTCAAGTGTCACCGAACGGCCGTTCACGCGGTCGGTGGACGCCGCCTTCGCCGCCCGGCCGGGCGCCGGCGGCGGCGCCTGGCATCGGCCCGTGCGCCGTTGAGGCGCGGATCCACGGCAACCCGCCGGCGCGCGCACGGCTCGTTAATTAATTAACCCTATAGAGCGGCGCATGACGACACCGCGCCTCCCGCTCCGTTCCGCCGCCCTTGCCGGCGCTGCTCTTGCCGCCGCCGCCTTGTCGGCCGCGCCGCTGACCGCGGGCGGGGTGGATGCCGGCACCCTGATCAGCAACACCGCCACCGCCACGTTCACCACGGGCGGGCATCCCCAGTCGGTCACGTCGAACACGGTCACCGTGCGGGTGGACGAGCTGCTCAACGTCACCACCGTCTCGAACGATGCCGGGCCGGTGACGATCAACGGCAGCGCGGTGCTCGCCTTCACGGTCACCAACACCGGCAACGGACCCGAAGCCTTCACCCTGCTCGCCGATCCGAACGTCGGCGGCAACGCGTTTGCCGCCTCGGTGAGCGGCCTTGCCCTCGACACCAACGGGAACGGCACCTACGAGCCCGGGGTCGACCTGCCGCTGATCAATGGCGGCGCGACCCCGGTCCTTGCGGCCGATGCCAGCCAGGTCGTGTTCGTCCTGGTGAGCGCGCCGACAGGCCTCGCCAACGGCGCCACCAGCCAGGTTCGGCTGCGCGCGGAGGCCGTGACCGGCACCGGCGCGCCCGGCACCCTGTTCGCCGGGGCCGGTCATGGCGGCGGCGCGGCGGTGGTCGGCACGTCCGGTGCCAGCGCGCTCGGCAATGGCGGGCTGGTGGCACAGGTCGCCGCCGTCTCGCTCGTGAAAAGCGCCACCATCGCCGATCCGTTCGGTGGCAGCCGCCCGGTTCCGGGCGCCACCGTCACCTTCAGCATCGTGGCCAGCGTCGGCGGCGGCGCCGCGGCCGACGCGCTGGTCATTGCCGACGCAATCCCGGCCGGCACCACCTACCGCCCGGGCAGCCTGCGCCTCGACAACGCACCGCTCACCGACGCAAGCGACGGCGATGCCGGCGCCTTCATCGGCAACAGCGTCCGCGTCGACGCAGGCTCCGTGCCCGTCAGCGCGACCCGAACCGTCACCTTTGCCGTCACCATCGACTAGAAAGCGCCGAACCATGTTTCATCGTCCACTGATCGCCTGCCTGTGCGCGTCCCTGCTCGCGGCCACGCCGCTCAGGGCGCAGGAAAGCCCGGTCGCGCTTCGCGGCGAGGTCCATGTCGTACGTGTCGTCGACGGGGTGGAAACGCGGCAGCCGCCCGAGCAGGTCGTGCCGGGGGACAAGCTCGTCTTCTCCACCCACTACCGCAACACGCAGGCCGTCGCGGTCGACGGGTTCGTCGTCACCAATCCGCTGCCCGCGCAGGTTATGCTCGCCGCGGACGGCCCGTTCGAGGTGTCGGTGGACGGGGGCACCGAGTTCGGCCCACTCGCCAGCCGGACCTTAACCGAGAACGGCGCGGTCCGTCCGGCCACGCTCGCCGACGTGTCGCATGTGCGCTGGACGGTCGCCCGGCTCGAGCCGGGGGCGGAAGGAGAGCTGAGCTACTTCGCGACCGTGCGCTGAGGCGCGGCTCGCCGGGGGAAACCGCCAGGCCTCGCAGGCGGTCGGGATCTGACGCGGGGCAACAGAAAGGCTGAAACATGAGACGCACGAGCACCTGGCTCGCTGCGGTGAGCGGGCTGGCGCTGGTCAGCACGCCCATCGCGGCGCAGTCCGCGCCGGTCGGCACCGCCTCCGGCACCGACATCACCAACACCGTCCAGGTCAACTACACCGTGGGCGGCGTGGCGCAGAACCAGATCACCGCCACCGACACGTTCAAGGTCGACCGGCGGATCAACGTCACCGTCGCGACGCTCGACACGGCGGCGGTGACCGTGTCGCCGGGACAGACGAACGCGGTGACGACGTTCACCGTGACGAACAACTCCAACGCCACGCTCGATTTCCTGCTTGCCGCCACCAATCAGGCCAGCGGTGCGGCGACCTTCGGCGGCAACGACAACTTCAATGTGACCAACATCCGCATCTTCCGCGAGACCGGGACAACGGCCGGGTTCGACGCCAGCGACCAGCTGGTGACGTCGCTCAGCAACCTTGCGTCGGGCGATGCGGCGACCGTCTATGTCGTCTCGGACATGATCATCACGCCCGGCTCCCCGCCAGTGCTGCCGGCGAATGGCGACATCGCAACGGTGATCCTGTCGGCAACGGCGGCATCGGGCGGAACGGCGATCACCCAGACGCCCAGCACAACGCCGAACGGGCGGACGACGGTGGAAACCATCTTTGCCGACCTCGCGGGGGTCGCCACCGGCGACACGGCGCGCGACGGGCGTCATTCCGCCCGCAGCGACTACCGGGTCAGCGGCGCGGCGCTGACGGTGACCAAGGTGAGCCGGGTCATTGACGACTATCTGGGCAGCAGCAGCCCGCGGTCCGTTCCAGGGGCGCTGGTGGAATACTGCATCGTCGTGACCAACGCCAGCGGCGCGGCCGCGGCCAATGCCCTGGCGCTGACCGACGTCGTGCCGGCCGCCATGACCTACGAACCGGGCACGGTGTACCTCAACGGCGCCTTCACCGCGCCCGACACCTGCGCCGCGACCGGCGGCACGGCGGGCAGCGACAGCGCCAACTACAACGCCGGCACCCGCACCGTCAGCCACACCTTCAGCAGCATCGGTGCCGGGGAGACCCGCACCCTCCGGTTCCGCGCCAAGATCAACTGACGCGATCCGGACGGGAGGGGGAGAGGTGATCGTCTTGCGTTCGGGCCGGAGGCTCGCGGCGGCGGTGGCGGCGGTGCTGGGCGCGCTGCTGCCCCTGCCCGGCGCGTCCGCCCTGGCGCAGACGATCACCAACACCGCCGAGGCGCGGTGGACCGGCAGCGGCGGGCCGGCGACCACCCGCTCGAACACGGTGCGCATCGAGGTGGAGCGCCCGGCGGCGGCCATCGCGTTCCTCGCGCGGAGCCGGACGGCGGGACAGAGCCTCGCATGGCGCACGCCGCAGTGCGGAGGCGGGGCGGTCGGCCTGCCGGACATCGCCGCGCACAGCGCCGCCTCCATCACCCTCGCGCAGACGCGTGGCTACCGCGTCGGCGAGACCCTCTACTTCACCCTGACCCTGCCGCAGGCCAACATCGACCCGAACGCCATCGACGTGGTGGACGTCTCCCTCACCGGCGGGGGCGGCGATCGCGAGACGCTTTCCGTCTTCGAGACCACCGTGAACAGCGGCGTGTTCATCGGCGCCATCGCGACCGCACCGCCGCCGGCGGTGTCCGGGGATTGCCGTCTGGCGGTCGGGGCGGGCGAGATCGTCCGGCTGGCCGCGCTCGCCCGGGGGGGCGGCACGACGGTGCTGAGCGCGGCCATCGCCTTCGCCGACACGCCCATGCCGGCGATCGCCTTCGACAGCGCCACCGGCGCACCCGTGGACGGTGCCAGGATCACCGTGGTGGACGCCGCCACCGGACAGCCGGCGGCCGTGTTCGCGCAGGACGGCGTCACCCCTTGGCCGAGCACCGTCGTCACGGGGCGGGAGGTGACGGACGGCGCCGGCCGACCGGTCGCGATGCGGCCAGGCGAGTTCAGCTTTCCGCAGCTGCCGGCCGGTGCCTACCGGCTCCGCGTCGAGCCGCCCGCAGGCTATGCCGCGCCCTCGCGCGCGCGCGCGGCCGACCTCGCGCGGCTCGAGCACCCCTACGGCGGTCCGCTGCATCTGGCGGACGGGTCGTGGGGTGCGGCCTTCACCCTTGCAGCGGGGCAGGCCTTGCTGCTCGACGTGCCGCTCGATCGTCAGCAGGCAGGGCTGCGGATCAGCAAATCGGCATCCCGCGCCCGCGCCGCGCCGGGCGATGCGGTGTTCTACACGGTGGAGATCAGCAACCCCGACGCTGCCGAGCGTCGCGGCATCGTGTTGACGGACGCGGCCGGCCCCGCGCTGCGGCTGCGCGCAGAAACCCTGCGGCTCGACGGGCAGACGCTGGCGCCCGGTGCGCTGACACTGGATCGGAGCGGTCCCGGCTTCCGGCTGGCTCTCCCGCCGCTGCCGGGCCGGGCGCGGGCGCGTGTGACCTACGCCATGAGCGTGCAGCCGGGTGCGCCGGCGGGCGAGGCGGTCAACACGGCGACGGCGGACGATGGACGCGCGCCGGCGGCCGCCGCAACGCACGCGCTCATGATCGAACGCGACACCATCGCGAGCCGGATGACGGTGATCGGGCGCATCACTGCCGGAGCCTGCGGTGAGTCGAGGACCGGCGCGGGCATTCCGAATGTCAGGGTCGTCCTGCAGGACGGCAGCTTCGCCGTGACCGACCGAGACGGCCGGTATCATTTCGATGGGCTGGAGCCGGGCACCCATGTCGTGCAGCCGCAAGTGCAGACGCTGCCCGTCGCCGGCCGGTTCGTGGAGTGCGCCTCCTCCACCCGCACCGCCGGCCAGTCCGCATCACGCCTGGTGACGGGTCAGGGCGGAAGCCTGGTGGTGGCCGACTTCGTTGCCGAGGTGCCCGGCTGGACACCGCCCACGGCCGATGCGGCCGAGGCCGATGCCGAAAGCCAGCGCGCCGCCGCGCGCGAAGCCGCCGGAGCCGACGCCGACTGGCTGGCCGCCGGCGCCGGACCGCCGGCGTTCCTGTTCCCGGATGCCGGCCACAATCCGCGTGCGCCCGCGATCCGCGTCGCGGTCCGGCACGGTCCGCGCGAATCGGTGCAGCTGCTGGCGAACGGGCGTCCGGTCGACGCCCTCGCCTTCGACGGGACGGTGGCGGCGGCAGACGACACCTTCGCGGTGAGCGTCTGGCGCGGCGTGCCGCTCGCAGCGGGGCGCACGGCGCTGTCCGCGCGCATCCGCGCCGCCGATGGAACAGCGGTCACGACGCTTGAGCGGGAGGTGTTCTACACCGGCGGCCCGTGGCGTGCCGCGCTTCTGCCCGGCCGTTCGCGCCTGATCGCCGACGGCGCCAGCCGCCCGGTGATCGCGGTCAAGCTGACCGACCGGCAGGGACGCCCCGTCCGCGCCGGCGTGTCGGGCACCGTGGCGATCAACGCGCCGTATGAAAGCGCCGCCGCGCTCGACAGGGCAAGCAGCGCCGGCATCGGTCCTGCCATGCACGGTGCGGCTGCGCCGACCTGGTCGGTTGCGGACGACGACGGCGTGGCCCTGATCGAGCTTGCGCCGACGATGGTCAGCGGCCCGCTGCACCTTCGCTTCACCTTCGTCGACGGCGACATGTCGCGTCAGCAGCAGCTTGAGGGGTGGATCGTTCCGGGGGAACAGGAATGGACCCTTGTCGGGCTGGCCGAAGGGACGCTGCACGCGGACGCTCTCGATGGCGGGGCGCAGACCGGGCACCTTGGCGCCGTGGGCGAGAACCACGGACGGATCGCCTTCTACGCCAAGGGGCGGGTGCTCGGCTCGCTGCTGCTGACCGCGGCCTTCGACAGCGCGGGCAGGGCCGCCGATCGACGCCTGCTCGGCAGCATCGATCCCAAGGCCTACTACACCGTCTACGCCGACGGCTCGGGACGCGGCTTCGACGCACCATCCCGCGAGAAGCTGTACGTGCGGCTGGAGGGGCGCACCTTCTATGCCCTGTATGGCGACTTTGTCGCTGCCTTCGACCAGACGCTGCTCGGCCGCTATGTGCGCACGCTGACGGGCGTCAAGGCCGAGGCGCTGGTCGGTGACGCGCAGGTCCAGGCCTTCGCCGCCGAGGCGCAGAGCCGCGCCCGGCGCGAGGACATTCAAGGCAACGGCCTGTCCGGTCCCTACCGGCTCGGCAGCCGCGCCATCCTTGCCAACAGCGAACGGGTGGTGATTGAGGTGCGCGACCGGATCCGGCCCGAGATCGTCATCGCCCGGCGCGAGCTGGTGCGCTTTGCCGATTATTCCATCGACCTTGCGGCCGGCACGCTGCGTCTCGCCGCTCCCCTGCTGTCGCGCGACGCGGATCTCAACCCGCAGTTCCTGGTGGTCGACTACGAGGTGGACACGCTGGCGGGATCGGGTGACTGGACCGGCGGCGCCAGGGCGACGATCGCGCCGGTCGATGATGTGCGTCTCGGCGTCACCGTCCTCAGCGAGAGCGACGGGGCAGAGAACGTGCGCCTCGCCGCCGCCGACCTGCGGGCATCGCTCGGCGATGCGACCGAAGTGCGGGCCGAATTCGGCGTCACCGCGCGCGGGGCCGAGACGGCGTCGGCCTGGCTGGCGGAGGTGGAGCACCGGACGGGCAGCATGGACCTGCTCGGCTATGTCCGGTCCGTGGACGCCGCATACGGTGTCGGTCAGCAGAACGGCGCCGAACTGGGCTGGCGCAGGATCGGCCTCGATGCCCGCCTCTCCGCGAGTGACTCCGTGTCGCTCGTCGGCAGCCTGTGGCAGGCGGACGAGCTGTCCGGCGCGGCCCGGCGGCGCGCCGCCCGCCTCGGGCTGGTGTGGCGGACCGGAGACAACGACGTCCGGCTCGGCCTTGCGCGGCTAGAGGACCGGCTGGCGACGGGTGACACGGCCCGCTCGACGGTGGTGGAGGCCGGGGCGACACGCCGCCTGCTCGGCAACCGGCTGGAGCTGGACGCCAGCGCGTCGGTGGCCCTCGGCGAAGCGGAGGCGATCGACCTTCCGGCGCAGTACCGCCTTGGCGCGCGCTTTGCCCTGCTGCCGGACGTGCGGCTGGTGGCCAGCTACGAACTTGCCGAGGGGGAGGCGATTTCCGCCCGCACGCTGCGGGCGGGGGTGGAGGTCACGCCGTGGCGTGGCGCACGCCTGCTGTCGACCTTCGGCACGCAGGGTGCCGACGACACGGGCGCGCGGCAGTTTGCCGCCTTCGGTCTGGCGCAGACCCTCGCCGTCACCCCGGCACTCACGCTCGACGCGACGCTTGACCACAACCGCGCGCTTGGCGGTCGCGACGCCGCTGTGCCCGAGCCGCTGCATCCGGTCGCCAGTGGCGGTCATCTGGGTGCGGACGGTGCGCTCTTCGAGACCTTCACGGCCGCAACGCTCGGAGCCACCTGGCACCACGAGCGGTGGACCGCATCGGTCCGCGCCGAGCATCGCGCCGGCGAGGACGCCGACCGCAGCGCGGTCACGGCGGGCATTCTGCGGCAATTGGGAGAGGGGCGGGTGCTGGGCGGAGGTCTGCTGTGGACCCGTGCGTCGGCGGACACGGGTGCGGTGGCGGCCATTCTCGACATCAGCGCGGCCGGCGCGCTGCGTCCGGCCGATTCGTCTCTTGCCCTTCTCGGCAAGCTTGCCTTCCGCAGCGACGAGGTCCGCGCGGTCCCCGGAACGCCTTCGCCCGACATCACTGCGCTGACCATCGACGGAGACGCGCTGTCGCGGCGGCTGATTGCCAGCCTCTCGGCCAACTGGTCGCGCCAGCCGGGCAGCAGCGGCGCCGCGCGCGAGGCGGAGATCGGCCTGTTCGTGGGCGGGCGGTACGCGCTGGAGCAGCAGGGCGGCACATCGCTGGAGGGCAGCAGCCTGCTTGCCGGTCTCGACCTGCGCTTCTCGCTCGCCGAACGGGTCGAGATCGGCGGCGTCGCGACAGTGCGGGGCGATCTGGAGAATGGCACGCTGGTCTATGCCGTGGGTCCGCAGATCGGCTTCACGCCCGGCGGCGGCATCCTGCTGCTGGTCGGCTACAATCTGGCCGGCTTCACCGACCGCGACTTCGCCGCCGCCCGGGTCACGCAAGAAGGACTGTTCGCATCGGCCAAGATGACGCTCGACACCGGCACGTTCGGCTTTCTGGGACTGGGACAGCGGTGAGCGGGCGCCGGCTCGTCTGCGCGGCGCTGGCAGCGGGAGCGGCGGCGCTTGGCGCGGCCGGACCGGCGATGGCCACCTGTCCCGCGGCCAACGAGTTCCGCTTCAGCTTCGCCAGCTATGCCACCCAGCAGCTGAGCTACGGCTCGACCTATCCCTACAGCGCGCGGACGACAGGCGGCACGCAGCAGACGTTCACCATGGCCCTGTCGCAGGACGGGCTGAGCAGCACGGCCGCGGGAGGGCAGACCATGCCGCGGATCGGCACCGTCGTGACCGGACCCGCGATGCAGAACGCACTGAATCTGGGCGGCGTCTTCGTGGGACGCACGGGCGACATCACCGGCTCGAGCCGGGTGATCCGCGCCGTATTCACCTTTTCCCAGCCGGTCCGCAGCTTTTCGATGACCCTGTTCGATGTCGATGCGGCACCCGACCAGTTCCGCGACTGGATCGGGATCTGGGGCACGGATGCCGGCGGGAGCAGGTACACGCCGGCCCTGGTCTCGCCAGCGGGCAACGGCAACCAGACCGGCCAGCCGGCGACCGCCGCCGGGTCGAGCGTCACCTTCCAGCCGGCCGGCACCCTGGCGGCGCAGGCGTTCGGCAACGCCGATTCGCCCAACAGTTCGGACACCGGCACGATCAACGTCGCGTTCGCGCAGCCGGTGACGCAGGTGATCTTGGCCTATGGCAACGCGCCCCTCACCGCAGGCGAGACGCAGACAAGTCAGCAGGCGGTGGGGATCAGCGGGATCGCCTACTGCCCCATGCCGGCCCTGACGGTGACCAAGACGTCGACGGCGGTGAACGGCGGGCTGGGCGCCTACAATTTGCCGGGCGCACAGGTCACCTACGCGCTGATCGTCACCAATTCGGGAGGGAGCCCGGTGGACGCTTCCTCCCTGACGCTCGCGGACGTGTTGCCCGTGCAGGTCAATTTCCTCAATCAGCCGTTCGACGGCACGACGACCCTGCCGGTCAAGGTGGTGAGCGCCGGCGGCACCACGCTGACGGCGGCCGGGCTGAGCTACCGGCGGCGTTCGGGCGGCGCCTTCACCTACGTGCCGTCCCCGGACGCGGACCCCGAGGTTGGCGCCATCCGGATCGCGCCGCAGGGGGAGCTGGCGCCCGGCGGCACACTGCGGCTGGAGTTCCGGGCCGTCATTCGCTGATCGGGAACCGCGACCCGGCCGCACGGCGCGGCCCGAGGCGGGTCCACCACCGCAAGGAAGAGCTGAACTCCCCGTCTTCCGGCCCGCCGGCGGCGTCGAAGCGCAGCCCGCCGTGCCAACCGACCCGCTCCCAGCCGAAGCCGAGGCGCGGAGCGAAGTCGCCGCCGAGCGGAACGGTCCGCCGCGTCACGCGCACCGCGCCGGTCGAGCGGTCGAACCCGACCGGAACCTCCATGGCGAGCGACCCGCCAATCAGGGTGAAGGGATGGTCCACCCGGACCACGAGGACATCCTGGCCGTGCGTGACGCGCACCTCCGCTCCGCCCCGTGCACCGACGAGAAGGGTGGCCTTCTGCACCAGCTGGTCGGGGGCGAGGCGAAGCCGGGCAAGCGCCAGTGTGGCATAGCCGCGCACAGCGAGCCTTCCTCGCGCGCCTTGGAGCCTCGCGTCGAACACGGCCGTGCGCGCCCCTGTGGCGAGCCGCAGGGCTCCCGCCCCCGCCGGGGTGCCCAGCACGCGGCCGTCCTCGTCGATCAGGGCAAGGCCGAGCGCCCCGCCGGCGCCGGTGCGCGTCAATCCGAAGGCCGTCGATGCGGAGCCGGGTGCCGCTGGTGCGCGGACATCGAGGTGCCAGGCGCCCGCTGTGCGCGTCACGGTTCCTTCTCCGCCGCCGGTGTGTGGCGGCATCAGCGTGTCAAGGGCATCGGCAAGCCCGGCCCCGCTGCCATCCATGTGCATGGTGCCTGACAGCGACAGGCTTCGATGCCAGTCATGTGCGAAGCGGTTTGATGTCTGCGGCGTCAGAAGGCCAAGCGCCTCGTCGCCAAGAGTGAAGTCGCGCCCCCATCTGTCCACGACCGTCAGCCCGCTCAACGATTGGCGCAGGCGGTCGGCGGGGAACAGGTCGCCGATGATCATGTGTGCGCCGGCGAGCGCCGTCGCGTGCCGGGCGGTGTGCAGCTTCGGTGCGGCTGGGGACAGCGCCGCCTGCACGTCGATGAGGCCCATGCCGAAGACCGGATCCGGCCCCGGCGTACCCAGATCGCGGCTGCTCGCAAGGATGATGCGGCCGGCGTCCTGTCCGCTCAGGTGCGGCCACCGCTCGAGGATCAGCGCCGCGAGCCCGCCGACCTGAGCCGCCGCGGCGCTCGTCCCGGAAAAGGTGACGGCGCTCCCGGTGGCATCGTGGGTGACGACCGATCCGGGGGCCACGACGCACCGGTCGGCCAGGGAGCCGCAGTGGTTGGCGTAGGGCGCGGGGAGGAGGGCGCCGCCCTGCCACTCGACCGCGGACACGAACAGCCACGCCGCCCTGTTGGCGGGAGTCACCTCGCCGCTCTCCCCCGGCGCGTCAGCGCCGGCATTGCCGGCCGACTGGACGACAAGGCCGCCGGTCAACCCGTAGGCGGCGACCGCATGGGCAAGCAGCGAAGCCTGGTCGGCGGCAACAGAGCGGCCGATGGCGCGGGTGACGACCGGCAGACGCGCGTCGGCGGCGCGGGTGAACTGCGCCGCCATGACGGCGTCGAGGCCGGAAGCCGCGGGGGTGCCGCCATATGGCACGGGCAGGGACACGATCTGCGCCTCGGGCGCGATGCCCTGGACCCCCGTGCCGTTCCGCCGCGCGGCGATGACCGCCGCGATCCGGGTGCCGTGGTCCCGGGCTGACGCCTCATCGCCGTTCGGTGCTGGTGGCGCGTGCGGATGCGCCTGTCCGGTGGCACTGGCCGTCGCGGCGTGGCCGCCCCATGTCAGCACCTTGCCGGCCAGTTCCGGGATCTCGGCCACCCCGCCGTCCATGACGCCCACGCGCACGCCCCGCCCGCCAAGGCCATTCTCCCGCGCCCACAGAAGCCCGATCGTTTCGGCCGCGACATAGTTGCTGCGGTATTCGGCGTCGTCCTCGCGCGACCGGCTCGGCTGCTGCGCCTCGGGCGTCACAAGCGGCGCACCGGACCGTGGCGGCGGGGTGGCCAGGACCGCAGGCGGGGGCACAACGGCCAGCGGCGGCGGCGGTGCCGCGGTGGCAGGCGGCGCAGGGCTCGCGCCGCAGGCTGTCAGGCTCAGAACCGCTCCACCGCCGAGAATGGAGCAGCCCAGACCGCGCATCGTGATCATGTCGCCGCACCTCCTGCCCGGCTGGATTGCCAGGTGTGTTCGGGAGAAGGGTGCGCGATCAGGTTTTCATCAGGAACGAACAGCCGCCTAGGGAGATGTCCCAAGTGCCGAACCGCCCGCGTGGCACACAGGTCAGGAGCCGCGCGGCTTTATCTTCGCATTAACGCGTAGATTTCTATTCAGGTGTCAGCATGACCGACGCCGCCAGTCATCCATCCGGCTTTGCAGCATCAGGGGATCCGCACGCGGTGGCGCACTCAGCTCATGACCGAACGGAAGCCGGACCGGCCGGCGATCCACGCCCGAACCAGCGCGCCGCGCCGCGCTACGTTTCGCTGATCCGCGCGGCGAAACTCGTTACCGAGGCAGGAGAATTCGTCTGCGTGGTGCGCGACGTCTCGCAGACGGGGGTGAAGGTGAAGCTGTTCCACCCGCTTCCACCGCGTCTCGGGACCAGAGCGCCCGCACTGGAACTCCAGAACGGCGAGCGGTTCGCGCTCCGCCTCGTGCGCCATGGCGAGGGAGAGGCAAGCTTCGCCTTCAATGCCCCGGTGGCGGTGGAACGGCTGATCCGGGAACACTGGACGCATCCCAAGCGGCAGTTCCGCCTCAACATGACCCTGCCGGTCGAGGTCTTCCGCGCCGCGGAGTGCTGGTCAGCTAGGCTCGACAACATCTCCCAGCAAGGCGCGCGGCTTGTTCTCGACCGCGACTTCGCGGTGGACCAGCTGCTGCGGATCGAGGGTGCGGAGCTTGGCGTGATCATGGCCAAGGTGCGCTGGCACCGGGACGGGCATTCGGGGCTCGTGTTCGAGAACACCTTCAGCCTGGCCGAGATCGCCCTGCTCGCGGCGCGCGTGCAGTGCCCGGAGATCGTCTGACCTCTCCGAGGTCCGCCGAGCCGCGCCTTGGCGCTTTGTTAACCATTCGGCGCCACACAGTCCTCAGGCCAGTAGGGGGATTGCGATCGTGAACAGCGGGACGGGCGTGGATGCGGACGTGGATGTCGCCATCATCGGAGCCGGCCCCGCCGGCCTCACGGCAGCCTATCTGCTGACCAAGGCGGGGCGCAGTGTCGCCATCATCGAGCAGGATGCCACCTATGTCGGCGGCATCAGCCGCACGGTCGAACACGAAGGGTTCCGGTTCGACATCGGCGGCCACCGGTTCTTCTCGAAGTCCAAGGCCGTCGTGGACCTGTGGAACGAGATCCTGCCCGACGACTTCATCCAGCGGCCGCGCATGAGCCGCATCTATTACGAGGGGAAGTTCTACTCCTACCCCTTGCGGGCGTTCGAGGCTCTCCGGAACCTCGGTGTTCTGCGATCGGTCGCCTGCATGGCGAGCTACCTTCGCTACCGCGTGCGCCCGGTCCGGGACGTGCGCTCGTTCGAGGACTGGACCGTCAACCAGTTCGGCCGCACGCTCTATTCCATCTTCTTCAAGACCTACACCGAGAAGGTGTGGGGAATGCCCTGCGACGAGATGAGCGCCGACTGGGCGGCGCAGCGGATCAAGGGGCTGTCGCTGTGGGGCGCGGTCGTCGACGGGCTGAAGCGCTCGCTCGGTCTGAACAGGCGCCCCAATGACGGACAGGCCGTCAAGACGCTGCTGGAGACGTTCCGCTATCCGCGGCTGGGACCGGGCATGATGTGGGAAGCGGCGCGCGACCGTGTCCTGGCGAGCGGCAGGGGGCAGATCCACATGGGAACTGCGCTCGAACGGCTCTCCGCCGACGGCGCGGCGTGGCGCCTTCAGGCGCGCTCCGGCGCGGGCGTGATCACGATCCGCTCGGATCATGTGATCAGCTCGGCACCCATGCGCGACCTTGCGCTCCGGCTGCATCCGCTGCCGCAAAGCACCATGCAGGCCGATCGCCTGCGCTACCGCGACTTCCTGACCGTCGCACTCAAGATCCGCTCTGCCGATCTGTTTCCCGACAACTGGATCTACATTCACGACAGCAAGGTGAAGGTCGGCCGGATCCAGAACTTCCGCTCCTGGTCGCCGGAGATGGTGCCGGATCAGAACCTCGCCTGCGTCGGCCTCGAGTATTTCTGCTTCGAGGGGGACGATCTGTGGACCTCCACAGACGCCGAACTCGTAGCGCTTGCCACCAGGGAGATGGAGATCCTCGGCCTGTGCCGGCGCGACGATGTGGAGGGCGGCTTCGTCGTGCGCCAGGAGAAGGCCTATCCGGTCTACGACGAGGAGTATGCGTCGAATGTCGATGCGATGCGCCGCGAGCTGGAAGAAAAGCATCCGACCCTGCACCTCGTCGGCCGCAACGGCATGCATCGGTACAACAATCAGGACCACGCCATGATGACCGCCATGCTGACGGTGGAGAACATCATCGCCGGCGAGCGCATCTACGACACGTGGTGTGTCAACGAAGATGCCGAATATCACGAGGAAGGGTCGGAAGGGGGTGACGTGCGGATTCCCGCGCGGGCACGCCTTGATGCCGACCAGGTCGCCGCGCTTGCGTCGGTTCGCGATGTGCCCGCGCGCGTCGATCCGGCGCGAAAGGCGGCATGATGGTGCGCCTGCCGGACGTGCCTGCCATGCTGCGGTTGCCCCGGACGGCGCCTTACCTTCTTGCCAGCGTGGCGGCGCTCGGCGTTGATCTGGCCGGCTTCGTCGTGCTGGTCGAGGTGCTCGGTTCCGCTCCGGCTGCCGGCGTCCTGTCCTACAGCGCCGGCATCGCCGCGCACTGGCAGCTCTCGAGCCGCCTTGTGTGGGCCGACCGCGTGTCGCGCGAACCGGCGCAGCGGATCGTCCAGATGAGCCTCTTCCTGCTGTCGGCCCTGATCGGGCTGGCGCTGACCGCGTGCGTCCTGGTTCTGGCGGAGTGGGCCGGATGGGCGCCACTGGCCGCGAAGGCGGTGGCGGTGGCCGTCAGCTTCTGCGCGACCTATCTCCTGCGCGCCGTTTTCGTCTTCTCCGACCGTCAGCGTGCATGATCGAGCGGCGGATCCGGTGGCGGCAGATGCCGTGGTTGGCCGTCTGCGTGGTCTGGGTTGCTGCCGCCCTCGCCTATGCCCTGCTTCGCTGGGAGGCGATCGGCTCGCTCCGGTTCTTCGACACGGATGATGCCTTGCGCATGGTGCAGGTCCGCGATCTGCTGTCCGGGCAAGCGTGGTTCGATCTGCGGCAGACGCGCATCGTGGGCCTTGGCGACGGGCCGATGCACTGGTCGCGACTGGTCGACCTGCCGCTCGCCGCGTCCGTGGCCGGCCTGACGCCACTCCTCGGCGCCGGGGGGGCTGAACGAATGGCTGCGACGCTCGTGCCGCTGCTGCTGCTGTTCGCCACGATGGCGATCGCGGCGCGGATTGCCTCGCAGTTCCTCGACACCGCGGCCGCTGTCGCCGCCGCGATTGCCCTGGCCGCCATGCCCATCGTCTTCCTGCAGTTCGGACCGCTGCGCATCGACCACCATGGCTGGCAGGCGCTTCTCCTCCTGGCCGCGACGTGGGCGCTCTCCTGGCGCAACGCGGCACGCGGCGCCTTCGCCGCCGGTGCGGCGATGGCGGCCGGAACGAGCATCTCGCTTGAACTTCTTCCCATGGCTGCTGTCGTGGGCGCCGTGTTCGCATGCCGGTGGATGTGCTCCCGGCGCGACGGCGCACACCTGCTGGCCTATCTGCAGACGCTTGCCGCCGGACTGGTGCTGCTGTTCCTGCTGACACGCGGCGTTGCCGACCTTGCTCCGCATTGCGATGCCATCGCCCCACCGCATCTCGCGCTGTTCAGCGTCGTGGCGCTCGGCGTCGGCGTGGTGGTCCGCCTCAAGCACCTCGCGCTCGCAGGACAGGTCGGCGCGCTTGCACTCACGGCTGCGGCCGCAGGCGCGGTGTTCGCCGCCGCCGCGCCTCAGTGCGTCGGCTCTCCGTTCGGACAGCTCGACCCTCTCGTGCACCGCTACTGGTACCTCAACGTCAAGGAAGGCATGCCGCTGTGGGAGCAGCCGGCCAAGTTCGTGCTCCTGGCGCTACCGCCCGTCATCCTTGGCATCGCCGGATGCGCCATGCTGGCGGCGCGGTCGCGCGATTGGCTGCGGCGGTGGTGGAGCGAATACCTGTTCGTGCTCGTCATGGCGACGGTGGCGGGTCTGCTGACGTCGCGGTCGATCCTCTATGCCTCCGTGCTGGCGGCGGTGCCGGTCGGGTGGCTGGCGTCGCGGGCCTTTCTCGCCGCGGCCGAGATCAAGCGCCCGGTGCCGAAACTCGCCTGCACGGCGGTCGTGCCGCTGATCCTCCTCCCCGCCCTACCGGTCGCGATGGCGGAACCGGTGCTCGCCGCGTCGAACCAGCAGCACCAGAACCGCGAAGAGCTGGAGAAGGGGTGTGACGTGACCGCCATCGCCGCGACGCTGAACCGCCTGCCGCCCGGCATGGTGCTGGCGCAGATCGACCTGGGGCCCCACGTCCTCGCGCACACACGCCACGATGTCATGGCGACCGGGCACCACCGCGGGGATGCCGGGATGCACGCCGTCATCCGCACCTTTACTGATCCCGGTTCAGAAGGAGCAAGCCGCCTTGCAACAACAGGCGCACACTACGTGCTGGCCTGCATGCCCATGACCGAAATGCAGATCTACCTCACGAACGGGCACGCGGACTCGCTGGCAGCCATGGTCCATCACAGCCGAACCCCGCCGGGTTGGGAGCGCGTGGACGTGGCGCCGCCGTTCACGCTCTGGCGGCGCGCGTCGGCGCCTGCGGCGCGGCCGTAGTTCCCGACGCGTCCCAATCGCGCGAAGTGCACCCGCCGCTGCCTGTCAGGCGGACCGGAATGGATGGCAGTGCGGTCAAACCAGCCGGTGCAGGTGCCCACCGCTTTCGCGAAGGCTGAGGATGCGCCGCCGGCGGGAGGCGGTCAGAAGCGCGTCACCTCCACCTCCAGCCGCCGGAACCCATGGACGAAATTCGCACGGACCCGCTCGACATCGCCGGCGACATGGACCCTGAGCCGCCGGGCGTGCATCTCTTCCAGCAGGATGCGCAATTGCAGTTCGGCCAGCCGCGCGCCCACGCAGCGGTGAATTCCGTATCCGAAGGCGAGATGCCGCCGCGCGTTCTCGCGGGTGATGTCGAGCCGGTCCGGCTCGTCGAACACCTCCTCGTCGCGATTGGCCGACAGATACCACAGCACGAGCTTGTCGCCGCGCCGGATCTGCTGGCCGAACAGTTCGGCATCCTCCTTGGCGGTGCGGCGCATGTGGGCGAGTGGCGTCTGGTAGCGGATGCACTCCTGCACCGCGTTCGGGATCAGATCGGGCTGTTCCTCGAACAGCTTGCGCTGATCCGGGAAGCGGTCGAAGGCATGGATGATCCCGGACATGGTGTTGCGCGTGGTGTCGTTGCCACCGACGATCAGCAGCACGAGATTGCCCATGAATTCCTGCGGTTCCATCTGGTTCATGGCCGGAGAATGGATCATCATGGAGATGAGGTCGGGTCCGGGTTCAGCCTGCGCCTTGCGCATCCAAAGCTGCTGGAAATAGGCCGCCATCTCGTACAGGATCGCGCGCCGCTGCTCGTCGAGAGCGCGGATGCTGGCAAGCTCGGTGTCGCCGGCCCAGTCCGACCAGAAGGTGAGCAGCCGCCGGTCCTCCCACGGAAAGTCGAACAGGATCGCCAGCATGCCGGTGGTCAGCTCGATCGACACCCGGTCAACCCAGTCAAACACCTCCCCGCGCGGCAACGTGTCCAGAACCTCGCCGGTGCGCCGGCGGATGTCGGCTTCGAGCCGCTTCATCTCTTGGGGCGCGAAGGCCGGCGCGACGGTGCGCCGCTGCCCGGTGTGCTTGGGCCGGTCCATGGCGATGAACATCGGCAGTTCGAACCGCTCGCGTCCCAGCGTCGCGAGTTCCTCGTCGCTCAGCGCATCAAGGATCGTGATGCCGCCATATTCCCAGCTCGACGAGTAGAGGTCGGGCAGCGACTCGACGTGCTGCACCGCCTTGTGCTGAACCACCGCCCAGTACGGCCCGAACGGGCTTTCGGGAATGTGGTGAAGCGGCCCTGCGGCGCGCATGGCGGCGAAGATCGGCTGCCAACGATCCTCGGCATAGATGTCGGAACGGCTGACGTCGAAGGGATGAGGATGATGCAGCCGTTGCTCGGGATGCTCGGCCAGGTGCGTGCGCAACGCTTCCGCCGCCGTCGGCGCTGTCCGAAAGGCCACTCCGCCAGGCGCTTCCATGCCCATCCATGCTCTCCGTGCTTGCACCCGGCTTCTTCCGGGCCGGCACGGCCATGATGAAGGTCTTTACACCGATGTCAATTCAGCCGCGTCGCGGCCACGCCGGAGCCGGAGGCGTTCGCGCCACGGCCGGCGCGGCGCGCCCGAATGCATGACGCGGCGGCGGAAAAGGGTTGCGCCGCCGCGGATGAACAGGGCCACGAACAGCACTTGCCAGGCAAGGGCAAGAGCATGGACGCCGAGACCAGGCTCCTGCGCCGCGCGTGACACCATGGCATAGGGCGACGACAGGGGAAATGCCGTTGCCGCCCAGGCCACGCCGCCGTCAGGGTTGGCCACGGCGAGGTTGCCGAGGAAGAAGATCAGCATCTGGCTCATGGTCACCGGCATCGACAGCGTCTGCACCTCGCGCACGCTGGCGGCAAGCGAGCCGATGGCGAGGAAGATCGCGCCAAGCAGCAGGTAGTTGAGGGCAAAGTAGAGCACGAACAGCAGCGCGAACAGCGGCCAGCCGACCGCCGGTGCCGGAACGGGCGGGAGCGCATCACGCGCCAGCCACAGCAGCGCTCCGCCCGCCGCGGCCCACACGGCGATGCCGACGAAGGAGATCGCCAGCATGGCGAACAGCTTGCCCAGGAACACCGCATCCATGGGGATCGACGCGGCAAGGATCTCGATGATCTTGTTGCCCTTTTCCTCCACCAGGTTCGAGAGCACCATGCCCGCGAGCAGCATCGACAGCAGGAACAGCAGCAGCTGTCCGCCCTGAGCCACGCTCATTCGGTCGCGCCGCGCATCGCTCGTCGAGGGCCGCGCCGGCGCGAGCGCCAAGGCCGGCACCTCCAGCGTGCCGGTGCTGCGCGCCTCGGCCAGCAGAAGCCGCACCAGCCCCTGCCACCGCTGGAGGCGGTCCTCCGGGCCGAGGAGCACCGGCTCGGCCAGCGTCCCGGTCAGCACGGCGCCGGCGTTCAGCTCCGGCCGCCCGAGGAGCGCCGCGGCTCCGCCCGGCGGCGCGGGGATCACCCGCACCTCCGGCAGATCGACGCCGACCGTCTCGCCGAGATGCCGCCGTGCGGCCACGACGCGCGCCGCATCGCCCGCGGGCATGGTCACGGCCAGCGCCGGTGTGCCGACCGATCCGCGCATCTGGTCGCCGATGCCGCCCGCCAGCGCGGCCACCGCAACAGGAAAGAGCGGCCCCAGAAGAAACAGCAGAAAGGTGCGGCTGAGCAGGATGGCGAGGAAATCCCGCTGCGCCACCACCATCGCCGCCGCCGGCAGCGACAGTCGCTCGCGCGGGCTGTCGGCTTTGCGGCTCATGCCGGCGATCCGTCGGCGGCGCTGCCGTTCGCCAGCGCCCGCGCGGCCGCCTCTCCGGCGATGTGCATGAAGGCATCGTGAAGACCGGCCCGCTCGATCGAGAGCGAGAGGATGCCGGCCTGTCCTTCGACGAGGTCGCGCAGCATGGCTTCGATGCCCGTAGCGGGCAGCGGAAAGGTCCACCAGTGGCCGCCGCCCTCCTTGCGCCCGGCGGCAGCACCGGGGGGCAACCTGCGGCGCCACGGGCCGTCCCCGGCGCGCGTTTCGAGCCGGACCTGGGCGGGGATGCGGTCGCGCGCCTCATCCACGCGCCCCTCGAACGGAACACGCCCGCCGGCAATGATGGCGATGCGCTCGCACAGCCGCTCGGCATGGGCGATCACATGGGTCGAGAAGATCACGGTCGTGCCCGCGGCGGCGAGATCGCGGATCATGGTTTCGAGCTTGCCCTGGTTGATGGCGTCGAGGCCGGAGAAAGGCTCGTCCAGCACGACGAGGCGCGGCCGGTGCACGAGGGTGCCAAGCAGCTGCACGGTCTGCGCCATGCCCTTGGACAGGTGCCGGATCTGCCGGTCAGCGGCGTTGCCGAGCCCGTGGGCCTCGAGCATCGCGCGGCCACGCTCCCGGCCGACCCGCTGCGGAAGGCCCCGCAACGCGCCCATGAAGGCGATGGCGTCCACCGCCTTCATGGCCGGATAAAGGCCGCGTTCCTCGGGCAGATAGCCGATGGCGCGCGCAACCTGGTGTGGCCGCTCGTGCCCCAGGACGATCCGGGTGCCGCTGTCGGGGTCGATGATGCCGAGCAGCATGCGCATGGTGGTCGTCTTGCCCGCGCCGTTCGGGCCGAGGATCCCGTAGATCGCACCGGCCGGAACGGTGAGATCGACGCCGCCCACCGCCTCCGTGCCGCCGAACCGCTTGACCAGTCCGCGCGCCATCACCGCCGGCGGCCGCGCGTCCTCCATTGCCTGCGTCGGCGCAGAGGCGGTAGGAGCCGAGAGAGCAAGCATGTCCGGCGCAGCCTCCATGCCGGCGGTGTACAGACCCGGTCCTTACGCAGGCAACCCCGACCATGGTTAACAACGATGCGACACGCGTTCTGGCCGCCCGCCTCCGGGAACAGGCCCGCGCGCTTGGCTTCGTCGCCGTGGGCTTCGCCCCGGCCGCCACCGATCCGCTGCGCCGCGCCCGGCTGCTGGCATGGCTGGACGAGGGACGGCACGGCAGCATGGCGTGGATGGAGAGCCGGGCGGAGGAGCGGGCGGCGCCGCAGACGCTGTGGGACGAAGCGCGCAGCGTCATCGCCCTGGGAATGAGCTACGCGCCGCGCCACGATCCGCTGGCGCTGGAAGGGCGCGGCGAGGTGGGGCGGGTGTCCGTCTACGCGCAGGGACGCGACTACCATGATGTCGTCAAGAAGGCGCTGAAGGCGCTGGCCCGCTGGCTCGTGGCGGAGGCGCAGTCCCTCGGGATCGCCGATGCGCGGCTTAAGGTGTTTGTCGACACCGCGCCGGTGATGGAGAAGCCGCTCGCACAGGCGGCGGGGATCGGCTGGCAGGGCAAGCACACCAACGTGGTCAGCCGCGCGCACGGCTCGTGGCTGTTTCTCGGCGCGATCTACACCGTCATCCCGTTCGCGCCCGACGCGCCGCACCGGGATCTGTGCGGTTCGTGCCGCGCCTGTCAGGATGCGTGTCCGACCAGTGCCTTCCCGGCGCCGTACCGGCTCGATGCGCGCCGGTGCATCTCCTACCTCACCATCGAGCACGCCGGACCCATCCCGCATGAGTTTCGCGCCGCCATCGGCAACCGGATCTACGGCTGTGACGACTGCCTGGCGGTGTGTCCGTGGAACAAGTTTGCCGCAGCCGCCGCGGCCCATCACCGCTTCGAAGCCCGGCCGGAGCTTGTCGCCCCGCCTCTGGCGGACTTCCTGCGCCTCGACGACGCCGGGTTCCGGGCGCGCTTCTCCGGCTCGGCGGTGAAACGGATCGGCCGCTACCGGTTCGTGCGGAACTGCCTCATTGCCGCCGGCAACAGCGGCGACCGGTCGCTTCTGGCGCTGGTGGACGCCTTGACCGCGGATGCCAGCGCCCTCGTCGCGGAGGCGGCCGGATGGGCCGCGGCGCAGCTCAGAGCATGTCCTTGAGGGGTACGGACGTGTCGGCGAGCAGGTCAGGGTCGATCTCGGCGCGCTGTTCGACCAGTCGCCGCCCCTGCGCGTAGTCGCGGGTGGCGTTGACGCAGTCGAGCGCCCGCACCCGGCCTTCCTTCAGATACAGGATGGAAAAGGTCCGTTCCTGCATGCGCCCGCGCACCACCGCCGTGTCATGCCCGGCGGACAGTCCGACCGTCTGGAGCCGCAGGTCGTACTGGTTGGACCAGAACCATGGCAATGACCGGTAAGGCTGCGGATCGCCGCAGATGGTGCGTGCCGCCACGCCGGCCATGTCCATGGCGTTCTGCACCGATTCGAGCCGGATGATCTCGTAATCGGCATAGGGATTGGCGTGCGCCGCGCAGTCGCCGATGGCGAACACGTGGGGCAGGCTGGTGCGGCAGTACTCGTCCACGTCGACCCCGTTGGCACCGACCGCGCCCGCGGCGATCAGTGGCCCGACCGCCGGCACGATGCCGATTCCGACGACCACCACGTCGCAGGCCAGCTCCTCTCCGATGTCGAGCCGGGCCGCCTCGACCCGGCCGGCGCGTCCGGTCAACGCGTCGACCTGCGCCGACAGCACCACGTTCACGCCGTGGGCGCGGTGCTCGCGCAGGAAGAACTGCGACAGTTCCGCGCCCGCCACGCGGGACAGCAGGCGGTCCTCGGCCTCGACCAGAGTGACGTCGCGACCAAGTGCGCGCAGCACGGCGGCGGTTTCGAGGCCGATATAGCCGCCGCCCACCACGACGACCCGGCTGGCGCCCGCGTCGAGATCCGCCCGCAACCGGTCGAGGTCATCGCGCGAACGCACGGCATGGATGCCCTCGAGATGGGAGCCGGGGCACGACAGCATGCGCGGGTCGCCGCCGGCGGCCCACACGAGCTGGCCATAGCCGATCCGTTCGCCGCTGGAGAGTGTGACCGCGCGCCGTGCGGGATCGACATCGGCTACGTTGGCGCCGGTGCGGATGGTGATGGCGCGCTCCTCCCAGAACGATGCCGGGCGCAGCATGATCCGCTCGAACAGGCGCGCTCCCTGAAGATAGTCCTTGGACAGGGGCGGCCGCTCGTAGGGCAGGTGGCGGTCGCGGGTGAGCATCAGGACGCTGCCCGCAAAGCCGCACTGGCGCAGGACGATGGCGGTCTGCGCCCCGGCATGGCCGGAGCCGACAATCACCACGTCCGCCTCGTGCATCACCCATGTGCTCCCATGCCGACGCCGGGACGGCCTGCCGGGGGCGAGGGCCGCAGGCTCACCGGCAAAGCAGGTTCCGCGCCATGCTCGCGACCTGCGCCAGCATCGGCGCGGTCACGACCCCGTCACGCTGCGCCCGCGTGATCATTTCCCGGAACAGGGATATGGGAACCGCGCGGCTCTCGAGCCAGGCCTTCATGGATTCCTCGATCGTCGCGTTGCGCCGCTTGCTCCGCGCGAGGCGGCGCAGGAAATCCAGCCGCAGCTGCTGGAAATCGCGCGCCAGTCCGGCGACCAGCAACCGTTCCCAGACGTCGCTCGGGGTCATGATCGAGGCGGTGCTCTGCGCCCAGTCGAGTCCCAGCCGGTCTCCCAGCGTGATGAACATGCGCGCGGTTTCGTGCGTGTCCACGCCGATCTCGCGGGCAAGGTCGGCGACCCCGATGGCCCCGTCCATGTCGAACAGGTGCGCCACCTCCCGTGCCAGCGCGTCGGGAGCGCCCGCGTCCTCCAGCTCGGCAAGGATGCGATTGGAATGCTGGCGGGTTTCGGGTGCGAGAAGGTCGAAGGTGTCCACGCCGAGGGCGTCGACGCCCTGACGCAATTCGCCAAGCACCTGGACAGGGTCCGCAAGGGACCGACCGGTCCGGAGCAGGTCAGCCATCTCGCTGCGAATGGCCAGTCCGAGGCGGCTGAGCAGCAGGAGGCGGGCGCTTTCGGTCATCTCCGCCGTTTCCAGCCGCGCCCACAATTCCTCGAGACCCATCAGCCTGTCGACGATCACGAAGGCGGCCGCGACCTGGCCCAGCGACACGCCTTCCTCCTCGGCCAGCTCGAACGGATGCAGAATGCCCAGCCGGTTGATCACCCTGTTGGCGAGCTTGGTGGCGACGATCTCGCGGCGAAGGCGATGCTGGCGCAGCTCGGTCCCGAACCGCTCCCTCATGGGGCGGGGGAAGGCATTCAGCAGGATGTCCTCGTAGGGTCCGGCGATGACGGGATCGTCGGCTTCGATCTGGTCCTGCAGCAGCAGCTTGGTCGTGGACAGCAGCACCGCCAGCTCGGGCCGCTCAAGTCCGCGCCCCTCCACCGCGCGCCGGCTGAGCTCGTCGGCGTCCGGCAGGCCTTCCGACATCCGGTCGAGTGCGCCTAGCCGTTCAAGCGAGGCAATGAGGTGGGCGTAGGGTTCCGCCGCCTGACGGCCGCCCATTTCCGCGATGGACAGGGCCAGCGCCTGATTGCGGTTGTCGTCGAGGACCAGTTCGGCGACCTCGTCGGTCATCTCCGCAAGCAGCGCGTTGCGATCCTCCAGCGTGAGCGTGCCGGCGCGCATGGCTGCGGCCAGGGCGATCTTGATGTTGACCTCGTTGTCCGAGCAGTCCACGCCCGCCGAATTGTCGATGAAGTCGGTGTTGATGCGCCCGCCCGCGCGCGCGAACTCGATCCGGCCCGCCTGGGTCAGCGCCAGATTGGCGCCTTCGCCGACGACCCTGGCGCCCAGCTCGCTGCCGTTCACCCGCACCGCGTCGTTGCCGGGGTCGCCGACCACGGCGTTGTTTTCCGCCGCCGCCTTGACGTAGGTGCCGATGCCGCCGAACCAGAACAGGTCGGTCTTCGCCTTCAGGATGGCGGTGATGAGCGCGTCGGGTTCGATCTCGGCCTGCGGCAGGCCCAGCATGTCCATCGCCTCCGCCGACAGGGTGATGCTCTTGGCGTCGCGCCGGTACACGCCGCCTCCTCGCGACAGCCGGCTGGTGTCATAATCCGCCCAGCTCGACGAGGGCAGGTCGAACAGCCGCTTGCGCTCCTCCCATGCCGTCTCGGGATCCGGGTCGGGATCGATGAAGATGTGGCGGTGGTCGAACGCGGCCACCAGCTTGACGGCCCGGGACAGCAGCATGCCGTTGCCGAACACGTCGCCCGACATGTCGCCGCAGCCCGCCACGCGCACGGGTTCGCTCTGCACGTCGACGCCCAGTTCGCGAAAGTGGCGCTGCACGGAGATCCAGCCGCCGCGGGCGGTGATCCCCATCGCCTTGTGGTCGTAGCCGTTGGAGCCGCCGCTGGCGAAGGCATCGCCCAGCCAGAACCCTTTCTCGAGAGCGATGGCGTTGGCGACATCGGAAAACCGCGCGGTGCCCTTGTCGGCGGCCACCACGAAGTAGGGGTCGGCGCCGTCGCGCACCACCACTTCGGGCGGGTGGATGACCTTGCGGGCCGAGAGGTTGTCGGTGATCGACAGCAGCGCGCGGATGAAGACTTCGTAGGCCGCCTGCCCCTCCGCTGCCCAGCCGGCGCGGTCGATGGCGGGCGAGGGCAGCTGCTTGGGATAGAAGCCGCCCTTGGCGCCCGTGGGAACGATCACCGCGTTCTTGACCCGCTGCGCCTTGAGCAGCCCCAGCACCTCCGTGCGGAAGTCGTCGCGGCGATCCGACCAGCGCAGGCCGCCGCGGGCGACCGGCCCGGCGCGCAGGTGAATGCCCTCGACCCGGCGGCTGTACACCCAGATCTCCCGCCATGGCAGCGGCCGGGCAAGGGCTGGCAGACTTGCCGGGTCGATCTTGAACGCCAGCGCCTCCTGGCCGGACGGAGCAAAGGCGTTGGTCCGCAGCAGCGATTCCACCAGCGCGGCGAACAGGCGCAGGATCCGGTCGTCGTTGATCGCGCTCACGGAGACGAGGGCCTGGCGGATGTGCGCCCGCGCCTCTTCGGCTTCCGCTTCGCGCGAGCCGGCGAAGGCGGGGTCGTGCAGGGCGACGAACAGCCGCACGATGTTCGCCGTCACCTGCGGCGCCCGCAGGAGCGCGCCGGTCACCGTGTCGAGGGTGAAGGTCAGCCCGGTCTGGCGCAGGTAATGATACAGCGCCCGCAGCCAGCCGGCGGCCCGGGCATCGAGCGTCGTCTCCACCACCAGCCGGTAGAAGCCGTCATTCTCCGCATGGCCGTTCAGCACGGCGGCAATCGCGTCCTCGATCACCTCTGCCCGCTCCATGGCGCGGGCGGCCAGCTCCGGCGCCGAGGTGCCCAGCAGGAAGTCGTGGATGGCGCCGGCGCGGCCCCCGTCCAGCAGGGTCGGCATCTCGCTCTGGACATGGAAGCCGAAATTCTCGAGCACCGGCACCGCATCGGACAGGGCCAGCGTGCCTTCCGCCTGGTAGAGCTTGAGCCGCAGAACGCCCGTTTCATCCTCCTCCTTGCGGTAGAGGCGCACGCCGCGCTGGTCCCCGTCTCCCGCCGCGCCGGGAGGCACGAGGCGGCGCAGGCGCGCAATGTCCTGAGCCGCCTCGGCGGCGCCGTAGTGGATGCGGTAGCCGATGGGAAAGACCTCGGCGAGCCGCGCGGCCACCACCGCCGCCCGGCTGGCGTCCTCGAGCCGGCTCAGTTCGCGCTCCACCGCCTCCTGCCAGCCGCGCAGCATGTCCTGCAGCCGCTCTTCGAGCAGCGCCTCGGTGACGCGGGTGCGCGAGGTGCGCACGTCGAGCGCGAAGCGCAGCAGGGCCAGATTGCCGCCTTCGACCTCCAGGCTCCAGTTGAGGAGGGCGGCCTCGTTGCCCTCTTCCAGAAGACGCTGGATCCGCAGGCGCACCTGCGTCGAGAGAAGGTCGCGCGGCAGCCAGACGAACGCGAACAGGTGGCGGGCAAGCGACGACTCCACCAGCACCACCCGTGGACGCGGCCGGTCCATCAGCGTCATCATGGCCGTGACGACGCGCGCCGTGCTCTCGTCGTCGAAGCCGATCAGCAGATCGTGCGGCAGGGCGGTGAACGCGTGGACCAGCGCCTTGCCGGCATGCCCGGTGGCGTCGATGCCCAGCCGGTCGAGGAGCGCCTGCAACTGGCGGCGCAGCCGGGGAACCTGCGGTGCCGGAGCGGCGAGCGCCGCACTGGTCCACACGCCCGCGTGCACCGAAAGCGCCGTGGTCACGCCGCCGCTGCGTTCCGGCACCAGGAACAGGTCCAGCGGCACCCGCCGGTGAACGAAGGAGAGGTGGTTGGCCTTGATGATGAGCAATTCGCTCCCGGCATTCTCGGCCGCATCGAACCAGGCGAAGGCGCGTTCGTAGGACGCGTCGGTGAGCGGCTCGGGCGTGCTCTTGCGGCAGATGCCGAGGCGCGCCGTCGCGGTGCCGTCCCGCCGGCGGGTGACATGGCCGAGCTGGGTCAGCATGCCCGCATTCAGCCAGCGCAGAAGGGCGGCCGACTCCGCGTCGTCGAGCCGCGCCGCATCCTCCTCCATGACGCGCTGCATCCGCGTCCAGTCCCCGACCGCGGCGCGCACGTCCTCGAGCGCGGTGCGGATGCTGGAGGCGATGCGGCGGCGGCTGCGCGCGTCCATCCGCACCGTTTCGATGTAGACCATCGACTCGCGCGCGCTGCCTTCCGCGGCTTCGCCCGGCGGGAATATGGCGCGCAGTTGTCCGCCTTCGTCCCGCCGCACCGCCACCACCGGGTGCACCAGCCGGTCGATGCTCAGCCCTTCAGCCGCGATCACCGCGGCGATCGAGTCGACGAGGAACGGCATGTCGTCGTTGATCACCGCGAAGCGGGTGAAGCGGCGGTCGTCGAGTGCCGAGTCGACCGTCACGACCGCGCGCCGGGGCCGGCGCTGCGCCGCCGCCTCCAGCAGGAAGGCGACCGCGTCGCCGAGCTTTGGCTGCGGAAACGGAGTGTCGCCCGGCAGCATCAGCTGCTCGATGCGCCGGATCAGGAGGGAGCGGAGATCGGGCGCCGCGCGATCGGTATGCGGAGCCTGCAGTTCCTGTGTGTCGGCCATTGTTCGGTTTACCATCCCGGCCCGCCGATTGGCGCCGGTCCCCTGCGCGAAACGATGCCCGACCCGGATCGGGCGAATGACGAGCGCTTAGGCCGCGACACAGGGTCACGCAAGCGCCAGCCGCGCAGACGTTCGGGCCGTGCGTTCAGGCGCTTGCGGACCGGCGCGCCATGCCGCCGGCGGCGAGCGCCTCCATCGTGAGCGCGAGGGACCGCACCCGCGCCTCCGGGTCGTAGGTGGACCCGGCGACGATCACCTCGTCGGCGCCGGTGCGGGCGCAGAAGCGCGTGATCTGCTCCGCCACCATTTCCGGCGTGCCGACGGCCTGCGCCTGGCCGAGGTGATCGAGCATGGCTCGCAGCGGCGGCGGCAAGGTGGCGCGGTACTCCGCGACAGGCGGCGGCAGCCGGCCCGGGTCGCCGCTGCGCAGGCGCACGAAGGCCTGCGCCTGGCTGGAGGCGATCCTTTCCGCCTCCTCGGCCGTGGGCGCGCAGAACACGTTCATCGCCACCATGACATGCGGCTGCGCCAGCGTCGCGGACGCGGTGAACCGGCTCCGGTAAAGAGCGAGCGCCGCATCGAGATGGTCAGGCGCGAAATGGGAGGCGAAGGCATAGGGCAGCCCCAGCCGCGCCGCGAGATCCGCGCCGAACAGGCTCGAGCCCAGCAGCCACAGCGCGACCGCCGCGCCATGGCCGGGCGTCGCCCGGAGCGGCAGGTCCGGTTCGCCCGTCAGCAAGGCGCGCAGCTCCGCCACGTCCTGCGGGAACCGTGCCGCGGCAGCGTGGAGGTCGCGGCGTAGGGCGTGGCCGAGCTGCGGTCCCGCGCCCGGCGCCCGGCCCAGCCCCAGATCGACCCGGCCGGGGAACAGCGCGTCCAGCGTGCCGAACTGCTCGGCGATCTGCAGGGGTGAATGGTTGGGCAGCATGATGCCGCCGGCACCGATCCGGATCGTCCGCGTCGCCGCGCCGATCCGCGCCAGCACCACTGCGGTGGCCGCGCCGCCGATGCCCTCCATCAGGTGATGCTCCGCCACCCAGTAGCGGCGGTAGCCGAGCGCTTCTGCCGCCTGAGCCAGAGCGATGGCCGCGCTGAACGCCTCCGCAAGATCCGCGCCCTCGCGCACCGGCACGAGATCGAGAACCGACAGGTCCGTCATCGGGTGGCCGTGCCGTCCTGCGCCCCCGTGTCCTCGAACTGGGCCAGATAGTTCTCGGCCGTCCGCGCTGCGTCGGTGCCGGGCGCGAGCGCAACGACCGAACGCCACGAGCGGGCGGCCGCCTCCGGCTGTCCTGCCATGGCGGCGATCACCCCTGCTTCGAGAGCCACGCGCGGCTCGCGCGGGGCGAGCGCGGCCGCCTCGGTGATCAGGGTCTGTGCCTCGGCCAGATCTCCCGCAGCCCGAGCAAGGACGGCCGACAGGAGCAGAACCTCGGCGCTGCGTGGCTGGAGCGCGCGGGCGGCGGCAAGGCTTGCCCGCGCTTCGCTCAGCTGGCCGAGCTGCGCCCGGGCGGTCGCGGCGTCGAGCTGCACGCTGAACGCGAGTTCCTGCTCTCCCGATGCCAGCGCGACGCTTCGCGCCTGCTCGAGCAGGGGCAGCGCCGCGGCCGCGTCCGCGCCGAGCAGGGCCGCATTTCCGGCAAGGGCGAGCAGGCGCGCCCGGTAGGGCAGATCGTCGTTCGCCACCGCCGCCTGCCCGGCCGAGAACGCCTCGCGCGCCTCCTGATGCCGGCCGAGACCAATCAGCGCCATCCCGCGGCAATGCTGCGCCTCGGCGCGGAGAGGGCCCTGCGCCTCGCGCAGCCATGCGTCGCCTGCGCTCAGCGCCTCCGCCGCCGCCGCGGGCAGCGCGGCAAGGCAGCGTTCCAGCCGTCCGGAATGCGCCGGTTCCGGCGCCGGTGCCGCATCCAACGGGGCACCCGCGCTCCGCGCCGGAGGGGGCGGAAGGGTCGGAACGGCCATCGGATCGCCGGGCAAGGCGGGGCCGATGGTGCCGGCCTGCATGGCGAAAAAGGCAAGGAGCAGCGCGTTCATGTCAATCTCCGGCGGGCAGGGCGGCGATCACCTGCAGCAGCAGGGCGATGTCCTGAGCGCGTGACAGGCGGTGGTCGCCATCCTTGACCAGTGTCACCTGTATGTCGTCCGAACGCAGCTTCTCAGCCAGCCTGAGGCTGATCTCCCATGGCACGTCTGCGTCCCGCTGTCCGTGGATGAGCCGGACCGGCGCCGTGATCGCGACCGGACGGTGCAGGAGGCGCAGCGCCTGCGCGTCCTGCCAGAACGCCGGGTGGGTCGGCGTCGGTTCGGGGCCGTAGGGATTGTGTTGATGCACGGTGTGCCCCGCCGCGAGACGCCCTTGCTCCGCCGCGTCATAGCCCCACCCGGTGAAATCCGGGGCCGCGGCGATGCCGACGAGGCCGGTGACGCGGGCGCCCAGAGCCTCCGCCACCAGCAGCATGAGCCACCCGCCCATGGACGAGCCGATCAGCACGAGCGGACCGGGCGCAAGAACCGAGACGAGCTCCTGCACCTCCTCGCTCCAGCGGGTCAGGGTGCCGCTCGCGAAGGTGCCGCCGCTCTCGCCGCAGCCCGAGTAGTCGAGGAGGAGACAGGCGCGGCCCTGCTCCGCTGCCCAGCGCCACAGGGCGGTGGCCTTGCTCCCCCTCATGTCGGACATGTAGCCGGGAAGGAACACCAGCGTCGGCCCGCGCCCCTCCTGCCGCCGATACGCGACGCGCCGGCCATCCCCGGTCATGCGGTGGAACTCTGCCGGCGGCAGATCGGAAGTGTCGTTCATCGCCGCCATGTGGCCGGCGGCCGCGCGTTTGCAAGGCCGCGCCCCCTTTGCCGGACGCGCCGTGTCGCCCTAAGGGGTGCCACACGCCTTTTGCTGCGCCCGCGCTTGTGCCATGGGGGCGCGCAAACCCTGTGGACACGATCACCATGACGCAGCTTCTCAAGATCAGCCTGCCCGACGGTTCCGTGCGCGAAGTGCCGCGCGGCAGCACTCCGGCCGATGTGGCGGCGGCGATCGGGGCAGGGCTGGCCAAGGCCGCGCTCGCCGCGCGCGTCAACGGCGAGCTGCGCGACCTCAACCGCCCGCTGGAAGGGGACGCACGCCTCGAACTGGTGACGAGCCGCGACGAGGCGGACGCGCTCGAGCTGGTGCGTCACGACTATGCCCACGTGCTGGCCGAGGCGGTGCAGAACCTGTTTCCGGGCACGCAGATCACCTTTGGTCCGGCAACGGAGGACGGGTTCTACTACGATTTCGCTCCCGCCCCCGACCGCGGCCCTTTCACCGAGGAAGACCTGCCGGCGATCGAGGAGGAGATGCGCCGCATCATCGGGCGGGACGAACCGCTCGTCCGCGAGGTGTGGGAGCGCGAGGCGCTGATCCGCTGGTTCGACGAACAGGGCGAACGGTTCAAGGCAGAATGGGCGGCCGAGCTGCCCGAGGGCGAGGAACTCACCGTGTACCGTTCGGGTGCATGGCTCGACCTGTGCCGCGGGCCTCATCTCGCCTCCACCGGCAAGCTGGATCCGCAGGCGTTCAAGCTGACGCGGGTGTCGGGCGCATACTGGCGCGGCGACCAGAAGAACGCCATGCTGTCGCGCATCTACGGCACCGGCTGGCTGAACAAGAAGCAGCTCGATGCGCACCTTCTGCGGCTGGAGGAAGCGGCCAAGCGCGACCATCGCAAGCTCGGCCGCGAAATGGATTTGTTCCACCTCCAGGAAGAGGCGCACGGCTCCGTCTTCTGGCACCCCAACGGCTACACCATCTGGCGCGAGCTGGAAGCGTATATGCGCCGCCGGATGGACGCGGGCGGCTATCGCGAAATCAAGACGCCGCAGCTGATGGACGTACGCCAGTGGGAAGCCTCGGGGCACTGGGGCAAGTATGCGCAGAACATGTTCGCCGTGCCCGACATCGTGCCCGATGTCGACGCGGAGGCCGGCGTGGCCTCGCCCCGTGTTGCGCCCGACGCCGACTGGATGGCCATCAAGCCGATGAACTGTCCGGCGCACGTCCTCGTCTTCAAGCAGGGCATCACCTCCTACCGCGACCTGCCGATCCGGTTGGGAGAGATGGGCTGCTGCCACCGCAACGAGCCGCACGGGGCGCTGCACGGGCTGATGCGGGTGCGCCAGTTCACGCAGGATGACGCGCACATCTTCTGCACCGAAGGGCAGGTGGTCGAGGAGGTGCGCCGGTTCGTCGAGCTGGCCGATGCGGTCTACCGCGACTTCGGCTTCACCTACGCCATCAAGCTGGCGCTGCGACCAGAGCAGCGGTTCGGATCGGACGCGGACTGGGACAAGGCCGAGGGCGAGTTGCGCGATGCGCTGCGCGCGCTGGGTGTCGAGTGGGAAGAGCTGCCGGGCGAGGGCGCGTTCTACGCGCCCAAGCTGGAATGGCACCTCACCGACGCGATCGGGCGCACGTGGCAGGTGGGCACCATCCAGTCGGACCGGGTGCTGCCCGCACGCCTCGACGCGACCTATGTGGGCGAGGACGGGTCCAGGCACCGTCCCGTGATGCTGCACCGGGCGATCTTCGGATCCTACGAACGGTTCATCGGCATCCTGATCGAACACTATGCGGGCAGGCTGCCGCTGTGGCTGGCCCCGGTGCAGGCGGTCGTCGCCACCATCGTGTCGGACGCGGACGACTACGCCACGCAGGTGGCTGCGCAGCTGCGCGCGGCGGGCCTGCGGACGGAGACGGACCTGCGCAACGAGAAGATCAACTACAAGGTGCGCGAACACTCGCTGGCCAAGGTGCCGCACCTTCTGGTCGTCGGCAAGCGCGAGGCGGAGGAAGGTACGGTGGCCCTGCGCACGCTGGGCGAGCCGCAGCAGCGCGTCCTGCCGCTGGCCGACGCTGTGGCCATGCTGATGGCAGGGGCATTGCCGCCGGATCTGGGGAGCAGGAGTGTTGACCGATGAGCGGTGCCCGTATGCCCCTGGTGGTGCTGCTTCTCGCCGGCATGGCGGGGTGCGGTCAGCCGCAGCCGGACAATGCCGCCCGGTCGCCGGCCGCAACGCCGCCTGCCGCCGAGGCCGCGGCCACGCCGCTGACCCCAGCGCAGGAGGCCTACAGCCAGGCCAATGCGCGGATGCACGCCGGCATGGCTGCAGCCGTCGACGCCGATCCCGACGTCGCCTTTGCCAAGGGCATGATCCCGCATCATCAGGGCGCCATCGACATGGCGCGAGTGCAGCTGCAATACGGCAGCGACCCCGAGATGCGTCAGCTGGCGCAGGAGATCATCCGCGCTCAGGAAGCCGAAATCGCGCAGCTGCAGGCCTTTCTCGCGGCCCGGGGCGTGGCCGGGTCGACACCCGCTCCGGCGGCACCGGCTCACCACGCCGGCGGACATTGAGCGAGCCGGCACAAACGGCCGCAGGCTGAGGGCTCCGAACGGGCATGGACCTGCTCGCGGGTTACACCCCGCTGCAGATCGGCGTTGCGGCGCTCGCCACGCTTGGTGCGGCGTTCGTGCGCGGCCTTGCGGGGTTCGGAATGGCGATCCTGCTGGTGCCGGTGCTGGCGCTCGCCCTACCGCCGGTCGAAGCGGTGCTCGTCACCAACTTTCTGGCGGTGTTCATCGGCCTGGTCGAATTGCGGCGGCTGCTGGGGCAGGCGGAGCGCAGCGCGCTGGTCATCTGCGGCTGGATCGTGCTGGCCACGGCGCCGGGGCTGCTCCTGCTCGCGACCACGCCGCCCGATCTGGCGCGCCTGCTGATCGCGGCGGTCGCGCTGGCGGCCTTTGGCGCGGTGCTGATGCCCGCGCGCGCTGCGGTCCGGCCGGGCGCTGCGGAAACCGCGGGCACGGGCATCGCCGCGGGACTGCTGACGGGGTTTGCCGGCATGCCCGGTGTGCCGGTGGTGCCGTTCTATGTGCGCAGAGCCGTGCCCCGCCACATCGCCAAGGCGTCCATGCTGCTCATCTTCTCGGTCGCGGCCGCGGCCGGGCTGGCGTCGGGCGCTGCGCTGGGTGTGCTGCAATGGCGGCTGTTGTGGCTTGCCGCGCTGCTGTTTCCGCTGGTGGTCATGGGCAACTGGCTCGGCGCGCTGGCCTTCGGCCGGATCAGCGACCGGGTGTGGCGGAGCTTTGTCGTGACGGTGCTGGGCGCAGCGGCGGGAGCCGCCCTGCTCAAGCTGCTGGTGTAGGAGCCTAGCCGATCACCGGCAGGAGCGGTCCGGCGGCAATCAGCGCGCCGGCACAGAACAGCACCAGCGCCCCCCGCGCGATCTCCGCTGGCTCGACAGGGGCGCGCAGCCGCTGGTGGCGATGAGGCAGGACGCGGTGCATTGCTCCACAATGGAGGCAATCTCCTAACGAAGGGTAAACGGCGGCAACCGGATCACCCGGCCGGCATCTGCTGGCTGGCGCAGTGGAACCCGCCGCCTCCGGCAAGCACCGCGTCGGCGCGCAGGCCAATCGTCTCGCGGTCGGGGAACAGCGCGCCGATGGCCGCCACCGCCTGTTCGTCCTGCGGCACTCCGAAAGTCGGCACCACGACGAGGCGGGAGGTGATGGCGAAATTGGCGTAGCTCGCCGGTTCCACGAACTCGCCCCGGGTGACCCGGCCCGGCGACGGGATCGGATGCACGGTGAGGCCGAACGCCTGTCCCCGTGCCCGCGCATCGGCATAGACGGCCGCGTTGGGGTCGTCGTCGCCGTCCGGCTCGGCAAGGACGATCGCACCCGGCGCGACGAAGCGGGCAAGGTTGTCGACATGGCCGTCGGTGTGGTCGTTGACCAGGCCCCGCCCGAGCCAGCACACACGGGTGAAGCCCAGATCGCGGGCGAGCCGTTCCTCGATCTCGGCCCGCGAAAGCTGCGGGTTCCGGTTGGTGTTGAGCAGGCACTCCTCCGTGGTCACCGCCACTCCCGTGCCGTCGCCGTCCACGGCGCCGCCTTCGAGCACCCAGTCGCTTTCATCGAGCGGCAGCTCCGCATCGCGGGCCAGCACGGCGCCAACCGTTTCGTCGCCCGGCATCAGATACTTGCCACCCCACCCGTTGAACGCGAAACGCCGCGCAGCCAGCGTGCCGTCCGCAGCGCGCACGACCAAAGGGCCGGTGTCGCGCAGCCAGATGTCGCCGTACTCCCGCTCTTCCAGCGCCACGCGCTCGCTGACCAGCAGCCGCGCGCGCGCCGCGTTGGCGGCATCGCGCACCAGCAGCCGCACCTCCTGTCCGCTGTCGGCGACGGCGTTGGCGAAGGCGGCGATCTGTTCCTGCGCGTGCGGCAGGATGCCGGGCCATTCGGCGGCGGCGTGGGGAAAGCCGATCCACAGCCAGCGTTGCGGCGCCCATTCGGGCGGCATCAGGACGGACACGGCCGGCGGATCAGCAGCCCGCGCCCGCCTGGGCGCAGGAGCGGTCACGGATGGCGCGGAACTCGTCGCCCTCGACCCAGTTCGGCCAGCTCGTCGAATTGCCCAGCTTGCGCCCGAGGCGGTAGTAGAGCTGAAGGTCGGCCATGACACCCGACCAGTCCCAGGAGGGATCGAACTCGTCCTTGGGTCCGTGGTAGCGGTTCTGCGTGTAGTCGGCGGCGATGGCCGCACCGGCGGCGCGCCCGCCTTCGATCAGATCCTGACCGCCGTTGACGTAGAGGAACGGCACGCCGCGCCGGGCAAAGGCGAAATGGTCGGAGCGGTAATAGTAGCCATTCTGCGGGCTGGGTTCCGGCGTCGCCACGCGGCCGAGCGAACGCAGGGCGGCGGCGAGGAAGGCGTCGAGATCGCTCTTTCCGCCGCCGATCACCGTCACGTCTCGCGCCGGGCCCGCCATCTGGAGCGCGTCCATGTTGATCCCGCCAACCGTGCGGTTGAGCGGGAACACCGGATTTTCGGCGTAGTAATGGGCGCCCAGAAGGCCCGACTCCTCTGCGGTCACGGCCAGGAACACCTGCGTGCGCGCCGTCGGCCCGGCGGCGGCATGCGCTTCGGCCAGCGCCACCAGCGCGGCAGTGCCCGTGGCGTTGTCGATTGCGCCGTTGCAGATGTCGTCGCCCGTCTCGTCCGGCGTGCAGCGCCCCAGATGGTCCCAGTGGGCCGTGTGCATCACGTATTCGTCGGCGCGGCTCGTGCCGGGCAGGATGCCGATGACATTGCGCGAGGCAAAGCTGCGCACGTCGTTGGCGAACGCCGTCGACACCTTCAGGCCGAGCGGGACGGGGCGAAAACCCTGCTGCTTGGCCGCCGCGCTCAGCCGGGTCAGGTCCTGCCCCGCGGCGCGCAGGATGGTCTCGGCCACGTCCTTCTGCACCCAGCCGTTCATGACCGTCAGCGGCGGCGCATCCGGGCCGCGGCGGGCATAGGCCTGCGGTCCGGTCCAGGACGATTCGACCACGTTCCAGCCATAGGCCGCCGGAAAGGTGTCATGCACGATGATGGCGCCCGCCGCGCCCTGGCGTGCGGCTTCCTCGTACTTGTAGGTCCAGCGCCCGTAATAGGTCATCGCGCGCCCGTTGAAGAGCCCGCCGACCGTCTCCTGCGCGTAGTCCGGATCGTTGACGAGGATGACGGCCGTCTTGCCGCGCATGTCGACGCCGGCATAGTCGTTCCAGCCGCGTTCCGGCGCGACGATTCCATGGCCGACGAACACCAGCTCGCTGTCGGCGAGACGGGTGCGCGCCTCCTCGCGTGGCGTGACGCCCACCCATTGCGAGCCGAAGGCGAAGCGCAGATCGACGCCCGCACCCTGCACCACCAGCGGCTGGTGGTCGCGGCCGGTGATCTCGACGAGGGGGACATCCTGCACCCACGAGCCGTTGTTGCCGGGGCGAAGCCCGGCGCGGGCGAACCGCTCGGTGAGCAGGGCCACCGTCTTGTCCTCGCCCGGTGTGCCCGGCGCACGTCCCTCGAAGGAGTCCGATGACAGCTCGCGCGTCACGTCGATCATCGTCGCCTGGCTGATCCGCCCAGGCTCGCCGGCGGCGGGAATGTCGAGCGCCGACGCCGTGCGGGCGGTGTCCGGCAGCGTGGTGCAGGACGCCGCGAGCAGCGCGGCAAGGATGGAACCGGCTCTGAACAGCAAGAACGTTCTCCAGCGCAACGGAAATTCGGCCTCTTCTCGCACCCACCCGTGCCGCTGACAAGGGCGCCGGAGCCATTGCGTCCCCTTGCGCGCACCAATGCTGCCGGCCGATAAGGCTGCATGGCGGAATGGACGGAGGCGCTGGACCGCGCGCGCGCGCATGCGCCCTTCCTCGCGCGCCAGCAGCAGCGGTTCCCGGATCTCGCGGCGCTGCTCGGAGCCGGGCGGTTCGAGGATGCGCTCGCCGCGGCCTACGCCCAAGGGGACGCAGGCGGCGAGCTGGGCGCGGTGCTGCGCCGGCAGAGGGCGGCGGTGTCGCTGGTGCTGGCCATCGGCGATCTTGCCGGCGCGGTTGGCCTCGAACGGGTGACGCACACCCTCAGCGCCCTTGCCGACCGGGCGCTGGACCGGGCCTCGCGGACAGTGATCGCCCAGCGCACCGGCCACGCGGCGGAGCCGCTGCGCGGGTTTGTCGTGCTGGCACTCGGCAAGCATGGCGGGCGCGAGCTGAACTATTCGTCCGACATCGACCCGATCCTGCTGTACGAGCCGGACACCCTGCCCCGCCGCCCGCGCGATGAACCGGGCGAGGCGGCGCAGCGCTATGCGCGCGGACTCGTCCAGCTCCTTGCCGCCGTCACCGCCGACGGCTTCGTGTTCCGGGTCGACCTGCGGCTGCGTCCCGCAAGCGAGGTCAGTCCGCCGGCCGTGCCGATCGCGGCCGCGCTGAGCCATTATGAAGGCAGCGCCCTGCCATGGGAGCGTGCCGCCTTCATCAAGGCGCGCGCCGCCGCCGGCGATCTGGAGACGGGCGGCGCATTCCTCGATGCGATCCGTCCCTTCGTCTGGCGCCGGTCGCTCGATTTCGGCACGATTGATGATATTCGTCAGCTGGTGGCGCGGATCCGCACGGAGCAGCGCGGTCCTCCGGCGCCCGAGCCGGGTTTCAACCTGAAGCTCGGACGCGGCGGCATCCGCGAGATCGAATTTCTGGCGCAGGCGCTGCAGCTGATCCACGGGGGCCGCAACCCGGCGCTGCGCTCCGCCGCCACTCTGGACGCGCTGAACGCACTCGCCGAAGCAGGGCTGCTGCCGGCCGGGCAGGCTGCGGCGCTCGCGGACAGCTACCGCGTGCTCCGCACGGCCGAGCACCGGCTGCAGATGGTCGGCGACCAGCAGACGCACACCTTGCCCGCGGGCGATGCGCTGGAGGATGTGGCGCGCCTTGGCGGATGGCCGACGGGCAGCGCATGGCTGGACCATCTGCGCGCCGTCTGCGCTCCCGTGGCCAGCGCCTTCGACGCCCTGCTCCAGCAGCAGCAGGCACCCCGGCCTGCGGTCGGGCCCGCCGTCGACGCGGAGCGCGCGCACCTCGAACAGCGGATCGCCGCCTGGACGCCGGCCCGGTTCCGCGTGCTGCGCAGCGAGGCGGCGCGACGGGCGCTTGCCGACGTGGCGCCGCGCCTTATTGACGCGCTGCTGGAGACAGGCAGTCCTGATCAGGCAGCGGGACGGATGGAAGGGCTGCTCGAACGATTGCCCTCGGCGGTCAACATGTTCCGCCTGCTCGAGGCGAGGCCGGCGCTGATCGTCACGCTTTCAAGCATCCTTTCGCTGGCGCCGCCGCTCGCCGAACAGCTTGCCCGCCGGCCGACGCTGCTCGACGCGCTGATCGACCGCAGCGCTCTGGACCTGCCCGGCACGGCTGAAGAACTCGCTGCGCAGATGGGTCGCGCAGGAGCCGGACCCGGTCTGGAGGCACAGCTGAACGGCATCCGCATCGTGACCGGAGAAGTCCGCTTCGCCCTCGGCGTGCAATTGATCGAGAGCGCCCACGACCCTCTCCTGATCGGTGCCGCCCTAGCGCGCCTGGCCGACGCGGGGCTGCGGCGGGGCCAGGCGGTGACGCAGGATGCCTTCGCCGGTGCGCATGGACGGCTCGAGGGCGGCGAGCTGATCGTCCTTGGACTCGGGCGACTGGGCGGCGGCCTGCTGACCCACGCGTCCGACCTCGATCTGATCTACCTGTTCACCGGCGATCTCGACCGCCAGTCGGACGGGCCGCGCCCGCTGGGAACGACGCTGTACTTCAACCGCCTTGCGCAGCGGGTCAGCGCCTCGCTGGCAGTGCCGACGGCGCAAGGGAGCCTCTACGAGGTCGACACCCGCCTGCGCCCGCAGGGGAGCAAGGGACCGCTGGCCGTCAGCATGGACGCGTTCGCCCGCTATCAGCACGAGGAAGCCTGGACCTGGGAACACATGGCGCTGATGCGGGCGCGCGTGATCACGGGATCGCCCGCCGCCCGGTATGCGGTCGACACTGTCATCGCCGCAGTGCTGGAACAACCCCGCCGCGCAGACACGTTGCGCCGCGACGTGCTGAAGATGCGGGCCGACATGGCGGCGCACGGCCCGCCATCAGGCCCGCTCGACACGAAGCGCATGCGGGGCGGCCTCACGGACCTCGAATTCCTGCTCCACTACCTGCAGCTGCGCGAACGCCGGTTCCTTGATCCGGACCTCGCGGCGGTGCTGCGCCGGATGATCGAGGCGCATCTGTGCGACGAGGATCTTCTCGAGGCGCATGACACGCTGAACCGGGTGCTGATCGCCGCCCGCCTGCTGGCGCCCGACGGACAGGTGCCGGCCGCTGCCGCCGCGGCAGCGCTGGCGCGGACCTGCGGGATGACCGATGCCGCGGCGCTGCTTCGCGCGGTCGACACGGCCCGGCTTGTCGTGGCACGGGCCTGGCGTCAGCATTTCGAGACGGAGTTGCCGCTTTCATGACCACAGCCGATGACGTTCTCGTGCCCGGTACGGGTTTGCCCGACTTCGCGATGCCGGTTGCGGATGGCGGTGTCCTGACCCGCGCCGATCTCGCCGGGACGGGCGCGGTGCTGTTCTTCTACCCGCGCGACAACACGCCCGGCTGCACGCGCGAAGCACAGGACTTCTCCGCCCTTCTCGACCAGTTCGTGGCGCTTGGACTGCCGGTCATCGGCATCAGCAGGGACACACCCGATTCGCACACGCGGTTCAGCGCCCGTCACGGCCTGCGGGTGACGCTGGCTTCCGACACGGGGGAGGAGCCGTTGTCCGGGCGTCTCGGCATCTGGACCCGCAAACAGCTTTACGGGCGCACCTTCACCGGCATGGTCCGCACCACCCTGCTCATCGGACCGGACCTGCGGATCGCCCGGATCTGGCGCAATGTGCGGGTGAGCGGGCATGCCGAGGCGGTTCTCGAAGCGGCCCGGCAGCGTGTCTCGGCGGGCTGGGCTCCGGGCGCCCAGGCTCCTTAGCGGGTGTGCGTCGAGCGCGCGTTTACGTCCTGTTAGGATGCCGGCTGCTGCAGCACGGGTCGGCACCCGCCTGCCTTCATTTCAACGCGTTCATCTTGCAGCTTGTCGTAACGGTGCCGCCTCGGCCTTGCCATGCACCGGCCATCTCGGCTTAACCCATGCCTACACGCAGGGCTTGAAAATGTTCCCGCTGACTGGCGGTTTTTTTCGAAGTTCCTGCGGGTTGGGTCGATTGGGGTCGCGGCGCCGGGCAACGGTGCCGAAGAAAAGGACGGGACAGATGACGGCAGCCGGTGGTTGGACGGGGCTTGCGCACGCATGTCTGGCGGTGCTCGCGGGAATTGGACTGGTTGCGTCGGCGCCCGCCGCTGCCGAGAAGCCGCGGGCGAGCGGGACGCTGCTGGTCGCCAACACCGGGATGCTCGACGAAAACGCCTCGCCGACGGTGGTGGGTGACGGCGATGCCCAGTATCGCCAGCTTTACGCACAGTGGCGTGCGCTGGACCGCCAGGGATCCGGTCCGGCGCCGCTCGGCCGTCTGCCCGCCATCGCCGTCCCGTCGGGAATGCCGCTCGAAGGGGCGCGCTTCACCAGCCAGTTCGGTATGCGCTCGCATCCGGTTCTTGGCGGGCGTCGCCAGCACCACGGCATCGACCTCGCCGCGCCCACCGGCACGCCCGTTTACGCCACTGCCGACGGCACGGTCAGCATGGCGCAGTTCTACGGTGCCTACGGCAACTACATCCAGATCGAGCATGGCGGCGACATGCAAACCCGCTATGCCCACCTGTCGGGCAAGGTTGTCGCGCCGGGCGAACGCGTGACCAAGGGCCAGCTGATCGGCTTCGTCGGCTCGACCGGCCGCTCGACCGGCCCGCACCTCCATTACGAAGTCCGCATCGCCGGACAGCCGGTCGATCCGCTCCCCTACATGGCGCAGACTGACACTCAGCGGCAGTTCGCGCTGGGCAACGGGCAGACGCCCCTCGCGCGCTGAACACGGCCGTCCCTTCTTCTGCCCGCCGCGCCAAACGGGTTGAGCGGGCCTGTTCTCCCGGACTAGTCTCCGCTCACCAGCGCTGGTGGGGCCCCAAGCGCCCCGGACCCGCGGAGCCGAGGAGAACACACCGCGATGCATCCCATCACCCATGCGAAAAGCCGACCCGATCATCCGGCCGTGATCATGGCCGGCTCCGGCGAGCGGCTGAGCTACGCCGAGATGGACGCCCTGGCGAACCGCATGGCGCGGCTGCTGCGTCGGCTGGGTCTTGCGCCCGGAGACGCGTTCGGCCTGCTGATGGAGAACCGGCTGGAATACCTGCCTCTCGCATGGGCGTCACAGCGGATCGGGACGGTTCTGGTGCCCATCTCGACCCACCTGACCGCTTCGGAGGTCGCGTACATTCTCGAGGACAGCGGGTCGCGCGTGCTGGTCACCTCGGCCCGTTTCGGTGATCTGGCACGCGACGTGTGCGGCATGGGCGCCGGCGAGACGGTGCAGGCCATCGTGATGGACGCCGCCGAGGAAGACCCGCGGGCGGCCGGCCCCATGCTGGCCGAGCAGTCGGCGGAGCCGCTGCCCGATCCGGTGGCAGGATACGAGATGCTCTACTCCTCGGGCACGACCGGGCGGCCCAAGGGCATCAGGCCCGTCGCCCCGCCCGACCCGGACCCGCTCGTGGCGGGACCGTTGGTGATGCTGGTGGCGGGCGGATTCGGCTTTCCCGCCGATGGCAGCTGCGTCTACCTGTCGCCGGGTCCGCTCTACCATGCCGCGCCGCTGCGCTGGGCGATGACGGTGCACCGGCTGGGCGGTACGGTGGTGGTGATGGAGCGGTTCGATGCGGAAGGCGCACTCGCCGCGATCGAGCGCCACCGGGTCAACAGCAGCCAGTGGGTGCCGACCCATTTCGTCCGGTTGCTGAAACTGCCGGAGGAGGTGCGACACCGCTACGACCTGTCCTCCCATGCTCGGGCCGTCCATGCCGCCGCGCCGTGCCCGGTCGAGGTCAAGCGGGAGATGATCGCGTGGTGGGGGCCGATCCTGCTCGAATATTACGCGGGCAGCGAAGGCAACGGCATGACCCTCATCAACAGCGCCGACTGGCTGGAGCATCCCGGCTCGGTGGGACGGGCGATCTACGGCACGCTGCACATCTGCGACGAGCAGGGAGCAGAGCTGCCCGCCGGCGAGACGGGGCTTGTCTACTGGGATGCGCCGCAACCCTTCGCCTATCACAACGATGCCGCCAAGACGGCCGCGGTGACCCATCCGCAAGGCTGGACGACGCTGGGCGACATCGGCCGGGTCGACGCGGACGGGTTCCTGACCCTCACCGACCGGCAGAGCCACATGATCATCTCGGGCGGCGTCAACATCTACCCCCAGGAGATCGAGAACCACCTCGTCGGCCATCCGGCCGTCGTCGACGCGGCGGTGATCGGCGTGCCCGACCCGGAAATGGGCGAACAGGTCGTGGCCGTCGTCCAGCCCGCCGATCCCGGCGCCCGAGCCGAAGAGCTTGGCCGCGAACTCGAGAAATGGCTGGCGCCGCGCCTTGCGCGGTACAAGATGCCGCGGCGCTACGAAGTTCGCGCGCAACTGCCGCGCGAGGCGAACGGCAAGCTATACAAGCACCGGCTGAAGGCGGAGTTTGCCGCGAGGGCGGGCGGCGCCGGAGGATGACCTAGGAACCTGTTTACCCGCCGGGTAAACCTTTGGCGCAACACTGGCGCTATGCAGTGTGTGAAAATCGGCTATCCTGCGGAAATGGCTGACAACAGCCCGTCACATATCGGCAGGCGTGACCACCAGCGGCTGCGTCTCAAGCTGGCGGCGAGCCTCATCACCGTGTCGGCGACGGAACCTGTCCTGCTGCTCGACCTGTCTCAGACGGGTGCGCGGATCGCGACCCGAGCGCCCCTGTCCATCACGTCCGGCTTTCTGCGCTGGCTGCGGTGGGAGATGTTCGGCGACGTCGTGTGGGAGAAAGGTCCGATGATCGGCCTGCGCTTCGACGAGAAACTGCCTCTGGAGGTGCTGCTGAGCACCCGGCGGGAGGCGCCGGATGAGTCGCGGCGCCATGCCGACGATGCCCTCGAACATGCGCGCGCGTGGGCGGCGGGAGGTTCGCTGTAGGTTCGCGGAACTGGCTGCGGGCGTTGCCGTTTCGCCTGCACCTCCTGCCGACGCGACAGGTGTGACACCAGGCTGCCCGGGTCCTGCGCCGGCAGCCGGGCTGCATGCCAGGTGCCAGGCCGTTCGACACGAAAGCCGTTGTTCATGCCGCGACACCACATTCCAGCCCCACGCCTTTCAAAGGCGGAGCGGTGCTGAACAGCGGGGGGAACGCGGCGGCAGACGAGGTGCCGCCTCAGTCGCTTTCCGAAGCTGCTCCCCGAAAGGGCGGGGCGTCTGCTCCGCTCCTGCGGACGGCGGTCCGGATCGTCGAGGCCACGGCCGAGGGGTGCCTGCTCTACGTCGCCGAGGATGACGGACGCGCGGCGACACTGGCCGAGCTGGTGCGCGCGCTGATGCCGGATCATCCGGTGCTGTTCATCCCCGCCAGCGACGCGCTGCCCGGCGACGACGCGCCCGCATCGGCGGCGAATGCCGGTGCGCGGGTCGCGGCGCTGCGGCAACTTGCCGAGGCGACAAAGGATCGGCTTGCCTGCATCACCAGCGCCGAAGCGACCGCGCAGCTTTATGCGCCGCCGCAGGCGTTCGCCGCGACGCCGCCGGTCGTGCGGGTCGGCGACACGATCGAGCCCGTTGCCTTTGCCGCGCAATGCGCCGATCTCGGCTATGTCGCCGACGAGCGGGTCGACGAGCCGGGCGAATTCGCCGTGCGCGGCGCGGTCATCGACGTTTATCCGGCCGATGCACCCCTGCCGTTCCGCATCGAGCTCGAACAGGGAGAGACGCCGGCGGGCGCGCAGCCGATCGTGGCGATCCGCTCCTACGACCCCGCGGATCAGCGTTCCGAGGACGAGCTTGCGTCGGTGACCATCGGTCAGGCGCGCGAGCCGGCCGGCGAGGCTGCGGTGTCGTTGCTCGCGCATTGCGGCGATGCGCGGGTCGTCGAGGAGCCGCGGGTCCGGGCGCGCCGGGACGCGTTCCGCGCGCTGGCCGACGACGCGGCGCGATTCGGCCGGCGGATCGCGCGGCTTGTGGACGAAAGCGCCTGGCAGGCGGAGGTCGAGGCGCGAGGGCGGCTCGACTGGAACCAAGATGACGCCGAGGCCGTGACCCGCTTCGTCGAGCGTGCCAATCCCCTCGCGGCGCTCGTCCGGGAGGTCGGCCCGCTGCTGACCGAAGGCGGCAGGCTTCTGGTGACTGGCAGCCGCCGCGACCTGCGCTTCCTGCGGCCGCGGCTCTCCCGGCGCCTGAAGCGTGATCCTGTTGAGGTTGGAAGCTGGCAGGAGGCTGCCGCCATCCCTCTCGGCGGTGTCGCCGTGCTTGAGGCGCCGGCCGATGCCGGGTTCCGTTCGCCCGGATTGATGGTGCTGGCCGCGGCCGATCTGCTGGGCAGCCGCGCCGCGGGAAGCGGCGGCGCGCCGCTGTCCGAGCACCTCGTGCTCGACGGGCAGGCACAGCTGCACGTCGGCGATGTGGTGGTGCACGAGGATCACGGCCTGTGCCGCCTGTGCGGGCTTGAGACCCTGCCGGCCCCGGACGGCACGCCGGCGGGCGACGCCTTCGTGCTAGAATTCGCGGACGATGCGCGCCGGCTGGTCCCGGCGAGCGAGGCGGCACGCATCTGGCGCTACGGCGGCGAGGCGGATGCGGTGCGGCTCGACAAGCTGGACGGGTCATCGTGGGAGAAACGGCGGGCCGAGCTTTCTGTAGCGCTGGCGGAGACAGCACGGGCGCTGGTGGCGCTGGCGGCCGAGCGCAGCGCAAGCGCGATGGAGCCGATCGAACCCGACCCCGCCGCCTATGAACGGTTCTCCAGCGGCTTCCCTTTCACGGAAACCCCGGACCAGGCCCGCGCAATCGCCGCCGTGCGCGACGATCTTGCCGCCGGCCGCCGCATGGACCGGCTGGTGATCGGCGACGTCGGCTACGGCAAGACGGAGGTGGCGCTGCGGGCGGCCGCGCTCGTCGCGCTGGCCGGTGGGCAGGTTGCCGTCGCGGCACCGACGACCGTGCTCGTGCGGCAGCACCTGGCCCTGTTCCAGCAGCGCTTTGCCCGCTCGGGGATCAAGGTTGCCGGCCTGTCGCGCCTCTCCACGCCGGCCGAGCGCCGCGAGGTTGCGGCCGGTCTGAACGACGGCAGCATCGCGGTCGTCGTCGGCACCGGGGCGGTGGCCGGGCGCGCGCTGCGCTACGCCAATCTCAAGCTGGTCGTCATCGACGAGGAACAGCGCTTCGGCGCCGCCGACAAGAACAAGCTGCGCTCCCTGCATGACGGGCATGTCCTCACCCTGTCCGCCACGCCGATTCCGCGCACTCTCCAGGCGGCGCTCGTCGGGCTGCAGCAGCTGTCGGTGATTGCCACACCGCCGGCGCGGCGCCAGCCGATCCGCACCACCTTGTCGCAGTGGGATGACGCGCTCGTCCGGGCGGCGCTGGTGCGGGAGCGTGCCCGGCGCGGCCAGAGCTTCGTCGTCGTCCCCCGGATCGAGGACATGGACGACGTCGCCGCCCGTCTCGCCCGCACCTTTCCCGAGGGCGAGGTGCTGCGCGCGCACGGCAAGATGAACGCGGGCGATCTCGACACGATCATGACGGATTTCGCCGCCGGTCGGGGCGATGTGCTGCTTGCCACCAACATCATCGAAGCCGGGCTGGACGTCCCGCGCGCCAACACGATGATCGTCTGCCGGGCCGACAGGTTCGGCCTGTCGCAGCTTCACCAGCTGCGCGGGCGGGTGGGCCGGGGCAACCGCCGCGGTCAGATCCTGCTGCTGACCGAGGCCGATGCGCGGATCGCCGCAGCCACGACCAAGCGGCTGCGCACCCTGCAGGCCTTCGACCGGCTCGGCGCCGGGTTCGCCATCAGCGCGCGCGATCTCGACCTGCGGGGAGCCGGCGACCTCGTCGGAGACACGCAGAGCGGTCACATGCGGCTCATCGGGGTCGACCTGTACCAGCACCTGCTCGGACTTGCCCTGCGCAGCGCGCGCGGCGAGGAGGTCGAGGACTGGCAGCCGGAACTGAACCTCGGTGGCGCCGGACGGCTGCCCGAAAGCTGGCTGCCCGAGGAGGACCTGCGGCTGCAGACTTATGGCCGGCTCGCCCGCCTCGACAGCCAGAGCGACGTTGACGCCTTCGAGGCGGAACTTGCCGACCGTTTCGGCGATCCACCGCAGGATGCGCTGATGCTGCTGAGCGAGGTGCGCAGCCGCATTCTGGCGCGCCGCGTCGGCGTGGCGCGCGTCGACGCGGGGCCGGGTGCCATAGCCTTCACGCCGCGCGCGGGCACCTCGACACGCGGCTGGCCCGCGGCCGGGCTGGAGGTGTCAGGCGAACGGTGGCTGCTGCGCGAGGAGCACGAGGATCCCGGCGCCCGGGCGCAGCGGGTGGCCGAGGTGCTGGAACAGCTGCATTCGTGAGCCGGTCCGAGCGCCGCCTCAACCGGTCGGGAACATGGCGGCGAACCGTTCTTCCTCCACCACATCGCCTCCATGCGCGTGCAGATAGGCCCACATCGGCTGCCAGCGGTCACGGCGGGGCACGACAGGAGCGATGAAGCAGGGAAGCGTGGCCGCGACGATGGCGTCGCCTTCGGCGCTCGGCGCATCGCCGCTGCACGCATACCACAGCGCCCTCGCCCGCTCCGGCGCCGCGCACAGCGCGGGGATGGCGGTGTCGAGAGCGGCGACAAGAGCAGCGATCGCCGCCGCCTGCTGCGTGTCAGCGTCGCGACGACCGATCAGCTCGAGTGCGGAAAACTGCGGGATGCCGGCCTCGGCGGTGGTGACAAGCTGCGTGTCGAGCCCGCGAACCCGCGCCGCCACGCCCTCGACGTTGCCGAACGCCAGCCACGCGCCGTCAAACCCAGCGGCGAGATTGTCGACGTGGTTGAAGCCGGCAGGCTGGATCGCGACCTCCGGCAATGATTTCGTCTGCCGGGTGCTGCGCAGCCAGCCGGCAAGGATGTCGCGGCACAGCTGGTCCGTCGTGGGCGTCGACACGGGTGATGCAATCCGCACCGGCTGGCCTTGCGCAAGCCGCTCCAGCGCCGCCCGGTGCATCAAGACGCCGCCCTGTGTGACGAAGAAGCAGCCATGGGAGACGAGCGCGATCTCGCGCCGCTCGACAAGATGGAGCGGTTCGTTGACGACCGCATCGACCTCGCCGCGCGCCAGTGCGTCGAAGCCGTCGTAGTGATCGTCGGGAACGACGAGGTCGAGGTCGATCCCCTGATCGCGCAGCAGGTCGCGCGCGGCGAGCAGCGGAAGGTGATCGGGGTTGAGAAACCATTCGAGAGCAATGCGCAGCGTCGTCATGCCTTCTGCTTCCGGATGCCCGGTCCGCGCGTCAAGGAAAACAGCCGCTGCGGCGGACGACACGGCGCTGTCATGCGAGCAGCCGGTCGATCCGGTACCGCTCGTGGCGCGTGCCATGACGCGCGCCGGGGCGCGTGCGGGTGAAGGCGGCGAGGAAAAGCTCCGCGGCCTCGTCGCCGTCGAGCGCGCATTCGTTGGGTCCGGTCCAGTTCACCAGCAGGCAGCAGCCGCCCGGCTGGAGATCGCGCGCGGTCAGCCGCGCTGCGGTCTCCACCTCGCCGGCGTCGAGGAAATAGAGGATCTCCGACAGGACGACGAGGTCGTAGCTGCCCGCCGGCCAGTCGCCGGGCACCTCGCCGGTGAGGACTCGCGCCGCTCCGCCGAGGCGGACCCGCGCCCGCGCGGTGGCTTCCGGCGAGACGTCGATGGCCGTCAGGGATCCACAGCGCTCCAGCAGCCGGGCGCTCAGCACGCCAATCCCGCAGCCGATCTCCAGCCCGTGGGCGAAGCGGCGATCCGGCAGCGCGTTCAGCGTCTCGGCGTATTTCTCCTGCTCGTAGGCGCTGGATGTCACCTGCCACGGATCGGCGCCGCCGGCATACAGCGCATCGAACACCGCGCGGCGGGAGGGCGCGCTGTTGCTCACGCCCGTGCAGCCGGGCCGATGAAGACTTCCGGTGCGCTGAGGAAATGCGCCAGAAGCGCAGATGGCATGCGGAAGCCGTCAGGGTCATCGCGGATGAGCGCCGTGAACTGCGACCGGTAGGCGTGTGCTGCACGCTGTTTGCGGGGCAGGCCGTCCGGGTGAAGGAAGCGGCAAAGCCGGTGGCGCGGGGGAACCGGCCTTGCCCCGAACCGTCCCCAGACCGCGTACTCCCAGACGGGAACACCGAGCCGCGAACCCACAAGCGCCGCCGCCGAAGCGGTCGCCTCGTGGTCGCAGTGCGGATCGCCTGACCATGTCGTCCAGATGACCGCCGGACGAAAAGACCCGATCCGTTCGGTGATCCGGTTCGCTATCAGCACGGCGGAGTCGACCGTCAGGGTGCTGTCGGCGAACTCGAGCGTGTCGTGCTGTGCGCCGCCTCCGCCCAGTTCTGCCAGCGCCTGGCGGAACTCTGCGCGACGCAGTGCGCGAACAGCTTGCGGAGGGTGGGTGCGCGAGCCGGGGTGGGATGCGGCACCGTCCGTCACCAGCAGGACGAGAACGGGGCGGCCCGCGCCCAGCGCCGCGTCCATCGCCAGTCCCGCGCCGAGAACCTCGTCATCGGGATGGGGCGAGAGCAGCAGCACCGGTCCCGGAGCGAGTGCGTCGACGTCCGCCGCCGGCGCCGCGGCCACCGCGTCGAGAAGGGCGCCTTCGGGGCGGTCGGGGATCACAGCGCCTCCGCCGACCAGCCCCGCTCGGCCAGCCGGTCGGCCGCGCGCCGCCATTTGCCGTCGAGATCGGCCTGCCGGAGGAACAGACCAAGGTCGCGGCGCATGCGGTCGAAGACGCAGCCGCGCGCGTGACCTGCCGTTCCGACAGTGCGGTCGACCTGGCGCATGACCTCCACGCAGGCGCGCTCGGTCACCTCGCGGCACAGCAGCGCCAGAGCCGCCGCGCCCGTGTCGCCGCGCGGCGCGGCTTCAACCCGGCGCGCCGCCGCCTCGATCCACAGCCGCGCCGTCTCGCACGCGAGCGCCGTCTCGACGAGGCGGTCGGCGTCCGCCGTCGGTGCCGCGCCCTTTTGCTGCACATGCAAGGCCGCCGCATCGCGCAGCGCCTCCGCTGCGCCCAGATGCGCGGCGCAATACCGCCACACCCCGCCTTCGAACGCCGGCTCCACGAGGTAGTCGCCGGGCTGCCCGAACGGGCGGCCGGGAACGCCGGAGAAATCGTATGTGCCGGATCGGCTGGCTTCCATGCCGGCGACATTCCAGCTCGCGAGGCTGGCGCGGTGTTCGTCGTCGGCCCGCGCCAGAACCATCAGCGGCGCATCCCCCTCGCTGACGATGACGACGACCAGCGACACGAGCCCGAGTCCGGAGGCAAAGCGCTTGCGGCCGTGCAGCAGCCTCCCGTCGAAGGTCACGGCGGGGTTGTCGTCGGCGCCCCACACGCCCGTCCACTGGCCCGCGCGCACAGCGTCCCAGACGAGGGACGCCTCCGCGGCCGCGCCGTAGCGTCCGATCAGCTTGATCGCGTTGACGTGCCCTTCGAAAAGACGCGCCAGCGACAGGTCGATGCCGCCAAGCTGCCGCAACACCGCCATCAGCTGCGCGACCGCCTGCGGCCCATCGGACCAGCCTTGACCTCCGGCCGCCTCCGGCAGTGGCGCTGTGGCCAGCCCGCCTTCGGCAAGGATCGTCAGATCCCGTCGCACCGACGCCAGCGACGCGTCGCGCTCGCCCGCGCGGCGCCGCAGCGCCTCGTGCCATTCGGGCCGGACGGAGTCCGCTTCAGCCACACGCCGCCGCCGCGGGCGTGGCGCCGTCGCCCGCCTGGCCGAGCAGTGCGACCGGGTCGATCCCCATGCCGAGCGCGTCCCACCACGAGCGGGCAAGGCGCGCCTCGCGCCAGCCCTCCGTCATGTGCAGGCGTCGGGCAGCAAGGCACGTCGCGCCCGAAGACCGCGCCGCTGCCAGCGGCGACGGCCCCGCAGCCAGAGCGCGCCAGCTCGCCTCCGACAGGCCGAGCAGCGGGGTCAACCGCGCCTGCAAGCGGGCATCGCCGTGAAGCAGCGCGCGTGTCACCAGCGCCCGGCGCAGCAGGGTGGCGGCGGGCATGAGCTCGGCGTCGAGCGGCGGGTCCGCCTCGACCGACCGTGTCGCCAGGCAGTCCGCCATTCCGCCCGGAGCGCGGCAGGCCGTCCGGCAACTGGTGGTGACGATCAGCTCTGCGGCGTGCCGGATGGCCAGTCCCGCACGCTCCACCGCGGCATGGAGGGCACGGTCTTCGCCGACGGGCGTGACGGGAAGGCCGCCGACGGCGTGGTAATCCCGTGCCCGGATGACGAGGTTTGCACCGGACCCCTTGTTGGCGAAACCCCGCGCGGTGATGCCGGTGATCCGCCGCCACAGCCGGTCGAGCGCGCCTTCGAGTTCTGCCTCGGCCTCCCCGCTGGCGAGAACGGTGGGGGGAAGAGCGGCAAGCTCGCGCGGGTCGACGCGGATGGTGCCGCAAGCCAGCGCCGCATCGTTCAGAGCGGTGTTGGCCGCGATCAGCCATCCCGGATCGACCTGGCTGTCTGCGTCCGTGCTGAGGATCATCCCCGCCGGAGCGATCCGCGCCGCAAGATCCATGGCCAGTCGCCGGGCGAACCCCACATGCGCCTGCCCGTCGGCAAGGACGATGTCGAGAACGAGATGCGGAAGGCCGGAACGCTGCAGGTGCTTGCGGCTTTGCGGCCAGGTTCCGTCCTCGCTGTTGTTCACCACCACCACCACCAGCGGCGGCCGTGACGCGTCCTTCGCGGCGTGCGCGAGGGCGTCGAGCGCGGCGGGGATGTAATCCTCTTCCTGATGCGCCGGAATGGCAACCACCTGGAAACCGCCCGTTTCGCGCCAGTGCTGCAGCCCTTCGCAGGCGCTGGCACGCAGCACCGGAGCACCAGCGAAGGGGTGGGACCCGAGGACAGTCTCGACGAGGTCGCCGGCCTCGGCGTTCTCGCTTGCGCCTTCCGGACCGCCGCGCCGGCTCTTGTGTGCGGACGGTGTGTGAGCGCGGTTCATGCCTCGGTCAAATGTCAGCGACGCCCACTCGGTTCCGTCTCCGGGACCAAACCGTTGCTTTCGCTCGGGCGCGAGCGGCTTGACACCGGCGGGGCAAGCTTCAACAACACCGCTCCTTGGCGGCTGCGGTTCGCCGATGGCGAGCGGCGGGGGGAGCGAGGACTGATGGCCATGACCGGTGAAGTGGCGGCCGATCCGGCTGGCGAGGCGCTTGACTCGGATCTCGGCAGCACCGCGCAAGCGGCGAGCCTGCGCTACTTCGTCTTTGCCCTGTTCTTCATCTTCGGCGGCATCACGTCCTTGAACGACGTGCTCATCCCCAAGCTCAAGGAGCTGTTCACGCTGTCCTGGACGCAGGCCATGCTGATCCAGACCTGCTTTTTCGCGGCTTACGCGCTCATCGGCATTCCCGGTGCGCGGCTGGTGAAGCGGATCGGCTACATGCGCGGTGCCGTGACCGGCCTGCTGATCATGATGGCCGGCTGCCTGCTGTTCATTCCCGCCAGCCAGTTCGCAGTCTACGCGCTGTTCCTGCTTGCCCTGTTCGTGCTCGCCGCCGGCGTCGTGGTCGTGCAGGTGGTCGCTAACCCGCTGATCAGTCTCCTCGGACCGGCGCGCACGGCCCACAGCCGGCTGACCTTTGCACAGGCGTTCAATTCGCTCGGCACGACCGTCTTCCCCGTCATCGGCGCGACGTTGATCCTCGGCAGTCTGGCTTCGGTCAGTGCGGCGGATCTCGCCGGAGCTGAACTGGCCGCCTACCGGCGGGCCGAAAGCGAGGCGATCTGGCAAGGCTATCTGGGCCTCGCCGCCGCCATTGCCGTGGTCGCTCTTGCCGTGTGGCTGTTCCGCAACCGGCTCCGCGAGGAGGCGCACGCGCCCGCGGCGCGCTTCGGCGGCTTCGACCTGCTGCGCCGGCGGCGCTTCGGCTTCGGCGCGGCGTGCATCTTCCTGTATGTGGGCGCCGAGGTCGCCATCGGCTCGATCATCATCAACTATCTGAGCGAGGCGCGTGTCTTCGGCCAGCCGGAGAGCGTGATCGGCTGGATGATCGGCCTGTACTGGGGAGGTGCCATGGTGGGGCGGTTCATCGGCTCGGCGGTGCTCCGGGTCGTCAGCCCCGGCAAGGCGCTGAGCGCGACGGCGGGCGGCGCGATCGTGCTGCTGCTGATCTCCGCCAACTCCGCGGGAGCGGTGGCCGGGTACAGCCTGCTGGCGATCGGGCTGATGAATTCCATCATGTTTCCGACCATCTTCTCGCTGGCCTGCGAGAAACTCGGTCCGCGCCTTGCCGACGGCTCCGGGCTGATCAACGTGGCCATTGTCGGCGGCGCGGTGATCCCGCCGCTGACGGGGGCGGTCGCCGACCGGGCGGGCCTCGCCTTTGCCTTGGTGGTTCCGGCGGTCTGCTACGTCCTCATCGCGCTCTACGGCTATTTTGCCCGGCGCCCCGCCTGAACGCGGGTTCATTCGGCCGGCGGAAGCGGCTCCTGTTCGCGCGGCGGACGCGTAAAGGTCGACCAGCGTTCCGGCTCCGGGATCGTCGCGTCGGTGCTGTCCGCAGGATTGGGATCGACGCCGTGTCCCTGGCGGTGGAGGTGCGCCTTGGCGATCATGTTGGCGGTGATCGGCGCGGTGATGAACAGGAACATCGTGATGAGCAGCTCGTGCGCGGTGAAGCTGCGTTCGTAGATCGGAAAGAACAGCATCGAGGCGATGAGAATGCTGCCCACCCCGAGCGTCGTCGCCTTGGTCGGACCGTGCAGCCGGGTCATGAGCGAGGGCAGGCGCGTCAGTCCCCACGAGCCGATGAAGGCGAACGCTCCGCCAAGCACGATAAGCGCGCTGATGAGGAGTTCGGCAAGCGCCATCGCCCCGGTCATTCCACGATGTCCCCGCGCAGCAGGAACTTGGCATAGGCCACGGAGCTGACAAAGCCGACGAGGGCGAGGAGCACCCCTGCCTCGAAATAGAAGGCGGTGCGCTCGTAGATCCCGAACATCACGGTCAGCGCGATGGCGTTGATGACGAGCGTGTCGAGCGCCAGGATCCGGTCGGACGGGGTTGGCCCGGCAAACAGCCGCCACAGATTGAGCAGGATGGCCGCCGTGATGAGCGCGAAGCCGATGACCAGTGCCGTTGCGATCATGTGAAGATCCTCGCGATCCGGCGTTCGTAACGCTGCTTGATGCGCGCCACCTCGGCCGCGGGATCGGCAGCGTCGAGCGTGTGGACCAGAAGTGCGCGTCCGTCGGCGGCGATGTCCGACGACACCGTGCCCGGCGTCAGGCTGACGGTGCCGGCGAGCAGGGTGATGGCCTCGGGCTGCCGCACGTCGAGCGGAACCACGAGCCAGCGCGAGCGCAGGTCGCGGTTGCGGCGGAACAGGATGATCGCGGCCACCTGGAAGTTGGCGACGACGATGTCCCACAGGACAATCGCCAGATAATCGATCAGCGGCCAGCCAAGGCGCACCCGCGGCCGGCCGGGCCAGTACGGCGCGGTGAACAGGGGGACAACGATGCCGATGACGAAGCCGACGACGAGCGCCCCGATGCTGAACCCGTTCAGCAGCAGCAGCCACACCGCCACCAGCGTGACCGTCAGGAGAGGGTGCGGGAGCAGACGCTTCATCACCGGCGGACTCCTGAGTCCGGCAGCACGGCGGTGATGTACGCCGTGCGGCTGTGCAGCTGGTCCGCGGCAGCGCGGGTGTAGGCGGTGGCGGGGCCGGCAAACACCGTCAGCGCACCGAGCGCCGCGACCAGCATCAGTGCGGGCGCCGCCAGGCGGGGCGCGTGCACGGCCGCTCGGACACGCTCCCGGTGCGGAGGAGCATCGTCCCGCGTCCAGAACAGGACACTGCCGGCTCTGGCCAGTGCGAGGATGGCAAGGAAGGTGGTGACGAGGATTGTGCCCCAGATCCACCACGCAGCGGGGTTGTCGGCCACCGACGCCAGGATCAGCAGCTTGCCGACGAAGCCCGAGAGCGGCGGCAGTCCCGCCAGCGCGATGGCCGACAGCAGGAACAGGACTGCCAGCAAGCCGGCGCCGGGCATGGACGGCCCCGGCTCCAGCCGGTCCTGCCGCTCTCCCCGGCGGCGGAGGACCAGATCGGCCACCAGAAACAGCAAGGCGGCCGCGAGGGTGGAGTGTGGCAGGTAGAACAGCGCCGCCGCGGTTGTCTCGGGGGTGAACACGGAGGCCGCCACCATCAGCGTGCCGGTGGAGCCAATCACGCCGAAGGCGGCCCCGAGGCGCAGCTCCCGCGCGGCAAGCAGGCCGACAAACCCCACAAGTACGCTGAGCAGGGCGGCCGGCAGCAGCCATCCCGCAGGCGCCCAGGCCGCCGCGCCGGCCTCTTCGCCGAACACCAACGTGGTGACGCGGATGATGGAATAGACGCCCACCTTGGTGAGAATGGCGAACAGGGCCGCCACTGGCGCCGAGGTGCTGGCGTAGGCGCGGGGAAGCCACAGGTGGAGCGGCAGCAGCGCGGCCTTGAGCGCGAACACCGCGATGAGGATCTGTGCCCCCGCGCGGATCAGGGCCTGCTCCTCCGGCGGAGCGGTGCTGACCCGCAGCGCCATGTCGGCGAAGTTGAGCGTGCCGGTCGTGCCGTAGAGCACGCCGATGGCGACGAGGAAGATGGTGGAGCCGACGAGGTTCACCACCACGTATTGCACCCCGGCCTGCAGGCGCGCCGCCCCCTGCCCGTGCAGGAGCAGGCCGTAGGAGGCGATCAGCAGCACCTCGAAGAACACGAACAGGTTGAACAGGTCGCCGGTGAGGAAGGCGCCGTTCAGCCCCAGCATCTGGAACTGGAACAGCGGGTGGAAATGCCAGCCCTGCTGATCGTGACGGGTCAGCACGGCGTGTGCGAGGACCGCCAGCCCCAGCACGCTGGCGAGCAGCAGCATCAGCGCGGCCAGCCGGTCGAGGACCAGCACGATGCCGTAGGGCGCGGGCCAGCTGCCCAGCTCGTAGACCCGCACCTCGCCGTCCGCGCTCAGCACGATCAGCGCGACCGCGATGGCGAGCTGCGCCAGCATGGCGAGGATGGACAGGCGCTGACCCAGCCGGGTCAGCCGCGCGGGCCTGAGCAGCATCAGCGCTGCCAGCACGGCCGGGACGAGGACGGGCGCAACGATCAGGTGCATGGCGGCTCCGCCGGATCGTCCGGTGCGTCCCCGTCCGCCGGGGGCGGTTCGGCACCCGCACCGTTCACGTCGTCCGTGCCCGATTCGAGATAGGACCGCAGGGCAAGCACCACCACCAGAGCGGTCATACCGAACGCGATCACGATCGCCGTCAGCACGAGCGCCTGTGGCAGCGGATCGGTGAAGCCGGGCGCCGAAGGATCGTAGATCGGAGGCCGGTCCACAACCAGCCGGCCCATCGAGAAGAGGAAGGCGTTGATGGCATAGGACAGCATCGCCAGCCCGAGGACCACCGAGAAGGTCGAGCCTCTCAGGCACAGATACACGCCGGCAGCGGTCATCACTCCGATGGCGCTGGCAACGAGCAGTTCGACCGTCATCGCACCGCTCCCGCGCCGCGTGTCGGGTCGATGTCCATGGGTTCGGCGTCCACCTCGAGCCGCGCGGCCCGCTGCATCAGATTGGCCAGCTGACCAAGCGCCAGCAGCACCGCGCCCACCACCGCCAGCGACACGCCCACATCGAACAGCAGCGCCGAGGCCAGCTCGAACTGCCCGACGAGCGGCCAGGTGATGTATTCAAAGGTGCTGGTCAGGAAGGGCGCGCCGAAGGCGAGAGATCCCAGACCCGTCGCCGCCGCCACCAGCACGCCGCCGGCAATCAGCGTGTGCCGCTCGAGCCGCTTGCGCGCATCGGCCCAGGCATAGCCCGACGCCATGAACTGCACGAGAAGCGCGATGGAGAACACCAGACCGGCGATGAAGCCGCCGCCGGGCAGATTGTGCCCGCGCAGGAACAGGAACAGCCCGACGACCAGCGCGATCGGCAGCACGAGGCGGCTCGCCACCACCAGCATCATCGGGTGCCTCTCCGGCGATTCCGGCGTCTCCGGCACCCAGGCGAGAAGCCGCCGACCCGCCACCCCTCTGACCGCCGTTTTGAGCAAGGCGTAGATGGCCAGCGCGGCGATGCCGAGCACGATGATCTCGCCGAAGGTGTCGAAGCCGCGGAAATCCACCAGTGTCACGTTGACCACGTTGGTTCCGCCTCCGCCCGGCTTCGCCTGCGCCCAGTGGAAGGCCGAGATTGGGTCGCGCGGCGCCCGGGTCATGACTGCCAGCGCCAGCCAGCCGACGCCGGCGCCGACGATGCCTGCCAGCACGGCGTCGCGCGCCCGCCGCAGGCGCGAACTCGTCGGCTGCGGTGTCTTGGGCAGGAGATTGAGCGCGAGCAGCAGCAGCAGGATCGTCACCACCTCGACGGAAATCTGCGTCAGCGCGAGATCGGGCGCGGACAGATAGACGAAGCCGAGCGAGACGATGAGGCCGATGACGCTGATGTAGATGAGCGCCAGGAACCGCTGCCGCGCCGAGACGACCACCGCCACCGCGCCGGCGACCAGAGCGAGCCACGCGGCCACGGCGACCCCCGAGGCTGGGATGCCGGCGCGGGTCGCGCCGCCCAGTCCGCCGACGCTCAACCCCTCGACCGCAAGGAGGAAGGTGGCGGCAAACAGCACGAACAGCGACCGCTGAAGCGTGCCGGTGTGCAGCGTGTCGGTGACGACGCGACTCGCCCCGACCAAGGCCGCGACGACGGCGTCGAAGGCGCGCTTCGCATCCGGCACCGGCACGCGCTGCCACATCCGCACCGCCTCGCCATGGCGCCACAGCACGGCGGCTCCGCCGGCGACGGCCAGCACGCTCATGAACAGGGCGGGGGTGAACCCGTGCCACATCTTGAGCGCGAAATAGGGCGGCTCGGCCCCGATCACCGCCGCCGCGACCGGCTGCACCAGCGGGCCAGCGATCGTGGCGGGGAAGAATCCGATGAGCACGACGAGCGCGGCCAGAACCGCCGGCGGACCCCACAGCCCGGCGCCGGGATCATGCGGCGCGCGGGGATAGTCATGACGGCGCGGGCCGAAGAACACGTGGCTGACATAGCGGAAGGAGTAGGCGGCCGAGAGCAGCGCCGCGAGCGTCGCCACCAGCGGGATCAGCCATGTCAGTTCGGCCCAGACGGTCCGGCCCGCCTCCTCCAGCATCATCTCCTTGGAAATGAAGCCGTTGAATGGCGGAAGCCCGGCCATCGACAGGCCGGCGACCACCGCGATGGTGGTGGCGATCGGCATCAGATGCACCAGGCCGCCCAGCCGGCGCACGTCGCGGGTTCCGACCTCGTGATCGACAATCCCGGCGTTCATGAACAGCGCCGCCTTGAAGGTCGCGTGATTCAGGATGTGGAACACGGCGACCACCGCAGCCATGGGCGTCCCGAAGCCGAGCAGCATCGTCAGCAGGCCGAGGTGGCTGACGGTGGAATAGGCGAGCAGAGCCTTCAGATCGTCCTTGAACAGGGCGATCGCGGCGCCGACGAACATCGTCACCATGCCGGTGGTCGCCACGAGATAGAACCACAGCTCCGTCCCCGAGAGCACCGGCCACAGCCGCGCCAGCAGGAACACGCCCGCCTTCACCATGGTGGCGCTGTGAAGATAGGCGCTGACCGGAGTCGGCGCAGCCATGGCCCGCGGCAGCCAGAAGTGGAACGGGAACTGTGCCGACTTGGCGAAGCAGCCGACCAGGATCAGGACCAGCGCCGGCGTGTACAGGGGCGAGCCCTGGATGACGAGACCGGCCAGCAGGATGTCGGTCAGGTTGTAGGAGCCCGCCACACGGCCGAGGATCAGCAGCCCCGCGATCAGCGCCAGCCCCCCGCCGCCCGTCACCGCCAGCGCCATGCGCGCGCCCTGCCGCCCTTCTGCCTTGTGGCTCCAGAAGCCGATCAGCAGGAAGGACGACAGGCTCGTCAGCTCCCAGAAGATCAGCAGCAGCAGGACGTTGTCCGACAGGACGATGCCCAGCATCGCGCCCTGAAACAGCATCAGGAATGTGAGAAATCGCGGCATCGAATCCTCGGCCGCGAGGTAGAAGCGGGCGTAAGTGATGATCAGGATGCCGATGCCGAGGATCAGGCCGGCGAACATCAGTCCGAGCGGATCCATGAACAGCGACGCCTCAAGACCGAGAGCCGGAACCCAGGGCATGGCAAAGGCGCTCGTGGTGCCCGCGAGCACCTGCGGCGCCTGGAGCAGAATAAGCACAAGGGCGGCCGACGTTGCGGCACCGGCAAGGATCGCCTGCGTGTTACGCCCCGTCCGCGCGGCGAGCGCAACGGCCAGCGCGCCGAGAAACGGCAGCATGCAGGTGAGCAGCAGGATCATGCCCGGGCAGACCTTGCGTTCCGGCGTGCCGCGCGTCGCCGGCGTCCTCCGTGCTCCCACCGCATGGCCCTGCGCTTAGAAACCGAGGCCGGCCTTGGCAACCCTTGCCCAGGCCGGGCTGGCCTCGAGGCGCCGGCGCCCCGCGCGAGACAAACCTGCCAAGGCGTTCCGCGCGCCTGGTGCCGCCGTCAGTCCCTGAGCAGCCGTTCCGCCATGGCGCGCACCTCCGCACCCATGTCGGCGCGCTCGAGCGCGAGGGCAAGAGTGGCCTCGACAAAACCGGTCTTGCTGCCGCAATCGAAGCGCCTGCCGGCAAAGGTCACGGCGTGGAAGGGTTGCCGGCCGATCATCTGCGCCATGGCGTCGGTGAGCTGGATTTCGCCTCCCGCGCCCTTGCCCTGCGTCTCCAGGACACGCATGACGTCCGGCTGCAGGATGTAGCGGCCCGACACGATCTTGTTCGACGGGGCGTCGGCAACCGCCGGCTTTTCCACAAGGCCCGTCACCTCCGTCAACGCGCCCCGGCTCGCGCCCGGCGCGATAACCCCGTAGGAGCTGACCTCCTCGTGCGGAACCTCCAGCACCGAGACGAGGTTGCCCCCCACCTCGCGGTAGGCGTCGACCATCTGGGTCATGCACCCGGTCCCGCCGCCTTTGGCCGCGACCATCAGCTCGTCGGGCAGCAGGATGGCGAACGGCTCGTCGCCGACGATGGCCCGCGCGCACCAGATGGCGTGGCCAAGCCCCAGCGGCACCTGCTGGCGAACGGTAATGATGTCGCCGGGGGTCGCGCGGGTCGGATCGAGGACCGACAGATCCTTGCCCCGCTCGCGCATGGTGTCCTCAAGCTCGTAGGCGATGTCGAAATGCTCGACGATGGCGGTCTTGCCCCGGCCGGTGACGAAGATCATCTGCTCGATCCCCACCTCGCGCGCCTCGTCCACCGCGTACTGGATCAGCGGGCGGTCGACCACCGGCAAAAGCTCCTTGGGGATCGCCTTGGTGGCCGGCAGAAAACGGGTGCCGAGCCCGGCAACCGGGAACACGGCCTTGCGGATGGGTTTGTGGCTGCTCATGGTGCCGGGCCTTGGCGGCGGGTCGGGCGGGCGTCAACCGCCGGCAGCCATCTTGTTCCGCGCCGGGACCAAGCTAAAGGGTGGCGATGGACAAGCTGATCATCCGCGGCGGCAACCGGCTGTCGGGCACCATCCCGATCTCGGGGGCCAAGAATTCCGCCCTGACCCTGCTGCCCTGCGCGCTGCTGACGGACGAGCCGGTCACCCTGCGCAACCTGCCGCGGCTGGCCGACATCGACGGGTTCCAGCACCTCATGGGGCAGTTCGGCGTCGCGCACACCATTCAGGGATCGCGGCCAGACGATTTCGGGCGCGTCGTGACACTGGAGGCGACGCGGCTGACCTCCACCGTGGCGCCCTACGACCTCGTGCGCCGGATGAGGGCCTCGATCCTGGTCCTGGGACCGTTGCTGGCCCGCGCGGGCGATGCCACCGTGTCGCTGCCCGGCGGCTGTGCCATCGGCGACCGGCCGATCGATCTGCACCTCAAGGCGCTCGAGGCGCTGGGTGCGAGGGTCGAGCTGGCGCAGGGCTATGTGCGTGCGGTGGCGCCGGGCGGCGGGCTGGCCGGAGGGGACTTCCGATTCCCCGTGGTGTCGGTCGGAGCCACCGAGAACGCAGTCATGGCGGCGGTGCTGGCCAAGGGCGTCTCCAGGCTTTCGAACGCCGCGAGGGAGCCGGAGATCGTCGATCTGTGCCGGCTGCTCACCGCCATGGGGGCGCAGATCGAGGGGATCGGCAGCGGCGAGCTGGTGATCACCGGCGTGCCTCGCCTTCATGGAGCCACCTACCGGGTGATGCCCGACAGGATCGAAGCCGGCTCCTATGCGTGCGCTGCGGCCATCACCGGCGGTTCGGTGCGGCTCGAGGGCGCTGACGCGGACACCATGGGCGCGACGATCGACGCGCTGCGCAGAGCGGGTGTCGAGGTGTCGCACGACCCGCGCGGCGTCACGGTCGCCGCCAACGAGGGCCTGCGCGCCGTCGACCTCGAAACGGCGCCCTATCCGGGCCTTGCCACCGACATGCAGGCGCAGCTGATGAGCCTGCTGACCCAGGCGCAGGGCGACAGCGTCCTGCACGAGACGATCTTCGAGAACCGCTACATGCACGTGCCCGAATTGCGCCGCATGGGCGCGGTGATCGAAACGGCCGGGCGAACGGCCACGGTGCACGGCCCCGCGCGGCTGGTGGGGGCCGAGGTGATGGCCACCGATCTGCGCGCGTCGATGAGTCTCGTCATTGCCGCGCTGGCGGCCGAGGGCGAGACGCAGGTGCGGCGGATCTACCATCTCGACCGCGGCTACGAGCGGCTGGAGGAGAAGCTGGCCCTCGCCGGTGCGGACATCCGCCGGGAAAATGACGTCTAGCCTCCCGTTTGCGGCAGACGGAGCGGACCCAATCCGCGCCTTGCGGGTTAATGCGCCGTAAGGAGACTCGACATGTTGCTCAAACTCGCTGTTCTCGGCGGCCTCGGCTACGCCGGCTACAAGTACTACGAAAAGAACTTCGCCAACCCGTCCCGTCCGGCCTTCGCCGGCAACCAGGGCGATGCGACCATCCGCGACGCGGGCGTGTCGTCCATGCGGGACAACGCCCAGTCGTGGAGCAAGACGGACGAGGCGCTCGACCAGACCTTCCCGGCGAGCGATCCGCCCGCGACCTACTGACACCTGCGGGTGTCACTCCGGCGGGGACGGGCGCAGGGCTGCGCCGTCCCCCGCCATCCCGATCAGCCGCATGGTGAGCCAGACGCGGATCGCGCCGGCAAGACCCGGCGGCCTTGCCACGCGCAGCCGTTCCGCGTCGATCGCCGCGACCAGCGCGTTGAGGGACTTGCCCTCCTCTTGCGCGGCCGTGCGCAGCAGTTCCCAGTATAGCGGTTCGAGGCTGACCGAGGTCTGGTGGCCGGCAAGCGTCACCGACTGCTTGACCGGCGGATGATACGGCACGTCCGCATCCGGTCTGCCCGAAGCGCGAACGAGCGGCATCAACTCCGTGCAGCCGACCCCGGCGGATGCGTCCGGCTTCAGCGCGCGTTGCGGTCGACGGCCGGCAGCGCGGCGAGCTGCTGCTGGGTCATGGAGGTCGACAGATCGATGTCGTCCCCGCGCTGCACCACCGCCAGCCCGTCAATGGGCACATGCACGTAGCGGTCGGGGCTCGTGTTCTCGACCTCGACAAGCAGCCTGTCGACCTGCCCGGACGCGTTGCGGAGCACCCCTTCCACATCGCCGATGTCACGGCCCGACGGGTCGATCAGGTCGGCGTCGAGCAGTTGCCGCTCGGTCAGGCCGAGCGCCACGATGTCGCCCGCCGCCACCGTGCCCGCCGGCTGACCCGGAGCGGCCGCCGGCGCCGTCGCGACCGCCGTTTGACCCTCGGTCGTCGCGGTGGTGCCGGAGTTCTGGTTGCACGCCGCCAGAGCCAGCGGAGCGGTGAACAGGACGGGAAGCAGGCGCAGGCGCATGGAGCATGTCTCCTGATCGGTTTGGTCTCTCAACCCGTGCAGGGGCGATCCGGTTCCGCGCCGGGCTTCCGGCCCGTCCCCCAGCGCCGTCTCAGTCGCGGTCGGGGCCAAGCATCGTCTCGGGACGCACCACCCGGTCGTAGTCCTCGGCGGTCACGTCGCCGCTGGCGAGCGCCGCCGCGCGCAGGGTCTGTCCCGTCTCGTGCGCGGTCTTGGCGATCTTGGCGGCCTTGTCGTAGCCGATGGACGGAGCAAGCGCCGTGACCAGCATCAGCGAATTCTCGACCCCCCGGCGGATGTTGTCCTCGCGCGGTTCCAGCCCCGCCAGCAGGTTTTCGCGGAAGCTGTCGGCCGCATCGGCGAGCAGGCGCACCGACTGGAGCACGTTGTAGCCCACCACCGGGCGATAGACGTTCAGCTCGAACTGCCCCTGGGTTCCGGCGAAGGTGACGGCGGCATGGTTGCCGATGACCTGCGCGCAGACCTGCGTCATCGCCTCGCACTGGGTGGGGTTGACCTTGCCCGGCATGATCGACGACCCCGGCTCGTTCGCCGGCAGCGCCAGCTCGCCCAGTCCGGCGCGCGGGCCGGAGCCGAGCAGGCGGATGTCGTTGGCGATCTTGTAGAGCGAGGCCGCCAGCGTGTTGAGCGCCCCGTGCGCGAACACCAGCGCATCCTGGCTGGCCAGCGCCTCGAACTTGTCGGGCGCGGTGGTGAAGGGCAGCCCGGTGTCGCGGGCGATTTCCTCGGCAAAGGCCTGGGCGAAGCCCTTGGGCGCGTTCAGCCCGGTGCCGACCGCCGTGCCGCCCTGCGCCAGCTCGTACAGTCCCGGCAGGGTGAGGCGCACGCGCTCGATCCCGGCTTCGATCTGGCGCGCGTAGCCTCCGAAGTTCTGCCCCAGCGTGAGCGGCGTCGCATCCTGCGTGTGGGTGCGGCCGATCTTGATGATGTGATCCCACGCGCGCGCCTTGCCGGCGAGGTCCGCGTGCAGCGCCTCGAGCGCGGGAAGGAGCCGCGCGTTCAGCACGCTCGCCACCGCGATGTGGATCGCGGTCGGAAAGGTGTCGTTCGACGACTGGCTCATGTTGACGTGGTCGTTGGGGTGAACCGGCTTCTTCTCGCCCCGACGCCCGCCCAGCGCCTCCGAGGCGACGGCGGCGATGACCTCGTTGGCGTTCATGTTCGACTGCGTGCCGGACCCGGTCTGCCACACGACCAGCGGAAACTCGTCGTCGAGCCGCCCGTCCGCGACCTGCTGCGCGGCATCGGCGATCGCGTCCGCCAGTCGCGCGTCGAGCAGGCCGAGCTTGTGATTCGTGCGCGCCGCGGCCCGCTTGATGCGGCCGAGGGCGTGCACGATTTCAAGCGGGATCCGCTCGCCGCCGATGCGGAAGTTCTGCAAGGACCGCTGCGTCTGCGCGCCCCACAGGCGCTCGTCGGCGACCTCGATGGTGCCGATGGAGTCGGTTTCCTGCCGCGTGCCGCTCATGCCGCACCTCCGGCAGCGGCGAGACCGAGACATGGACCGCATGTGACACGGTTCAGGAGACGGAGACGAAAGGGCGTCCAGGCAGGTGTGTCGTGCATGACGCGCCGCTTAGCGCCGCGTGCCGCGTTAGGGAATGCGCAAACGTCGAAGGCGCCCGACTCGACGCCCGTCGCACCGCCTCGATCTGGGATCGAAAACCGACCCACCCCGACAGCCAGCGCTCGAACAGGCCGAGCGCGGTCGCCTGCGCGGCGGCAGGCGCAGCGGTGGCGTTCATCGTCCGCCGGATCCGGCCGGCACGATCTCGCCGTCTTCCTTCGCGAAATCGCCGGGAAGCGGCCGGTCCAGCAGGTCCAGCACCCGTTCGGACGGGCGGCACAGCGCCGTTCCGCGCGGTCCGGCGACGATCGGACGGTTGATCAGGACGGGGTTCGCCACCATCGCGTCGATCAGCGCCCCGTCGTCGAGCGACGGATCGTCCAGCCCCAGCTCGGCATAGGGCGTGCCCTTCTGCCGCAACAGGGCGCGCGGCGTGATGCCCATCACCTGGATCAGCGCGACCAGTTCGGCCCGCGAGGGGGGCGTGTCGAGATAATGGATGACGCGCGGCTCCGTGCCGGTGGCGCGGATCAGCGCCAGCGTGTTGCGCGACGTTCCGCAGGCGGGATTGTGGTAGATGGTGACGCTCATCGAGGAATCTCCGCAAGGGCGGGGCCGCAGGCCGCTCCGCCACAGCAATTTTCGAGCAGGAAGCCGACCAGCGCGTTCATGGCCAAGTCACCGGCCGAGTAGTTCAGCGAACGGCCCTCCCGCCGCATGGGGGCCAGTCCGGCGCGGACGAGATGGGCCAGATGAAAGGACAGCGACGAGTTCGGCAGCCCGAGCGTCGAGGCGATGGTGCCTGCGGACAGGCCGTCCTCTCCCCCTGCACCAGCAGCCGGAACAGGCCGAGCCGATGCTCCTGCGCCAGCGCGCCCAAGGCTTCCGCGGCTCCCGACATTTCCATGCGCGTGGAAATACCGAATCTTCACAGCGCGTCGACCCGGCTGGCGGATCGCGCGGTCCCGACGGGTGCACCCGCCCCCCGCTGGAGGCCGCAGCAGCGGTCAGTACATGTGCTGTCCGCCATTGATGCTCAGCGTCGAGCCGGTGACGAAACCGGCGTCCTCGCTGCACAGGAACGACACGCCGCGGGCGATCTCGTGTGCCTGGCCGAGGCGGCCGACCGGGATCCTGGCGACGATCTTCTCCAGCACGGCCGGCGGCACGGCGGCGACCATGTCGGTGTCGATGTAGCCCGGCGCGATGGCGTTGACGGTCACGCCGAACTTGGCGCCCTCCTGCGCCAGCGCCTTGGTGAAGCCGTGGATCCCCGATTTGGCGGCAGCGTAGTTGACCTGCCCGTACTGCCCCGCCTGTCCGTTGATCGAGCCGATGTTGACGATCCGGCCCCAGCCGCGTTCGCGCATGCCGGGAAAGCAGGCCTTCGCCATGTTGAAGCAACCGCCCAGATTGATCCGCATGACCTCGTTCCAGTCCTCGAAGCTCATGCGGTGCAGGGTGCCGTCGCGGGTGATGCCGGCATTGTTGACCACCACGTCGACCGGACCGACCTCCTTGGCCACCCGTTCGCATCCGTCGAGGCAGGCCTGGTGGTCGCCGACGTCCCACTTGTAGGTGGCGATGCCCAGTTCCTCGCCCGCCTGCCGGGCGGCGTCCTCGTTGCCGGCGTAGTTGGCGACGACGGTGAAGCCGTCGGCTTTGAGGTGTTCGCAGATCGCGCGGCCTATGCCGCGCGTTCCACCCGTCACGATCGCGACGCGTGCCATAGCCTTCTCTCCCACTGCGGCCGTCTTCTGACGTGCCGTCACGTCAACCGTGGCGCCGCGACGAGCGCGGGCGATGCGGCCTCGCCGCACGTCCGTGTCCGTCGCACGCACACCGGCGCAGCGTTCAGAACCGGAACTGGGTTCCCACGTACACCGCCTTGTCGTCCTGCTGCGCGTCGGTCAGCGGGGCGATGCGGTCGCGATCCTGCGACAGGCGGACCCCGGCGGTGACATCCAGATTGCGCAGGACGCGGAACGAGCCGCTGACATCGACGCTCTGCTCGCCCAGCGCCTCGAGCGTGCGCGGGGTGCGTCCAGGCGCCCCTTCCTCGGTTGCGAGGGCGACGCGGGAGGAGAAACGCGACGGGCGGCCCGCAGGCTCGACGAGGCGGCGGCCGAACTGCGCCAGATCGGCCATGGGCACGTCGTCGACATCGACGCGCCGCGCAGCCGGAGCCGTCAGCCGGACGGGCGCGGCGGGCTGGGCGAACGCCTGATAGCCGCGCGCCGCGCCAAGATCGAAGCGGGTCGGCGTGAGGGTGACGGGCGGCGCGTGCGTGCCCATCACGGTCGCGCCGGCCGTCTTGACCGCGCGCTGCACCGTGACGACGCGCGCCACGTCCTGATCGACACGCACCGCGACGGTGATCGGTCGCGCCGTGCGGGTGATGGATCCGGCCGGCGTGAACTGAAGCCCGCGTTCCTGCGCAATCGCGTGGGCGCGGCGAACGAGTTCAGGGTCCATACCCGCCGGCGTGAACAGTCCCAGTCCGCCAAGAGCGGGTGCGGCCTCGCTCCCCGAGGCGGAAGGCACCACCGCCTGAACCGCAGCCGGCAGCGCCGCGGCGCACAAGGCCGCCGCGAGCAGGAAGCCCGGTCTCGTCAATCCGGCGGAGATGGACCTGCGTGCCATGTCGCCTGCGTTCTTGCCCCGTCTGCTGTTGAGTCAAAAGCCTGACTCGTCCGGCAGTTCCTTCCACCGGACAATGCCCTTCTATAGAGCAGGGGCGATGCGGGTTGATAGAGGCAGGACTCTTCGCAGGCTCCGGATTCCGCCTGGCTGTGGCGCGAGGTCCACAGTCCGCCCGCACCGGCCAGTTCAGTGGGAGTTCACGCCCGCACCGGCCATGTCCCGCGGGTCCGCGCGCGGCTGCCGGCCTCCTCGGGTCCGCCAGACACGGGGTGCCTTGCCCCGCCGCGCCGGGAAGCTATTAGGATCACCATGGAGGCGGCGACGGTGCCGTTCCTCCAGCAGCTTCAGGAACCCGCCGTGCCTCATCCACACCACCGCGTCGCCCGCCGCACGACTGCCTCCTTGGCCCTTCTCGCAAGCCTCGCGGCGCTGGCCGGATGCGGCGGATCGGACCGTCCGCGTGCGGACGCCGCCGCCGCGCAGGTCACCTCCATCGGCGTCAACGCCTTCCTGTGGCGCGCCGCTCTCGAGGCGGTCAGCTTCGCGCCGCTGCTGCAGGCCGACGCCAATGGCGGGGTGATCATCACCGACTGGTACGCGCAGCCGCAGCAGCCGGGCGAGCGGGTGAAGATCACCATCACCATTCTCGACCGCGACCTGCGCGCCGACGCGCTGCGCGTCGCGGCCAGCCGGCAGGTGCTGCAGAACGGCACCTGGCTCGAGGCGCCCGTCCAGGCGGCAACGGTGCAGCGGCTGGAGGACATCATTCTCACCCGGGCCCGCGACCTGCGGCGCGAGGCGCTCGCCTCCTGACCGCCGTCAGCGAACCGTGCACGGGGGGGCAATGAGCGACAGGCACTTCGACCCGGCGGCCGCCGAGGCCCGCTGGCAACGCGCGTGGGACGAGGCGGGCTGCTTCGCCGCCGACCGCCACGGCGACCGCCCCAAGGCCTATGTGCTGGAGATGTTCCCGTATCCGTCCGGGCGCATCCACATGGGTCACGTGCGCAACTACACCATGGGCGACGTGCTCGCGCGCTACAAGCGCATGACCGGGCACGCGGTGCTGCACCCGATGGGCTGGGACGCGTTCGGCATGCCGGCCGAGAACGCGGCGATGGAGAAGGGCGTGCATCCCGGCGCCTGGACGCGCGACAACATCGCGACAATGCGGGCGCAGCTGAAGCGGATCGGCTTCGCGCTCGACTGGAGCCGCGAGTTCGCCACCTGCGACCCCGGCTACTACGGGCATGAACAGGCGCTGTTCCTCGACCTCTACGAGGCCGGTCTTGTGTACCGGCGCGAGTCGGAGGTGAACTGGGATCCGGTCGACCGGACCGTGCTGGCCAACGAACAGGTGATCGACGGGCGCGGGTGGCGCTCGGGCGCGCTGGTGGAACGGCGCAAGCTCGATCAATGGTTCCTGAAGATCACGGCCTTTGCCGACGCGCTGCTCGACGGGCTGGGGACGCTCGACACCTGGCCGGACAAGGTGCGGCTGATGCAGGAGAACTGGATCGGCAGGAGTACGGGGCTACAATTCCGCTTCCGCCTCTCCGACGGGGGCAGCGTCGAGGTGTATTCCACCCGTCCCGACACGATCTTCGGCGCGAGCTTCGTTGCCGTCGCGCCCGATCATCCGCTCGCCCGCGCCGCGGCGGAGACGGACGTGGAGGCCGCCGCCTTCGTCGAACAGTGCAGGAAAGGCGGCACCACCGCGGCCGAACTGGAGACGGCGGAAAAGCGCGGCCTGCGGATCGGGGTCATGGCGGCCCATCCTTTCACCGGCGCGCAGCTGCCCGTCTACATCGCCAATTTCGTGCTGATGGACTACGGCACCGGGGCGATCATGGGCGTGCCCGGGCACGACCAGCGCGACTTCGAGTTTGCCAGCACCTGCGGTCTACCCATCCTGCGCGTCGTCGCCCCGTCCGTGCACGAGGCGGACGCGCCGCTGGCGGAGGCGGACACGGCGGACGGAGTGCTCGTCAATTCGGATTTCCTCGACGGCATGCGCGTTGCCGAGGCGATCGCGGCCGTCGTCGCGCGGGCCGAGGCGGAGGGCTGGGGCGAGGGCAAGACCGTCTGGCGCCTGCGCGACTGGGGTGTCAGCCGCCAGCGGTACTGGGGCACGCCGATCCCCTTCATCCATTGCGAGGCTTGCGGGGTCGTGCCCGTCCCCCGCGAGCAACTGCCGGTCGTCCTGCCGGAGGACGTGGATTTCGCGACCCCCGGCAACCCGCTCGAACGTCATCCGACCTGGAAGCACGTCCCGTGTCCCCGCTGCGGCCGCGCGGCGCGGCGGGAAACGGACACGCTGGACACCTTTGTCGATTCCTCGTGGTATTTTCTGCGGTTCGCGAGCCAGCCAGCGGACCGGCCGTTCGATCCGGCGGAGATCGCTCGCTGGCTCCCCGTGGACCAGTATATCGGCGGGGTGGAACATGCGATCCTGCATCTCCTCTATGCCCGCTTCTGGACCCGCGCCCTGGCCCATGTCGGCCGGATCGCGCTGGAGGAGCCGTTTGCATCGCTGTTCACGCAAGGAATGGTGACGCACGAGACCTACAGCCTGGGGGACGGCAGCTGGCTGTCACCCGGCGAGGTCCGCCGGGACGGCGCCGACTGGGTCCGCATCGCCGACGGCGCGCCGGTCACGGCCGGCCGCGTCGTCAAGATGTCGAAATCCAAGAAGAACGTCGTCGACCCGGATGCGATCATCGACCGCTTCGGCGCGGATGCGGTGCGCTGGTTCATGTTGTCGGACTCTCCGCCCGAGCGCGACCTGCCATGGTCCGAGGCCGGCATCGAGGGCTGCGCCCGGTTCGTCCACCGGCTGTGGCGGCTGTTCGGGCAGCGTGATCCGCAGGCCGCCGGCGTCAACCGGGCGCTCGACCGGCGGGTGCATCAGACCGTGGCCGGCGTGGCGCAGGACATCGAGGGGCTCCAGTTCAACAAGGCGGTGGCCAAGCTCTACAGCCTTGCCGGCGAGATCGAGCGGGCGCCGCCATCGGCCAGCCGGTCGGAGGCGATCCGCACCCTGCTGCTGCTCGTCAGCCCGATGATGCCGCATCTGGCCGAAGAGGCGTGGGCCGGGATCGGCGAGGCCGGCCTGATCGCGGAGGCGTCGTGGCCTCAGGTCGATCCCGACCTTCTGGTCGAGGACGAGGTCACCGTGGCGGTGCAGGTCAAGGGCAAGCTGCGCGACACCCTCACCGTCGCGCGTGGGACCGACGGAGCGCAGCTCGAGGCGCTGGCGCTCGCGAGCGCCAACGTGCAGCGGGCCATGGCCGGCGCGCCGGTGCGCAAGGTGATCGTCGTGCCCGACCGGCTGGTCAACATCGTGACATGAGGCGCCTCTTCGCCCTGTGCGCCCTGCTGCTGGCGCTGCCGGCGTGCAGCCTTCAGCCCCTGTACGGTGCCGGGGGCAGCGGGCCCGTCGCCGGCGCGATGGCCGGGATCGAGGTGGCGCCCATCGCCGGGCGGGCCGGGTGGCTGATGCGCAACGCCCTCGTGGACCGGCTCGCGCCGGCCGGCAGCGGCGCGATCCGTTACCGGCTGGACGTCCGGCTCGACGACCAGCTCGAGACTCTGGGGATCCTGTCGGACGACACGATCAGCCGCGAGCGCCGCATCCTGCGCGCCCGCTATCAGCTCGTCGACCTCGAAACCGGCGCGATCGTCCTTGATGCCACCGCCGGCAGCGATGCCGGGATCGACGTCGTGTCGAGCGACTACGCCACGATCGCGGCCGAGCAGCGGGCCCTGGAGAACCTGGCGCTGGAAGTGGCGGAGCGGATCGCGACCGACCTCGCGCTGGCCATGCGCGGCCGCTGAGGCCGGCGCGCCGATGAAGCTGACAAACCGCGAGTTTGCCGGGCGGGCCGCGGCGCTGGCGCGCAGCGCGTCGGTGGTGTTCCTGTGCGGACCGGACGAGGCCGGTGCGCTCGCCGCCGCGCATGCGCTGATTGCCCACCTGCCCGACCCCGGCGAGCGGGTCGACCTGGCAGGCGCGGACCTGCGCGGCGATCCGGGCCGGCTCGGCGATGAGGCGCGGTCGCAGTCGCTGTTCGGCGGCGCCCGGCACATCCTCGTCCGGGTCAGCGGCGACGAGGCGCACGATGCCGTGCAGACGCTGCTGGAAACGGGCGCCGCCGGGGCGGGTGCCGCCTGTCCGGTGATCGTCCATGCGACCGGCGCCACGGACAAGTCGCGGACGGCGCGGCTGCTCGAAGGGCGCGGCGACGCGGCGGTCGTCGTGTTCTGGCCGCCGGATCTGCGCTCGGTCACCGAGACGGTGCGGAGGCTTGGCGATGCCGCCGGCGTGCGGCTCTCCGCGCAGCTGGCCGAACGCATCGCGGCGGCCGCCGGTCTCGACATCGGCATCGCCGCGGCCGAGGTGGAGAAGCTGGCGCTGCTGCTCGATGCCGCGCCGACAAGCCCGCGCACCGCGACGGCGGAGGCGCTGGACAGCATCGCCGCCGTGACGGCGGACGACAGCGTGCAGCCGGTGGTGGATGCCGTTCTCGGCGGAAAGGTCGGGCGGCTGGCGGACGAGCTGGGACGCCTCGCCAGTCAGCAGCTCGGTGCGGTCACCGTGCTGCTCGCGCTCGAGCGGCGGGTGGCGCAGCTCGAGCGCATCGCCCGCGAGACGGCCGCCGGCCGTCCGCTCGCCCAGGCGCTCGAGGCCGAACAGAAGGCCCGCCGGCTGTTCTGGCGCGACCGGGGCGCCGTCGAGGCGCAGGCGCGCCGCTGGCCACCGGCGGAAATCGCCCGGCTGGTGGAGCGGGTCGCCCTGCTGCACCGGGCGATGCTGACCGACAGCCGCGCGGCATCGGTCCTGCTGCGGCAGGAGCTGGCCATGATCGCCCGCGCGGCGGCGCGGCGGGACGCGACGCGGGTCAGCGCGCGGGAACGGTGAAGGTGCCCGTCACCCGGCCCGGTCCGGCCCCCGGGACGTCGACCGGGGCGCGGGAGCCGCCGTCCATGGTGGCGATGCCGCTCGTCAGGTCGATCACCAGCCGTCCGCCCCGCAGATTGTCCGGGCCCTGGCTGAGTCGCACATCGCCGGACATGGTGATGATGCGGCGGTCGAAGTCGTAAACCGCGACATCGCCCGTGGCGGTCTCGTTGCCGCGCGTCACCCGCACCCCGCCGGTCGCGGTCATCCGCTGGATCTGGAGGCTGCCCGCATCGGTGTAGTTGATCAGCGTCCGCGCGGCTCTCAGCGTGAGGGCGGCCTGGTTGATCACCACGTCGCCGCTCAGCACCACCCGGTTTTCCCGATCCTGAAGCTGGATGCGGTCGGCGGCGAAATTGACCGGAGCGTTGGTGTTGTGGTTGCCGAAGGCCTGGGCCTGGAGGGCGAACCCGGACGCCAGCGCCAGCGTGGCGAGCAGGCTGATCAGGAAGCCGCGGAGGGCGAGGGGGGCAAGCGAGGAAAGCGAGGTCATCATGGCATCCTCAAACGTCCGGGGACCATGGTGATCCGGGCATTGCCGTCAAGGGTGATGGTGCGGGTGGCGAGATCCGCCTCGAGCCGGTCGGCGCGGAACGTGCCCGCCGGCACCTCGCCCGACACGCCGTCTTGGCCGACCAGCCGGCGGTTGGTCATGTCCACCGCCACGCCCCGGGCGAGCATGCGATAGCCGTCGGCGGCGGTGAACAGCACCGGCCCGTCGGCGGTCACGCGCTGCTCCCGCAGGTCATAGATCCCGCCCTGCGCCGTCACACGCGCCGGGCCTTCGGGCAGGAGCAACTGCGCCACGAGGTCGCGCAGCCGCACCAGCCCCTCGGCCTGGGTGTGCTGGACCGCCTCGCCCGCCTTGAGCGAAAAGGGACGGTTCTCGCGGTCCAGCCCGCGGTACAGCGCGTTGTCGACGCTGAGCCGGTTCTCCGTGACTTCGGCGCGGTTGCGGTCGAGCAGGAAGCTGACTTCGCCCCGCGGACTGAGCGGCACGATGATCACCAGCGCGGCAACCACCCCGATCGCCATCGGCAGCGCCACGGCGAGGATGCGGATGAGGCGGTCGTGGAAGCCGCCCGGCGCGGCGAAACGCTGCCGCCGGCCGCGCAAGGCGCGCGCATCGGCGGTCTCGACGGGCGATGTGTGCCTCACCATGCGCCGGCGCTAGCGTCCCGGCGCTTACTCGTGGCTGAAGATGTCGGCATCGTCCCATCCGGCCAGATCGAGCAGGGCGCGCGTCGGCAGGAAATCGAAGCACGCCTGCGCGAGGTGGAGCCGGTTCTCGCGCACCAGCCGCGCGGTCAGCACTTCGTGCAGCGCATGGAGGTAGCGCACGTCGCTCGCGGCATAGTCGCGCTGCGCCTCCGAAAGATCCGGGCCACCCCAGTCCGACGACTGCTGCGCCTTGGAGATGTCCGCTCCGAGCAGTTCGCTCACCAGGTTCTTGAGCCCGTGGCGATCGGTGTAGGTGCGGGTCAGCTTGCTGGCGATCTTGGTGCAGAACACCGGCGCCGCCATCACGCCGAGGTAATGCTGAAGCGCCGCGAGGTCGAAGCGGGCGAAATGGAACAGCTTGAGCCGCGCCGGATCACCGAGCACGGCCTTGAGCCGGGGCGCCGCGTAGTCGCTGCCGGGCGCGAACCGCACGAGATGCTCGTCGCCGCGCCCGTCGCTGATCTGCACCACGCACAGCCGGTCGCGGCGGGTCACCAGCCCCATCGTCTCGGTGTCCACGGCCACTGCCCCGTCGGCAAGGGCGCCCTCGGGCAAGTCGTTCTCGTGGAAGTGCACAGCCATCGCGCCAGCCTTAGGCGCGATCGCCGGCAAGGGAAAGGGGCGCTGGAACGCCGGGGTGTGCCGCGCTACCCTGGCCCCGCATGAACCCCGATGAGCTTGAGCAGGGCTGGCGCGCCGCCGCCGGCGCGGTGCTTCGAGGACCACGGCTGCAGGCGCTCGCCCGCCGGCTGGCCGACGAGGAAGCGGCCGGCGTCGCGGTCTATCCGTCACCGACCTGCCGCCTGCGCGCGCTCGCCCTGACCCCCTTCGCGAGCGTCCGGGTCGTCATTCTCGGGCAGGATCCCTATCACGGTCCGGGACAGGCGAACGGCTTGGCCTTCGCCGTGCCGCCGGGCGTGCGTCCGCCCCCGTCGTTGCAGAACATCCTGCGCGAGCGCGCGGAGGATCTGGGCGGCGCGGCGTCCGCCCCGGCCGATCTCGCTGCCTGGGCGCGGGGAGGCGTGCTGCTCCTCAACCGCGTCCTGACGGTCCGCGCGGGACAGCCTGCCAGCCACGCGGGCCTTGGCTGGGAGGCGCTGACGGACAGGTGCCTGGAGGCGCTCGCCTGCCAGGGACGGCCGCTGGTGTTCATGGGCTGGGGCGCGCAGGCGCAGGCGGCGCTCGCACCGCTGCGGGCGCGCGCCGGCGAACGCCACCTGTGGCTGTTCAGCCCCCATCCTTCCCCCCTGTCGGCCCACCGCGGCTTCTTCGGCTCGCGCCCGTTCAGCCGCGCCAACGCGTTTCTCACATCGCACGGTGAAGCGCCGATAGACTGGTGAGTCGGAAATGCGGCGCAAGTCGAAAGCGCCGCGCCGTCCCGCGCCGGCCCGACCAAGCCGTCGCACGCCCTCAAGTTGCTGAATCACGGAGAGTCCTGCGGAAGAAGCGGCGCAGCCATCTATGGACGCGAATAAGCACAAGCCTGTGTTCCGGAACGGCACATGCTGTCTAAGCGCCTGACTCTCGCGAATTCTTTATACTTGGTTAACGATCTGTTTAGGGGTAGATTGCGCAGCGAGGCAGATGTGTTGGTGAAGGTGTGCAGCACCTCATGAGCATTGCCCGAGGGTCGCATTCTCGAGTGTCGCTGCAATCGGAGCGGCACTGTCTTTGAACCGCGATGCATGAAGGACCTACGACATGCGCATGAAGCTTCTCGCTGCTACTGCGGCACTTGCGACCCTTGGCATGGCCAGCGGCGCGAGCGCTGCCATTGTCCTGACGTCAGTTCCCGGCACCAACCCCTACAGCGGGCCGACGCCGACCTTCACCTTCGATTCGGGCGCACCGGCCGAAGCCACCGGCGGGCAGGTCCGCTTCGGCAGTGTGAGCGGTGTCGCGGCCCAGCCGTTCGGCAGCACCGGCGGATACTGGACCGTCGGCCCGTCCGATGGCTCGCCGGGCATTCTCAACCTGTCCGCCTTCGCGTCGATCGGCCAGATCTCCTTCATCTGGGGATCGGTGGACGACTTCAACACGCTGGAAGTGCTGGGCCGTGACCTGACCACCGTCCTGGCGAGCTTCACCGGGTTCGACGCGGCGGTGAACCCCAACGGCAACCAGTCCTCGCCCATCACCAACCCGCTGGCGTACCTGACCATCACCGGCGCGGACCAGTTCAACATCGGGGCCCTGCGCCTGTCGTCGAGCCGGAACGCCTTCGAGGTGGACAACATCGCCATCCAGGCGGCCGTGCCGGAGCCGGGTACTTGGGCGTTGATGCTGCTGGGCTTCGGCTTCATCGGTGCGTCGATGCGGGCTCGCAAGACCCGCGAAGTGCGGGTGCGCTACGCGCTCTGACGCGCGGGTCCCTTCCTCACGCAAAGCGGGGCCGGTCGTGCATGCGACCGGCCCTTTTTTGTCCCTGCGAGGCCGCATGACGTCCCCTCCCGCAGGCATGCGGAGCCCTGATCCAAACCCCTGTTAAGGAGCATTGCTCACCGTTTCCTCATGATGGCGGCGCAGAATGCCGAGGATGCAGCATGCCGCTCTTTGTGCCGCATCGGGCACGATCAGCTTCGGCGATGTTGCCGGCGCGTTCAGCTATGCTCTCGATCTGACGGAGGGGCAGCCGGCCGGGCACGCGGTCCGGTGCTGCTACATTGCCGGGCGGGTGGCGGAACGGCTGGGCGCGGACCCGGCGCAGACGGCCCACGTCCATTATACGGCGCTGCTGAAGGATCTGGGCTGCTCCAGCAACGCCGCGCGGATTGCCGAACTCTATCTCGCCGACGACCGCACCTTCAAGCGCAGGTGGAAGACGGTGCCGCCGGGGCTGCCATCGACCTTGCGGTTCGTGTTCCGCGAAACCGGAGCGTCCGCGTCCTGGACGCGGCGGATCGGCGCGGTGGCGAACATCCTGCGCCACGGCGACGAGATCGCGCAGGACATGATCCTCGCGCGCTGCACCCGCGGGGCAGAGATTGCCCGCAGTCTGCGACGCGACGAGGCCGTGGCGCAGGGCATCTACCATCTGGACGAGCACTGGAACGGCACGGGCCGCCCGGACGGGCTGACCGGACAGGCGATCCCGCTCGGCGCTCGTCTCGCGCTGCTGGCGCAAGTGGCGGACGTGTTTCATCAGACCGGTGGCCGCGTCGCGGCGCAGGACGAGGTTGCGCGCCGAGCGGGCACATGGCTCGATCCCGAAGCCGCGCGCGCCTTTGCGTCGCTGGCGGAGGATGAGGCGTTCTGGCGCGATCTCGAGTCGCCGCTGATCGATGCGCTTGTCGCGGCCCGCGCTCCGGTCGAGGATGCGCCCGTGGACGACGACTGGCTCGACGCGATCACCCTTGCCTTCGGTCAGGTCATCGACGCCAAGAGCCCCTACACCGCGGGCCATTCGGGCCGCGTGGCCCGCTACGCCGAAGATCTCGCCCGGCAGATGGGCGTGCCCGCAGATCGCATCCGGCCTCTGCGCCGGGCCGCGGCGTTGCACGACATCGGCAAGCTCGGGGTGTCGAGCGCCGTTCTGGACAAGCCGGGCACGCTCACCGAAGCGGAGTGGGTGGAGATGCGCGAGCATGCCGCGCACACGAACCGGATCCTCGGGCGCATCGGCGTCCTGTCGGACATGGCCGATCTTGCCGCCGCCCATCACGAGCGGCTTGACGGCACCGGCTATCCGCTTGGCCTGCGCGGCGAACAGATCCGCGTCGAGACGCGCATCATCACCACCTGCGATTTCTATGACGCGCTGACCGCGGACCGGCCCTACCGCGCCGCCATGCCGCGCCAGCGGGCGCTGGAGGTCATGGCTGCGGAGGTTGGGCGCGCGGTCGATCCCGCCTGCTTTGCCGCTCTGACGGAGGTGCTGGAAAGCGGCTGACGGTCGCCCGGCGCGCCGTGCTTGCGTTGCCCCGCCGCGCGCGGCATGGCATCGGCGAGGTTTCAGCCGATCGGAGAGCGACCCTATGACGCCGCAGGAGATGAGCACCAAGGTCGGGCAGTCGCTCGGCTCGAGCGAGTGGGTGGAGATCACGCAGGAGCGGATCAACCAGTTCGCCGACGCGACGGGCGATCACCAGTTCATCCACGTCAACGAGGAAATGGCGAAGATGACGCCGTTCGGCGGCACCATCGCGCACGGCTTCCTCACCCTGTCGATGATTCCCTACCTGTCGCAGAATTCCGATCTTCCCCGGCCCGAGGGTGTCCGGATGGGGCTGAACTACGGCGGCAACAAGACCCGCTTCATCAACCCCGTCCGCGCGGGCAAGCGCATCCGCGGCCACTGGAAACTCCTCGAAATGACCGAGAAGCGGCCCGGCCAGTGGCAGCAGACGGTGGAGATCACCATCGAGATCGAAGGCGAGGACAAGCCCGCGCTGGTCTGCGAGTGGATCACGCAGCTGTTCGTCTGACAACTCCCGTCGCCTTACCTTCCACCAGCCAGAGGAACTGATCCCATGTCCCGTGACGCCGTCATCGTCTCCACCGCCCGCACCGCCATCGGACGCGCCTATCGGGGCGGGTTCAACGCCACCCTGGGACCGACCCTCGGGAGCTACGCCCTTGCGCCGGCCATCGAGCGGGCAGGTATCGAGGCGGGCGAGCTGCAGGACGTGGTCTGGGGCAGCGCGCTCCAGCAGGGGACGCAGGCCGGCAACATCGCCCGGCAGGTGGCGCTGCGCGCGGGGGCGCCGGTGTCGGTGTCGGGCATGAGCCTCGACCGGCAATGCGCCAGCGGGCTGATGGCGATCGCCACCGCCGCCAAGCAGATCGTGGTTGACCGCATGGACGTGGTCGCGGCCGGCGGGCAGGAATCGATCAGCCTGGTGCAGACGGCCGAGATGCGGGTCCAGCCCGACCCGTCGCTCATCGCCATGCACAAGGCGATCTACATGCCCATGCTGCAGACCGCCGAGACGGTCGCGCAGCGTTACGGCATCTCGCGCGAGGCGCAGGACGAATACGCGCTTCAGTCGCAGCGGCGCACCGCCGAGGCGCAGGCGCAGGGGCGCTTCGACGACGAGATCGTGCCCGTCACCACCACCATGAAGGTGCAGGACAAGGCGACGGGCGAGGTGTCCGACCGCGAGGTAACCCTCGCCAAGGACGAGGGGAACCGTCCCGACACCACGCTCGAAGGCCTGCAGAGCCTCAAGCCTGTCATGGGCGAGGGCACGACGATCACCGCCGGCAACGCCTCGCAACTGTCCGACGGCGCCTCGGCCTGCGTGCTGATGGAGGCCAAAGTGGCCGAGCAGCGCGGGTTGCAGCCGCTGGGCCGCTATGTCGGGATGGCCGTCGCCGGCACCGAGCCGGACGAGATGGGCATCGGGCCGGTCTATGCGATCCCGGCGCTGCTGGACCGCTTCGGGCTCAAGATGGACGACATCGGTCTGTGGGAGCTGAACGAGGCGTTCGCGGTGCAGGTCCTGTACTGCCGTGACAAGCTTGGCATCCCCGATGAGCTGCTGAACGTCTCCGGCGGATCGATCTCCATCGGTCACCCCTACGGCATGACCGGCGCGCGCTGCACCGGCCACGCCTTGATCGAAGGCAAGCGGCGCGGCGCCCGCCACGTCGTCGTGACCATGTGCGTGGGCGGCGGCATGGGCGCGGCGGGGCTGTTCGAGGTGTTCTGACGCGGGCGCCGCGCTGCGCCGGGGCGGCAAGCATGCCGCTGCCGGCCGCGCGGGCCTTCCTTCGCCGGGCTGGGCGTCGGGACCGGCTGCTGGCTGCCGCAGCGCGCCGGGACTGTCCGTGGGCCGGCGCGCCCGTCAGCGCGGCAGCATCACCGTTTTCAGGTTCATGAATTCGCGCAGCCCGTGCTCCGACAGCTCGCGCCCGTGCCCTGATTTCTTGGTTCCCCCGAACGGCGCGCGCACGTCGCTGGCGAGCACCTGGTTCACCGCCGTCATCCCGGCCTCGATCTCGCGGATGAAGCGATCCTGCTCGCCACTGTCCTGCGTCCAGACGGAGGAGCCGAGACCGAACGGAATGTCATTGGCGCGGGCGATGGCCTCGTCGATGTCGGCGGCGCGGCAGACCTGCGCCACGGGACCGAAGATCTCGTCGCGCGCCGTCGCGCTGTCCGGTGGCACGTCCGTTAGCACGCCGGCGGTGAGGTAGGCGCCCGGACCATCCGGTGCGCGCGGTTCGAGGACCACTGTCGCGCCTTCCTCGCGGGCCGTGGCGACCTGTTTCAGCACCGTGTCGCGCTGCTCCGCGCTGGAGAGCGGCCCCATGTCGCTCGCCTCGTCGAACGGATCTCCCGCCCGCACCTGCGCCATCGCATCGACGAACCGTTCGAGGAAGGCGTCGTAGATCTCGCCATGGACGATCATCCGCTTGCCGCAGATGCAAGACTGGCCGGTGTTCTGGATGCGTGCCCTGACCGCGTTCCTGACCGCGTCGTCGAGGTCGGCGGATGGCATGACGATGAACGGGTCGGACCCGCCGAGTTCCAGCACCACCTTCTTGAGGTGACGCCCGGCGGCCTCGGCCACCGCCGCGCCTGCGCCTTCGCTCCCGGTCAGGGTCGCCGCCACGACGCGGTCGTCGGCAATGATGCCCTCGACCGCGCGGGCGCGGATCGGCAGGTTCTGGAACAGCCCCTCGGGCGCGCCCGCCTCGCCCATCATCTCCTCCAGCAACGCGGCGACGCCCTGCACGCTGCTGGCGTGCTTCAGCAGGCCGACATTGCCGGCGAGGATCGTGGGAGCAAGGAAGCGGACCACCTGCCAGTAGGGGAAGTTCCACGGCATCACCGCCAGCACCGGGCCGAGCGGCAGCCAGTGCCCCTCCGCCCGCGCGCCATCTGGCAACGACCAGACCTCCGGCTCCAGCATGGCCGGGCCGTTCTCGGCGAGGTGGCGGAAAAGCGCGGCGCATTTCGCGACCTCGGCCTTTGCGGAGGCGAAGGTCTTGCCCATTTCCAGCGAGGCCTGCCGCGCGAGCCGGTCGATGTTCCCCTCGTACACGCCCGCGAGACGGGCCAGCAGGGCCGTGCGCTCCTCCAGCGGGCTGCGGCGCCAGCGTCCGAAGGCGTCCGCCGCCCGGTCCAGCGCGCGGTCGATCCCCGCCTCGTCAAGCTCGTCGTAGCGATGGAGTTCCTCGCCCGTGGCGGGGTTGACGGTGACGATCATCGGCGCAGGCTCCCGTGGCGGTGTCCGGTCCCGACACTAGCGAAAGGGGCGGGCGGGATGAAGAAGGCGTGTGGGCGGCATCGCCGGCGGCTGCGGCGGATGCTGTTCTTCAGCTGTGGGCGGCGATCCACTCCTCGACAACGGGCGCGATGCGGGTGCGCCAGCGGCTGCCGTTGAAGATGCCGTAGTGGCCCGCGCCTTCCGCCATGAAGTACCGCTTGGAGGCGACGGGCAGGGAGGTGGCGAGATCGAGCGCGGCGCGCGTCTGGCCCAGACCGGAAATGTCGTCGCGCTCCCCCTCGATCGCGAGCAGCGCCGTCTGCGTGATCGCGGCCGGGTCGACGACCTCGCCGCGATGGGTGAAGACGCCGCGCGGCAGAGAGTGCTTCTGGAACACCTCCTCGACGGTCTGGAGGTAGAACTCGGCCGTCATGTCGCAGACGCTGCGGTATTCTTCGTAGAAGTCCTTGGTCGCCTGGGCGCTGGCGTGGTCGCCGACGGTGAGATGCTTGAACATCTCGTAGTGGCTCATCAGGTGGTTGCCCAGATTCATGCTCATGAACCCGGCGAGTTGCAGGAAGCCGGGATAGACGCGCCGGCCCGCACCGGGATAGCGCGCCGGAACCGTGGCGATGACGTTCTGCCGGAACCAGCTGATCGGGCGCTCCATCGCAAGGGTGTTGACCGATGTCGGCGAGCGGCGGGTGTCGATCGGCCCGCCCATCATGGTGAGCGTCCGCGGCGTCGCGGGATGCTGCGCCCGGTTCATGATGGCGGTCGCCGCGAGCGCCGGCACGGACGGCTGGCACACCGCCATCATGTGCGCGCCCGGTCCCACCACGCCGAGAAAGTCGATCAGATAGTCGATGTAGTCGTCGAGGTCGAACCGCCCGGCGCCAAGCGGCACCGTGCGCGCGTCCGCCCAGTCGGTGATGAACACATGGGTGCTGTGCACCATGCGCTCGACCGTTCCGCGCAGCAGGGTGGCGAAATGCCCGCTCATCGGCGCGACGATCAGCAGGCGCGGCGCATCCTCGGGCAGACCGTCGCGGCGAAAGGCGCGCAGCGAGCCAAACGGGCGCTCCGTCACGACCGCCTCGTGCACGTCGTGCGCCTGTCCCGCGACCTCGACGCTCCGGATGCCGAAGGCGGGCTTGCCGCGCGGCGCGGCGGCGTGGGCGAACACCTGCAGCGCGGACGCGGCAACAGGGCCGATGCCGGTGTAGCCCAGCGGGTTGGCGGGGTTCGACAGCATCTCGGCGCCGATGCTTGCCCAGGCGCTCGCGCTGTCGAGCCAGGTCCGCTGGAGTTCGTAAGCGTCGTAAAGCATGGCCGCTCCCCGTGTTGTCGTTTTCGCGCGCCGCCCCGCCGGGGCCGCAGCAGTGCAGATGCTGCAAGATGGCGGCGGGGGCGGTCGGTTGCAATGCGGGATTTTTCCCGCGGGCAGCGGGGCGCCGCGGCTGTGCGGGACGATGCCTTGCTGATGGCAAAGCGGCGCCGGCCCGGCTATGGGCGGACCATGACCGCGCACGATCCCGCCCGCGGCGCCGCTGCCTTCCCGGTGGATGAGGACGCTGCGCCGCAGTCTGCTCCCGACGCCCCCGACACGCCCGTTGCAGCCGCGCCGCCGGTCCGCTCGCTCGGCCCGCTGCGGATGATCTGGGATGCCGCCCGGCGCTACCCGGACAAGGTGGCGCTGGCGCTGACCGCGCTCGTGATCACCGCCGGGGCGACGCTCGCCATCCCGGCCGGGTTCAAGCTCATCATCGACCGCGGCTTCGCGGCCGGGGGCGATCCGGCGGACATCGGCCGCTGGTTCCGCTATCTCCTCGGCATCGTCGTGGTGCTCGGCATCGGCACGGCCATGCGCTTCTACTTCGTCAGCTGGCTGGGCGAGCGGGTGGTCGCGGACGTCCGCCTCAAGGTGCAGGCCAACCTGCTGCGCCTCGCCCCGTCCTTCTACGAGGAGAACAGCCCGCGCGAGATCGCCAGCCGGATGACCGCCGACACGGCCATCATCGAACAGGTGGTCGGCACCACCATCTCGGTCGCGCTGCGCAACGCGCTGATGGGCGTGGGCGGCACGGTGTACCTGTTCTACCTGATGCCGCGGCTCACGCTTGCCCTGCTGTTCGGGCTGGCGGTGCTGCTGCCGCTGGTGGTTGTCGCCGGGCGGCGCCTGCGCAACGTCTCGCGCTCCAGCCAAGACCGCGTGGCCACGGTCGGGGCGCTCGTGTCCGAGACGCTCGCGGCGATGAAGGTCGTGCAGGCCTTCAACCAGGAGGCGCGCGAGGCCCGCCGTTTCCGGGACGCGGTGGAGGACACCTTCGCCGTGGCGCGGCGCAGGATTGCCATCCGCGCGGCAATGACCGCGCTCATCATCGTGGCCGTGTTCGGGGCGATCACCCTTGTGATGTGGCGCGGTGCGCTCGCGGTCGCCGGGGGCGAGGTCACCGGTGGCACCATCGCCGCCTTCGTCATCACCGGAGGGCTGGTGGCCGGCGCCTTCAGCGCGCTGACGGAGGTGTTCGGCGACCTGCTGCGCGGAGCGGGCGCCGCCGCCCGGCTGAGCGAGCTGCTGGCGGAGCGGCCCGCCATCGCCCCGCCCACCCGTCCGCAGCGCCTGCCCGAACCGCCGCGGGGCAGCCTGTCGTTCCGGCAGGTCACGTTCCGCTACCCGACCCGGCCGGACCTGCCGGCGATCAGCGACTTCAGCCTCGAGATCGAACCGGGCGAGACGGTCGCCATCGTCGGCCCGTCGGGCGCGGGCAAGTCCACCATCTTCCAGCTGGCCGAGCGGTTCTACGATCCGCAGAGCGGGACCATCCGGCTCGACGGCGTTCCGCTGACGCAGGCCGACCCTGCGGCGATCCGCCAGCGCATGGCTCTGGTCCCGCAGGAGGGCGTGCTGTTCTCGGCCAACGCCCGCGACAACCTGCGCTATGGCCGCTGGAGCGCCAGCGACGAGGAGATCTGGGCGGCGGCGCAGGCGGCCAACGCCGAGGGGTTCCTGCGGGATCTGCCCGAAGGGCTCGACACCTATCTCGGTGAGGACGGCACCCGCCTGTCCGGCGGCCAGCAGCAGCGCATCGCCATCGCACGGGCCATCCTGCGCGATGCGCCCATCCTGCTGCTGGACGAGGCGACCAGCGCGCTCGACGCCGAATCGGAGCGGCTGGTGCAGCAGGCGCTCGACCGGCTGATGAAGGGGCGCACGACACTGGTCATTGCGCACCGGCTGTCCACCGTGAGGGCGGCCGACCGGATCGTGGTGATGGAGAACGGCCGCATCGTCGAACGCGGCACGCACGACGAACTGAGCCGCCAGGGCGGCCTCTACGCCCACCTCGCCGCGCTGCAGTTCGGACAGCAGGCCGCCTAAACCGTTTGACTTCGCGAGGCGCGGCTGGCTTGGCCACGCGGGACATGGATACCACCCTCACCGCCTTCCTCCTCGGCATTCTCGAAGGGCTGACCGAGTTTCTGCCGGTCTCCTCGACAGGGCACCTCATCCTGGCGACCGAATTCTTCGGCTACGACCCGGCGCAGTGGGCACAGTTCAACATCGTCATCCAGCTTGGCGCCATCCTGGCGGTCGTGGTCGCCTACCGCAGCACCTTCTGGTCGATGGGCGCCGGCCTCCTCCGCCGCGACGCGACGGCGTGGCGCTTTGCCCGCAACATCGTGCTGGGCTTCCTGCCAGCGGCGGTGATCGGGCTCGTCGTCAAGGACGCCATCGACTACATGCTGGAGACGCCCCTCGTCGTGGCGGTCGCGCTGATCGTCGGCGGAGTGGCGATCCTGCTGGTCGAGCGTCTGATCAAGCCGAGCTACGAGACCGGCGTCGCCGATCTCCCGTGGACGGTCGCGATCGGCATCGGCTTCATGCAGTGCCTGGCGATGATCCCCGGCACCAGCCGGTCGGCGGCCAGCATCCTCGGTGCCCTGACGCTCGGGGTGGGGCGCAAGACCGCGGCCGAATTCTCCTTCTTCCTCGCCGTTCCGACGATGCTCGGCGCGGCCGTGGTGAAGATCGTGTCGGAGCCCGAGGGACTGCTCAGCGGCAATACGCTGATCGGCTGGGAAGAGATCGCGATCGGCTTCGTGACCAGCTTCGTCGTGGCGCTGATCGTGATCCGCGCCTTCGTGGCCTACATCACCCGGCACGGGTTCAGCCCGTTCGCCTATTACCGCATCGTGCTCGGAAGCGTCGCGCTCCTCTGGCTGCTCGCCCGCTGAGCAAGCGGACCCGGCGCGCAGCCCACCCGCCGGTCGGCGCGCGGCCGGGCGAGCAACAATTCTGTTCCTGAGCAGCAGCTTTGTTGCTAGGCCCGTCTCTCCACCAGAGGGGAAAAACGACATGAAGACCATGATCAAGTCGGCCGTGCTGGCCGCGACGGCGTCCGTGGCGCTGGCGGCCTGCGAAGGGCCGAACGAGAACGCCATGGAAGCGCAGGGCGAGCAGCAGGCCGAGATCGTGAACGAACGCGCCGAACAGCTCGAGGCGCAGGGCGCGATCACCGACGCGCAGGAAGACGCGATCACGGATCGTGCGGAAGACCGCGCCGACGCCATGGAAGCGCAGGGCGAAGCCATGGATCAGGCCGCCGGGACGACCACCACGACCACGGTCCGCTGAGCGCGGAGACGCGTATGATGGCGGCGCTCCTGAGCGGGCGCCGCCATTTTTCTGCCCATCGGCTTCCCGGTGTGGCTGCGGGCGCGACGGACGCGCGCGGGTCTCAGACCGGCTGGGCGCCGCTGCCGCGGCCGCCGCGCAGCAGATACTCCTGCGTGCCGCGATGCACCACGTTGTCGAGGTCGAGCACGGCCGAATTGGCGTAGGTGAAGGCGGGAGGCAGCGACTGGTACAGCCGTTCGAAGTCGCGCTCGACCGTCTGCCGGAACAGATCCTCGAAGCTTTCGATGACGAAGTAGGTCGGCTGAAGGTCGCTGATGACGTAATCGGTCCGCATCACCCGGTCGACATTCAGCATGATCCGGTTCGGGCTCTGCCCTTCCACCGCGAACACCACCTCCGTCGGTCCCGACAGGATGCCGGCCCCGTAGGCCTTGATCCCGTCCGGCTCCTGGATGAGGCCGAACTCGACCGTGTACCAGTAGAGCGCGCCCAAAGCCTTGAGCCGGTTGTGCCGCATCGCCTTCCACCCGGCGCGCCCGTATTCCTGCATGTAGTCCGCAAACACCGGGTCGGTGAGCAGCGGCACATGGCCGAACACGTCGTGGAAGACGTCCGGCTCCTGGATGTAGTCGAACGTCTCGCGGGTGCGGATGAAGTTTCCGGCTGGGAAGCGCCGGTTCGCGAGGTGCCAGAAGAACACGTGGTCGGGGATCAGCATCGGCACCGGCACCACCGACCAGCCGGTGAGCGCCCCCAGTTCCTCGCTCAGCTGGCGGAAGTCCGGCACGCCGCCGCGGCCAAGGTCCAGCTTCTCCAGCCCGCGCAGGAAGGCCGACGCCGCCCGCCCGGGCAGCACGTCCATCTGCCGGGCGAAAAGGTCGTCCCAGATGGCGTGATCCTCGGCGGAATAGCGGGTCTGCTCAGGCTCCAGCCAGTCCTCGCCGACATGCGCGGGCCGTTGCAGCGGCGCGGTGAACACCGTCCCGTCCATGTCGGGCAGGCGCGAGAAATCCTGCGGTCGTTCCTGCTGAAGCGTGGCCATCGGCGCTGTCCTCTCTTGCGCGGCGGCGGGGCCGCGTGCTGTTCTGCGGGTCGCCCGGAGTGTAGCACCGCGCGGGGGGCAAGTGGAAGAACCGCAACTGAAACGCCGCGACTACGAGACGCATCTTGCTCCGCTGGAGCAGGAGCTTGTCGCCATGGCGCGCTGGGTCAAGGCGACCGGGCAGCGCGTCTGCATCCTGTTCGAAGGGCGCGACGCGGCCGGCAAGGGAGGTGCCATCGGCGCGATCAGCCGCCGCCTCAATCCGCGCCAGTGCCACGTGGTCGCCCTGCCGGCGCCGACCGAGCGCGAGCGGGGCCAATGGTCCTTCCAGCGTTACGTGCCGCATCTTCCCGCCCGGGGCGAAATCGTCCTGTTCGACCGGTCGTGGTACAACCGGGCCGGGGTGGAGCGGGTGATGGGGTATGCCGCGCCGCAGGAGGTCGAGGAGTTCCTTGCCGCGGCACCCGTGTTCGAGAAGATGCTGGTCGATGACGGAATGCTGCTGTTCAAGTACTGGCTCACCACCGATCAGCGGCAACAGGAGCAGCGGCTGGCGGAACGGCTGGCCGACCCGCTCAAGCGCTGGAAGCTGTCGCCGGTCGATCTCGCCGCGCGGCGCCTGTACCATGCCTACACCGAGGCCCGCGAGGCGATGCTGCGCGCCACGCACACTCCGCACGCGCCGTGGACGCTGGTCGATTTCAACGACCAGCGACGCGGGCGGCTCACGCTGATCCGCGATCTGCTCGACCGGCTTCCGGACACCCGGGTCGCCGAGGAGGACATCGTCCTGCCGCCCCTTGAGGAGCCGCCGCAGCGCGAAACGTTCGGCGTGGTGAAGCCGCTGCCCGGCTACCCTTTGCCCTGAGCCCGGCGGGCGGAGGCGTCCACCACGACGCGCCCGTCCTGCGCCACCGCCCTCAGCGTCAGGATCGCGCCTTCGTCCGCAAGCGCGAGGTGGAGCGCATCGCCGCAGATGGCGGGACTGCGCGCCTGGAAGGTGAACTCGCTCAGCGCGTTGTCGCCGCAATGGTCCGCCGCCAGCTGGAGCAGCAGCGAGGCGAGCAGCGGCCCGTGCACGACCAGCCCGCGATAGCGCTCCACCTCGCGCGCGTAGGGCGCGTCATAGTGGATGCGGTGGGTGTTGAAGGTGAGGGCCGAGTAGCGGAACAGCAGCCGCTCGTCGGGGACCAGCGTGCGGTGGCGCGTCCAGCCTTCCGGCGCGAACGGCTCCGCCGTCGGGGGCGGCGGCGGAGCGAGCGGCGCGTCCCTTGGCGCGGCCGGGCGAAAGACCAGCGTCTGCACTTCGTGCACGCGCACGGCTGCGCCGGACTCGGTCACATGCTCGATCTCGGCGAAGACGAGCAGGCCGCTGCGCCCGCTCTTTTCGGTGATGTTGAGGATGCGGCTGGTGCGGGTGACGGCCGCTTCGCGTTCCAGCGGCGCGTGAAAGGTGATCCGACTGCCCGCCCACATGCGCCGCTCCAGCGGCACCGGCGGCAGGAAACTGCCGCCCTCGCGGCTGCGGTCCGGATGCCCGTCCTCGCCCAGCTCGCGTGTGGGTGCATCCGGAGGGCACAGGCAGAAATGCAGCCCCTGCGGCAGCCATGAACCGGCAACGGGCGGACGGTCGAACGTGGCGAGCCACCGCGCCAGCAGCGATTCCGTGGCCTGGTCCGAGGATCGCTGAACCGGCCCGATCCAGTTGCGCCAGCGTGACGCCGTCACGCAGGATCAGCGCGGCGTGGCGGGTGCGGCGGGCGAGGGCGTCGCGGCGGCGCCGGCCGGGGCCGCTGGCGACGCGCCGGGGGTGGCGGGCGGCGCCTGGTCGGCGATGTCCGGGCCGAGCGTGCCCGCGCCTCCTTCGGCATCGCTGGCGATGACGTCGGCGGCCGGAACATCGGTGCCGGCGGCCGGATCGGCCACCGGTTCCTCCGCCACGTTGGCGAGCGGCTCGTCGGCCGGGATCTCCACCGTGTCCGCCTGCGCTTCGGCGGACGCGTTCTCGAACTCGCCGCAGGCAGCAAGGGTCAGCGCCAGCGGCGCGAGGGCAAGCAGGGCATGGCGAGGCTGCATCGCGTGATCTCCGTTGAACGCTGCGCAGATAGACGCTGGCCGCCGGCCGCGCAATCGGGTGGTCTCCTTGGCGCTTGACCCGGCGGCGCCTTGCTGTCTTGAACATCCCCATGAGGGCAGACCAATCCGTGTCCGGTCCCGGCCGCCCCACGAGACGGCAGGTCGCGGGCAGGGCGGCGCCGGGACGGGCACGGCGCTTCTGCCCGCAATGCGGCGCGCTGCGCTCCGGTGTCGGGCTGCAGGCGGCGAGCGGCCGCGGCTCCTGCGCCTGCGACCCGCCGCCGCCGGGCGGGACGAGGGGCTGATGTCGCTGTTCGTCTGGCTCCAGCACGTCGCGCCGCAGCGCGCACTCACCCGCATCGCCGGCCGCTTCGCCGCCAGCAGCAACGCGCGTGTGCGCCATCAGCTCATCCGCCGCTTCATCCGCGCCTACGACGTCGACATGGAGGAGGCGGAGCGGGGCATGGAGGATTACCGGTCCTTCAACGACTTCTTCACGCGCGCGCTGAAGCCGGGCGCCCGCCCGCTGGCGGACCCGGCGCGGTTCGTGCTCAGCCCGGCCGACGGGGCGGTGAGCCAGCTTGGCCGCATCACCGGGGGCCGCATCCTTCAGGCGAAAGGACGGGAGTTCACCGCCGCCGAACTGCTCGGCGGCGATGCGGACGCTGCGCGCCGCTTCGCCGGCGGGGAGTTCGCCACCATCTATCTCAGCCCGCGCGACTACCACCGCGTGCACATGCCGGTGAGCGGAACCCTGCGCTGGACCCGGCACGTGCCGGGGCGGCTGTTTTCCGTGAACACGGCGACCGCGCGGGGCGTGCGCGGCCTGTTCGCGCGCAACGAGCGGCTCGTCTGCGTGTTCGACACCGACCTGGGCAGCGTGGCGGTGGTCATGGTCGGCGCCATGATCGTCGCCAGCATCAAGACGGTGTGGGGCGGGCTGGCGCGCGGGGGCGATGGCAAGCCGCTGACGCGGCATTATCCCGCATTGGGCCCCGACAGCGTCCGGCTGGAGGCGGGGGCGGAAATGGGACGTTTCCTCCTTGGCTCGACCGTCGTGCTCCTGTTCGAGCCGGGACGGATCCGCTGGCGGGACGAACTTGGCGAACTGTCGGTGCTCAGGATGGGCGAGGCGATCGGCGAACGGCTCGACGCCGCCGTCAGCCCAGCAGATGACCCGCCCGGTCGCGCTTCGTCCTGAGGTAGCGCAGGTTGTGCGCGTTGCTGCCCGTCTGGTGCGGAACGCGTTCCTCGACGGTGATGCCGGCCTCCGTCAGCGCCGCGACCTTGGCCGGATTGTTGGTCAGGAGGCGGACCGCGCGCACCTCCATCAGGCGCAGCATGGCCGCCGCGGTGGCGAAATCGCGTGATTCGTCCGGCAGGCCGAGTCGCTCGTTGGCATCCACGGTGTCGAAGCCCTGATCCTGAAGGCGGTAGGCGCGCAGCTTGTTGACGAGACCGATGCCGCGTCCTTCCTGCCGCAGGTAGAGCAGAATGCCCCAGCGCCCTTCGTCCGCCTCCGCCGCCATCCGGTCGAGCGCGTGATCGAGCTGGGGTCCGCAGTCGCATTTCAGCGAGCCGAACACGTCGCCGGTCAGGCACTCCGAGTGGAGCCGGACGAGCGGCACCGTGTCGGCCGACTGCCGCCCCACGATCAGCGCGGCATGCTCGCGCAGGTCGTCCGGCTTGCGGAAGACGAGCAACTCGGCCTCGGCGGCGCGGGCCAGCGGCAGGCGGGCGCGGGTGGCGATCAGCAGCCGCTGCGGATCGGACCAGGCGTCCAGATCGGCAAGGCTGGCGCACACCGGCTCGTCACCCGGTTCGGGTGCGACCAGAAAGGCGGGCAGCACGCCGGCCCGGCGGGCAAGCTCGAGCGCGGCAACGGCCTCGTCCGGCCAGTCGAGCGGCATGGCCCGGAACGGGCCGCGCAGCGGATCGAGCAGGTCGCGCGCGGGATCGGCGACGCTGCGCGCGCTGGCGAGGTCAAACGGCTCAGCCCCCCGGATCAGCACCGGCTGGCGCGGATCGGCCGCCTCCTTCTGGTTGGCAAGCTTCAGGGTCACGGCGCGGCCGGCGGACAGGAGCAGGGTCGGCGCCTTGACTGCGGGAGCGGAGGCTGTTTCCACCGGCAGCAGCTGCGGTCCGCCCCCGAGCCGCACCGGCCAGCCGTGGCGCACGGCGTCGATCGCCTGCGCCGCGCGCCGTGCGGAAGGCGCGCCCGGCCCGGTCACAGCGCGAACGCCGTGATCAACGGCACATGGTCGGAAGGCTGCGGCCAGTCCCGCGCCTCCTCGAGGACACGGTGGCCCGTCGCCTGCGCTGCGAGCTGCGGACTGGCCCACATGTGGTCGAGCCGGCGGCCCCGGTCGCTCCTGCGCCAGTCGAGCGCCCGGTAGCTCCACCAGCTGTAGTAGCGCTCAGGCGCGGGCACGTGCTGGCGGCCGAGATCGGCCCAGCCATGCGCGTCCATGAATCTGGTCAGCGCCTCCACCTCGACCGGGGTGTGGCTCACGACGCCGAGCAACTGCTTGTGGCTCCACACGTCGCACTCCAGCGGGGCGACGTTGAAGTCGCCGACGATCAGCGTCGGCCGGTCGATCCGGTCGGCCCAGCGCGCCATGCGGTCGAGGAAGTCGAGCTTCTGGCCGAACTTGGGATTGCGCGCGCGGTCCGGCAGATCGCCGCCTGCCGGAACGTAGACATTCTCCACCACCAGCCCGGACGGCGCGACCTCCACGCCGACATGGCGTGCCTCGCCATTGTCCTGCCAGTCGTGGCGCGACACCTCGCGCAGGGGATGGCGGCTGATCGTGGCGACGCCATGGTAGCCTTTCTGGCCGTGGACGACGGCATGGGGGTAGCCGAGCGCCGCCAGCGCCTCGTACGGGAACTGGTGCGCCTGGCACTTGATCTCCTGCAGGCACAGGATGTCGGGCGCCTGTTCGCGCAGGAAACGCTCCACCAGCGGCAGACGGAGACGCACGGAATTGATGTTCCAGGTGGCGACCGACAGCATCGCCCGGCTCTAGGCGGGGCTGCGCAGCGCGGCAAGGCGATCGCGGTTTTCCCGGCCCGACACGTTATGGACCCCCGTCCCGGGGGCGGTGGGACGGGGGTCCATGTTCAGCGTTCGTCACGCTTGCAGCGAGACGGTGCTGCTGCAGTCGGGGCAACAGGGGGGAACCCGTCAACTGCGACCGTCTCGCCGGCTTTCCGACTACTCCAGAAACCCTTGCTGACAACTGAATACCGGCAGATTTCCGCGCATTTGCGACGGGCCGAGGCGTGGAGCTTACGAGCCGCGCGCGGCGCCTCGCCTCGGGTCGCGGAAGGTGAAGGTGCTGTCGGCAATCGCCATGCCGAAGCGCTGGTTCGACAGCCGCACCGTCGTGCGGTTGTTCTGCGCGTCGAGCGCGACCCAGTGAGTCAAACGCAGTCCACCCGGCGCTGCCGCATCGCGCACGAAGATGAGGGTGATGACGCCGAATTCGGGCCGGCGCGGGTCGCGCACCTCGATCGACAGGACATTGGGGTTGCCGGTGTCCACCGCCCGTCCATAGCGCGACACGTCGCGGCTGGGATCGAGCAGCGCGCCCAGCGGCGAATTGCTGATCGGCCAGCGCTGCACCTGCGCGACATCATAGTCGACCATGTAGAGCGACTGGCCATTCGACACCACGAGCATGTTCGTGCCGGGTGCGTACTCGAAGCGGATCTTGCCCGGCCGCTTGAGCGACAGCACGCCGCGCAGCGTCTGGCCGCTGCGGTCCGTCTGCGTGAAGTCGGCGCGCATGGTCGAGATGGCCCGCAGCGCCGCCGCGGCCTCGTTCACCGGGTTCGCCGTCTGGGCGGTGGCCGGTGCGGGCAGCAGCACATGCGCCGCCGGAACAGCGACCGCGAGAGCGGCGGCCAGCGGCAGAACCCGCGACGTGTTCAGGAAGTGCGTCGTCATCATGCGCCGATGACTAGGGCGGGGGCATTGAACAGCGAGTGAACCCGGACGCACGCCCGCGTTCAGCCCGCGCCCGCACGATGTCACTTGATCTTGGCTTCCTTGAACTCGACGTGCTTGCGCACGACCGGATCGTATTTGCGGAAGGTCATCTTCTCGGTGATGTTGCGCGGGTTCTTCTTGGTGACGTAGAAGAATCCGGTGTCGGCCGTGGAGACGAGACGGATCTTGACGGTTGCGGGCTTCGCCATGGCTCTATCCTGAAGGCTGGGGCGCGTGGCCCAGACGAACAGGCGACGCAAACCGCGCCGCCGGATTGGCGCGCGCTTTGGTGCATTTGGGGCGGGGAGTCAAGGGAGCGGCGGGCCACACGGGCGACACGGGGCCGGGAGCGGCGCAGCCGGGGCGGGGCCCAAGTGTCACCACTCGACCTTCCCCCGCCCTGCCTTCACCGCACCGCGGGCCTTCTTGCCGGCCAGCCGTTTCGTCTTGCCCACCCGGTTGAGGCGCGATTTGGCACGCCGGGTGGGCCGGCGCTGCGCTTCCTCGAGGAGAGCCGCCAGCTTGGCGCGCGCCTCTGTCCGGTTCGCCTCCTGCGTGCGGTGGGCGCTCGCGGTCACGAGGATGTCTCCGCTGCCGGTCATCCGGTGGCCGGCAATCGCCCGCAGCCGGGCGAAGACGGGCGGCGCGAGCCGGAGATCGTAGGCGCTGACCCGCAACTGCACGCTGGTCGCGACCTTGTTGGCGTTCTGCCCGCCGGGCCCCGATCCGGCCAGGAACACCTCCTCCGCCAGCCTGAGGGCGCGGGCGATCAGGGCATCGTCGCTCATCCGGACTCGGCAAAGCCGAACCGGGCGAAGTCGGGCGGCCATGGAGCCTTCGCCTCGATCCCGGGCTTGCCCGCCCTCGGCAGCGCCAGCTGTTCGGCGTGAAGCATCGTCCGTCCGGTGCGCGGATCGGGCGCGCCGTAGACCGGATCGCCCAGCAGGGGCAGGCCGAGCCCTTCCGCCGCGTGGACCCGGATCTGGTGCGTGCGTCCGGTCACCGGCCGAAAGCGCACCAGCGACAGGCCGCCGGCCGTCGCCAGCCGCTCCCAGTGGGTGAGCGCCGGCTTGCCCCTGCGGGCCGCGATCATGCGCCAGCCCTTGCCGGCGCTGCTGATCTTGGCGAGAGCGAGTGCGATCGTCCCCTCCTCACCGGCAAGCGTGCCTGCAAGGATGCCCACATAGGTCTTGTCCACCCGTCGCTCCGCGAAGGCGCGGGCAAACCGGGCGAGCGCCCGCGGATGACGTGCGAGCAGCAGGCATCCGGACGTGTCGGTGTCCAGCCGGTGCACGGGGACGGGCGCGCGCGCGAAGCCGAGCCGAAGGGCATCGTAATGGTCTTCAAGGGCGGCGCCGCCCCGGCGCGGCCGTTCGATCGGCAAGCCGCCGGGTTTGTCGATGACCAGCGCCTCGGCATCCTCGAACAGGATCGGCGGATGCGGGGTCACGGCTGAAGCCGCGCCGGCACAAGGCCGCGGACCGCATTGCCGACAAAGAACCCGTTCGCCAGATCGGCCGGCCGGACCACGCCTTCGCGAGCCTTGCCGCTGTCGAGCAGCGAACGGCGCAGCACGCCCGGCAGCAGGCCGAGCGCCAGCGGCGGGGTGACGAGCCGTCCCGCGCCGTCGGGCACGAACACGCTGGTGATCGCGCCTTCCGTCACTTCGCCGCCGGGTGCGACGAGCAGAGCCTCCTGCGCCCCGGCCGACGCTGCGGCCGCGCTTGCCTCGTCGTAGAAGTGGCGGTCGCTCGTCTTGTGGCGCAGGCGCCAGTCGCCCGGATCGACCGGAAGCGGCAGCAGGATGCAGCCGGCCGGCTCCGGCCATGCGGCGGGCAGGGGGCGCGTCTCGACCGCCACCTTGCCGCTGCGCGAAAGGCGAAGGCGCACCACGGATGGGCGCTCGATGCGGAAGCACGCCGCCTGCACGAGGTTGCGGATCTCGTGCAGGTCGATGGCGGCGCCCAGTTCCCGGGCGCTCGCCTCGAGCCGCTGCAGGTGCAGCGCGAGCAGCTCGATGCGGCCCGTCCCGTCGGCGCGCATCGTCTCCAGAAGATCGAAGCGGGCCACGCCCGTTTCAGGGCCGCCGGCGCGCACGAAGGCGCCCTTGGTCAGGCATTCGCGCCATTCGGTCATCGGGTCGCTGTCAGCGACGATGGCGGAGCCGACGCCGAGCACGGCCGTGCCGCGCGCGTTCTCGACCGGCGTGAGGCGCAGCGTCCGGATGGCCACGTTCCACGCCATGTCGCCACCGGCCTCCCAGCGGCCGATCGCCCCGCAATAGGGACCGCGGGGCGCGCTCTCGACATCGGCGAGGAGTTCGATGGCCCGCATCTTCGGCGCGCCGGTGATCGAGCCGGACGGGAACAGCGCTTTCAGCACGTCCAGCCCCGTGACGCCGTCGGCAAGCATCGCCGTCACCTCCGTCACCATCTGGTGAACGGTGGGGAAACTCTCGATGCGGAACGGCTCGGCCACCTGCACGCTGCCCGGCTGCGCGATGCGCGCCAGATCGTTGCGCATCAGATCGACGATCATCAGGTTCTCGGCCCGGTCCTTGGCCGAGCCGGCGAGCGCCTCGCGCAGCGCCCGGTCGTGCGCCGCGTCGGCGCCGCGTGGCCGCGTGCCCTTCATCGGCCGCGCCGTCAGCGTGCCGGATGTGAGCGCCACGAACAGTTCCGGCGAGAAGGACAGCAGCCAGTGGCCGCCGTCGTGGATCAGCGCGCCGTGCCCTGCTCCGGCAAGCGGGCGCAAGGCCGCGTACAGCGCCACCGGATCGCCCTCGTACCCGCCTTCGAGCGCGAAGGTGAGGTTCGCCTGGTAGATGTCGCCGTCGGCGATCGCCCGCTGGAGGCGCGCCACCTGTGCGGCGTAGGTGCCGGGGCCGACCGCCGGGTCCAGCGGACCGATGCCGGGTGCCCGCACCGCTGCGTCGCTGCGGGCGGCGAGACGCGCGGCAACATCCGCGCCCTTGATGGTTTCGCACCGGTCGAAACGGGCCAGCCAGACGAGCGGCCCGGCACTCCCGCTGCGCCCGGCGACGAGAGGGGCCAGCCGCGGCTCCAGCGCCAGCCCGGCTTCATAGGCAAGACAGCCCGCCAGCGTTCCGCCCCGCGACTGCAGGGCGTCCTGAGCCGCGGCGAGAACGGGGCCGACATCCGCGGGGCGCCGGGCGACGAAGACCTCCGCCGGATGCTCATAGAGCCGTGCCTCCGCCGCCGGATCATCGCGCGCGTCGTCGAGCAGGACGAAGGGAGCTGTCTCGGCCACGGCTCCCGCCATAAAGCGGGGCGGGGAATTTGGAAGAGGGTGCGGAGCCGGATCGCGCCCGGCGTGCGGGCGCGTTCGCGGCAGACGGGAACCAGGGGGCGCGGCCGTCGGAGCGCGGGCGAAGGCACGCGCCGCGCCTGCGCCCTACCGGCCCGTTCAGTTGCCGCTGCGCCGCTCCGTGCGGAACGCCTCGCGGACGGCGCGGCGCTCGTCCGCGCTCACCGTGCCGTCGCGGTTTGCGTCGGCGCGGTCGAAGCGGGCGGTGGCCGCGGCCACGAACTGTTCGCGGGTCAGGCCCGTCGCGCCCTCGCGCTGCGCCCAGCGGCCGCGCGGACCGGCGCCGGCGCGCCGGTCGCCGCCGCGCTGCGCACGCTGCGCGGCAGCGGCATCCCATTCGGCCCGGCTGACGACGCCGTCCCCGTTGGTGTCGAGACGCGCGAACATCTGCTGCCGGCGCGTCTCCATGTCGCGGGCATCGACAACGCCATCGCCATTCGCATCCAGTGCGGCGAACGCACGCTCGGCCTGCGCAATCGCGGCCTCCCGGGTCTGCGGCGCGCGCTCGGCCGGCTGTGCGGCGGCGACGGTGCTGGCGGCGGCGGCAAGTGAGCCAGCGGCAAGGAAGAAGGTGAAGCGGTGCATAGGGGTTATCCTGTTTCGCCGGACGCACGGGCGCCGCGGACTGAGAACGGATGGGCGCCTGGCCGGCCGTGGGCCGCTGCGCCCGCGAAAGGTCAATCTGGACGCCCGCGCCTTGCGAGTCGCTGAACCGCATCGACAGCCGGCCGCAAGCCCGTGCCGGCGGGCCGTTCTCCCCCGACCGCCGTCGCTTTCAGAGCGGCGCGCACTGCTCCTCGAGCCAGGCCAGCACGTCCCCGTCGAGCTGCGGCCCAATGCGGCGGAGCACCTGTGCGTGATAGTCGTCGAGCCAGGTCCGTTCGGCCTCGCTGAGCAGGCCGGGCTCGACGAGCCGCCGGTCGATGGGGGCGAAGGTCAGCGTCTCGAAGCCCAGGAATCCCGTTTCCGCACCCGGCAGGGCACGCGGCTCCACCAGCACGAGGTTCTCGATCCGGATGCCCCATGCGCCTTCCTTGTAGAAGCCCGGTTCGTTCGACAGGATCATGCCCGCATGCAGCGGATGCGCCGTGCCGGCCTGGCCTCCTTGCGGCTTGGCGATCCGCGCCGGACCCTCGTGCACGCACAGGAAGCTGCCGACGCCGTGGCCGGTGCCGTGCGCGTAGTCGAGGCCCGCGGCCCACAGGTGCTGGCGCGCGAGCACGTCGAGCTGCCCGCCGCTCGTCCCTTCGGGGAAGACGGCGGCGGCAAGGGCGATGTGCCCCTTGAGCACGCGGGTGAAGCGGTCGCGCATCTCGGCCGTGGGTGCCGTCCCTTCCAGCGTGTCGATCCACACCGTGCGGGTGATGTCGGTGGTGCCGTCGCGATACTGACCGCCGGAATCGACCAGATAGAGGCTCCCCGGCTCGAGCAGGCGGTTTGTCTCCTCCGTCGCGCGGTAATGCACCACCGCGCCGTTCGGCCCCGCGCCCGATATCGTGTCGAAGGAGGTGTCGACCAGCAGTCCGGTGTCTTCGCGGAAGGCGTGCAGCCGTGCCGCCGCGGACAGCTCGTCGACCTCGCCGCGGGGCGCGGTGACACTGAGCCAGTGCAGGAAGCGCGCCACCGCCGCGCCGTCGCGGACCTGTGCGGCGCGATGGCCGTCCTGCTCCACCCGGTTCTTGATCGCCTTTGGCAGCACGGTCGGGTCGGTCGCGGCCACAACGGTCGCTCCGGCGCTCTCCAGCGCCTGGGTGATCGCGGCGACCGAGCGTTCCGGATCCACCCGCACACGCTTCCCGCCGAGTGCCCCCAGCGCCGGCACGAAGGCGTCGCGATCGTGAAGGCGGACGGCATTGCCGAGATGGGCCGCGAGGTCGGGGGTCTGCTTTTCGGCCGCAAGGAACAGGTCGGCCGTGCCGTCCGCGTGCGCCAGCGCGAAGGCCAGGGCCAGCGGAGAGTGCGCGACGTCCGTGCCGCGGATGTTGAAGAGCCAGGCGACGCTGTCCAGCGCCGCGATGACCGCCGAATCTTCCCCCGCCGTGCTCAGCGCGTCGGCAATCCGGGCGCGCTTGGACGCGCTGTCCTCGCCCGCGTCGGCATGGGCGTGCAGCATGACCGGAGCGGCGGACCGCAGGGGCTGGTCGGGCCAGATCGCATCGACGGGATTGTCGTCGACCGCGACGGCGACGCCGCCCCTGCCGCGCAGCGCATCCGTCAGCGTGCGCACGAACGCGGCGGTGTGCAGCCACGGGTCGTAGCCGATCCGCGCCCCGTCCGGCGCGTGGTCTGCCAGCCACTGCGCCACAGAGGACTGAGGCACCCCGACATGTTCGTAGAGGGCGGCGGGAACCTGATCGCGGACCTGCAGCGTGTAACGGCCGTCGACGAACACGGCCGCCCCGCGCCCCTCGTAGCCGCGCGAGAGCACCACCGCGCTGCCGGCCGAGCCGCCAAAGCCCGTCAGCCAGGCCAGCCTCTGCGCGTAGTCGCCCACATACTCGCTCATGTGTTCGTCGCTGATCGGCACCACGAATCCGTCGAGGCCGCGCGCGACGAGTTCCTCGCGCAGGGCGCTCAGGCGGGCTTCGAGGGTATGCTGGAGCATGAGGCGGGTTCCTTGCGCTGCGGACGGACGGGCTTGCCGGCGGTCCGCGGGCACCATAGGACGACGCTGCCCGTCTTTCCACCCGCGCCACCGCGCCACCAGCAGGAGAACGCCGCGTGCGGTCACGAGGTCTGATCCCCCTTCTCGCCGCATGTGGCGCCGCCATGCTTGGCGCCTGCGCCCATATCCCGCAATCACAGGAAGTCCGCGTGTCCGACACCCCTGACGCTCTGGCCGAAGCTGCGGCCGCCAACGCCAGCCCGAACCCCGCTGCGGACCCCCAGCCCAGATGGGCCGCGGCGGCCAGGCCCACGCCGCCGGTCGCCGAACGGCGGCCGCACCGTGTCACCGTGCATGGGGAAACCCTGGACGATCCGTATCACTGGTTGCGCGACCAGTCCTACCCGACCATCGACGACGCCGACGTGCTCGCCTATCTCGAGGCGGAGAACGCCTATTTCGAGGCGGTCATGGCGCCGCGGGAAACGCTGGTGGAGACGCTGTTTGCCGAGATGCGCGGGCGCATCAAGGAGGACGACAGCACCGTGCCGCAGAAGGACGGCGACTGGGTGTACTGGTCGGCCTTCGACACGGGCGCGCAGTACCGCAAGCATTACCGCCGGCCTGCTGGTGCGGCCGGGGCGGAGGCGCGCGCCACGCTCATCCTGGACGAGAACCAGCTCGCCGAAGGCAAGGAGTATTTCCGCCTCGGCGCGGCGACGGTCAGCCGCAACGGCCGTTATCTCGCCTACTCCTATGACGACGACGGGTCGGAGCGGTTCACCATCCGGATCAAGGATCTGGAAACGGGCGAGCTCCTCCCGGATGCCATTCCCGGAACGCTGACCGGACCGGTGTGGGTGGCGAACGACACGGCGCTGGTATACGGGCTGGCGACGCCCGAATGGCGGGTCGACAATGCCCGGCTGCACCGGCTCGGCACGCCGGTCGACGCGGACATCGAGCTGTACAAGGAAGCCGACGAGGGGTTCCGGGTCGACAGCGACCTGTCGGCGCAGGAAGACTGGCTGATCATCAGCACGGGCGACAACGAGACGAGCGAGGTGCGGCTTGTGCGCGCCGACGATCCGACCGGGCCGCAGGTGCTGGTGCGGCCGCGGCAGAAGGGGGTGGAGTACAGCGTCGATGTTCGCGAGGGCACCGTCTTCGTCCTCACGAATGACGAGCATGTGAACTTCCGCCTCGCCACGGCGCCGCTCGCGCAGCCGGGCGCGTGGCAAACGCTGATCCCCGGCTCGGACAGCTTCTATCTCACCGAAGTGTCGCTGTTCCGCGACTTCTTCGTCACGGAAGGGCGGCGGCAGGGTCTCGACCAGATCGAGGTGCGGTCCTACTCCGATCCGGCCGCGGCGACTCCCATCGCCTTCCCCGAGGCGAGCTTCGTCGCCGGCCTGTCCAGCAATCCCGAATACGCCACCGACCGGCTGCGGCTGTCCTACCAGTCGATGGTCACTCCGGGGTCGGTGTTCGACTACCATGTCGCGGACGGGCGGCTGGAACTGCTGAAGCGGCAGGAGATTCCGAGCGGGTATGATCCGGCGCTTTACGCCACGGAGCGGGTGGACATCACCGCCCGCGACGGAACACGGGTGCCGGTGTCGATCGTCTACCGGCGCGACCGCGATGCGCTGAACGGCGGTCCGGGCGGGCCGCTGCACCTGTATGCGTACGGCTCCTACGGCATCGCCGTGCCGCCGGGCTTTTCCACCAGCCGGCTCAGCCTGCTCGACCGGGGCATGGCCTTTGCCATCGCCCATGTGCGGGGCGGCGATGATCTGGGACGCAACTGGTACCTTGCCGGCAAGCTTGCACAGCGCACCAACACCTTCACCGACTTCGTCGACGCCGCGCGCGGGCTGATCGCCGCCGGCTATACCACGCCGGGGCGGATCAGCGCCTCGGGCGGTTCGGCCGGGGGCACGGTGATGGGAGCGGTGATCAATTCCGATCCCGACCTGTGGGGCGCGGTGGTGGCCCATGTGCCGTTCGTCGACGTCCTGAACACCATGCTGGACGGCACCTTGCCGCTCACTCCCGGAGAGTGGCCCGAATGGGGCGACCCGATCACCGACCGGGCCGCGTTCGAAACGCTCCGCGCCTATTCCCCCTACGACAACGTCCGGGCGCAGGACTACCCGCCGCTCCTCATCACGGCGGGGCTCAACGACCCGCGGGTGACCTACTGGGAGCCGGCGAAGTGGGCGGCGCGGCTGCGTGCGACCAAGACCGACGACAACATCCTGCTGCTCAAGACCAACATGGGCGCCGGACACGGCGGCAAGTCGGGCCGGTTCACCGCCCTGCGCGAAACGGCGGAGGAATACGCGTTCATCCTCTGGCAGCTGGGTCTGGCACCGTAGGTGGACCGGGATCGGCCCGCCTTCGCGATGACGTTCACCGCCGCCGCCGCGGACATCGACGAGCTCGGGCATGTCAACAACACCGTCTGGCTGCTCTGGGTGCAGGAGATCGCCACCGCCCACTGGCAGGCGGTCGCCGCGCCCGAGCATGTGCGCGACCTCCTGTGGGTCGTGACGCGGCACGAGATCGACTATCGCGGCAACATCGGCACAGGGGAGACGGTGGAGGCGCGCACCTTCATCCCCGACCCGCCGCGGGGGGCGCGGTTCGACCGCTGCGTCGAGTTCCGGCGGCCGGGCGGACCGGTGCTTGTCGCAGCGCGCAGCACCTGGGCCCTGATCGAGCGCAGCAGCGGCCGGCCGATGCGTGTGCGTGACGACGTTGCCGCGCCGTTTCGCGCCGCAACCGGTCCGGGTTCCGGCAACGGCGGCGGCGGGAGCTGATCCTCAGGCGGCCGCGGCCGGAGCGGTTCCGTCCTGTTCCGGAAGCTCGCCGTAGCCGTCCTGCCGCTGGTCGAGCAGGCGCCACACCGCCGTCACGGTGCGGTTCCGGCCTTCGCGCTTGGCTTGATAGAGCAGCAGGTCGGCGCGGGAATAGGCCGACGAGAACGACAGGGGTTCGTGCGCGTCGGACGGCAGGACCAGAAGCCCCATGCTCGCGGTGACGATCTGTTCCAGCCCGTCCACCTCGCGCGCAACCCGGACCGAGAGCATCCGCCTGAGCTTCTCCGCCCGGGCGGCGGCATCCTCTCCGCGCAGCAGCAGCAGGAACTCCTCCCCGCCCATGCGCACGGCGATGTTGTCAGGGTCGCTGGCCAGCACGCGGGCGGTGATCTCCAGCACCTGATCGCCGACCGAATGGCCGCTGACATCGTTGATGGCCTTGAAATGGTCGATGTCGATGAGCGCCAGCGTGTCGTAGCCGCAGCTGCGCAGGCCGGTGAAGCGGGTGTCGATGGCGCGGCGGTTGAGCAGGCCGGTGAGATGGTCCCGCTCGGCCAGATTGCCCATGACCTGCGCGCGGGCCTGCGCCACGTCGCGCTCGCGCCGGATGGCAAGGAACAGGAGGCTGATGGCGATGGTCGACATGACCGTCTCGATGAAGACGCCCATGCCGAGGAACACGAGGCCGTCGGCCGGAAGACGGTACGAGAACAGGTCGGCGATCATCTGGACGGCGAAGAAGAGCAGCAGCGGGGCCCAGCCGGCGACCTGCATCCGCGCCGTGCCGGTGCCCTTGCGGAACTCGATGCCCATGACGGTGCCGAGCAGCAGCAGGACGGGCAGCAGCGTGTAGCCGAAGGTGCCGGTGGGCAGGAGGGTGTCGAGCGCGCCCGCCGCGAACAGCGCCGTCATCACCGCCGCGTAGATGGCGCCGGCGGCCAAGGCGACGGGCACCCGGCGGTTCGTGCGCGAGGCAAGGGCAAAGGAGCGCTTGAACAGGCATGCGCTGACCCCGCACAGGCCGAGCATCACCATCAGCAGCCGGTACCAGCCGGCCATGCTGAGATCGACGATCTCGAACACCAGTCCGGACCAGACGAACAGCAGACCGGCCACGCACAGCGTGACGAGAGCGTGCTGCAGGAACACGCCGCGGCGCAGCACCCGGAACACCGCCACGTCGAGGAGCGGCGGCACCAGCAGCATGCCCAGCAGCAGCGCCAGCGCGGTGACCGCAAGGCGCTCACCCCGTTCGCTGCCGGGCGGGTTGGCGGTGGCGCCGATGGCGTGGAGGATGTGCCCGGTGCGCGGCCGTTCGATCACCGCGTAGAACGCGGCCGCTTCGGCGGGCTGCGGGAAGGGAAGGGCAAAGAGCGGCTGCCCCGACAGCGGCTGAACCGAATCGAAGCTGTGCGCGCTCGTGAGCAGGGTGCCGTCGGCGTCCTCGCCGACAAGGGTGATGCGGTCGAAACTTCCCAGACCGGCGCGGAAGTGGCGGATCGGTGCGCCTGTCTCGGTGGCGGGGGGGAAGCGCACCGCGATCCGCTCCCCGGTCAGATGCGAGATCCGCCTCCGGCACGACCATTTGGCCGACGCGAGCGCCTCCGCCAGAGCGGGCGCGGGTGGCAGGCTGGTCCAGCACGCCGCCACGCTGTTCTTGCCCTGGGGTGCAGCCATGGCCGCAGAGCCCGTCAGAACGGCAAGCGCCGCCGCGATGCACAGGAACAACCGGACCATCGGGGAGCCATAGACAGGCGCCGGTTAGGAGAAGGTAAAACAACCGGCATGCCAGGCGGCGACGGTGCCGCCTGCGTCCGGTTCCTCAGCCAAGCACCTCGTCCACGGGGCGGTAGGCGTGGCCGAGTTCCTGCGCCACCGCCTCGTAGGTCACGTGCCCGTCATGCACGTTGAGGCCCGCGGCGAGATGCGGGTTCTCGGCAAGCGCCCGCTTCCATCCAAGCTCCGCGATCCGCAGCGCATGGGGCAAGGTGACGTTGTTGAGGGCGTAGGTGCTCGTGCGCGCCACGGCGCCCGGCATGTTGGCGACGCAGTAATGCACCACCCCGTCCACGACATAGGTCGGCTCGGCGTGAGTCGTGGGGCGGCTTGTCTCGAAGCAGCCACCCTGATCGATGGCCACATCGACCAGCACCGCGCCCTGCTTCATCCGGCCCAGCATGTCGCGGGTGATGAGCTTGGGCGCCGCGGCGCCGGGGATCAGCACCGCGCCGATCACGAGATCGGCCTGCACCACCTCGTCCTCGAGATTCGCCTTGGACGAGAAGCGTGTCTTGGCCCGGCTCTCGAAATGGATGCCAAGCCGCTCCAGCACTTCGGGATCGCGGTCGAGAATGGTGACATCCGCGCCGAGGCCCACGGCCATCTGCGCCGCGTTGAAGCCCACCACCCCGCCGCCGATGACGCACACCTTGCCGGGAAGAACACCGGGCACCCCGCCCAGCAGCACGCCGCGCCCGCCCTGCGCCTTTTCCAGTGCGGTGGCACCCGCCTGAACGCTCATCCGGCCGGCCACCTGGCTCATCGGCTTGAGCAGCGGCAGGGTCCGGTTCGGTCCGGTCACGGTTTCGTAGGCGATGGCGGTGACGCCCGAGCGGATGAGATCGTCCGTCTGCTCCGGGTCGGGAGCAAGATGGAGGTAGGTGTAGAGCACCTGCCCGCGACGCAGGCGCGCCCGCTCCTCGGGCTGCGGCTCCTTGACCTTCACCACCATCTCGCACTCGGCGAAGATCGGCTCCGGCCCGTCCACCACGCGCGCGCCGGCGTCACGGTAGGCGGCGTCGCTGGCCCCGATGCCCAGCCCCGCGCCGGTCTCCACCCACACTTCGTGCCCGCGATCGGCCAGTTCGTGCACGCTCTCCGGGGTCAGGCCGACCCGGTACTCGTGGTTCTTGATTTCCCTGGGGCAACCGATGCGCATGGCGAAGGAGCAATCCTTTGACGACTGGCAGGCGCCCTACAGCGCGCCCAGTCGTGGAGCAAGCGGCCTCGTGCTCCGGCTCAGCCTTCGGGCACCTCCCACTCGGCCACGATCCGGTCCGCCTCGCTGCCGGTCCGTTCGGAGACCGCCACGCCCTCGTCCCGCAGGCGCTCCGCCGCCGCGGCGAGGGCCGCTCCCCGCCCGGTGAGCACCACCGCCAGCCCGGTGCGCCGGGCGCCCCACGCGATCACCGCCAGCGCCTCGGCATTCGTGTCGGCGTCTCCTCCGTCGGCGCCGGACAGCGCCGGCAGCTGGGCGGGCGGCGGGCGGACGGTGATCTCCCAGTCGGGCCAGGCGTCCTGCGCCCGGCGCTCGAGCTGCCGCCACCCCCTGAGGTCGACACCGGCCAGCGCCCGTCCGGGAACGAAGGCACGCTGGCCGACGCGATCGAGCATGACCTCCGCGCGCGGCGCGCCGGCGATGAGGGCGATCTGCTCCGTCAGCCGGGCCACCTCGCGCTCGGCCGCGGCAGCGCGGTTCGCGGCCCCGGGCGCGGCGGGTTCGACGGCTGTGCTGCCGGTGCCGACGCGCAGCTGCTCGATCGAGACGCGAACGGGGCGGTCGAACAGCTGTTCGAGCCGCGCCCGCACCGCCTGCTCCACACGGGCGCGGTATTCAGGTGTCAGCACGACCGCCCGCACGGTCAGCGGCTGGCTGTCCCACTCCACCTCCAGCGCGTTGATCCGGGCGGGGCTGTCGAACTGGTCGGCGATGGCGTTCTGGATGATCCGCTGGCTGTTGGCCTCGAAGGCGATCTGTCTGAGGGTCAGCCCCAGCGGCACAGCGAGCGCGAGAAAGGCGAGGGCGATGAAAATGTTCTGAAGGGTGCTCGACCGTCCCGACAGGTGCGAGCCGAAGCCGTAGATGCGGGCCATGATCGCGGCCGTCAGGGTGATGGTCATCGCGTTGGTGAAGAACAGCAGCAGCGCGCCGCTGAACACCGTCCAGTTCATCGTTGCGAGCCCGAAGCCGACCGCGCCGAGCGGAGGCATCACCGCCACGGCAATCGCCACGCCGACGATGGCGCCCTCGCGCCCGCGGATCATCGCGTAGCTGCCGGCGAGGGCGGAAAACAGGGCGACGAGCAGGTCGAACAGGTTCGGCCGGGTGCGGGCGGCGATCTCGCTCGTCACCGTCTGCAGCGGCGAGGCGAACACGAGCAGGGCGGAAAAGGCGATGGCGACCAGCATCCCCGCCACGAGGGCCGTGACACTGCGCCGCAGCCACGGCTGGTTGCCGATGGCAAGGGCAAAGCCCGCGCCGAGCATCGGTCCCATCAGCGGGGACAGCAGCATGGCGCCGATCACCACGGCGGGCGAGGACAGCAGCATTCCGAGAATGGCGATGCCGGCCGACATGGCGGTCATGAAAGCATACCGCCACGTCAGCGCCGCCTCGCCCTTGATCTTCAGAACCACGCCCGAATGATCGAGATCCTTGAGCCCGTGGTCGCGCCAGTGCCGCCGAAGTCTGGCCAGCGCGCGTCCGACCGGGCCGAACTGCCACCGGCGCGGGTGGCGCGCGCGCCGCTGCTCCGCCCGCTCCGGGGTGGCGGAGGCGCTCGCCGCGCCGGCGATGTTCATGATCCTGCGTGCCTCACCGCGTCACAGAGCATTGCCGTCGCGGTCGCGGAACACCTCGCGCCGCCCGACATGGTCGGCCGCGCTCACCAGCCCTTCGCTCTCCATCCGCTCGATCCACTTGGCCGCCGTGTTGTATCCGACGCCCATCTGGCGCTGCAGCCAGGAGCCGGAAGCTTTCTGCGCCTCGAACACGATCTGGCAGGCCTGCCGGTACTTGCGCTCCTCGGGATCGTCCGACGCGGTGACATCGTCGCCGAAGGCGAAGCCGCCGTCCTCGGGCTCCTCGGTGACGGCGTCGACATAGGCCGGCTTGCCCTGCGCGCGCCAGTGGTCGGCGACCCGCTCCACCTCCTCGTCGCTGACGAACGGGCCGTGGACGCGCAGCGTCGCCCCGGTGTTGGGCTTGTAGAGCATGTCGCCCTTGCCCAGCAGCTGTTCCGCGCCCTGCTCGCCCAGGATCGTGCGGCTGTCGATGCGGCTGGTCACCTTGAAGGAGATGCGGGTCGGGAGGTTGGCCTTGATGACGCCGGTGATGACGTCGACGGAGGGGCGCTGCGTCGCCATGATGAGGTGGATGCCAGCCGCGCGCGACTTCTGCGACAGGCGCTGGATCAGCACCTCGATCTCCTTGCCGACCGTCACCATGAGATCGGCAAGCTCGTCGACGATCAGGACGATGAGGGGCAGCGGCTGGTAGTCGAGCTGCTCTTCCTCGAACAGCTCCTCGCCCGTTTCCGGGTCGAAGCCGGTCTGCACCCGCCGCCCCAGCGGCTTGCCCCGCGCCGCGGCAGCCCGCACCTTTTCGTTGAAGCCGCCGATGTTGCGCGAGTTGACGGAGGACATCATGCGGTAGCGCCGCTCCATCTCCTCGACCGCCCATTTGAGCGCCCGAACGGATTTTGCCGGCTCTGTCACCACCGGCGACAGGAGGTGCGGGATGTCGTCATACACCTTGAGCTCGAGCACTTTGGGATCGACGAGGATCAGCCGGCATTCGGCGGGGGAGAAGCGGTAAAGGAGCGACAGCAGGATCGCGTTCAGCCCCACCGACTTGCCCGATCCGGTCGTGCCGGCCACCAGCAGGTGCGGCATGGCGGCGAGATCTGCGACGATCGGCTCGCCGGCGATGTCCTTGCCGAGGATGATCGGCAGGGCACCCTTGGCCTCGGCAAAGCTCGCGGAAGCGACCAGCTCGCGGTAGGAGATCGTCTGCCGCTGCGCATTGGGCAGTTCGATGCCCATCACCGTCTTGCCCGGAATGGTCGACACGCGCGCGGAAATGGCGCTCATGTTGCGGGCGATGTCCTCGGCCAGGCCGACAACCCGGCTCGCCTTGATGCCGGGCGCCGGTTCCAGCTCGTACATGGTCACCACCGGCCCCGTGCGGACCGCGGTGATTTCGCCCTTGACGTTGAAGTCGTCCAGCACCGTCTCGAGCAGACGGGCGTTGCGTTCGAGCGCCAGCTTGTCGAGCGGCTGCACCTTCTCGTCCGTGGGCGCGGCGAGCAGGTCGAGCGGCGGCAGGGCGAAGTCGGTGAACATGTCGCCCTGCTGGGGCCGGGGCGGGGCTGGACGCACGGCGGCATGCGGGTCGGCAATCGTCGGCGTGCGGCGCGGCGCCGCTTCGGCCGGCGCCGGTGCAGGCGTGTCGCCTTCCGGAACGGGCGGCGCCGGATCCGCTGCGGGGACGGCGGCGCTGTCCGCGGCGGCCGCCGCCTCGCCCGGCGCGGCACGGCCCGGCGGCAGCGGCAAGGCCCGCGCGAGACGCACCGCATGCTCCCTGCCAACCCCCATCAGCCGCGCCAGCACGGCGCCACCCCCCGCCAGCGCCGCCAGCGCGATCAGCACCGTCAGCCAGCCTCCCGACGCCGGGCCGGCTGTGGCGGCGAGAGCCTGCACCACCTGCGCACCGAGCAGTCCGCCAAGACCTCCCGCTCCTGCCGGCAGTCCCTGCACGCCGCTGCCCAGCAGCAGCGTCAGCGCCGTGCCAAGGCACACGGCGCCCGCGAGCAGCAGCAGCGCCGCGCGGGCGATCTGCTGCCGCCACGAGCCGCGCTCGCGGTCCCGCTCGTGCCAGAGCGCCGCCGCGCCCTGAAACAGGATCAGCGGCACGACGAGCGCCGTCCAGCCCAGAATGAGATACAACCGGTCCGCCCACCACGCCCCGGGCCGGCCCAGCCAGTTGCCGATGTCCGTGCCGCTGGCGGCGGTGGAGGGGCTGGGATCGGTCTGCGTGTAGGTGAGCAGCGCCAGCAGCAGGGATGCGCCGAGCAGCAGCAGGACCGCCGCGCCCAGGATCCGCCCCGCGCGGGCGGCCGAGCTGCGGACCGCGACGCGCCAGCCAGGTGCGACCCGTGTCTGCGCCCGCGATGCCATGTGATGCTGCCCCTGCCCGCTCTGTGGGATCCGGCCCGCATCATGCGGCGGGCCGCGCCGCCGCGTCAACCGCTTCGCGACCGCACCTTCGCGGCAAGCCCGTCAATGGCGCCCCAGCGCGGCCAGCCCATCGCCCGCGCCCTCGCGGCCGTCATGCCGCCAAGCGCGATCACCGGCACCCGGGTGAGCGACGCCAGCTCCTTGAAGCCGTCCGGCCCGAGCGCAGGAGCACCGGGGTGCGACCGGGTGGGGAACACGGGCGAAAGGAAGATCCCGTCGACACGGGCCGCGGCCGCCGCGAGCAACTCGCGCCTGTCGTGGGCGGCGGCAAGCCGAAGCAGGCCGGCGGACGGCGCCAGTCTCTCCAGCGGGCCGTAGGCGCCATCCGCACCCCATGCCGCTGCCTCGTCGGCGGAGGCGGACAGGACCACGCGATGACCCGCCGCGCGTGCGGCTGCGGCGATCCCGGCGAAGCGGTCCTGCCGTTCGTGGCCGGAGAGGTGGTAATGGCGGAAAACCACTCCGCTGCCGGGCGGCAGGGCGCTGATCGCCTGGTCCAGCACCGCGTCGTTCCGCGCATCGGTCAGCAGCCAGACACGGGGAAGGGGCTGGTCGTCAGGCACGGCAACGCTATAGCGGCGCGTGATGCCCGACCCAAGCCAGGCGCTCGCCACCATACAGGACCGGATCGCCCGCGCCTGCCGCATCGCCTCGCGCGACCCGGCGGAGGTGACGCTGATCGCGGTCAGCAAGACCCGGCCTGCCGACGCCATCCGGCCGCTGCTGCGGGCGGGGCAGCGCGATTTCGGCGAGAACCGGGTGAGCGAGGCAGCCGCCAAGTGGCCGGCTCTGCGGGACGAGTGTCCCGATGTGCGGCTCCACCTCGTCGGCCAGCTTCAGTCGAACAAGGCCGAGGACGCCGTGCGTCTGTTCGACACCATCCATTCGCTCGACCGGCCGAGCCTCGTTGCCGCCCTCGCACGCGCCTCCGACCGCACGGGCCGCCGGGTGCCGTGCTTCGTGCAGGTGAACATCGCCGGGGAGGCGCAGAAGGGCGGCTGCCCGCTGGCGGCGCTGCCTGCTCTTGTGGAGGAGTCCCGCCGCGCTGACCTTCCGCTCGCCGGGTTGATGTGCCTGCCGCCCCTCGGCGTCGAGCCGGCGCCCTTTTTCGCCCTGCTGGACAAGCTGGCTGCCGACATCGGCCTGCCGGGGCGGTCGATGGGGATGAGTGGCGACTTCGACACCGCGATCCTGCTCGGGGCGACGCATGTCCGTGTGGGCACCGCGCTGTTCGGCGAGCGGGATGGCTGAGGCGCGGTTTGCCGGCCGCACCGTCGCGGCGGTGCTGTTCGACATGGACGGGCTGCTGTTCGACACCGAACGCCTGTTCTTCCGCGCCATGGAGGCCGCGGGCAAGGAACGGGGGCTGCGCGTCACCCGCGACTTCTATGTCCGCCTGCTCGGCAACCCGCGCGAGACGAACTGGCAGCTCATTCGCGACGAGTTCGGCTCCGCGGTCGATCCGGAAGCCTTCCACGACCGGTGCCATGTGCACATGGATGGCCTTGTCGAGACAGGCCTGCGGCTGAAGGCCGGCGCCACCGAGCTGCTCGATTCCGCCGCGCGCCTGGGGCTGGCGTGCGGCCTCGTCACCTCGTCCGCCCACCGCTGTGTGGAGCGCAACCTCGCCGCGTTCGGCCTCGCCGGCCGGTTCGCGGCGGTCGTGGCGCATGGCGACACCGCCTCAGGCAAGCCGCATCCGGCACCCTACCTCGAGGCCGCCGCCCGTCTGGGGGCACAGCCGCAGCAGTGCCTGGCCCTGGAAGATTCGCACAACGGGGTCCGATCGGCCGCTGCGGCGGGAGCGGTGACCGTGATGGTCCCGGACCTGCTGGAACCCGCGGCCGACATCCGCGCCCTGTGCACCCTCATTGCGCCCGACCTTCACGCGGTGGCGGCGCAGCTGCGCCCGGCACAGAGCTGAGCCGCGGTCCGGGCGCAACGTCCGGACCGCAGCCTGACTGCTCGGCGTCTCAGAACTCGGCGCGCACGGTGATGCCGTAAGTCCGCGGTTCGGCGAGGAAGGCGGAGAACGTCTGCTGCGGCGCCACGAACGGCGTGTTGAACGCGACCTGAGTGTAGTCCGTGTTGAACAGATTCTGCACCCAGCCCTCGATCGCGAAGCGGCCGGCGATGTTGGTGATGCCGACGCGGCCGTTCACCACGACGAAGCCGTCCTGCTCCTTGCCGAACAGCAGGTCGGAACCGGTGTTGTAGTCGCTGGTCATGCGCGCGTTGAGGAAGAACAGCCCGCGTGCGCCGCCGGGCACGATTTCCGGCGTGAAGGTGATCGACGAGGTGGCGGTGATCTCCGGCGCATTGGACAGGTTGTCGCCCGGCAGCAGCCGGAGCGCCGGATCGAGCGGCGCGCCGGTGGCGTTGCCGATCAGGTCGTTGCGGTACTTCGTGTCCGAATAGGTGAAGCCCAGCGACACCGCCAGATCGCGCACGGGGTTGAGAGCGATCTCCGCCTCGACGCCCTGGGCGATGACCCCTGCGCGCACGTCGTCCGGCGAACAGGCGCCGGTCGTCGCGCTGGCGTCCCGGTCGGCGCCGCCCAGCGCGGTGCCGCAGGCGTTGACGTTCTGCACCACGAACACCGAGCCGTTGAAGGTGTTCAGCTGGAAGTTGGAGAATTCCTGCCGGAACGCCGCCAGGCTGATGCTGAGCGGCCGCGTCGCGTATTTGAGGCCGATCTCGTAGGCGTTGACCGTTTCCTGGTCGAACTGGAGCGCCGCGACATTGATCGCCGCCGGATTGAAGAAGGGCGGGTTGGCCAGCGCCGAGCGGTCGAGGTTGAACCCGCCCGCCTTGTAGCCGCGCGAATAGGATGCGTAGGTCAGCAGGTCCGGCGTCGGTTTCCACGACAGGATGGCGGTGCCGGTGAACTCGTCCTCGCTCCGCCGGTCGGCCAGCGTCCGGTTGTTCAGCTCGGAGGTGGAATTGCCCTGACAGGTCAGGCCGACGATCCCCTGCGTCAGCGCGCCGAGCGCCGGGTTGGTCAGCAGCGATCCCAGCAGCGCCCGGTTGGCGGGGCAGAAGGTGTTGTCGTTGGTGATCAGCGCGTCGAGCGTCTTCGTCTCGTTGGTGTAGCGCAGGCCGAGCGTCAGATCGACCGTGTCGGTGATCGAGAAGATGTTGTGGGTGAACAGCGCGAAGTTTTCCGAGCGCTGGTTGTAGATGTCGCCATTGGACCCGCGGTCGTTGACCTGAGCCAGATTGTTGATCCCGGCGATGATCAGCGGCGTGGCCGGTCCGAAGGCGCCGGCACCCCCGTTCGCGGCGGTGAGCGCGGCGACGTTGGCGCCGAGGCAGTTGGGCGCCGCCGGGTTCACGAGCGCGGGGTTGATGGCGAGCGCGATCCGGCAAGAGGCGAAGGTGCCGTACTGCCGCCCGAAGCGCAGGTTGTCGCGCACCTGGAGGCGTTCGTTGGCGTAATAGCCGCCCACGAGCCAGTCGAGCCGGTCGTCAAACAGCGAACCCGACAGCCGCAGCTCCTGTGTGAAGGTCTTGAACTGCCGCGCGCCGCCGAAGCGGTTGGGGGCGCGGTAGAGCAGATCCACCGTCGTGTAGTCGGTGTCCGATCCCTGGAAGTTGTCGTACTCGCGATAGCCGGTGATGGAGGTCAGCGTGGCGCCGCCGAAGCTCCAGGTCAGTTCACCCGAGACGCCATAATCCTTGGTCTCCCCCTCGTAGGAGCGGCCCGGCGTGAGGTACAGGTTGCGGTTGAAGGTCGACTGCGTCAGCGCCCGGCGGTCCTGCCCCAGCGCCAGCAGCACCGGGATGATCGGGTTCGACGTGCTCGTCAGCGGCGCGCCGCCTTCCGGCCGCACGAAGCTGTTCAGCCCCGGCGCCACCCGCGCGAGCGGCGCGAATTCCGGCTGCACGAAGGTCGCCGCGCAGCAGGCCTCGTTCCGCTTGGCATAGTCGCCAATCAGCCGGAACCGGACGTCGTCCGTCGGTTCGAACAGCAGCTGGCCCCGCACGAAGATGCGGTCACGGTTGTTGATGTCGGTGTTGTTGACGAGGTCGGTGTAGAACCCGTCGCGCTTGAAGTAGACGCCGTCGACGCGCGCGGCAACCGTTTCCCCGAACGGGGCGTTCACGCCCGCCTCGACGCGGATGGCGTCAAAATTGCCGTAGGTGAAGGCGCCGTAGCCGTTGAAGTCGAAGGTCGGCGGCGCGGTGTAGATGCTGATCAGACCCGCCGAGGAGTTGCGTCCGCCCAGCGTGCCCTGCGGCCCGCGCAGGATCTCGATCCGGTCGAGCGGGCCGAGTTCCGACAGCGCGCTGCCCGAACGGGACCGGTAGACACCGTCGATGAAGACCGCAACCGAGCTTTCCAGACCCGGATTGTCACCCACCGTGCCGATCCCGCGGATGCGGGCCGACCCGTTCGCCTCGTTGCTGGTGGAGGAGACCAGCAGCGATGGCGCGACCTGGTTCAGCTCGCGGATGTCGGTCGTGCCCGAGTTCTGCAGCGTCGAGGCGGTGATGGCCGAGACGGCGACCGGCACGTCAGCCAGCGCCTGGGCGCGACCCTGCGCCGTGACGATGATGACGTTGGTGTTGTCCTGATCCACCGAGCCGCTCTCCAGAGGGGAGGGCGTCGTGCTGCCCGGCGTGGTCTGCTGCCGCTGCGCGGTGTCGGTCCGGGTGTCCTGCGCCGCGGCAGGCGCCGCGATCAGGCCGATGCCCGCTCCCGCCAGAGCGAATGCGCGAAAGGATACCGCAGCCAGCTTCATGCTTCTTCCCCCGATGTGCCGCAGGCTTTTCGCCCGCTGGTGATGGACCAGTTGATATCGTTAACGGCGGCAGACGCAATGCCGCTTGTGCGCGTGAACCTCATGCGGCGCTCAGCCGTGTTGTGCTTGCATCACCCGCCGCCGCCAGCAGCCGCGCCTCGATCCCGCGCAGACGGGACGCGGACGTGACCTTCGCGCCTTGGGCATCGGTGACGTAGAAGGTGTCGGCCACCCGTTCGCCATAGGCGGTGATGTGCGCCGAATGCACCCGCAGGTCCGCATCGAACAGCCCGCGCGCCAGCCGGTAGAGCAGGGCAGGGCTGTCACGCGCGATCACCTCCACCACCGTGAAGCGGCGCGAGGCGGCGTTGTCGAACAGGACGTTGGGGGCGACGGGGAAGGCGCTCATCCGCCGGTCGGGCAGCGGCCGGGCGGCGAGCAGTTCGGCAAGGGGCAGCCGGTCGGACAGCGCATGGGTGATGGTGCGGGACAGGCGCTCGAGCTGCCGCGGCTCGTCGAGAAGCGCGCCGTGCGGCGACTGGACGAGGAAGTTGTCGATGGCCCAGCCGGCGGCCGTGGTGTGGATGCGCGCATCGATGACGTTGCCGCCGGCGAGGTGGATGGCGCCGGCGATGCGGTAGAACAGGCCCGGCGCGTCGCGCGCCACCACCGTCACCAGCGTGGCGCCGCGTTCGGCATCGACCCGGCAGGCGATGGCGGCCGGGTCCGGGCTACGCTGCGCCCGGTCGAGCAGCCGCAGATTGGCGGCGATGACCTCCGGCGCCTCCGCGATCCAGAAGGCGTCGCCAAGCTCTTCGCCGAAGCGGTCGACGAGAACCGCGTCATCGCCGAGACACTCGCGGGTGGCGCGCCGGCGCGCGGCGATCCGCTCCGCCCGGGAATGGCGCAGATGGCCAAGCCGCAGGCGTTCCTCCGTCGCCTCGTAGAGGCTGGCGAGGAGCTGCGCCTTCCAGCTGTTCCACCGTGCGGGGCCGACGGCGTGGATGTCCACCGCGGTGAGGACGGCAAGATGCCGCAGACGTTCGAGGCTGGCGACCCGGCCGGCGAAGTCCTCCACCGTCTGGGGGTCGCTCGTGTCCCGCCGGAACGCGGTGTGGCTGAGCAGGAGATGGTGGCGCACGAGCCAGGCGACCTGCGCGGTTTCGCCCGTCGACAGGCCGAGGCGCGGACACAGCCGTTCCGCCACCTCGGCGCCCAGGATCGAATGATCGCCGCCGCGGCCCTTGGCGATGTCGTGCAGCAACACCGCGACATAGGTGACGCGGCGCTGCGTCACCTCCCCGAACAGCCGTGTCTCGTGCGGGTGGTCGGCGGCAAGCTCGCCCTTCTCCAGCCGGGACAGCAGGCCGATGGCGCGGATGGTGTGCTCGTCCACGGTGTAGTGATGATACATGTCGAACTGCATCTGCGCGGTGATGCGGCCGAAATCCGGCAGGAACCGCCCCAGCACGCCGGTGTCGTTCATCCAGCGCAGCGTGGTCTCGGGATCGTTCCGTCCCGTCAGCAACTCCAGGAACAGGGCGTTGGCACGCGGGTCATGCCGCAGCGCGCTGCGGATCAGCACCGCGTCGCGGGTCAGCAGACGAAGCGTGTGCGGGTGGATCTCCAGCCGATTGCGTTCCGCCAGGTGGAAGATCTCCACCAACCGTCGCGGATCCTTGCGGAACCAGTCGTCGGCCGGAGCGGCGATGCGCCCGCCAAAGACGCGGTAGCCGCCGAGCGGGCGTGGCCGGGCCCGGAACGCCGCCAGAAGTCCGGTCCGGCGGCGCGAGCGGTTCATCTCCTCGTCGAGATGAGCCAGAAACACCCCCGTCAGGCTGCCGACCCGCCGCGCGTGGCGGAAATAGGTCTGCATGAACAGTTCGGTCGCGCTGCGCCCCGGCCGGTCGGCGAAGCCCATCCTGGCGGCGATCTGGCGCTGCGCGGCGAAGCCGACTCGCTCCTCAGCGCGTCCGGCGAGATCGTGCAGGTGGCAGCGGACCGCCAGCAGGAACGACTCCGCGCGCCGGAAGCTCCGGTATTCGCCCGGCGTGAACAGCCCCGCCGCCACCAGTTCGAACGCCGAGTTGACGCGGTGGCAGTACTTGCCGATCCAGTACAGCGCCTGGAGGTCGCGCAGCCCGCCCTTGCCGTCCTTGACGTTGGGCTCCACGACGTAGCGGCTGTTGCCGAGCCGTTGATGACGCGCCTCGCGTTCCGCAAGTTTGGCGGCGACAAATTCAGCCGCGGTGCCGTCCATGACCTCGCGGCGCAGCCTTTCCTCCACCTGGGCGAACACATCGTCGTCGCCGCACACCAGCCGGCTTTCGAGCAGCGCCGTCCGCACGGTGAGATCCTGGCGCGCGATGTGCACGGTCTCGCTGACCGAGCGGCTTGCATGGCCGACCTTCAGTCCCAGGTCCCACAGGTGGTGGAGCACCGTCTCGATCACCTGCTCGCACCACGGCGTGCGGCGCGTCGGGGTGATGAAGGCGACATCCACGTCCGAATGCGGCGCCATCTCCGCCCGCCCGTATCCGCCCACGGCCACAACCGCCAGCCGCTCGGCCGAGGTCGGGTTGTGGAGAGGGAAGGTGCGGGCGACCGTGTGGGTGACGATCGCCTGCACCAGCCGGTCGATCAGGTGAGTGTAACTCCGGGTGATCTCGTGGCCCGACAGCGGCTGCGCCAGCAGGCGGCTGGCCAGTTCGGCCCGCCCGTGTCGCAGCGCCGCGCGCAGCAGCGTCGTGACCCCCGCCCGTGGCGAGGGTCCGGCGGCCGCTTCAGCAAGGGACGCGGCCAGCTGGTCGTGATCGATGATGTCGCGTGGCCGGAGAACGTGGCCCCGGTTCAAGCGGCTTCGACCTCCTGCGCGTAGGTGCGGCGCAGCGTCACCTTGTCGATCTTCTCCGTGCCGAGGCGCGGCAGCGGCGCGTCCGCCCGCCACAGCCGTTCGGGAATCTTGAAAGCGGCGATGTGCTCTCCGAGAAAGGCCTTGAGCTCGTCGGGGGTCAGCGTCGCGCCGTCGCGCGGGTAGTACACCGCGGCGCAGATCTCGCCATACCGGTCGTCGGCCAGGCCGAAGACGGAGCATTCGGCGACGTCGGGATGGGCGTAGATCGCCTGCTCGACCTCGGGACAGGCGATGTTCTCGCCGCCGCGGATGATGATGTCCTTCTTGCGGTCGACGATGAACAGATACTCGTCCTCGTCGAGATAGCCGAGATCGCCGGTGCGGAAGTAGCCGTCGGCGGTGAAGGCCGCGCGGGTCGCCTCCTCGTTCTTCCAGTAGCCGAGGAAGTTCGCGACCGAGCGGATGCAGACCTCGCCGCGTTCCCCCTGCGGCACCGGCCTGCCCTCGTCGTCGAGGATGGCCAGATCGACGAGCGGCTCCGAGGCGCGGCCGGTGCTGCCGGGCTTGGCCATGTAGTTCTCGTTGAAGTTGCCGCAGCCCACGGCGTTCGTCTCGGTCAGACCGTAGCCCAGCAGGGGGAAGCCTTCCGGAAAGGCGTCCTTGATCTTGGTGACATGATCGACCGGCCGCGGCGCGCCGCCGGCGGCAAAGCTCTTGCACGCCGACAGGTCGAAGCGGTCACGCTCGGGATGGGTGGCGATCTCGTAGCTCATCAGCGGCACTCCGACGAAGTAAGTCACCTTTTCGGCCTCCATCAGCCGCATCGCCTCGCGCGCGTCCCAGCGCGGCATGAACACCAGCTTGCGGCCGATGGCGAAGGACTGGAGGAACAGCGGCACTTCGCCCGTGACGTGGAACAGCGGCACCGCCACCAGCGCGCAGGGCTGCTGTCCGGCCGGCGGCGCCATGCCGCGCATGGTCAGCGCGTGAAGGCTCATCACCGTCTGGGCGACGTAGCTCATGGTGCCGTGCACGACGCCGCGATGGTTGGAGTAGGCGCCCTTCGACTGACCGGTGGAGCCGGAAGTGAAGAGGATGGTGGCAAGATCGTCCGGTCCAAGCTGCGGCAGCTCCGCTTCGCCGGCATCGGGCCACAGCGATGCAAATCCCTCTTGCGGCGGAACCCCGTGTTCGAACCGGAGCAGCCTGGCCCGATGGGCGCGGCCCTCCAGCCGCTTCTCGCGCGCCTCGTCGACGAGGACGAGCGCGCATTCGGCAAGATCGATCCCCTCGGCCAGCTCCTCGCCGCTCCAGAACCCGTTGAGCAGGGTGGCGCAGCCCCCGGCGAGCAGCACGCCCATATAGGCCACGGCCCAGTTGGCCGAATTGCGCGCGGCGATCCCGACCCTGTCACCCTTGGCCACCCCGTGCCTCGCAACGAGGCCGGTCGCGACCGCGCGGGCAGCAGCGTAAGCTTCGCCGAAGGTCAGGCGCACTTCCCCGTCGACCATGAACGGCACATCCTTGTGCTGCTGGCAGAAGTGGCCGAGATAGTGCGCAAGGCTCGGCGGAGCGTTCTTGAGCGCGGGGACCGTGGTGCCGAACGCCTCGAACGGGACTGTCTCGAACATGCCGCCGGGCGCGGTCAGTCCCGCCATGATCTGCTTGAGCTGCTGGTCGAGTTCGGTGGGCATCGGCGTCTCTCTCCAATTGCTGTGCGGCGCGGGCCATGACGTCCCCGCACCCGGTCGAGCGGGCTTCCTTCGCAGCCGCGGCTATGCCAAGACTGGCCGGAAAATGCCCCTTGGGGGCGTTGTTTGTCGCCAAGCCTAAGGAAAAAGCCCCTTGCTGTCACTACTGGCCGACGCCGCGGCCGCCGCACCGATCCAGTGGTCCGACCTCGGCCTGCGGCCCGGCATCGACCTCGGGATCTTCACCCTGCGGTACTACTCGCTGGCCTACCTCGTCGGCATTCTGCTGGGCTACTGGCACCTGAGCCGCATGATCAAGGCGCCGGGCGCGCCCATGGCGCAGGCGCACGCCGACGACCTGTTCTTCTGGTGCACGGTGGGCATCATCGCCGGCGGACGGCTTGGCTACGCGACGTTCTACACCGGCGGTGCGACCGGCATCCCCAGCCTGTGGAGCCAGCCGCTCGAGCTGCTGAAGCTGTGGGAGGGCGGCATGAGCTTCCATGGCGGCGTGATCGGCGTGCTGGCGGCGATTGCCTGGGTCTGTCATCGCGGCGGGCTGTCCTTCTGGCGGGTGTGCGACTACATCGCAGTCAACGTGCCCTTCGGCATGCTGCTCGGCCGGCTGGCGAACTTCATCAATGGCGAGCTGTACGGCCGCCAGACCGACGTGCCGTGGGCGATGGTGTTTCCGACCGATCCGCTGCAGGTCGGCCGCCATCCGTCCCAGCTTTACCAGGCGGGCTTGGAAGGCGCGCTGATGATCGTGGTCATGCTGTGGCTGTTCTGGCGCACCCGCGCCCGCTACCGTCCCGGCCTTCTGGTCGGGGTGTTCACCGTGGGGATCGCGGCGGCGCGGTTCGTCAACGAGTTCTTCCGCGAGCCGGACTCGCAGCTGGCCGAGTTCACCCGCCTGACCGGCCTGTCGATGGGGCAGTGGCTGTCAGTGCCGCTGATCCTCGGCGGCGCGGTGCTGATCGCGCGCGCCCTGCGGCGCCCCCCCGAGGCCAGCGGCCAGTCGCCCGGCGTGCTCCCGCGGGAGAATGCGCCCCTCCGGCCGTGACGCCGCAAACGGATCCCGCGGAGCGGTTCCGCCGCCTCATCCGGGACACCGGCCCCGTTCCGGTCGCGCGCTGGATGGGCGAGAGCAACGCGCTGTACTATGCGAGCCGCGATCCGCTGGGCGCGCCGGGCGACTTCGTCACGGCGCCCGAGATCAGCCAGATGTTCGGCGAGCTGGTCGGCTTGTGGTGCACGGACCTGTGGAGGCGGGCCGGCTCTCCGGTGCCGATCCGCTATGTGGAGCTGGGGCCGGGGCGCGGCACGCTGGCCGCGGATGCGCTGAGGGCGATGGCGCGCCACGGCCTCGTGCCGGAGGTGCACTTCGTCGAAGGCTCGCCCGCCCTGGCTGCCCTTCAGCGGCAGGCCGTGCCGCAGGCGCGCGTGCATGGCCACCTTGCCGATCTCGACGGGTCGGCCCCGATGCTGCTGGTCGCCAACGAGTTCCTCGACGCCCTGCCGGTGCGGCAGCTGGTCCGCACGGCCGAGGGGTGGCGCGAGGTCGTCGTGACGCTGGACGACAGGCAGGATTTCACCTTCGCGGCCGGGGCGCAGCCGATGGACGCGGCCCTGCCGGCCGAGCGCGCGGATGCGCCGGTCGGCACGGTGATCGAGACCTGTCCGGCGGCCGCGGCGCTCATCGCCGAGGTGGCGCAGGGCCTGTGCCGGAGCGGGGGCGCGGCGCTGCTTGTCGACTACGGCCACCTTGATGCGCGAACCGGATCGACGCTTCAGGCCGTCCGGGCGCACCGGCGCGTCGACCCGCTCGCCCATCCCGGCGCGGCCGACCTCACCGCCCATGTCGACTTCGCGGCCCTGGCGCAGCTTGCCCGCCGGCTCGGGATCGGCGCCGTCCATGCAACGACACAGGGAGTGTTCCTTGAAAGTCTCGGCATCGGGGCACGCGCGCGCGCGTTGTCGGCGGCGGCGCCCGCGCGCGCCGAGGCGATCGCCGCCGACCGCCGGCGCCTCGCCCATCCCGAGGCCATGGGAACGCTGTTCAAGGTGATGGCGCTGGTCGCGCCCGGTTGGCCGGTGCCGGCCGGTTTTCAGGAGGAGCTTGCCGCATGAACCGTCTCGTCGCCCGTGCCGCTGCAGCCGCCGCCCTGCTCGCGGCCTCACCCGCATCCGCCGCCGAGCCGATCACCGGCCGCTGGGTGACGCAGGACGGCGACGGGATCGTCGAGGTCGCGCCGTGCGGGCCGGCCCTGTGCGGGACGATCGTGCGCTTCCTCGTCGCTCCGCCCGGCGGGACGGACCAGCGCGACGTCAACAACCCCGATCCCAGGCTGCGCGGGCGGCGCCTGCTCGGCATGCCGGTCCTCACCGGCTTCGTGGCGGACGCGAACGTCTGGCGGGGGCGCATCTACGATCCCAAGACGGGCCGCAGCTATCGCTCGGTGCTGCGCCGGCGGGATGCCCGCACGCTGGAGGTGAAAGGCTGCATCGGGCCGATCTGCCAGACACAGCTGTGGCGGCAGGCACGCTGAGGCGGCCGCAGCCGGCGGGGCACGATTGCTTCGGCACCGGGGCTTCGCTATCGCCGCCGCTCGGATGACCCGCACGAACCGCGGGTCCGCAGGAGTGAGCGATGCGCGCGACCCCCCGGTTCGATTTCCAGCTTGGCGAGACGGCGGAGATGATCCGCGACAGCGCCGCCCGCTTCGCCGACGAGCAGGTAGCGCCGCTGGCCGCGGCGGTGGACCGCGATGATCGCTTTCCCCGTGCGGAGCTGTGGACGCAGATGGGTGCGCTGGGCCTGCACGGGATCACCGTGCCCGAGGCGGACGGCGGTCTTGGTCTCGGCTATCTGGAACATGTGATCGCGGTGGAGGAGATCAGCCGCGCCTCCGCCTCGGTGGGGCTGAGCTACGGCGCTCACTCCAACCTGTGCGTCAACCAGATCGCCCGCTGGGGCAGCGCCGAACAGAAGGCGAAATACCTCCCCCGGCTCATCAGCGGCGAGCATGTCGGCGCGCTGGCGATGTCGGAGGCGGGCGCCGGGTCCGACGTCGTGTCGATGAAGCTGCGGGCCGAGCGGACCGATGGCGGCTGGGTGCTGAACGGCACCAAGTTCTGGATCACCAACGGTGCCCACGCCGACGTGCTGGTGGTCTACGCCAAGACCGATCCGCAGGCGAACAGCCGCGGCATCACCACCTTCCTCATCGAGCGCGGCATGCCGGGCTTCTCCATCGGACAGCACATCGAGAAGATGGGCATGCGCGGCAGCCCGACATCCGAACTCGTGTTCGAGGACTGCCGCGTGCCGGACGCAAACGTCATGGGGCCGGAAAACGGCGGCGTCGGCGTGCTGATGAGCGGGCTCGACTATGAACGTGTCGTCCTTGCGGGCCTTCAGCTTGGCATCATGCAGGCGTGTCTCGACACGGTGATCCCCTATCTGCGCGAGCGGCAGCAGTTCGGCAAGCCGATCGGCTCGTTCCAGCTCATGCAGGCCAAGGTCGCCGACATGTATGTCGCGCTCCAGTCGGCGCGGTCCTACACCTACGCCGTCGCGCGGGCGTGCGATGCCGACCAGACGACCCGCTTCGATGCGGCAGGGGCCATCCTGCTCGCCAGCGAGAATGCCTTCCGCGTCTCGGGCGAGGCGGTGCAGGCATTGGGCGGGGCCGGGTACACGACCGACTGGCCGGTTGAACGCTATCTGCGCGATGCCAAGCTGCTCGACATCGGCGCCGGCACCAACGAGATCCGCCGAATGCTGATCGGCCGCGAACTCATCGGCGCGGCGGGTTGATGGACGGGCCGCTCGAATGGACGGCGGCGATCGGCACAATCATCGCCGCCGCGATGGTGGCGTCCGATCTCGGGCGCAAGGTGACGGGCGCGGGCTTCGTGCTGTTCTCGATCGTGGCCGTGCTGTGGGTGTATGCCGGCCTCACCGCGCCCGACGGCCTGCCGCTGGCGGTGCAGAACGGCATCCTCCTGCTGGTCAACCTGTTCGGCGTCTACCGTTTCCTCCTGTCGCGCCGCAACGTCGCGATCATCAACCGCATGGAGCGCGCCGCGCCACGGATCGAGGAACAGGTGGACGAGCTGCTCGAGCGGGCGGAGGGACCGCGGGATAATACTCTCGGGGCGTAGCATTCGCGGGAGTTCCATGGAGACGTTGAGGCAGCGTTTTGGGTATTTAGCGGTCCAAAGTATTCTTCCTTTTCGTCCTGTCCTTGCCTCCGAGGATTTTATTCGGAATACAGGGAAGTCGGATAACCGGAATGGAACTTTTAAGAAGACAACTAGGCACGATTGGAGATCTTTTATGGAAAGACCTGATGGTTCGACAGCCACATCTCTGGGCTGGATATTGATAGGTGGGGGCGCGTTAGCGGCTGTGTTCGTAAGCGTGGCTGAAACGTCGAAAAGTATACTTCTGAGCCTCGCGATAACTCATTTAGGTTTGGGGCTTGGAGTTTTGCTCCTTTCGCTCGGCTACGTTTTAAGAGCGATTTGGTTTTTGCCAGGACGTGACACAAAGATGGCAAATGTCGGTGCATCGCCTCGTAGTATCGATGAAAATGAGAGCACGTGCGCGTTCTGTGCAGCAGATGTTTTGCCGCCTGCTAAACCCTGTTCCGCATACAGTGACGAAAAGCTCTCTGTCATTGGTCCACAAATCGCCAACATGACATGCCGCAAGGAGCTATCTACCAGAGGTTTTCTCTAGCATGACCGCTCCGACCCTCACGTCGACACTCGACCGCGACAGCCCCGAAGCGAAGGCGCGTTCCGCCCACAACCGGGCGCTGGCCGAGGAACTGCGCGCGCGCGTCGCGCAGGCGGCGCTGGGCGGGCCGGAAAAGCACCGCGAACGGCATGTCGCGCGGGGCAAGCTGCTGCCGCGCGACCGGGTGGAACGGCTGCTCGACCCCGGCTCGCCATTCCTCGAGATCGGACAGCTCGCCGCCTACGGGATGTATGAAGGGGACGTCAGCGGCGCCTCCATGATCGCCGGCATCGGCCGGGTGTCGGGCCGCCAGGTGATGATCGCCGCCAACGATCCGACGGTGAAGGGCGGCGCCTACTATCCGATGACCGTCAAGAAGCACCTGCGGGCGCAGGAGATCGCCCAGGAAAACCGCCTGCCGTGCATCTATCTGGTCGACAGCGGGGGTGCGAACCTTCCCTACCAGGCCGAGGTGTTTCCCGACCGCGACCATTTCGGGCGCATCTTCTTCAACCAGGCGCAGATGTCCTCGCTCGGCATTCCGCAGATCGCCTGCGTCATGGGATCGTGCACCGCGGGCGGCGCCTATGTCCCGGCGATGTCGGACGAGACGGTGATCGTGCGCGAGCAAGGCACCATCTTCCTTGCCGGACCGCCGCTGGTAAAGGCCGCCACCGGAGAGGAGATCAGCGCGGAAGACCTTGGCGGCGGCGACCTGCATGCGAGGAAGTCGGGCGTGGTCGACCATCTGGCGGAAGACGACGAGCACGCGCTGACGATCGTGCGCGACATCGTCTCGCATCTCGGGGCGAACACTGGCGCGGCTGCCGACATCACGCTGAGAAACCCGCGCCCGCCCCGCTTCGACCCCGATGACCTCTATGCCCTCGTCCCCGAGGACGTGCGGGCGCCCTACGAGGTGCGCGAGGTGATCGCGCGGCTGGTCGACGCGTCCGAGTTCCACGAGTTCAAGCAGCATTACGGGACCACGCTGGTGTGCGGGTTCGCTCACGTCTGGGGGATGCCGGTGGCGATCCTTGCCAACAACGGCGTGCTGTTCTCCGAATCCGCGCAGAAGGGCGCGCATTTCATCGAGCTGGCCTGCCAGCGACGCGTGCCGCTGCTGTTCCTCCAGAACATCTCCGGCTTCATGGTCGGCGGCCGCTACGAGGCCGAAGGCATTGCCAAGCATGGCGCCAAGCTGGTGACGGCGGTGGCGACGGCGCAGGTGCCCAAGATCACCGTGGTCATCGGCGGCAGCTTCGGTGCCGGCAACTACGGCATGTGCGGGCGCGCCTATTCCCCGCGTTTCCTGTTCACCTGGCCCAATGCCCGCATCTCGGTGATGGGCGGGGAACAAGCGGCCTCCGTGCTCGCCACCGTCCACCGCGACGCCGACCGCTGGACCCCGGAGGAGGCAGAGGCGTTCAAGGCCCCCATCCGGCAGAAGTACGAGGACGAAGGCAACCCCTACTACGCCACCGCGCGCCTGTGGGACGACGGGGTCATCGACCCGGCGCAGACGCGCGACGTGCTGGGGCTGGCCCTGTCGGCCTGTCTCGAGGCGCCGATCCCCGACCGGCCGCGCTTCGGCGTCTTCAGGATGTGAGCCTCGCCACTGCGGAGCGACGCCGCCTGGCGCTGATCCTCGGCATCGCCATCCTCGTCCACACGGCGGAGGAATGGCTGATGCTCGGCCGGATGCCGTTCACCCTGGCCCAGCTGCAGGATGCCTCTCCGCTGCCGCTGCCGTTGCCGAGCATCGCTGCGGTCCGGGCCGGGCTGGTCGGGTTCGCCGCCTTTCCTGCCGTCGTGCTGTGGCGATGGGCGGCCGCGCCAACGGTCCGCCTCTCGTTTCTGGTCTGCATGATCGCCGCGATGACGGCCAGCAACGCGCTGGTTCCGCACATCGCTCTGGCGGCGATCCAAGGCGCCTATGTGCCCGGCCTGATCAGTGCGGTCACGCTGACCCTGCCTGCGGGCGCAACCGTCCTTGCGCAGGCCGGCTCGCGACGCTGGGTCGGCAGGCCGGTCCTTGTGGGCGGAGCGGTGACCGGCGTGCTGCTGCTGCCGGCGGTGCTGTTCGGTTTCTGGGCGCTTGGCGAACTGCTTGCTGCCCTCGCTGCGGGATGAGGTGTTGCGCGCGCTTCGGCTCGTCGCAAATCGGTTCGGGCCGGCACACGAATCGTTGAACCGGTGCGCCAAAGCCCGTTAACCACCGGCTCTTGCCGCGGGCATCGCGCCTGCTCATCCGACCCGTCGCTGCGGCCTGCTGCGGACACCATCGCGTCCGCGGCGTTCGCGCCGGTGCGCCGCGGTCGCGAAGGCCCGCCGGACGGCAGGCGCAGACGGAGACGACGGTGTGCTGCTGAACAATCCGCCCCTTGGCGTCGGCGAGGCGCCCTTGGCATCGTCAGCGCTGAAGCCGCGGGACGTGGTGCTCTTCGGGGGCCTGCCGCAGAGCGCCGCGATCCTCGCCGAGCTGGAGCGGCGCGGACACCGCACCGCCCGGCTGGCCGCCGCTGACGGGGAGGAAGGCGCACGCAAACCGACCCTGCAGGGCCGGCTCGTCGGGGTGCTGGCGCTCGTGTCGGCCCTCCTCGCGCTGGGGCGGCTGCTGCGGCATCGGCGCCCGGACGCGCTGATCGTGAGCGGTGCAGGGCCGGTGCAGGTGCTCGTACCGGTTCTTCTGGCCCGCCTCACCGGCACGCCGGTCTGGCTCCATCTGCCTGCGCCGCAGCATTGGCCGTGGCGGCGCCGGGAAAGCCGCGGCGCCGCGCCGCGCGCAATGGCGCTCGCCGCGCGCGGCGAGGCGCGGCTGGGAAGGCGGATCCTCTCCGCGGCGGCAGTCGTATCGGCTGGCTCCGCGACGGCGGCGGCGGCGTTGCGCAGCTTCGCGGCCTGCCCGAGGGAGGTCACCGTGCTGCGCCCTCCGGCTTCCGAACCGGCCATGACGAGCGCGCCCGTCGGCAGCGCGCTGTCGGGTCGACGGGTGGTGCTGTGCCACGGCGCCTGCCATGGCGCTGCCGCGGCCACGCTGCTGGTGCGCGTGGCCGCCCGGCTTCGCCGCAGCCATGACGACGTGGTGCTGGTGGTTGCGGGCGAGGACGAAGGCCGCGGCCAGCCGGCCGAGGACGGCGTGGTGGCGGTGGCGCCCGCGGTGCACGCGGCGCTGACCCGCCATGCCGCTGTCCACCTGCTGCTGCGCACCGGTGACGAGGGAGAGGGCGGGCGATCGGCGCCTCTGGGCACGCTGCTGGGCAGCGGAAGGCCGGTGGTAGCCGCCGGCGAGACAGGCTGGGAACTGGTGCGCGAAATCATTGGCGCCGGCACGATCCCTGTCCGCGCCGATGCGGAAACCCTGGCCGCCGCCCTCGACGAACTCTTGAGCGATGCGGAACTCGCCGGCGCGCTGGGTGCTGAAGGGGCGCGGCGGGCGGCGATCCGCTTCTCCGCCCAGGGCGCGGCCGACCGCATCGAGGCGGTGCTTGCCGGAAGCGCCCGGCACGGGTGAGAGCAGCCGCGCGCTACTTCATCACCCAGCCGTTACTGACCAGCAAGGATTGGCCGGTAAGTGCCCGGCTGCCGAAGCCGGCGAGAAACACGGCCGTGTCCGCCACGTCCTCAAGGGTGGTGAACTCGCCCGTCACCGTGCGGCCGAGCATCACCTCCTTCACGACGCGCTCCTCCGAGATGCCGAGATCGCGCGCCTGCTCGGGGATCTGCTTGTCGACGAGGGGGGTGCGGACGAACCCCGGACAGATGACGTTCGAGCGCACCCCGTGGGGCGCGCCTTCCTTCGCCATCACCCGCGCCAGCCCGAGAATGCCGTGCTTTGCCGCGACATAGGCCGACTTCAGCGGCGAGGCATCGTGGCTGTGCACCGATCCCATGTAGATGAGCGAGCCAGACCCGGCCGGGTACATGTGCCGGACGGCCGCCCGTGTAGTGAGAAAGGCGCCAGTCAGATGGATGTCGACGACCCGGCGGAACTCGTCGAGCGGAAACTCTTCCACCGGGTGCACGATCTGGATGCCGGCATTGGCGACGGCGATGTCGAGACCGCCGAACCGGGCTGCGAGCCTGTTTGTGCCCTCGTCCACCGCCTTCTCGTCGGTGACGTCCATCGTCAGCGCGATCGCCTCGCCGCCGCCGGATGTGATGGCGGCGGCAGTGCGCGCGGCGGCGTCGGCGTCGATGTCCGCGACGCCGACGCGGGCGCCTTGGCGGGCGAACGCGTGGGCGATGGCCTGACCGATGCCCGATCCCGCGCCTGTCACCAGCGCCACCTTGCCTTTCAGCTGCATGCGGTCGTCTCCTGCCGGGCGCCGGCCGGAACTCGCACCGGCGCGTTCACGTTGTTGCCGCAGGGCGAAGCGTCCGCAGGGGAACAAGTCAATGCAAAATGACCAGTTGACCATCGTGCTGATCATCGCGGGCGTGCTGCTGCTCGCACTCGTGGTCTGGGCCTTGACCCGCAAGAAGCGCACCGACGATCTGCGCAGCCACTATGGCGACGAGTATGACCGGATCGCCAAGGAGCAGGGCGGCCGCGGCGCCGAGGCTGCCCTGCGCGAACGGGAGGAGCGGGTGCGCAGCTTCGACATCCGCCCGCTGCACCGCGACGAACAGCAGCGGTTCGGCGAGCAGTGGCGGGAGATCAAGACCATGTTCGTCGACAGCCCGCGCGAGGCGGTCGTGCGGGGCGATCTTCTCGTCACCGACATGCTGCGCACCCGCGGCTACCCGATGGCCGATTTCGACCGCCTGTATGAGGATCTCACCGTGGACCATGCCGATGTTGCCCGCCAGTTCCGCGAGGCGCACACCATTGCCCTCAGCGGCGACCCGACGACCGAGGAGATGCGCCGGGCGCTGAACCATTACGAGGGGCTTGTCGACGAGATGCTGCGCGATGCGGCGCCCGCGTCGCAGGACACGCGCGACGGAGCGCGGGACATCGATCTGCGCGACCTTCCGCCGGCCGAACGACCCGCCGACGGACCGACCATGCCGGTCAGCCGCCGAGTCGAACCGTGACCGTTCAGCCGCGCGGGCCGACGGCAGGCTGAGGGCCGACCGCCACGTCGCGGACTTCCGGTGAAGGGGCGGGGAGATCGTCCGCAAGGGCGTTCTCCCGCTGCTCCTGCAGGATCGACCAGCAGGCGAGGAACAGCCCGGCGATCAGCGGCCCGACGACGATGCCCGACAGTCCCATGGTGGCGATGCCGCCGAGCGTCGTGACCAGCACGATCCAGTCGGGAATGCCCGTGTCGCGACCGACGAGGACCGGGCGCAGGAGATTGTCGGCCAGACCGATGACCCCCACGCCCGAGCCGATGACCACCAGCCCCTGCCACCAGTCGCCGCTCGCGAGCAGCCAGATCGCTGCGGGAAGCCACACGATCGCCGGTCCGACCGCCGGCACCAGCGACATGATCGCCATCAGCACACCAAACAGCACCGCCGACGGCAGGCCGACGAGCCAGAAAGTGATGGCACCCAGCGCGCCCTGGACCATCCCGACGATCACCGTGCCCTTGATCGTCGCCCGCACGATCGAGAGGAACCGTTCGGCCAGCAGGTCGGCGATGTCCCGTTCCAGCGGCAGGGCCGCGATGACCGCCCGCCCGATGCGGCGTCCGTCGCGCAGCAGGAAGTAGAGCACGTAGAGCCCGACGGCGAAGGACAGCACGAAGCCGAGCGCGCTTCCGCCGATCGACAGGGCATAGGTGGCGAGAACCCCGGCGCTCTCGCTGAGGAACTCCTGCGCCTGCGTCTGGAGATTTTCCACATTGTCCCATCCGGCCTGCGCCATCTGGGTGCGGATGCCGGCCGGCAGGCTTTCGCGCAGCTGCACCAGCCAGGCGGCCGGATCGATGCGACCGTCGCGGAAGGCCAGCACGATCTGCGTCGCCTGGCGCAGCACGATGCTGCCGATGATCATCAGCGGGATGACCACGGCGAAGGTGATGATGAGCAGGGTCGCCACGGCGGCGCCGTTGCGCTGGTCGGGACGGCGCAGCAGGATGCGGTTGTAGAGCGGCTGGAACATCACCGCCGCCAGCGCCGCGAACAGCAGGGCCGACGCGAACGGCCGCACCACCGTGATCAGCGCCAGCGTGACAATCGCCAGCAGCACGAGAAACGCCCCGCGCTCCGTGGCGTCGCGATCTCGGGTGTGCAGCATGCCGTCCTTCTCCGCTCAGGCCGCCACCGGCCCCGCCCGCACGATGACCGGCGAGCAGCAGCATTGTTCCCGCATTGTGGTCTGCTCAGGTGTCGAGATTGACGACATTCAGCGCATTGTCCTGGATGAACTCGCGCCGCGGCTCGACGACATCGCCCATCAGGCGGGTGAAGATCTCGTCGGTGACGTCCGCATCCTCGACCTTGACCTGAAGCAGGGCGCGGTTGTCGGGATCGAGCGTCGTCTCCCACAGCTGCTCGGCGTTCATCTCGCCCAGACCCTTGTAGCGCTGCACCGCAAGCCCCTTGCGCCCCGCCGCCATGACGGCGTCGAGGAGCTGCGTGGGACGGGTGATCGTCGCCTCGGGTGCGGCGTTTTCCGCAGCGCCGTCCGCCTCCGCCACGTCCTCGGCCGGAGCCTCCGAGGCGCTCTGTGCCGCAGCCGCGGCCCCGCGGCTCAGCCGGGCTGGCGCGGCATACAGGGACGCCTGGTCCTGCGCGAGCCTGTGCAGCTTGCGTGCCTCGGCGCTGTCGAAGAACCGCAGGTCGACCGTGTGCACGTCGGTGACGCCGCGCCACAGCCGGTCGAACCGCAGCTCGCTTTCGCCGACGGTGCCCGTCCACTGGGCCTCGGGATCGCCCATCTGCAACCGCTGCGCGGCGCGCGACACGGCCGCCTGACGGTCGTCGGCCGCGTCCGGATCCAGCGCCCCTTCGAGCGCCAGCGCCTCGACCACGGCCGGGTCATACCGGCGCGGCACGAAGCCCAGCATGTTGCGGATCAGGAGCGCCTGCTCGACCATCGCGCGCAGCTCGCCGGCGGCGCGCTGGCCCGCCGGGCCCTCGAGCATCCGGTCCTCCAGCCCCGCGTCGACGAGATAGCGGTCGAGCGCCGCCTGATCCTTGAGATAGACTTCGCTGCGCCCCTTGCTCACCTTGAACAGCGGCGGCTGGGCGATGAACAGGTGCCCGGCCTCGACGATTTCGGGCATCTGCCGGTGGAAGAAGGTGAGCAGCAGCGTGCGGATGTGCGCCCCGTCGACATCGGCGTCGGTCATGATGACGATCTTGTGATAGCGCAGTTTGTCGAGGTTGAATTCGTCGCGCAGGCCCGTGCCCATCGCCTGGATGAGCGTGCCGACCTCCTTGGAGGAGATGATCCGGTCGAAGCGGGCGCGCTCGACGTTCAGGATCTTGCCCTTCAGCGGCAGGATGGCCTGCGTCTTGCGGTCACGGCCCTGCTTGGCCGAGCCGCCCGCGCTGTCGCCTTCGACCAGGAACAGCTCGGACTTCGCGGGGTCGCGCTCCTGGCAGTCGGCCAGCTTGCCGGGCAGGGAGGCAATGCTCATCGCGCCCTTGCGGCTCATCTCGCGCGCGCGGCGCGCGGCTTCGCGGGCGGCGGCGGCGTCGATCACCTTCTGGACAATGGCCTTTGCATGGGCGGGGTTCTCTTCCAGCCACTCGCTCATCTTCTCGCTCATCAGCGCCTCGAGCGGCTGCCGTACCTCGGAGGAGACGAGCTTGTCCTTGGTCTGGCTCGAGAACTTGGGATCGGGGAGCTTGACGCTGACAATCGCCGTCAGCCCCTCGCGCATATCCTCGCCCGATAGAGCGACCTTTTCCTTCTTCAGGAGACCCGAGGAGGCGGCATAGCCGTTCAGCGTGCGCGTCAGCGCGGCGCGGAAGGCGGCCAGATGCGTGCCGCCGTCGCGCTGGGGGATGTTGTTGGTGAAGGCGAGAACGTTCTCGTAGTAGCTGTCGTTCCATTCCAGCGCCACGTCGATCCCGATCCCGTCCCGCTGCGCCGAGACGGAGATCGGCTCGGGGATCAGCGGCTGCTTGTTGCGGTCGAGATAGCGGACGAAGGCGGCGATGCCTCCTTCATAGAACAAATCATGCTCCAGCACCTCCTCGTGGCGCCGGTCCCGCAGGACGATGCGCACGCCCGAATTGAGGAACGCCAGCTCCCGATACCGGTGCTCGAGCTTGTCGAAGTCGAACTCGGTGACGTTCTTGAACGTCTGTTCGGACGCCTTGAAGGTGACGCGCGTGCCTTTCTTGAGGCCGCGCTCGTCGCCGTTGGAGGCCACCGGCGGCGCGTCGCCCACCACCTTGAGCGGCGCCACGGCATCGCCGTGCTCGAAGCGCATCCAGTGTTCCCTGCCGTCGCGCCAGATGGTCAGCTCCAGCCATTCGGACAGGGCGTTCACCACCGACACGCCGACGCCGTGGAGACCGCCCGACACCTTGTAGGCGTTGTCGTCGCTGGTGTTCTCGAACTTGCCGCCGGCGTGAAGCTGGGTCATGATGACCTCGGCCGCCGACACGCCTTCGCCCTGGTGCATGTCGACGGGAATGCCCCGGCCGTTGTCCTCGACCGAGACGGAGCCGTCCGGGTTCAGCTCGACGAGCACGAGATCGCAGTGCCCCGCCAGCGCCTCGTCGATGGCGTTGTCCGACACTTCGAACACCATGTGGTGCAGGCCCGACCCGTCGTCCGTGTCGCCAATATACATGCCCGGCCGTTTGCGGACGGCGTCGAGACCCTTCAGAACCTTGATGCTGTCGGCGTCGTAGGCGCCGTTGCGCGGCGCGTTCTCGGGGGTGCTTGCCATTGGGGGCATATAGGCGCAACCGCGCCGCTTCCCAACTCATTCGGACCGGCGGGCGGGCGGTTTTCCCCGGCCCGTGGCCGCCGCGCCGCGCCGCGCTGGACAGCCGCGCGCGCACCCGTCAAAGCGCCGTGCCATGACGCCCGAACACACCCCCGACTCCATCCTCATCGTCGATTTCGGCAGCCAGGTGACCCAGCTCATCGCCCGCCGCGTGCGCGAGGCGGGGGTGTATTCGGAGATCGCGCCGTACACGCGGGCGGCCGAGGCGTTCGAGCGGCTCGGCCCCAAGGGCATCATCCTCAGCGGCGGCCCCAGATCGGTGACAGAAGACGATGCGCCGTCCGCCCCGGCGGCATTCTTCGAGGCGGGGGTGCCGGTCCTTGGCATCTGCTACGGGCAGCAGGCCATGGCGCAGCAGCTCGGCGGCGCGGTGCAGAGCGGCGCCACGGGCGAGTTCGGCCGCGCGTTCCTCGACATCGACGCGGATTGCCCCTTGTTCGACGGGCTGTGGGAGGCGGGCACCCGCCATCAGGTGTGGATGAGCCACGGCGACAAGGTGATCGCGCTGCCGCCGGGATTTCGCGCCGTCGCGTCGAGCGAAGGGGCGCCGCACGCCGTCATCTGCAACGCGGAACGCCGCTTCTTCGGGGTGCAGTTCCATCCAGAGGTCGTCCACACGCCCGATGGCGGCCGCCTGATCGCCAATTTCGCCCGCCATGTCTGCGGCCTTGCTGGTGACTGGACCATGGCCGAGTTCCGCGAAACCAAGATCGCCGAGATCCGCGCACAGGTTGGTTCGGGCCGCGTCATCTGCGGCCTGTCGGGCGGCGTCGACAGCGCGGTGGCCGCCGTCCTGATCCACGAGGCGATCGGGGACCAGCTGACCTGCGTGTTCGTCGACCACGGGCTGCTGCGCAGCGGCGAGGCGGAGCAGGTCGTGGAGCTGTTCCGGGGTCACTACAACATCCCGCTGGTCCATGTGAACGCGGAAGAGCGGTTCCTCACCGGCCTCGCCGGCGTGACCGACCCGGAAGCCAAGCGCAAGTTCATCGGCAAGACCTTCATCGACGTGTTCGAGGAAGAGGCCAGAAAGATCGGCGGGGCGGAGTTCCTGGCACAAGGCACGCTCTATCCCGACGTGATCGAGAGCGTCAGCCACACCGGCGGGCCGTCGGTCACCATCAAGAGCCACCACAATGTCGGCGGCCTGCCCGAACGCATGAACATGAAGCTCGTCGAGCCCCTGCGCGAACTGTTCAAGGACGAGGTGCGCGATCTCGGCCGCGAGCTGGGGCTGCCGGACGCCTTCGTGAAGCGCCACCCGTTTCCCGGCCCGGGCCTTGCCATCCGCATCCCTGGCGAGGTGACGAAGGAACGCTGCGACATCCTTCGCCGGGCCGACGCCATCTATCTCGAGGAAATCCGCCGCCACGGGCTGTATGATGCCATCTGGCAGGCCTTCGCCGTGCTGCTGCCGGTCAAGACCGTGGGCGTGATGGGCGACGGGCGCACCTATGACAGCGTGTGCGGCCTGCGCGCCGTGACCAGCACCGACGGGATGACCGCCGACGTGTACCACTTCCCCGGCGAATTCCTGGCGAATGTCGCAACGCGCATCGTCAACGAGGTGCGCGGCATCAACCGGGTGGTGTACGACTACACCAGCAAGCCGCCAGGGACGATCGAGTGGGAATGAATTCAGGTCTCCCGCATCGTGTTCTGCGCGGTGCCTTCTGCACCACTGCCGCGAGCGGCGGGTTCGCGCGGCCTTCACGGCTCCTGAAGCAGGACGCATCCGGCGCAGGGGCTGAGCCATGACCGCCTTCTGCATCTCCGCCGCCATCCCGCCCGAACTCTGCGCCGTCGATGACGAGCGGAAGGCGATCTACCATTCCGCCGACAGCATCTGCATCTGGGTCTTCGCCACCCGCAGGGAGCGCAACCGCTTCGTGGAGGAGACACAAGGGATGGCCAAGGTGGAGCGGGACGCGCATTACCGCCGCTTCTTCACGTCGCCCCAGCCGCCATCCGCAACATCCACGGGCGCGATTTAACACTGTTTTCACGCATGTTTTGGCATCGACGCACATTCTGCGGGGCTGCCTGCCCCGCGTGAAGGAGCCGGGCGATGCGAGTCCTTTCCTGCGTGACGCAGGACCATGTCGTTTGGCTGGTCGTCCTTGCTGCCGCCATGTGCCTTGCCGGTGCGTGCGTCGCGTCCCGTCTGTTTCACCGCTGCGTCACCGCGCCGCGGGCGACCCGCCTTTACTGGTGTCTTCTTGCGGCCCTGACCGCCGGCGCGGCGACCTGGGCCACCCACTTCGTCGCGATGCTCGGTCACCGCGCCAACGTGCCGGTGACGTTCGATGGTCCGCTGACGATCTTCTCGGCGCTGATCGCGGTCGCGGGGATCGGCGCGGGCCTGCTGCTGGCCACCTCCCGCCGGCCGGCGGTCGCGGTCGTGGGCGGGGGCAGCATCATCGGCCTCGCCATTGCGGCGATGCATTACGTCGGCATGTTCGCCTACCGGGTGGAAGGGGTCGTCACCTGGCTGCCCGGCCATGTGGCGGCGTCGATCATCCTCTGTGTCGCCTTGTGCGTGGCGGCGCTCGGCCGCCTCACGGGCGGGCGGGGTGCGACGCGGCAGGCCGCCCTGCTGCTCGCGGCGGCGATCCTCGTCCTGCACTTCACCGGCATGGCCGCCTTCACGGTGCAGCCCATTCCCGGCGTGAGCGCGCTTGTCGACCGCGACGCCTTCGCCGCCATGGCTGCGGCCATCGCGCTGGTGGCGCTGCTCATCGTCGGCGTGGGCCTGTCCACCTACGTGGTCGAGCGCAAGGCGGTCAGCCATTCGCAGGCCAGGCTGCACCACATCGCCATGCACGACGAGCTCACGGCTGTCGCCAACCGGCGGGCCTTCACCGAGGCGCTCGAGCAGGAGTGCCGCCGGATGCGTGCATTCGCCCGTCCCTTCGCGCTGCTGCTGATCGACCTTGATCGGTTCAAGGCGGTCAATGACACGCTTGGCCATCCGGTCGGCGACAAGGTGCTGCGGCGCGTTGCCCAGAGGCTCAGGAAGGCGATTCGCGACGGGGATCTGATCGCGCGCCTCGGCGGTGACGAGTTCGCCGTGATCGCTCCCAACGTCGCCGATGCCGCTGCCGCTCGGGCGCTTGCCGACCGCATCGTCGAGATCATGGCGCGCCCCTTCCTTGTCGACGGTCACATCGCGGACATCGGCGCGAGCGTCGGCGTCTGCCTTGCGCCCCTGCACGGATCGGACCCGTCCGCCCTCGTGCAGAAGGCCGACGTGGCGCTCTACACGGCGAAGAGCGAGGGCAAGGGCCGGTTCTGCGTGTTCGAGCCGGCGATGAGCGAGGCGCTGAACAGGCGCCGCATGATCGAGGCGGATCTGCGCCGGGCTTGCATGCGCGAGGAGTTCGATGTGGTCTACCAGCCCATCACCGACACGCGCACCGGCTCTGTCACCGGCGCCGAGGCCCTGCTGCGCTGGACCTGCGCGCAGCGCGGCGAGGTGTCGCCAGCCGAATTCATCCCGATTGCGGAAGATCTGGGCCTCGTCACCCGCATCGGCGCAGGCGTCCTGAAGCAGGCATGCCGCGACGCGGCCGGGTGGCCGTCGCACGTCAACCTGTCGGTCAACATTTCTCCCGTGCAGCTGTTCGATCCGCGCCTGCCGAGCCTCGTGACACAGGCGCTCGAGGAGGCGGGCCTTGCGCCGTCCCGGCTCGAACTGGAGATCACCGAAACCGCCCTGCTCGAGGATGACGATGTCGTCATGGCGACGCTCACCCGCCTGCGGGAGCTCGGCGTGCGCATCTCGCTCGACGACTTCGGCACCGGCTACTCGTCGCTGAGCTACCTGCACCGCTACCCCATCAGCCGGATCAAGATCGATCGTTCCTTCGTCCGCCGCCTGCCGGACGACGCCAGCAGCGCCTCGATCGTGCGCGCCATCGTGCAACTGGGCGTCACCCTCGATCTCAAGATCACCGCCGAGGGCATCGAGACGGACGAGCAGCTCGCCTTCATGGCGGGGCAGGGGTGCCACAACTCGCAAGGGTTCCTGATCAGCCGTCCGGTGTCCTCCAGCGCCCTCGCCGCCATGGCCCGGCAGGCGGTCGGAGCGGCCGCATGAGCGATCATCCTGTCCGCGCCCGCCTGTGCCGCCTGCTCTACACGAGCCGGATGGCACCTCCGGCCGCGGGTGCGCCCCCTCTTGACCTGCACGCCCTCGCCCGGTCATCGGCAGCCGCCAACAGCAAGGTCGCGATCACCGGCAGCCTCCTGCTCGTCGACGGCGTGTTCGTCCAGATCCTCGAGGGGCCGGTGGCGATGGTGGAGACCACGTTCGAGCGGATCTGCGCCGACCTGCGCCACCGCGACCTGCAGCTTGTCGACCTCGTCGACACCGATGCGCGGCTGTTCGGCGAATGGGGCATGGCCTGCCTCGACGCGGGCGGCGACCTGCCGCAATCGCTGCGCAGCGACGCGCAGGATGTGCGCTGCCTCGTCGGGGTGAACGCGGCGGCGGCGGTCCGGCAGATGAAGGAGCTGTTCGCCGCGGGTCTTCCGGCCCTGCGCCAGACGGGCGGGTGCGCGCCCGCGCCGGTCGCGGCTACGGCATCGCCGGCCTGAGCCGATCCGCGGATCAGGTCACGGCGACTCCGAACACCCGCCCCACGCCCGCCGTCACCGCCATTGCCGCCGCGCTCCAGAAGACGACCCGCAGGATCGCCTTCAGGGGCGCAGCGCCGCCTGCCGCAGCGCCGAGCCCGCCGAGCGCGCCCAAGCCCACCAGCGCGCTCAGCGCGACCGCCGGCAGCACGACGGCCGCCGGCACCGCGGCCGCCACCAGCACCGGCAGCGCGGCTCCGGCCGAGAAGGTGGCGGCCGACACGAATGCCGCCTGCACGGGCCGGGCGCTCGCCACGTCGGTGATGCCGAGTTCGTCGCGGGCATGGGCGCCGAGCGCGTCCCGCGCCGTCAGCTGCTGCGCCACCTGCATGGCAAGGTCGTGATCCAGCCCGCGCGCGGCATAGATGCCGGCCAGTTCCTCCAGCTCCGCCTCCGGCATGGCGGCCAGTTCGCCGCGCTCGCGTTCGAGGTCGGCCTTTTCGGCGTCGGCCTGCGAGCTCACCGAGACATACTCGCCCGCCGCCATCGACATGGCTCCGGCGACGAGGCCGGCAAGCCCGGCGATCAGGATCTCGCCCCGTCCGACGCCGGCCGCCGCCACGCCCACGATGAGGCTGGCGGTGGACACCAGCCCGTCATTGGCGCCAAGCACGGCCGCGCGAAGCCAGCCGATCCGCTGCACCGCGTGACGCTCGCGGTGGACGAGCCGCATCACCGCAGGCCGCGACAGGTCCGCCCGCCGTGGCGGCAGGCAGGCGGGGAAGGCCAAGTCCGGCTCACCGCCCGGCCATCGCGCGTGCGCTGAGGATCTCGATCCAGTAGCCGTCCGGATCGGCGATGAAGGCGATGTGCTTCATGCGGCCTTCCTCGGGTCGCTTGATGAAGCGCACGCCCGCATCCGCGAACCGGCGGCAGGCGGCCTCCACGTCCGGCACGGCAAGGCCGATGTGGCCGTAGCCGCGCGGCTCGCCATTGCCCGAGTGGTAGACAGGCCCGTCCTCATCCTCGGTGCCCCAGTTGTGGGTCAGCTCCAGCACACCCGGGCGGCTGAACACGTACTCGCGCAGATCCGCCTCGTCCTCGGGGAGTTTGTCGCCTTCATCCATGAAGGCAAGGAAGTAGAGGGAGAACGCGCCCTCCTCGACGTCGATCTGCCGCAGCAGGGTCATGCCCAGAAGGTCGCGGTAAAAGGCGAGGCTTGCGCGGGGATCCTTCACCCGGATCATCGTGTGGTTGAACGTGTAGCCGTGCGGATTGGCGGACATGGCGCTGCGTCTCCTTCCCCTGGTCGTGCAACGGGAGGCCATGGGCGTGCGTTCCGGCACCGTGCGACGGAATCTGCCTGCGCTGCTGCTTCCCGACAAGGTGGAAGAGGTCATGCGGCGCCTGGCCGCGCACCATCCCGGCCGCGTGCGGGGCGCAAAGGGGCCGAAGGAGCAGCCCGATGCGTTCCGCTCCGCCGTCTCCTGCATGCTGAGCGCGCAATCGCTCGACCGCAACACGGGCGCCGCGACGCGCAATCTGTTCGCGCTGGCCCGGACGCCCGCGGCCATGCTGCGCCTTTCCGAGGCGCAGATTGCGCAGGCCATCCGTCCGTGCGGCCTCTACAACACGAAAGCGCGCCACGTCCGGGCCTTCTGCGCCGCCCTGCTGGAGCAGCATGGCGGAGTTGTGCCGGACAGCCGCGAGGCGTTGATGGCGCTGCCGGGCATCGGCAGAAAATGTGCGGACATCGTGCTGTCGTTCGCCTTCGGCCAGCCGGTCATCGCCGTCGACACGCACGTCCACCGGGTCGCGAACCGGATCGGGCTGGCCGCAGCCTCGACGGCCGAAGGAACCGCCCGCCAGCTCGAGGAACGGGTGCCCGCCTGGGCGCAGGCCGACGGCCATTTCTGGCTCATCCAGCACGGCAAGCGCCTGTGCACGGCGCGACGACCCCGCTGCGTGGCCTGCCCGGTTGCGGATCTGTGCCTCAGCGCGGCCGTGTTCCATGCCGCTCCTGCATCGCCGCCGGCGCAATCCTCGGCCGGTCTGAACCAATCGTGAGGTGGCGCGTTGGCCTGAATACATGGGCTGATCCAAGCACAAGCTTGTATTCAGAAGCTCATCGACAGAAGCGGGCGCGCGGCGCGCCCGCAACGCAGAAGTCCATTGGGGGCGATTGGAGATTACGATGAAGATTGCGGGAATGATCACCATGGCGGGTGCAGCGGCGCTGCTCGCCGCGTGCGGCAATGACGGCCGGCAGCAGACCACCGAAACGGCGACGATGGATGGGGCCTATCAGGACGGCGCGAACCTCGACACCGGCCCGATGGCGAACACCACGGCCGGACAGCAGGGCATGGCCGGTCAGGGCACCGCGGCCGGGACAATGGCGGGCAACCAGGACACGACGCGGGTGTTCTTCGCCTTCGACCAGGCGGAACTCACCGCCGATGCCCGCCAGCAGCTCGACCGGATCGCCGAAGCCTACCGGCAGACCCCGGGCGCGGGGCTGACCGTCGCCGGGTTCACCGACACCGTCGGCACCCGCCCGTACAACCAGCAGCTGTCCGAACGGCGGGCCGCGGCGGTGCGCGACCATCTGGTGAGCCGCGGCGTCCCGGCCGGCGAGATCCAGCTCGAGGCGCACGGACAGTCGTCCCCACGGGTGGACACCGGCGACAATGTGCGTGAAGCGCAGAACCGCCGAGTGCGGATCGAGTTCGGCGACCAGCAGAACTGAGCTTGCGGCGAGGGGGCGGGCTGGCCAGGGCGCACCTGGCCGGCCCGTCAGCCTTCACCCCGTCAGCGCGACGTTCCGGTCAGGGCGTCGGCTGCTCGCGGCGGTACGGCACGAAATCCGTCAGGAAGATGTTGCCGGTGTAGAAGCCGGTGATCCGGTCGAAGGTGGTCACCGGATCAAGCCGGCACAGCTGTCCCACCGTGCCGAAGTTGCGGATCAGCAGGGCGTCGTTGTCGTTCAGCGCGGCGGGATCGCGCGTGGTGTTGACCCACACGGTGTTGCCGTCGCGGATGACGATGGCGGTGCCCTCGATGATCTGCAGGTTGCGGTTCGGGAAGGTGCGGACGCATCGCTGCGGTTCCCCGGCGACGCGTCCCTCCAGCAGGCGGGCGAGCTGCTCCTGCCCGCGCTCGGCGCGGGTCGGCGCACGCTCTCCGGCGAAGGCAGGCGCAACGAGACCGGCTGCGGCTGCGGCGGACAACAGGATGGCGCGGATGTTCGGCATGGCGACGCTCCTATGGACGTGCCCGGATATATGCACTGCGCCGCCTGAACCAAGCGTGGCCGGACACCGCCCGCGTCAGCGGTGGCCCGGATCGGCTCCTTCCGCGATGTCGGGCAGCCGGCTGTGGTCCGCGCCGTCCGCCGGACCGCCTTCCAGCACGAACCGCCGGTCGCAATAGCCGCAGTCGACATAGCCGTGCTCGTCGATGGTCAGGTAGACCTTGGGGTGCCCCAGCGCCGATGCGGCGAAGGTCGGCCCGCCGCGGATGGCGGACGCACCGTCGCAGCTGACATAGCGCGTGGGCGTTCGGATGATCTCGGGCGGCGCGGGCATGGTCATGGGCTGGCGGGCAGATAAAGCGGTGCGCGTTCGCGCGCAACCGGGACGTGGCGGGTCGACCGCCTCCCCGCCTCTTTCCCCCGCCTGCGGTTTGGGCCTAGAGGCTGCGCATGACCACAACTCCTGCCATTCGCATCGAGGCCCTTGAAAAACGCTATGCCGGCGTGCGCGGCGAACCAGGCAAGCACGCGCTCAAGGGTGTAAGTTTCGACGTACCCCAGGGGCAGATCTTCGGGCTGCTCGGCCCAAACGGAGCGGGCAAATCGACCCTCATCAACATCCTTGCCGGGCTGGTGGTCAAGACCGGCGGCCGGGCGAGCATCTGGGGCTTCGACATCGACGAGCACCCGCGCAACGCCAAGCGCTCGATCGGGATCGTGCCGCAGGAGATCGTCTTCGACCCGTTCTTCACGCCCTACGAGGTGCTGGAGAACCAGGCCGGGTTCTACGGGATCCCGGCCCGCGACCGGCGCAGCGCCGCGCTGCTCGAGGCGGTGCGGCTCGCCGACAAGCGGGACGCCTACGCCCGCACCCTGTCGGGCGGGATGAAGCGCCGGCTGCTCATCGCCAAGGCGATGGTCCATTCCCCGCCCATTCTCGTGCTTGACGAGCCAACCGCCGGGGTGGACGTGGACCTGCGCCGGCAGCTGTGGGAGCTGGTCACGGCGCTCAACCGCGACGGGGTGACGGTGGTCCTCACCACCCACTACCTCGAAGAAGCCGAAGCGTTGTGCGATCACATCGCCATCATCAACCACGGCGAACTCATCACCAGCAAGCCGACCCGCGAGCTGGTGGAGATGGCGCGGGAAAAGATCGTCCGCGTGTCGCTCGACCGCGAGGTGTCGACGCTGCCGCCCCACGACGCGTTCCGCCGTGTCGAGACGCCGCAGCCACGCATGCTGGAGGTCACCTACGACCGCGACGTCGCGACCGCCGGGCAGGTGCTCGCCATCATTCAGCAGGCCGGCTACGGCATCGAGGACGTGACCACCCGCGAAGCCGACCTCGAGGACGTGTTCGTCCAGCTGACGCAGGACAGCGCGCCGCGCGATGCCTGACGGCAGCAAGAAGCCGCAGGTCCGGCTGCCGTCCTGGAGCCTGCTGACCCCCATCGTCGGCATCGCCGCCTCGCTGGCCGGGCTGGCGCAGTCGGGCTCGGCGAGCGTGGCGGTGCTCGCGGCCGTGCTGATCGGGTCGGTCATCGCCGCGGTCCACCATGCCGAGGTCATCGCGCTGCGGATCGGCGAGCCGTTCGGCACGCTGGTGCTGGCGCTGGCGGTGACGGTGATCGAAAGCTCGCTGATCGTGTCGCTGATGCTCTCCAACGTGGCGGATGCGTCCACGCTCGCCCGCGACACGGTGGTGGCGGCGATCATGATCATCCTGACCGGTATGCTCGGCGCGTGCTTCTTTGTCGGCGGCCTGCGTCACCGGGAGCAGCGGTTCACCCGCGAGGGGGTCAGCGCGGGCCTCTCGACCCTGGCGGCGCTGGCCGTGCTGGTGCTGATCCTGCCCAACTACACCGTCAGCGAGCCGGGCGCCTCCTACGCTCCGTCGCAGCTGGTGTTCGTGTCCGTCGTCACCTTCGTGCTCTACATCACCTTCGTCATGGTGCAGACGCTGCGGCACCGCACCTATTTCCTTCCCGCCGAGGAAGACATCACGGTGAAGTCGGCGCCGCCTCCGTCCGGCCGGCTCGCGGTGGCGGCGTTCGTCGCGCTCATCGCCGCGCTGACGGCGGTGATCCTGCTAGCGCAGGCGCTGGCCTCGCCCATCGAACGGGCGGTGGTGGGGGCAGGGCTGCCGCTGGCGCTGGTCGCGGTGCTCATCGCCGGTGTGGTGCTGGCGCCCGAAGGGACATCGGCGGTCCGCGCCGCCCGCCGCAACCGCCTGCAGACGAGCGTCAATCTCGCCTTCGGCTCGGCACTGGCGACGATCGGCCTGACGATCCCGACCGTCGCCATGGTGTCGCTGGTGTTCGACCTCCCGCTGGCGCTGGGCGTGAGCAGCAAGGCGATGACCCTGCTCGCGCTGTCGCTGTTCGTCACCGCGGTCAGTCTGAGCACCGGGCGCACGACGGTGCTGCACGGCATGGTGCACCTCGTGATCTTCGCCGTCTACCTGTTCACCACCATCGTTCCCTGACCGCGTCGACTCCGCCGGCCGGCCGGCGCGGCTTGCCACCTGCTCCCGCCGGCGCCATGGCGCAGCCATGCAAGCGGCACACGACGTGATCGTCATCGGCTCGGGCGCGGCCGGCCTCACCGCGGCTCTGGCCCTGGCCGAGACCCGGCGCGTGCTGGTGCTGGCCAAGGGCGCGCTGGACAGCGGGTCCACGGCCTGGGCGCAGGGCGGCGTGGCGGCGGTGCTGGACGCGGGCGACACGTTCGAAAACCACGTGCGCGACACGATGGTCGCGGGCGCCGGTCTGAACGATCGCGAGATCGTGGAATGGGTGGTCGAGCAGGCGCCCCGGTCCATCGCCCGCCTGCGGGACCTTGGCGTGCCGTTCAACGCCGAAGGGGCGAACCTGCACCTGACGCGCGAGGGCGGCCACTCCCACCGCCGGATCGTCCATGTGAACGATGCGACCGGCTGGGCCATCCAGGACGCGCTGCTGCGCGCCGCGCGGGCGCAGCCGAACATCACCCTCGCGCAGGGGCAGACCTGCATCGACCTCATCACCGGCCGCCATGCGCAGCGGTTCTCGGGCGAGGGGCGGGTGTGGGGCGTCTATGCGCTGGCCGCGGAGAGCGGCCGGGTGGAGGCCCACGTCGCCCCCGCCACCGTGCTCGCCACCGGCGGGGCAGGGCGGGTGTACCAGTTTTCGACCGCGCCGCGGGGCGCCACGGGTGACGGCATCGCCATGGGCTGGCGGGCGGGCTGCCGGGTCTCGAACATGGAGATGATGCAGTTCCACCCGACCTGCCTGTACCATCTGGAGGTCAAGAACTTCCTCATCACCGAAGCGGTGCGCGGCGAGGGCGGCCGCCTGCTCCACCCGGTGACGGGCCACCGGTTCATGGCCGACTACGATCCCGAGCGGCTGGAACTGGCGCCGCGCGACGTGGTGGCGCGGGCCATCGACGACCAGATCAAGCGGTTCGGGCTGGACTTCGTCCATCTGGACATCAGCCACCGTCCGGCGGCCTTCATCCGCGCGCATTTCCCCACGATCCACGACCGCCTGCTCGGCCTCGGGATCGACATCACGCGCCAGCCGATCCCCGTCGTCCCCGCGCAGCACTACACCTGCGGCGGGGTGGTGGTCGATCGCGATGCGCGCACCGACCTGCCGGGGCTGTGGGCCGCGGGCGAGTGCACCGAGAGCGGGCTGCACGGGGCCAATCGCCTCGCCTCCAACAGCCTGCTGGAATGCTTCGTGTTTGGGGAAGCCGCCGCCCGCGACATCGCCGCGCACTGGGGCACGCTGCCCGCGCCGCCGCCCATCCGCCCCTGGGACGAGAGCCGGGTCACCGACTCGGACGAGGAGGTCGTAATCAAGCAGAACTGGACGGAGATCCGCCGGTTCATGTGGAACTATGTCGGCATCGTGCGCACGACCAAGCGGCTGGAGCGTGCGGCGAACCGGATCCGCCTGCTCGGGCAGGAGATCGAGGACTATTACGGCAGCTTCCGGGTTACGACCGATCTCATCGAGCTGCGCAACCTGCACCAGTGCGCCGACCTGATCGTGCGTTCGGCGCTGCGGCGGCGCGAAAGCCGCGGCCTGCATTTCGTCCGCGACTGGCCGCTGACCGACGCCGAGCCGCGCGACACGGTGCTGGTGCCCTGATCCGGCGGATAACCGCACGTCGCGCCCGGCCCGGCGCGCGCCGGAAAAACAATGTCTTGGCGCACGGACACAATGCTGCCCCCGCTGCGTTCTCTTCCCGCAGGACGCGCGGTGGTGCGCGGCCTGGCTGAGAAGGTGAGGAATCCAGAATGTCCACTCCCGAGAACCTGGAAGACATCTACATCGACGAGCTCGCCGACAACTGGTCCGCCAACGACCAGATGCGCAAGGCGGTGAAGGAAATGGCGAAGGTGGCCGGCGACGACACCCTGCGCAAGCGGCTCGAAAAGGCGAGCGAGGGCATCGAGAAGCACACGGAGACGATCAAGTCGCTGCTCGAGGAACTCGGCGAGGACGAGCCCGAGCACTGCAAGGGCATGGAAGGTCTCGTCAAGGAAGCGCACAAGCACGCGATCGATGCCGACATCGAGGACAGCGACGTGCGCGACGTCGTGATCATCACCCAGTACCAGCGGATGTGCCATTACGGGCTGGCCGGGCTGGGATCGGCCAAGGCCTTCGCCGAGGCGCTGGGCATGGACGATCATGCGCAGAAGCTCGACGAGATTGTGGCGCAGATCTACGACGCCGACCAGAACATGACCGACCTCGCCGAGCGCAGCGTCAACCTGCGCGCCAAGGAGGCGGAGAGCGAGGACGAGGACGAAGACGAAGACGCCTGAGTCCAAGCCGCCGCCGCGGTGCGCTGCGCGCCGCGGCGGTCGGCGCCGCGTCGGCGGCCCGCGATGCGCGCCACCGACCAAGGCCGGGCGCTCACGCACTTTTTACCACTATCCACGGATTTCTCGCATAGCGGCGCGCCCTCGCGAAAGGCGCTGAAAAGCGGCGAGTCGCCGGGGCGGACAGACCGCCGGCGGCCCTGCTCGGACAGGGACCGCAACAGAGGCTGGCGCTTGCGCAGCGGGGACCATTTCACCATTGTGGCGGACCGACCGGGGGCGCTGCCTGCGGCCGGACGACGACCGGCGCCGGAAAGGCGAAAACCCAACCGCAGCGAGCAGGAATGCCGACATGGACTTCAGAAGCGACGATCCCGCCACCGCCAGCCACGACAGCGGGCACAGCGCCGGTTCCGCTTCCGCACAAAGCCACGAGGCGGCGGCACCGGCCGCGGCCATGCCGACCGCTCCGGCCGAAGGCGATGACAGCAAGGCGGTCAATCCGCGCCGCTTCGACGTGCGCACCGATCCGGCCCGCGATGCGTTGCTGACGGACTTCGGCAAGGAGACGCTGACCGACCGCTATCTCCTTCCCGGCGAATCGTTTCAGGACCTGTTCGCCCGGGTGGCCGACGCCTACGCCGACGACGCCGCGCATGCGCAGCGGCTCTACGAGTACATTTCGCGGCTGTGGTTCATGCCGGCGACGCCCGTCCTGTCGAACGCGGGCACGAACAGGGGCCTGCCGATCTCGTGCTACCTCAATTCGGTGTCGGACAGCCTCGAGGGGATTGTCGGCACCTGGAACGAGAACGTCTGGCTCGCCAGCCGGGGCGGGGGCATCGGCACCTATTGGGGCGAGGTGCGCGGCATCGGCGAGCCGGTCGGCCTCAACGGCAAGACGAGCGGCATCATCCCCTTCATCCGGGTCATGGACTCGCTGACGCTCGCGATCAGCCAGGGGAGCCTGCGGCGCGGGTCGGCGGCCTGCTATCTCGACATCTCGCATCCCGAGATCGAGGAGTTCCTCGAGATCCGCAAGCCGTCGGGCGACTTCAACCGCAAGGCGCTGAACCTCCACCACGGCGTGCTGCTGACCGACGCTTTCATGGAAGCCGTGCGGTCGGGAACGGAGTTCGACCTCGTCTCGCCCAAGGACGGCAGCGTGCGCAAGACGGTGGACGCGCGCTCGCTGTTCCAGAAGCTGGTGGAGACCCGCCTCGCCACGGGCGAGCCCTACATCGTGTTCTCCGACACGGTGAACCGGATGATGCCCAAGCATCACCGCGATCTGGGCCTCAAGGTGTCGACCTCGAACCTGTGCTCGGAAATCACCCTGCCGACGGGCCGCGATCACCTCGGCAACGACCGGACGGCGGTGTGCTGCCTGTCGTCGCTCAACCTCGAGACCTGGGATGCGTGGGAGGGCGACAAGCGGTTCATCGAGGACGTGATGCGCTTCCTCGACAATGTGCTGCAGGACTACATCGACCGCGCGCCCGACGAGATGGCGCGGGCCAAGTATTCGGCCAGCCGCGAGCGCAGCGTCGGGCTGGGGGTGATGGGCTTCCACTCCTTCCTGCAGTCGAAGAACATCGGCTTCGAATCGCCCATGGCGAAGGTGTGGAACCTCAAGATGTTCCGCCACATCGCCGCCAAGGCCGAAGAGGCCTCGCTGCTGCTCGCGCAGGAGCGGGGCCCGTGCCCCGACGCGGCCGACATGGGCGCGATGGAGCGGTTTTCCTGCAAGATGGCGATCGCGCCGACCGCGTCCATCTCGATCATCTGCGGCGGCACCTCGGCCTGCATCGAACCGATTCCGGCGAACATCTACACACACAAGACGCTGTCGGGCAGCTTCATCGTCAAGAACCCGTATCTCGAGCGGCTCCTGCGGGAGAAGTCGAAGGACTCGACCAACGTCTGGAATTCGATCCTCGAGCGGGGCGGCAGCGTGCAGCACCTCGACTTCCTGACAACCGAGGAAAAGGCGGTGTTCAAGACCTCGTTCGAAATCGACCAGCGCTGGCTGCTCGAATTCGCCGCCGACCGCACGCCCTATATCGACCAGGCGCAGTCGCTGAACCTGTTCATCCCCGCCGATGTCGACAAGTGGGACCTGATGATGCTCCATTTCCAAGCGTGGGAGAAGGGCATCAAGTCGCTGTACTACCTGCGCTCGAAGTCGGTGCAGCGGGCCGGCTTCGCTGGCGGGGTGGAGGCGGACAACACCCCGGAAGCGCCGCGCTACGAGCTGGCGGCGGAAGGTGGGCAGACGGATTACGAGGAGTGCTTGGCCTGCCAGTAAGGGGTGGTGGCCTCCCCCGCCGCCTGGCCGGGCAGGGCGTCGGGCCTGAACCCAAAGACTTGTTCGCGCGTTGAGCCTGCTCAAGCAGGAGAGCACGCGCATGGATGATAGCCGCATCTGGGAGTTCGAGCAGGAGCTGTGGACGGGACCGGCCGAGGCCTATGACCGCAAGGTGTCTGACGCGGTCGTGATGGCTCTGCCCCACGATCCGTGGCTGCTCGACGGGGCGCAGGCTCGCGAGGCGGTCAAGGCGACGCCGCGCTGGGACGAGGCCGAGTTTCTCGACCGCCGCGTGGAACGCCCACAGGAGGGGCTGATCGTCATTGCCTATCGCGTCAGGGCGAAGAAGGGCGAGCGGTCCTATCATGCGCTGTGCACCAGCACGCTGCGCCGGCTCGAGCACGAGGTCTGGGACGTCGTCCAGCACCAGCAGACCCCGCTGGGTGTGCAGATCGCCGAACCCGAGGACGGCTGACGCCCGGCGGCGGTTGCATTCGGGGCGCGGCGGCCGGTCTCGCCACGGCAGCCGGCCGCCGCGCCCGGCCGGATCAGCCTTCGTAAAGCTGCGGGTTTGCGTCGGCGCGGGCCTGCTCGTCCGGGCGGCTGGAGATCTCGCCCGGCACCGCCTTGCCGCCCAGCGCCGCTTCGGCGTCGTCAGCGTCGTCCTCAAGCCAAGCCGACGCGGTCTTGTCCTCGGGTGCCTGCGCATCGCCGCCGCCTGACGCAGCTTGGGTCCCGTGCGAGCTGCCATAGCCCGCCTGCTCCTGCGGAATGTCGTGGCCCGAAGGTCCGGTGGCCGCCTCGCCGCGGGCAGTGCCCGCCTCAGGCGATGTGAAGCCCTGGCTCTGCGTCATCGTGCCCAGGGTTTGTGACTGCCCGCCCGCATGCTGCTTCTGCGTGGCGGGTGTGGTGCGTGTGTCGGGATCGGAACGGGTCATGCGGCTCTCCTTCGCTGGCCAAGCGGTCGATGCGGGCAGGAGTTCCGCGGTGGCGTGTGGGGTTCAGCGCGGCGCAACCTGTGCCGGCGCAGCACAGTGTGTGTCAGGCTCTTCCCACCCCCGCCGGGTTACGTTAACAAACCGCAATGATCGCACCTGTTTCCGTTCCCGCTACGGCCCCCGCCATCGGCGGCGGGGGCGAGCGGCTGGCGGTGCTGGACGGCTGGCGCGCGCTGTCGATCCTGCTGGTCATCGCCGCCCACTGGCTGCCGCTCGACCCCTTTCTTCAAGGCGCCAACGCGGCCGCAGGGGCGGGCGGCATGGCCCTGTTCTTCACCTTGTCGGGCTTCCTCATCACCGGGTTCATGATCAAGCGGCCCGAGCCGCGCGCCTTCCTGATCCGGCGCGTCCTGCGGATCGTGCCGCTCGCCTGGTTGGCGGTCGCGATCCTGTTCATGGCCGCCTGGGTGCAGGACAGCCCTGCCGCCACGCCGCAGCATCTCGTCGCCAATCTGCTGTTCTTCGGCAATCTGCCGCCGGCGCGGCTGTTTCCCGGCGGCGAGCACCTGTGGAGTCTCGCGGTCGAAATGCACTTCTATGGCGGCATCGCCCTGCTCGTCGCAGTCGGCGGGCGGCGCAGCCTGTTCGTCCTGCCGCTGCTTGCGGCCGCGGTCACCGGCGCGCGGATCGCCGCCGGGGAAACGATCAGCATCGTCACCTGGCACCGGGTGGACGAGATCCTTGCGGGGGCCGTGCTGGCGCTCGTCTGTTACGGCCTGCTGGGCGATGCGGCCCGCCGGGCGCTGGCGGCGGTGCCGTTCTGGGCCGCGGTGGTGGCGGCGGTGCTGTGCGTCTGGTTCATCGAGACGCCTCTCGCCTATGCGCGGCCCTATGCCGTGGCGCTGCTCGTCGGCGTCACCCTGCTGCGCGTCCCGCGCTGGCTCGGGCCGGTCCTGACCTCGGCACCGGCCGCCTACATCGCGCAGATCAGCTACGCGCTCTACGTGTTCCACCTGATGCTCGGCGCGACCTGGCTGGGGAGCGGCGACACGCTGGAGAAATACCTCAAGCGGCCGCTGCTCGCCCTGGCCACATGGGCGGCGGCGCACCTGTCCACCTTCCATTTCGAGCAGCGGTTCACCGACTGGGCGCGGCAGATCACCCGCCCGCGCGGCGCCGTGCCCCTGCGCGCCTACTGATCGCGGGGCCGGCTGGCCACCTCGGCGGCGTTGCCGCTGGCAGGAGCGCCGTCGCCCGACGACGGGTTCGCCTCTGCCCAGCGATCGCCCTTTTCCGCTTCGCCCTCGGCCACCGCCTCGCGCGCCGCGTCCTCGCGCGGGCCGGTGCGCTCCGGTTCGATCGGGTTGTTCGGGGTGCCCAGCGTCACATTGCGGCTGTCGTCGGGTGCGTATTCGCCCATCGCGGTTCTCCTTTGCCCCGGGTCAACGGCGCGTCCCGCACCCCGTTCCGCGGAAGGTTATCCCCAGCCGCGCGGGCACGGCTCCATTGGCCGAATCCGGCGCGCTCCTATATTGGACGGTTCCACCCCGCACGTCCGTCAGGAGCCAGGCCCGTGTCCCTTCTCGAAGCCCGCAAGACCTACAAGCCCTTCGAATACCCCTGGGCCTACGAGTTCTGGAAACGGCAGCAGCAGATCCACTGGATGCCCGAGGAAGTGCCGCTGGGCGAGGATTGCCGCGACTGGGCGCAGAAGCTGACCGATCACGAACGCAACCTGCTGACGCAGATCTTCCGCTTCTTCACCCAGGCCGATGTCGAGGTGCAGGACTGCTATCACGAGAAATACGGCCGGGTGTTCAAGCCGACCGAGATCAAGATGATGCTGGCCGCGTTCTCCAACATGGAGACGGTCCACATCGCCGCCTATTCGCACCTGCTCGACACGATCGGCATGCCGGAAAGCGAATACGGCATGTTCCTCGAATACGAGGAGATGAAGGCCAAGCACGATTACCTGCAGGAATTCGGCGTCGACAATGACGAGGACATCGCCCGCACGCTGGCCATGTTCGGCGGCTTTACCGAAGGGCTGCAGCTGTTCGCGTCCTTCGCCATGCTGATGAACTTCCCGCGCTTCAACAAGATGAAGGGGATGGGGCAGATCGTCAGCTGGTCGGTCCGCGACGAGAGCCTGCACTGCGAGGGGATCACGCGCCTGTTCCACGCCTTCTGCGCCGAGCGCGGGTGCCTCACCCGCAGCGTCAAGGAGGACATCATGGACATGTGCCAGAAGACCGTCCGGCTCGAGGACGCCTTCATCGACCTCGCCTTCGAGCAGGGTCCGGTCCCCGGCATGACCGCCAAGGAGATCAAGAAGTATATCCGCTACATCGCCGACTGGCGGCTGGGGCAGCTCGGCCTGCCGGCGATCTACATGGTGGATGAGCACCCGTTGCCCTGGCTCACCCCGCTGCTCAACGGGGTGGAGCACGCCAACTTCTTCGAAACCCGCGCGACCGAATATTCCAAGGCGGCGACGCGCGGCAACTGGAACGACGTGTGGTCGAGCTTCGACAAGCGCCAGGCCGCCAAGCGCGGCGAAGGCGCCAACGACGAGGCCGCCGAGCACGAGGGGCCGGGGCTGTTCGGGGATGCGGGCGCGGGCAGAGTGCTGGGGGTGGCGGCGGAGTGATCTCCCTGTCAGCTTTCCATCTTGATCGGAATTCCGTCACTCCCGAATTTGAGGGGATCCACAGCGATTGCGGCAATTCGACGAGAGCACTTGACGCGCCGCTGAAACTGCGGTGAGATCCTGTTATGTTCTCATCGCAATTCATTATTGATGCGCGTCTCGATCTGCTGAGCACCGCAAGAGGGCAGCGGTTCGGGACAATCCTTGCCGATCCCCCATGGCAGTTCCAGAACCGCACCGGCAAGGTCGCGCCGGAGCATAAGCGCCTGAACCGCTACGGAACGATGGAGTTGCCCGAGATCTGCGCGCTGCCAGTGGCAGAAATCGCTGCCGATCCTGCGCACTTATACCTCTGGGTACCCAATGCGCTGCTGCCCGAGGGCTTACGGGTGATGGAAGCTTGGGGCTTTCGCTATGTGTCCAACATCGTCTGGCATAAGGTCCGTAAGGATGGCGGCTCGGATGGGCGAGGTGTTGGGTTCTACTTCCGCAACGTCACCGAACTCTTGCTGTTCGGTGTTCATGGCAAGAGCGCCCGTACGCTTCAACCCGGTCGCAGCCAAGTCAACATGATGCAGACCCGGAAGCGCGAGCACTCACGAAAGCCTGACGAGCAATATGCCATCATCGAGTCTTGTAGCTGGGGCCCGCGCATTGAGCTGTTCAGCCGCGGCACCCGTGCCGGCTGGACAGTTTGGGGCAATCAGGCAGACGATAGCTACAAGCCTGACTGGAACACGTACAGCTATAACAGCGCAGCTGGGGTGGCGGCCGAGTAGATCATATCATTACAAAAAAGGTTTGCCGTTCCACGTCGCGTCAGTCGCAGCGACGATCAACACAGGGCAAGTCCCCATCACTCCACGCTTTACTCGCATCTGTGCTTTATCGAATGCAGTGACGGTCGAGGTGGTCAGATCAATGGGTAGCTTCGCGTTACGTTTCTCTTCGGGCAGCGTTGCTTGATGCTGCGCCCATAGCTTTCGCGCCAAGGACAGAAGCTTCAGCCTGTCCTTCGTTATGATTACAGCAGACGATATAACGCCTGCCTCAAACCATGATCTGTAGGAGGCAAGATCCCGGTCTAAGTTTCCATCTTTGGCGTTCCATTCTACGTCAAGGACAACGCGATTTTTGAAGTTGTCGACGAGATAGCCCTCCTGCTTCACAGCGGGCAATTCGCCAATCCTGTCGCCGCTCTTGCGGTAGAGGATGCCCTTGGTCTCTAGATCAAGCCTCGCTTCCACCCAGCCGCGCTTGCCAAACTCACCATCGATTTCCTCCGCAATGTCGCCTCGGTTGCCCCCGGCCTTCAGCCATGAGTTAGGGTCAAGACGGTAGGTCGATAATACCTCCACAATATCCGCCCATTCGTTGGGACACACGGCTTGCATGACTGCGGCAGCGGAGTTCGATTCCATAAAGTCCCAATGCTGCCGGGCGGCAGGCGGTAAAACATGAGGAAGATCGTAAGTCGATGTGAGGAACATATCAGGTCTATGCTGCATGCGGGCGCGTGGGCCAAGTCTCATCCTTCAGCTAAGTGATCCTGAAAAGCTCTTAACTGTCCTACACCGCGCCTGACGCGCTAGGACATGCCTGATGAAGACCGCCAGCACCTGTCGCCGACCGTGGAACCTGCGACCCACGCTCCCCTCCGGCATTTCAACCCAGGACCGTGTCACAGGCGGTCCATGTCTCGGCCGGGGCGGGTGAAAACGCGATGTTAACGGGGACGCGTCATCGTTCGCGCCATGCCGCCGGATCTTCTCGCCGCCCTGCCGTTCCAGCCGCTCGAGCTGGCGACCTACTGGCTCATCGCGCTCAATTTCGCCGCCTTCGCCGCCTTCGGCATCGACAAGGCGCGGGCCGAGGCGGGGGCGTGGCGGATCAGCGAAAGCACGCTGCTCACCCTCGCGCTGCTCGGCGGAACGCCCGGCGCCTATGCCGGGCGCTACGCCTTCCGGCACAAGACGCGCAAGGCGCCGTTCGTCCGCGCGCTTGGCGGCGTGGCCATGTTTCAGGTGGCGGGCGCGCTGGTGGCGGCGTTTCTCGCCGCGACGGGGACGTTGCCCGGCGCAGTGCCGGCGGCGGCGTCCGCGGCCTGGGCGGACGGCCCCGTCCCGCTGCCGTCGTCCGGGCCTGCCGGCGGGGCCGCGCGCGGCCCGATGGCGAGCATCGAGGCGCCGGACGACCGCTCCGGCCCGATCGACGACACGCCAAGCGGGCTGGGGCTGTCGTCGGGCGCGTGGCAGTCCCGGCACGCGGCTGCTCCCGTCCGCTCCTTCGCGCAGGCCGCGCCCGTTGGCGGCCGGGCGGTCGGCTGCTCGGCCTTGCGCGCGGCGGGGCGCGCCCCGGTCTATGCCGGGGATCCCGACTACCATCCCGACATGGACGGCGACGGCGACGGGATCGCCTGCGAGCCGCTGCGCCGCTGAACCGTCGGATGCGGTCGGGCTGCGCGTCCGGCCGCGCCTGCGCGCTGGAACCGGGCGCCGCGCCATGCGATACCGTCAGGCGGAGCAGGCAAGGAGACACGAGATGCGACTGGGAACGACCGCAGCGCGGCTGATGCTGACGGGTGTTGTCGGGGCGGCGCTGACCGCGTGCAGCAACGAGCCGACGGCGACCGAAACGCGGGTCGACGCGACCACCAACGACGGCTCTCAGCTGATCGTGGCGGATCAGCCGGAAGGCTCGGTGCCGGTCGAGGTGCCGACTGCGCCGGTGCGTGTCACGACGGAGACCGAGGCGGCGCTGGCCGCGACCCCGCTTCCGCCCACGCCGCAGGCGACCGCCGCAACCGCGACCGCCACGGCCACGCCCGCACCGCGCTGAAGCGCGGCAGCGGCGTCACTGCACGCCGAAGAGCGACGCGGCGACGGCGGCGAGCACCAGACCGGCGACCGCGAGCCGGGCCGGCCAGCGCACGGGCGTCGTGCGCTCGGGCGCGTCGGGGCGGAACGCGGCCTGCCGCGCCGGCGGCTCGCGCGGCGGAAGGGCGATGTAATCCTCGGGGCGGGTCCAGCTGCGGGCCTGCTTGCGCCGCCGGGCGGGGTCGAACTTGATGATCTTGCCCATGGCGCGGCATCCTAGCCGATCGGCGCGGCCGCGGCCACCCGCAACCGCGGCGGCTCGTCGCAGGACAAGGCGCGGCGGTCGTCCGCGCTCATCCGCACCAGCCCTCCCGAGCCTCGCCACGGTAGGGGCGCGCCAGCCCTTCGGCGATCAGCACGTCGGCGGCGTCCTCGGCCAGCACGCCGGGTCCGCGGGTGAAGCGGCGCAGCGCCCGGCCGTAGCGGTCGCTCCGGGTGCCCTGCACGGTGAACGGCCCCTGTTCCAGCCACTCTGCCAGCCGGTCGCGGGCGGCGCGGGCGGCGATACGCTCCGCCTCGCAGGCACCGTTTATCTCGGGCGCGTCGAGGCCCGCCAGCCGGACCGCGGTGCCGCCGATCCGTACCGTGTCCCCGTCGACGACGCACTGGCCGCCCCGCGTGAGGCTGCCGCAGACCGGCCAGCGCCCGGCCGCGATCTCCTGCCGCTCAGCGTCGAAGGAAAACGGCGTCCGCATGCCCGGTGCGTCGTGCAGCACCACGGCGATGGTGACGAGGGCGATGAGGAGGATGAACGGACGGACGTCCCGCAGCGCCGCACCCCAGCCACCCGCGCGGCGCGGCGTGCGGAAACGGGGCGGCCGGGGCAGCTTGCGCCCGCCGGTCAGGCCGCCGGTCCCGTGCCGCCCCGGCCGACCGGCCGCCGGGCGCCGGCGCGCGGTCGGCCAGACAAGTCTCGGACGGAAGCCCATGCGCCGCCCTTGTAGCGGGAGCGGCCGCGCGCCTCCAGTGCCCGGCCGGCGTGCGCCTTGCGCGGGCCGTGCAGCACGCTAAAGGCGCTTGGCCATGAGCGACACTCCCGCGCCCGCGACGATCGCCAAGGCCGAGGTCCTGATCGAGGCGCTGCCCTATCTGCAGCGTTATGCCGGGCGCAACTTTGTCGTGAAGTATGGCGGACACGCGATGGGGGATCCGCAGACCGCCCGCGCCTTTGCCGAAGACATGGCGTTGCTCAAGGCCGTCGGCATCAACCCGGTGGTGGTGCATGGCGGCGGGCCGCAGATCGGCGCCATGCTCGACCGGCTGGGCGTGGCGACACGCTTCGTCGACGGGCTGCGGGTGACCGACGCGGCGACCATGGAAGTGGCCGAGATGGTCCTGAGCGGCGCCATCAACAAGCAACTCGTGGCGGCGATCGGCGCGGCCGGCGGGCGAGCGATCGGCATCTCCGGCAAGGACGGCAATCTGGTGCGCGCGCGCAAGATGGAGCGGCCCGGACCGGCGTCCGACAGCGCCATCACGCAGGTGGTGGATCTCGGCTTCGTCGGCGAGCCCGCCGCCATCGACCCGCACGTCATCGACACGGCCGTTCGCGGCGGTCTCATCCCGGTCGTGGCGCCGGTCGCCGCGGGCGAGGACGGCCAGACCTACAACATCAACGCCGACACCATGGCCGGCGCCCTCGCCGGAGCGCTCGGCGCGGCGCGGCTGTTCCTGCTCACCGACGTGGCCGGGGTGCTGGACGCGGACGGCACCGTGCTGAGCGACCTGACGCCCTCGCAGATCGAGGAGCTGCGCGCCTCGGGCATCGTGAGCGGGGGCATGATCCCCAAGCTGGAGACCTGCACCGCCGCCGTCGAAGCCGGCTGCGAGGCGGCGGTCGTGCTCGACGGCCGCGTGCCGCATGCCGTTCTGCTGGAAATCTTCACCACGCGGGGGGTCGGTACGCTGGTGCGCCGCGACGGATCACGGTTCTGACCGCATGATGCCTTTGCTCTCGCCTGTCCGCGTTCGGCGTGTTAGGTGCTCAAGACACCTTGCCCGCCTGGGCCAACATTCCGTGTGAAAGAGCCTTCCCGCCCATGACCGCGCTCATCCAAATTGTGTCGATGCTGATCAACGTGCTGGTGATGCTGGTGATCGTCCAGTTCATCATCGGCCTGCTGTTTGCCTTCAACGTCATCAACCGCTCGAACGAGTTCATGGCGCAGGTGTACCAGTCGATCAACGCGCTGCTTGATCCGGTGCTGGCGCCGATCCGGCGGATCCTGCCGGGCACCGGTGCAATCGACTTTTCCCCGCTGGTGCTGATCCTGCTGCTCAACGCCTTGCTGATCATCCTGCGCAGCATGGCGGCGGCGTGACGGCGCGGCTGATCGACGGCAAGGCCCATGCCGCGCGGTTGCGCGCGCGGACGGGGACGCTGGCGCTCGAGTTCGCGGCGCGCGCCGGGCGCAGCCCGGGGATGGCGGTGGTGCTGGTCGGCGACGATCCTGCCAGCGCGGTGTATGTCGGCGCGAAGGGCCGAGCGACGGCGGCGGCGAACATGACAAGCTTCAGCCATCGCCTGCCGGCCGGCACCTCGCAGGATGACCTGCTGGCGCTCATCCGGTGGCTGAACGCCGACGATGCGGTGGACGGCATCCTGGTGCAGCTGCCTCTGCCCGGCCACATCGACGCGGCGGCGGTGATCGACGCCATCGACCCGGCCAAGGACGTGGACGGCTTCCACGTGGTCAATGCCGGGCGGCTGGCGGTCGGGCAGGCGGGGTTCGTGCCGTGCACCCCGCTCGGCTGTCTCATGCTGCTGCGCGCGGAAGTGGGCGACCTGACAGGAATGGAAGCGGTGGTGATCGGCCGTTCCAACATCGTCGGCAAGCCCATGGCGCAGCTGCTGCTCTCTGCCGACGCGACCGTGACAGTGGCGCACAGCCGGACGCGCAACCTTGCCGACGTGGTGCGCCGGGCGGACATCGTGATTGCGGCGGTGGGCCGGGCCGAGATGGTGCGCGGCAGCTGGCTGAAGCCGGGCGCCGTGGTGATCGATGTGGGCATCAACCGGCTGGCGCCCGAGCCGGGCGCGGACAAGGGCCGTCTCGTCGGCGATGTCGCCTTCGACGAGGCCCGGGAGATGGCGGGCGCCATCACACCCGTGCCGGGTGGTGTGGGGCCGATGACGATCGCCGTGCTGTTGCGCAACACGCTGCAGGCCGCGTATCACCGCAGCGGCCTCGACATGCCCGCGCTGTGACGCGGTGCGCCGCTGCGGGGATGGCGGCGTGGATCAGGCGCGAACGGGAGAGGAGATCGGCTTGATCAGGACCGCCGCCCTCGTGGCTCTCGCGCTTGCCGCCTCCGCCTGCACCGCAGGAGCCGTGGCCACGGGCCGTGGCGAGCGGACGCAGGCCGTCGCAGCCAATCCGTCGGCGGTCATCGCCACCGAGCTCGCCTTTGCCCGTGCGGCGCGGGAGCGGGGGCAGTGGACCGCCTTTCGTGACTACGCAGCACAGGATGCGGTGCTGTTCGTGCCCCAGCCTGTCCGGGCGCAGGAATGGCTGCGCGGCCGGCCGGACCCGGCTCAGGCGGTCCAGTGGCAGCCGCATGCGGTGTGGATGAGCTGTGACGGGACCATGGCGGTGACGACAGGCGCTGCCCAGTGGCCGGACGGGCGGCCGGGGCGGTTCACGACCGTGTGGCAGCGGCAACGCGACGGCCGCTACATGTGGGTCATGGACCACGGCCAGATCGTTGACACGCCGCTGCCGCGGCCCGACTTCATCCAGTCGCGCGTGGCGACCTGCCCGCAGGCGGGAGCCGCCATCACCGCGCCGGAGCGCGCGCGTGCGTCAGAGGCCGGGGAGGTGTTGCAGGGGCAGGCCGAAGACCGGAGCCTGATGTGGATGGCCCATGTCCGCCCGGACGGATCGCGGACCATTTCGGCCTTGCTGCTCGGCGACGGGGGCTTCGTGCGCGTCGTGGACGACGAGGTCGGCGCGGGGGGCGACTGACATGCTCGAGATTTTCCTCTCCGCCTTCATCACCCTGTTCGTCGTGATCGATCCCCCCGGATGCGCACCGATCTACGCAGGGCTGACCAAAGGGGCGCCGGCCCGCGACACGCGCGCGATGGCCATTCGCGCGACGTGGATCGCCGGACTCATCCTGCTCGGCTTCGCCCTGTTCGGCGAGCAGCTGCTGCGCGCGCTGCACATCGACCTGGACTCGTTCCGCATCGCCGGCGGCCTGATGCTGTTCCTGATCGCGCTCGACATGGTGTTCGAGAAGCGCACGCAGCGCCGCGAGGAGCGGGCCGAAAGGATCATTGCGGAAAATGAGAAGACACCGCACTTCGAGGACGTGTCGGTGTTTCCGATGGCGATGCCGATGCTGGCCGGGCCGGGCGCCATCGCCTCCATCATGCTCCTGACCAGCACGGCGCAGGGCTGGCCGCAGACCTTTGTCGTCCTCGGCGCCCTGGCGAGCGTCCTGCTGCTGACCATGCTGGCGCTCATCGGGGCGGCCCCGCTGATGCGCCTGTTCGGCGATCGGGTGGAGGCGGTCATCACGCGGCTGCTCGGCGTGCTGCTGGCCGCGTTGGCGGCGCAATACGTGATCGACGGGCTGCGCGGCAGCTTCGCTCTGGCGCCCGCGCTTACTGGAGCGTGACCCGCCCGTCCTCGCCGCCGTCGTGCAATCCGAAGAACTGCATGAGCTGCACGAGCAGCTCGCACCGCGTGCTCAGGTCCGCCGCTTCCAGCAAGGCCTGCTTGGCCGCCGGGTCGAAAGGCGCGATCTGCGCCACGCCGTTGATCAGCGACTGATCGTCGAGGCGCGCCACCGCCGCCCAGTCGACGCTGTAGCCCTGACGGTCGGCGAAGCGCCTGGCCTCCTGCTCGAAGCCGGCGCGCTCGACGGAAGAGAGATACTGTTCGCGGCTCTCCTCGATCGGTTCGCCCTCGACCTGACGGAAGGCGGTGGCGACGTCCAGCTCGCGCACGAGGCGGAACCGCTGCTCTCCTTCGAGAACGAGGTTGAATCGGCCGTCCTCCAGCGCTTCCACGTCGCCGATGCGGCCGATGCAGCCGACGGTGTAGAGCTGGCTCGCATCGCCGGGGTGGCGCGGCTGGATCATCGCGATCCGCCGGTCGCGGGCGAGGGCATCGCTCACCAGCGCCCGGTAACGCGGTTCGAAGATGTGCAGCGGCAGCTGAAGACCCGGAAACAGAATGGCGCCCGGCAGCGGGAAGATCGAGAGGCGCATTGCCGGGTCCGCCCGGCTCAGCCGAACAGCAGCCGCGACAGGCGGCGGCGGTTGGCGACCACCCACGGATCTTCCAGTCCGACGGCCTCGAAGATCTGCAGCAGCCGCTTGCGGGCGGCGCCCTCGTTCCAGTCCGGACTGTGGGCGACAAGATGCAGCAACTGGTCGGCCGCCTCGTCCCGGTCGCCGGCGGCAAACGCCGCTTCGGCATAGGCGTAGCGCGCCTCCGCATCGTCAGGATGCTGCTCGGCGCGGGAGCGGAGCGCGGCGAGTTCGCCATCATCGACCCGGCGACTGGCGAGATCGACCGCGCTGCGGGCGGCGATGACCAGCGGATGCGCGGCCAGCGCCGGATCGGCCAGCGCCACGTCCAGCGCAGCACGCGCGACCTCGGGCTGGCCTGCCGCGATCAGCGCGCGGATCAGTCCGGCATGCGCCGGCGCGTGATCGGCCGCCATGTCAATGACCTGGTTGAAAATGCTCACGGCCCGCTGGGCGTCGCCGTCTGCGAGCACCTGCTCCCCCATGGCGACGAACTGCGCGAGCTCTTCGACGGACGGGCCTTCCGCCGTCTCGGCGCCGGCCTGCACCGGAAGCTGGGCGAGGAGCTGGTCGAGCGCTGCGCGCAGCTGACTTTCCGACCGCGCCGGCGTCAGGTCCGCCACGGGCTGACCCTGGAACATCGCGTAGACGGTCGGGATCGAGCGCACCTGGAACTGTGCGGCAATGAACTGCTCGGCATCGACGTCGATCTTGCGCAGCACGACACCCTTCGCGCCGTACTCGCCGACGACCTTCTCCAGCAACGGCGTCAGCGCCTTGCAGGGGCCGCACCAGTCCGCATAGAAGTCGAGCACCACCAGCTTCTTCATGGACGGCTCGACAACGTCCTTGCGGAACCGGTCGACGGCTTTCTGCTCGTCCATGTTCAGGCCCAAACTCGCCAAGATGACACTCCCCTGCTGGTGCTTTTGCCGCAATGTGGGCGCTGCGCCGCCTTTGTGAAGGGGAAACGCCCGGGCGGTCGTTCCGGCCGTCAATGCACCATCTTTTCCGCTTGCCGGGCCACGGATCGCTTGCTAACCGCGCCTCTCCCATCCGGCGCCACGCCGCCGGTTGCGCCAGAGCGGGCGTAGCTCAGGGGTAGAGCACAACCTTGCCAAGGTTGGGGTCGAGGGTTCGAATCCCTTCGCCCGCTCCAGTTTTCTCCCAGAAAACCAATTGTTTGAACCTCGCGAAGCTCGCGAGGGCTTGGTGACAACAGTCAATTCCCCCGGGATTGTCACCACATTGTCACCAGTGCAATTCCAGCTTGGGACAATTCAGGCGTGCTCACGTCCCAGCCAGCCCAATCAATAACATCGATAATCACACGACCGGTGGTCGGGACAGGCCAATCTTGTTGGGGCGCCGGTTACGCGAATTGCCTGCACCCGGGCATGACCAACCACTCGCATTAGCCGCTGATCCCTGGGCTCGAAGCCTGTCCTCCTTCAATCAACCCGTGAAGGGTCCGCTACGCTAGCGCGTGCGGCCGCAGCCGAGCCGCGGTGATTGCGGCCAGCCCCCGGCCCTTGGGGCGACTGTCGAGCGGGGTGGTCCCGCTCCTCGACAGGAGCCGCATCATGCCACTTGCAACCGCACAATCACTTGGCTTGAACCTTTCCCGGACGCTGATGACGGTTATCGTCCTGATCAAGACCGGTCAGGGCTATTTTGTCATCCCTGCCGACGAATTTGACGGCGACCCCGATCAGGTCGTGCGCGAATATGACCCATTCGCCCGCTGACTTCAGGGACACTCGGACGTTTCGAACCGAGATTCATTGTGCTAATCTTGCCGCGCAGATTGCGCTGAGGTGGTGGTGGCGAGCGCGTCCAGACAAGGGACGCCTATGACCATTCTTCTCATCCTCGGGAGCATCGCCGGCCTTTACATGCTCTCGCTCCTGTTCCGGCTCGCCAGCCTGGCGCTGCCAGTCTACGTCGCCATCGGTACGAGCTTTGCCCTGCTTCGCGGCGCGCACGGTTATCCTGCGGCAATTCTGACTGGCTTTTTCGCTGGAATCGCTACCCTGCTTATCGGCCGATTTCTGATCGCCTATATCCGATCACCCTCGGTTCGGCTTGGAATTGCGCTGCTCTTTGCGGTGCCGGCCGCCTTCGCCGGCTATCAAGCTGCCCACGGCCTGGCTTCACTAGCGACGAGCAGCGATCCCGCATTGGCGATTCTCGGAACGATCGCGGCTGTCGCCACATCCATCTCCGCCTGGCGAAACGTAATGAGTGGCAGCGATCTGTTCGACATGGCCTCAGCTACCGACCGATCAGATGGAAGCTATCCCCGATAGCGCTGCATTCGTCGGAAACGAATAGCAGGACGGCGTGGTCAGGGCGATTGCCTCCTGCAGCGTCATCGACTGACCAGGTTCGAGCTTCCTCTGGACCGGCCCTCCCGACGATTGACCTCGCGAACTGCGTACCGGGCTTCATTTCCAGACGGACAGCTCTAGGACGGCCTCTTTCGATCCGCGCCTATGTCAGCAAGATGCTACGCTTGGCAGGCTTGCCGCAACGGTGTGTTTCGGACTTTCTTCCCCCGGCGTTCCGCCGTTCCTCGCGAGACAAGAAAGACCGATCACCCCGTCCTTCGCTGACGCTGCGGGCTGACGCTGCGGCGCCTGCCACTGGCTGACCTTCATCCGCGCATCGAGGCCGCACTGGAGCGGTCCGACCAACGGAAAGGAAATACCCATGGCAAAGATCGGCAATTTCAAGAAGGTCTCGGGAGAATTCCGTGGCCAGATCGCCACTCTCGCACTGCAGGCCAAGTCGGTCTGTATCGCAGCAGAAGAAGGCGCCAGCTCGAATGCTCCCAGCCACCGAGTATTTGTCGGCGACGTCGAAATCGGCGCGGCATGGGAAAAGCGCACCCAGGATGACCGGCACTACCTCTCGATCAAGCTCGATGATCCGAGCTTTGTAGCCCCCATCTTCGCCCAGCTCTTCGAAGCTGAAGACGGCAGCTACGATCTGGTCTGGAACCGCCCCGCACGACGCAGCGAAAGCTGACCCGGCCAAGTCATCGCCCGGGCAACACCGGGCGATGACGAATCCCTAGTATATTGGGTGGCAGTATATTAGGGTTCCGCCGACCCACGGAGCATGAAGCTTCGGGAGATTTTTGCGACGAATTTAAGGCGAATGCGTCACGCCAGTGGGCTTTCGCAGGAGGAATTGGCGCATCGTGCTGGGCTCAACCGCAACTATGTCGGCCTGCTTGAACGCGCAGCAAATTCGCCCACGCTCGACACGGTTGAACGACTGGCAGAGGAACTTGTCGTCGATCCGGCCCGATTCTTCGACAAGACTGGCGAACAGTGACCGCACAATAGCGCCCGTTCGCAGATTCGACGTTCCAACTTTACAATTTTTCAACGACAGAAAGCAGAAGCTTGTTCTTCGCAAGTGGTTGCGCAACCACAATCCGTCTCAGCTTATGCGGGAAAGCGCATAATGCCCTACGGATTTAGGGGGAAATGTGGCCTGCTTCACCACTCGTGTTGCGGCGTTAACGCGACTATTATGGCTCCACACTTAGGAGGGACCCATGTCGGCTCCTGACTTCGAAGATCAACCACCGCAGATGGACCGGCTAAGCGCTTATGACGAGCGCCACCTCGTGACCTATTTGCGTCTGCTGGACGCCGAAAAAGAGGGTGCGCGCTGGGAAGAGGCGGTAGCGATCATCTTCGCCATCGATCCCAAAAAGGAGCCCGAGCGGGCCAAGCTGGTTTACGACGGCCACCTCGCTCGTGCCAAATGGATGACACAGAGCGGATACCGTCATTTGCTGGATCCTCGCACAAACTAAACTCCCGACTTTCCACGATTGTGGCGCAATCGATTGTGCATTTCGCGCTGATAGCGTGCCACTGACTCCGGCACTTCTCGGAGCTTGCCGGTAACATGATCGTCCGACTCCAAAAAACCTCACAGGAGAGCTGTGATGGAAGAGAAGCCCGACTGGCGTTCGGAGAGTTACGCCAAAGCCTTTGAAGCACACGACCGTGCGGACTTCGCGCAGGAATTCCTGCGCCGCAATCCCGATTATCGTGCCCAATATGCTCGTGCCATCGACGCAGCGCCCATAGCGCGCAAACGTCTGGCCAAGCACTGGGGGTTGGTCTTTCGCGGCCGACCCTGAACATACCGCCACGCAAAGCCCCGCCATCTGGGACCCTTTCGCATCCGCTACAATCATCCGGCTGCAACCGGATCCAGCCACGACCGGCAGCTTCAATATGCTTTCCGCTGGCAAAGGTGCGACGGTCATCGCCAGCCATATTGCTGATCAAGCATCACATCTGGTGCTGACGTCTAGCGGACGACGCTATCGGTTGACCGTCCCAACAGGAGCATCCGACACTGACCCGCTCACCTATATGCTGCCTGCGGACACGTTCTGGGAACTGCGCCGGGCTGCCATGTCAGCTTTCCATGAGCATATTCACTTTGGTCGGCTGCGTCCGCGACCAGTTTCTCTCGACCCTGGGCCATCCGAACGCTGGCGTTTGGTGCAATGGTTGAGGTTGCTCGATGCCTTGCCTGAAGGTGTCAGCGCACGCGAACTCGCAGTTGACCTGATTGCCAACGACGCGCGCCACTACTCCGCAGCTGAATGGGATAGCTCAAGCGAGCGCAAGCGGATTGCACGCTGGCACCGCCACGCGCTCGCAGTCCGCGACGGCGGCTACCGCCGCCTGCTGAACGGCAACTGATCGGGACAATCCAGACCGTCGCGGTATGTCCGTTCACCCAATCCCCTGAAAATCCGATCTCTCGCCTCCTGCTCGCCGGTCAATCCCCGTGTGTCCGGCACTTCACAGGAGGACAGTCATGGATGGAGAATTTGTACCCGTCGTTCCGCGCTACGTTCGAACACCAGACGCTGCCGTTCACCTTGGGCTTTCCGCTCGCACGCTGGAGAAGCATCGGTGCTATGGGACAGGGCCCGCCTTTCATAAGCTGGGGCGCCGGATCGTCTATGCCATCGCAGACCTCGACGCCTGGGCACAGAATGGACGCCGGAATTCGACGTCGGACCCCGGAAAAGGCATCTGTCTCTCCGCTCGACCGGTGCGGCGCTGATGCGGCCCTTTGCGCCCGCCACGCAACTGGAGCTGTTCCGGCCGATCGGCGGCGATATCGCCGCGCGGGACGCACAGGATCTCATGGCGTGGCCCTTTTTCAGCCTCGCCAAATCGCGCCGCTGCACACCAATCGATTTCACGATGGGCGCGACGTGGATTTCGGTCGAGGCCGTGCCGGAGCATGGCATGGCGACCATCTGGGACGCCGACATCCTGATCTGGGCGGCTAGCCAACTCGTCGAGGCCCGCGATGCAGGAAGACCCACGTCACGCCTTGTTGCAGCTCGACCGCACGAAATCCTGAACTTCATCGGGCGCGGGACTGGCAAAGACCATTATGAGCGGCTGCGCGCGGCACTTGACCGACTGCAATCCACCACCGTTGCGACCTCAATCCGGCAACAGCACCAACGTCGCCGTCACCGTTTCTCCTGGATCAACGAATGGCGGGAAACACTGGACGATCGTGGCCGGGCGACCGGCATCGAGATGATCCTGCCTGACTGGTTCTATGAAGGCGTGCTGGACAGAGGGCTGATCCTGACCATCGACCGGGCCTATTTCAGCCTGACTGGCGGCGTCGAGCGCTGGCTTTACCGGATTGTGCGCAAGCATGGCGGCCATCAGCGCGGTGGCTGGAGCTTCGACGTTCCACACCTGCATCTCAAATCAGGCGTGCTCTCGCCGCTCAAGCAATTCGCGTTCGAGCTGCGCAAGATCGTCCGGCAGCAGTCGCTTCCGGGCTACCATTTGAGCCTCGAGCACAGCTTCGGCCGCGAGCGGCTGATTTTCAAACCCATTCCCGTCGACTCGTTCGTCGCTGCGGCCCGGCGCGTTGGCTTGCCTGTGGAGAAGTTGCCATGACGCTCGGCCTATCGAAAACCGCCAGACTCGGCCCATCAGAAACCCGATCCTCGGCCTATCGGAAACCCGATAGTGCCAGAAACCCGCAGAAATCCGCGACAAATCGACTGCTCTCTAACTTTGCTAATAGAACAGAATCCTTCGGATTCTTGCTAACGGCCCGGCCACCTGTGGAAAACGCTGGCGCAGCGCCGACGCTTCCAGGCCTTGGGACCGCCGCTTTGCGCTCGGGGTCGGGACGGCAATCATGAGCAGTCCGGCATTGCAACGGTCTGCATCCAGACCGCAACCACGCAGCGCGTTGACCGAGGTGGAACTGACCTGGATCGAGAAGCGCTACGAGCAATGGATCCGCTTCGGCCGCATGGCGACGGATCGGATCATCAACCGTCGCACACGCATCGTCGGCTTCCGTCCTGGGACAACCTTCGCGTTTGTGCGCTGGTTGTCGAGCGACTTCGGAACGGTTTACTCCAGCATCGACATCATCACCGCCGTCAAACCCGGCGAGCCTTACACGACGCTGCCATTCGTGCGCCCGGGCGGTGAAATCCTGTTGCATATCGAAGGCTGGCCCAAGGTCGCACAAGTGCTCCAGGCCATCGATGCCGTCGAAGCGGCTGGGGTCGATCCGTGCGACGCATCACCCGATCACTGGCGCCATGTCTGCAACCGCTTGAGCGCCGGAATGCCGGCTCGCGCCTATACGGCTGAGCGCCATGCAGCCTGGCTTCGCCGTAAGGCGCTCGAAGCGTGAGCCGCCGTCCCTATCTGCACGCGACGCTGCTGTCGGCATGCCTGTTCAGCGCCGGATTTGCCGCAGTCGCTGTGCTGGCACCGCGACCGCGATTGATGTGGAACGCGAGCGCCAGCGCGCCCATCGGTCTCTACCGGATCGATAGCGATGCGCCTGTGACGCTCGGCCAGCTCGTCGCTGTCGCGCCTAGCGCCGAGATTGCCCGTTTCCTCGACAACCGCCGCTATCTGCCGTCCGGTGTGCCGCTCATGAAGCATGTCGCGGCTTTGCCGGGTCAGCAGGTCTGCCGCGTCGGTGCAGTCATCACGATCGATGGACGGCCATTGGCTGTGGCCAAATTGCAGGACCGCATGGGCCGCGCGCTGCCTGTCTGGCGCGGCTGCCATCGCGTCCGAGCCGGTGAAATCTTCCTCCTCAATCCTGCCCCCGACAGTCTCGATGGGCGCTATTTCGGGGTGCTCCCAGCAGCAGGCCTGATTGGCACCGCGCACCCCGTCCTCACACGCAATGCACCCGGAGAGCCGCTGCGCTGGCGCGTGCCGGACAGACCCATCCCTTTCCCGACGACCAACCAGGAGATCAAGCCATGATGATCGGCGACTTTCAATCCACGCAGGACGGCTTTGCAGGCCGCATCAGGACGCTCATGCTTGATGCTGTTGTGACACTTGTTCCAGCGCCTGCAAACGACAGCGAAAATGCGCCCGACTGGCGCGTTCTGCTTGGCGATGCGGACACCGGTATCGAAATCGGTGCGGGATGGGATCGCACCGGCGAGCGCGCCGGCGCCTATGTTGCGGTACAGATCGATGACCCGGCTTTTGTCCAGCCTTTGCGCGCCAACCTGCTGCGCTCGATGAGTCGGCATGATGAGTATCACCTGCTCTGGACACGTCCAACACATCGCGATCGGAGATAGCCATGGATCGTCGATCACGCTCCGCGAGCAGGCGGCATCCATTGCGGATCGCCGTTCATCTGCACCGCTATCTCCTCCTTCCCGGTCTCTGCCTCGCACTTGGTGTCAGTTCAGTGACCGCCCAGCAGGCAGCGTCTGCTAGCGGGTCAGACCAGTTCGCGGCCCATCCTTACGCGCCGCATGTCGTGGAAGCCTCGCGGCGTTTCGGTATACCCGAACTCTGGATCTGGGCGGTCATGCGGGCCGAAAGCCGGGGCAACTCCCGTGCCGTCTCGCCAGCAGGCGCCATGGGTCTGATGCAGATCATGCCGGGCACTTGGGCAATGCTCACCGAGCGCCACCGGCTTGGATCTGACCCGTTCGATGTCCGCGCAAATATTCTCGGCGGGACAGCCTATCTGCGCGCTATGTGGGACCGATATGGCGACGTCAGCCTGATGCTGGCGGCCTACAATGCCGGGCCGGCTCGTGCTGATGATTATGCAAATGGCCGTCGGCGACTGCCAGCAGAAACCGTCAGCTATGTTGCGCAGATCACCCCAAGCCTTGGTATAGCCAGTACTGTTGCCACTGCGGCGATCCCGGCATCAGCTCCGCAATCTTGGCGTCAGGCGGCGTTGTTTGCGGCGCGTGACTATGGCGGCGCAGAAGTCATCACCGATGCAACTTCGGTGCAGCTGGAACGTGCGATCAGTGCACCAACAGCGGCTTCTTCGCAGCGCGATGAGTCGGCTCCGCACCCCCTGTTTATTCCGCTTTCACCGCGGGTGCCGTGATGGTGTTCTCGGTCGCAGTTCTGACGGTCACGGCGATGTGCGGGCTTGTTCTGGCGGTGAGGCAGGCGTGGGAGAGACAGGTCAGTTTTGGAGGGCAAGATAAAAGGGTTGCCAGCAGGCTAGTCCTATGTGGTTGGGATGATTGGCAGATTTCGTATGGCATGAAGGCATGTCTGCCATACGCTGCTTCGAATTCGGCTTTGTTTTCAACGCAAAACAGTATGGCACACCGACCATGAGCGGGGACGACAGTGAATTTCGTGTCCGGCCGGGAAGGGGGAGAGACAGCGGTAAGGGCGCAGGCCAAAGAGGCCAGAAGCTGGCGGCACAGGTCCGCCGTGCTGCAGCACGATCAGGCCAAACGCGCCTGCGCAGAGGTGGGACGCGAACAGGCCGAAGCTCTGGCAGAGCGGGCCGAGGTCGGCTTGCGCTTGCCGCTATGCGACACCGCTCGCCTGGTCAGCGACGGGTTACTGTCCTGGCTCGCATCGTCCGGCACAAGGGCGCACACTATCGCGCCGCACCGCTTGCTCGCCATATCTCCTATCTCGAACGCGACGGGGTGACCCGCGACGGACGCGATGCATCCATGTTCGATGCCCGCTCTGACGAGAGTGATCGCGAAGGCTTCGCCGATCGTTGCGAGGATGACCGGCACCACTTCCGCTTCATCGTCAGTCCCGAAGATGCGGGCGACATGCCGGACCTGCGGGCATTCACCCGCGAGTTGATGACCGACATGGCCAAGGATCTCGGCACCAGGCTGGACTGGGTGGCGGTCGACCACTGGAACACCGACAATCCGCACATTCATATCCTTGTCCGCGGCGTTGCTGATGACGGCACAGACCTGATCATCGACCGCGGCTACATAAGCGATGGACTGCGCCGCCGAGCCGAGGAGCGCGTCACGCTCGAACTCGGACGGCGCAGTGAACTGGATATCCGTACGGCACTTGAACGCGAAGTCGATGCCGAACGGTGGACTGGTCTTGACCGCCAGCTCTCAAAGCTCGGCGAGGACATGTCGGGCCGGGTCGACCTTCGCCCAGGGGGCGATGGCGAACCCGGCATGCGCCGTCTGCTCATCGGCCGTGCCGCCAAGCTGGAACAACTAGGGCTTGCGTCCCGCGAAGGTCCTGCAGTTTGGACCATTGATCCCGGTGCCGAGCGCGCCTTGCGCGATCTTTCGGTCCGCAACGACATCATCAAGACCATGCACCGCGCCATGACCCGGGACGGCGGACGCTTCGATCCAGCTGCACTGGCTCTGCACTCAAAGACGCCCAGTGACCCCATCGTCGGGCGGCTCGTTGAGCGCGGCCTCCAGGATGAACTGGCAGGCAGCGCCTATGCCATCGTCGACGGCACCGATGGCCGTACGCATCACTTGCGCTTCGACGACATGGACATGACCGGCGATACGAGGCCGGGAGCAATCGTCGAGCTCAGATCATGGGAGGACGCCAAAGGCCAGACACGGCTCTCGCTGGCAACACGTTCGGACGTGCCCCTTGCGGACCAGATCACTTCGCCAGGCGCAACATGGCTCGATCGCCAGATCGTCGCGCGCGAACCGGTAACCACAGGCAATGGCTTCGGACTCGAAGTGCGCAACGCGATGGAGGCCCGCGCGCACCATCTCGAAGCGCAGGGTCTTGCCCGGCGGCAGGGACAGAGGTTGATCCTCGCACAGGACCTTATCGGCACGCTCCGGAACGAAGAGCTTGCGTCGACCGCGCAAGCGATCGCTGCGCGGACCGGGCTTGAGCACAAATCGTCGTCTTCGGGCGAATACGTCAGCGGGATCTATCGCGAGCGCCTGACACTATCGTCCGGGCGCTTCGCGATGATCGACGACGGTATGAGCTTCCAGCTCGTGCCGTGGCGCCCAGCGCTCGACACGCACCTTGGGCAACACATCACAGGCACGATGTCGCCCGGCGGGACAGTCGATTGGAGCTTGGGTCGCGGGCGGGGGATCGGCCTGTGATGCACCAATTCCGAGAGGACAAAATCCCATGAATGACAAGATTCTCTGGGGCCAGATATTGGCCGTGTTCGCGATTATCCTCTTCACCATCTGGAGCGCGACCCAGTGGACCGCTGCCGCGCTCGGCTATCAGCCGGAACTGGGACAGCCGTGGTTTTGGATCGGCGCTTCCCCCGTCTATCCGCCACCGGCCTTCTTCTGGTGGTGGTTCGCATTCGATGCCTATGCGCCGTCAGTATTCGAGCGCGGTGCCCTCATTGCAGTATCAGGCGGATTTCTGTCCTTCATGGTCGCTATCGCCATGTCTGTCTGGCGTGCCCGCGAACGCCGGAAGGCCGAAACCTATGGCTCGGCGCGGTGGGCCAATGAGCGCGAAATCCGCAAGGCGGGCATGCTCGGAGATGCTGGTGTGGTACTCGGACGCTTCGCGGACACCTATCTCCGGCATGACGGGCCTGAGCATGTCCTCTGCTTCGCACCGACACGGTCAGGCAAAGGTGTGGGCCTGGTCGTTCCAACGCTGCTGACCTGGCCCGGATCGGCGATCATTCACGACATCAAGGGCGAGAACTGGCAGCTCACGGCAGGCTTTCGCGCTCGCCATGGCCGCGTTCTACTGTTCGATCCGACCAATCCCGCTTCCGCCGCTTACAATCCTCTGCTCGAGGTCCGGCGCGGCGAATGGGAAGTGCGCGATGTGCAGAATGTCGCCGACGTGCTGGTCGATCCTGAAGGCAGCCTTGAAAAGCGCAACCACTGGGAAAAGACCAGCCATGCTTTGCTTGTCGGCGCGATCCTTCACGTGCTCTATGCCGAAAAGGACAAATCGCTCGCCGGGGTCGCCGCGTTCCTGTCTGATCCGCGCTGCGGGATCGAAACGACGCTGCACCGGATGAAAGCCACCCGGCATCTTGGTGAAAAGGGTGTCCACCCCGTCGTGGCGGCAGCGGCGCAGGAACTGCTCAACAAATCGGACAATGAGCGGTCCGGCGTGCTGTCGACCGCGATGTCGTTCCTTGGGCTCTACCGCGATCCGGTGGTGGCGAAGGTCACCAGCGCGTCGCATTGGCGCATCGCAGACCTTATGGCCGGTCAGCATCCGACCTCGCTGTATCTCGTCATTCCGCCCGGTGACATCAGCCGGACCAAGCCGCTCATCCGGCTGCTCCTCAACCAGATCGGCCGACGCCTGACCGAAGACCTCAATCCCGGCAATCGTCCGCAGCGTCTGCTTCTCATGCTCGACGAGTTTCCGGCGCTCGGACGGCTCGATTTCTTCGAGAGCGCACTTGCCTTCATGGCGGGCTACGGGATCAAGGCGTTCCTGATCGCGCAGTCATTGAACCAGATCGAGAAGGCTTACGGCCAGAACAATGCCATCCTCGACAACTGTCACGTCAGGGTCAGTTTTGCGACCAATGACGAGCGGACTGCGAAGCGAATCTCGGAAGCCTTGGGAACCGCGACGGAAATGCGGGCCATGAAGAATTATGCAGGGCACCGGCTTTCACCATGGCTGGGGCATCTCATGGTCTCGCGCTCCGAGACAGCACGGGCCTTGCTGACGCCCGGCGAAGTGATGCAACTGCCCCCAGATGACGAGGTCGTGATGGCTGCTGGGATCCCGCCGATCCGTGCGCACAAGGCACGTTATTTCCGAGACCCGCGATTCACCATGCGTGTGCTCGAGCCACCCAAGCCGGTACACGCCAATTTCTCGAAAGCTGCTGCAGATGATTGGTCTGGCCGTGAGCCCATCCAAGCCGAACAGCTTCTCCAGGCTCCCGAGGCCAATGGACGGCCCGCAGCGATAGGAGCTTTGAAAACCACCAGGCCCAATGCGTCCGTCAAGAGGCGCAACATGAAGTCGAAGGCCGATAGTCAGACCGAGACCAGCGGTATCCGCCAGGAGCCCGGCCTGCCCGAGCATGAGAATATCGAGCCGGAGCCGGACCGTCCCTTCAACCCGTTCGATCCCGACGCCGACACATCCCCGGACGAGACGGTACAGAACCGGCAGGCCATTGACCGGGCAATGCGGCGCAATGCGCGTAATGCCTCGCTCGATCCAGACGATGGAATCGAGCTGTGAAGAAGCCTGATCGCCAAAAGATGACGTTCCGCATCGATGCCCACTTGGCGCGACAGCTTTCGGAGCGTGCGCGGTCCAGGCGGGTGTCGCAAACAGAAGTCCTCGAGGCCGCGCTCGCTTCGATGCTCACTCCTGACCAGGAGGAACGGGTCGAGGCCGTGCTGACCAAGCGGCTCGACCGGATATCGCGGCAGCTTGAGCGCCTCGAATGGCATGTTGAGCTGTCGAATGAAGCGTTTGCGATCTTCGTGCGGTTCTGGCTGACCAGCAATGCTCCGTTGCCCGACGAGGCAATGCGGGCCGCACAGACAACCGGGAAAAAGCGGTATCAGGCCTTTGTGGAGTCCTTAGCGCGGCGGATGGAGGCTGGGCCGAAGCTGCGGGAAGAGATGGAAGGGTAAGAAACCGACCCTGGCGATGGCCTTTGGTTTGTGGTCAGCCTCTCATCCGACTTTAAGCCCACAACATCATCACGAAGGTTAATGCCGTCACATACGCGCGCCGGCAGTGCCCCTGCAAAAATGTTGCCTGACATTTTCTGCTGCCCGGCACATATATTCATGCTTCATATGGCCGGAAATTCCAGAAATTGGTGATGCATGCTCGTACTGGTGGAAGACAAAAAGGCGAAAGACGCAGCCCAGAAGGCTATGGAAGACGTCCTGACTAGATCTTTGCAGTGCATCGGAAAGCGCAACATCGGCTTTCCCAGCGGAAATCTCGACGAAACTATGTATGCCAACGGTGACGGCACTTTGTGGGCAGCGTTCTCGCATGCCAATGATGCCAAAATACCGAGGCGCTGGAATGCCTTCGGAGTCTATGACAGCAAGCGCCATACCCAGATGATTACCGTCGAGATTAACGTCCCGACCACTACGAATTCCGCATCTGTCGCAGGTTTCTTCGCTCACGACCCATCAACGGGCGCCACCTATCTCATGCACGATGGAAGCGTGGGCGGCGGGAAAAAGGGCGTTGGACGCGGTGCTTTCATGAGTTGGTCAGACAGTGTCCTAGAGGATGTCGAACGAACGACAGGCGAGCCAAGATCAGGGATCGTCATCGGTCGGGTAGATGATCCCGATCTGGCTGGCCGCATCTGGACCTTCGTCTGCACCGTCCGTCAATTCAAGGACGCCGTGAAGCGAGGAGACCTTGATAACGTCGCTGCTCGTAAGAAGATCGCTGAATGGGATAAATTCAGAAATGAAGCTTCAGGCCGCCGGAAAGGACGGCGACGCCCCGAGTTCGATTATTTTTCTTACCACGGCGATGTTGTGAGGGCGCTTCGTGATGAACGCCAGGCAATGGCCGCAAAAAATGAAGTGGTCGTAAACAGTCTGCTTGTCGACCTCATGGTGAAAATCGGAAGCAGGATGACCGAAATTTATGAGGTCAAAACGGATTGCGGGCGCCAGTCTCTCTACACAGGTATCGGTCAACTCTTAGCCCACTCAGTCCGCGAAGGCGCAGAAGTCAATCGGACACTGGTCCTGCCAGAAGGGGACCTGCCAGAGGGGATGGATCTCTGCTTAGCAGAACTCGGAATCAAGTTGCGCCGCTTCCACCTAACGCCAGCACCGAACCGCAAGGTTGTATTGGCCTAACCATCAAATCCCCGGCGTAAGCGTCGCAGCGTCGACGGCTGATACAGGTCGCAATCTACGCTCATCCCTGTTTTTCTGCGCCCCACTACGATGATGCTAAATCCTTGTTGAATCTGCCCCTTTTCTGCGTCTCTTAATCGTCCCCGTCGAGCAGGACGAACTTGTCCCGCTCCCAAGGCGGGGTATCCGATGGGCATTGAGCCAGTCAAAATCGAGGCACGTTCACGCGGCGCACGCATGCTGCGCACCGCGATGGGTGCATCGATCTCAACCTGGCTTGCCGATCCGCAGGTCATCGAGATCATGCTCAATCCCGATGGGCGGCTCTGGGTCGACCGTTTGGGTATGGGTCTCTCGGACAGCGGTGACCGGCTAACGGCTGCCGATGGGGAGCGCATAATCCGCTTGGTCGCTCATCATGTCGGTGCCGAAGTCCACAGCGATGCTCCCCGCGTGTCGGCCGAGCTGCCGGAAAGCGGGGAGAGGTTTGAAGGCCTTCTGCCACCGGTGGTAGCCGCACCAACCTTCGCGATCCGCAAGCCCGCCATCGCAGTGTTTCTGCTCGAAGACTATGTCGGTTCCGGGATCATGTCCGTTCAAGAGGCCGCAACGCTTCGCTCCGGCGTGGCTGACCGCCTCAACATCCTCGTCGCGGGCGGAACCGGCACCGGCAAAACCACCCTGACCAATGCTCTACTCGCCGAGGTGGCCAGAACCACAGATAGAGTCGTGCTCATCGAAGACACCCGCGAGCTGCAATGTCGCGCGCCAAACCTCGTGGCAATGCGGACAAAAGATGGCGTGGCTTCGCTATCCGACCTGGTTCGATCCAGCCTCCGTCTGCGCCCTGACCGGATCCCGATTGGCGAAGTGCGCGGCGCCGAGGCGCTCGATCTGCTCAAAGCCTGGGGCACTGGCCACCCTGGCGGGATCGGAACGATCCATGCCGGAAGCGCCATGGGCGCACTTCGGCGGATGGAGCAATTAATCCAGGAAGCGGTCCTCACCGTTCCGCGCGCCCTGATTGCCGAGACTATCAACCTCGTTGCCGTGCTGGTGCGCGAGGGCACGGGACGACGTCTCGCTGAACTGGCCCGCGTCGACGGGCTCGACCATGTCACCGGCGATTATCGACTGATCCCCGCCACCCAAACTCAAGGAGACCTCCTATGACCCGTGCCCTCCGGCGTGGCACCACTCGTGCTTCGCTCGCCGCTGCCGCAGCATTTGTTGCGGTGGCCACTTCCACCCCGGCCCTTGCTGGTGGATCGTCGATGCCGTGGGAAGCACCACTGCAATCGATCCTTGAAAGCATCGAAGGGCCGGTCGCCAAGATTGTCGCGGTGATCATCATCATCGTCACCGGCCTCAGCCTGGCGTTCGGCGATACGTCCGGCGGCTTTCGCCGGCTGATCCAGATCGTTTTCGGCCTCTCGATCGCCTTTGCCGCATCGAGCTTCTTCCTCAGCTTCTTCAGCTTTGGCGGCGGGGCGCTCATCTGATGCCACCGGCTGACGATATCTTGGGCTACTACGCGCCGGTCCACCGCGCGCTGGCAGAGCCGATTCTGCTCGGCGGTGCCCCTCGTGCTCTGGCAATCGTCAATGGTACGTTGGCGGGCGCGATTGGCCTCGGCTTGCGGCTGTGGATCGCGGGCCTCGCGATATGGGCAATCGGACACGCACTCGCTGTCTGGGCGGCCCGGCGTGATCCCCAGTTCGTCGATGTCGCGCGCCGTCACCTCAAATATCCAACGTGGGTGCGGCCATGATGTCGCTCCGCGAATACCGCGCCAAATCCGCCAGTCTGGCCGACTTCCTCCCCTGGGTCGCACTGGTGGGGCCGGGCGTGGTGCTCAACAAGGATGGATCGTTTCAGCGCACGGCGCGCTTTCGCGGTCCGGATCTCGACAGCGCCACGCCCGCTGAGCTGGTAGCCGTGACATCACGCCTCAATAATGCCCTGAGGCGACTGGGCTCGGGATGGGCCGTGTTCGTCGAAGCGCAGCGTATCCCCGCACAGGCTTACCCGCACAGCAATTTCCCCGATCCCGTTTCGGCCCTGGTCGACATGGAGCGTCGTGAGCAGTTTCGCGAAGAGGGAGCGCACTTTGAGAGCGGCTACTACCTCACCCTGCTGTGGATGCCACCGCCGGAGGATGCGGCCCGCGCCGAAAGCTGGCTCTACGAGGGCAAGGCGGCGACGGGTGTTGACCCAAACGAGCTGGTTAAGTCCTTCGTCGATCGAACGGACCGCGTACTGCACCTTGTCGAGGGCTTCATGCCCGATGCCGGCTGGCTCGATGATCGCGCGACGCTGACCTATCTTCACAGCACTGTTTCAACCAAAATCCAGCATGTCCGCGTTCCCGAAACGCCCGTCTATCTCGACGCCTTGCTGACCGACGAGCCGCTGACCGGCGGTCTCGAACCAAAGCTGGGGCAAGCCCATCTGCGCACGCTCACCATTACCGGCTTCCCGACCGCAACATTTCCCGGACTGCTCGACGAACTCAACCGGCAGGCATTTCCATACCGGTGGTCGACCCGTGCGATCATGCTCGACAAGACCGATGCAACCAAGCTGCTGGCAAAAATCCGCCGCCAATGGTTCGCCAAGCGCAAATCGGTCGCCGCCATTCTCAAGGAGGTGATGACCAACGAGCAATCGGTACTCATGGATTCGGACGCTTCGAACAAGGCCGCCGACGCTGACATGGCGCTTCAGGAACTCGGCGCCGACCATGCCGGCATTGCCTACGTTACGGCAACGGTCACCGTTTGGGACCGCGATCCGGCGCTTGCTGCCGAGAAGCTTCGCTTGGTCGAGAAGGTCATCCAGGGCCGCGATTTCACCTGCACGATCGAGGGCATGAACGCGATCGAGGCGTGGCTGGGATCGCTCCCCGGTCATGTCTACGCCAATGTCCGCCAGCCCCCCATTTCCACGCTCAATCTCGCCCACCTGATCCCCCTGTCAGCGGTATGGGCGGGAGCGGAACGGGACGAGCATTTCGGTGACGCCCCCTTGCTTTACGGCAAGACCGAAGGCTCGACCCCGTTCCGCCTTTCCCTTCATGTCGGCGATGTCGGCCACAGCCTGATTGTTGGCCCGACAGGGGCCGGGAAATCGGTGCTGCTGGCGCTGATGGCGCTGCAATTCCGGCGCTACCCCGGCTCGCAAATCTTCGCCTTCGACTTCGGCGGTTCCATCCGGGCCGCAGCACTTGGAATGGGCGGCGATTGGCAGGACCTGGGCGGTGCCCTCAGCGCAGATGAGGATGACAATACGGCCGTCGCGCTTCAACCGCTCGCCCGCATCGACAATCCGGGTGAGCGCGCCTGGGCTGCGGAATGGCTGGCAGCGATGTTCGCGGGCGAAGGCGTGCATGTTGACCCGGCGGCAAAGGAGCATCTCTGGTCGGCGCTGACGTCACTTGCGTCCGCCCCGCCGCCCGAACGCACCCTGACCGGACTAGCCGTGCTGCTGCAATCGCAGGAGCTGAAACAGGCGCTGTCGCCCTACCTCGTCGGAGGCCCTTGGGGCAGGCTGCTTGATGCCGAGCAGGAACGTCTTGGTGAGGCCCCGGTCCAGGCGTTCGAGACCGAGGGTCTAATCGGCGCGTCGTCGGCTGCAGCTGTTCTCGCCTATCTGTTTCACCGGATCGAGGGTCGGCTCGACGGCTCGCCAACCATGATCATCATCGATGAGGGCTGGCTGGTGCTCGATAGCCCGGCCTTCGCCGCACAGCTGCGCGAATGGCTGAAGACGCTGCGCAAGAAGAATGCCAGCGTCATTTTCGCCACGCAAAGCCTTGCCGACATCGAGAGCTCGGCCATCGCGCCGGCCATCATCGAGAGCTGCCCGACGCGGATATTTCTGCCTAACGAGCGGGCCGCCGAACCCCAGATTGCCAAGGTGTATGAGCGGTTTGGACTGAATGACCGGCAAATCGAGATCCTGAGCCGGGCCACGCCGAAGCGCGATTATTACTGCCAGTCACGGCGCGGCAATCGCCTGTTCGAACTTGGCCTTGGCGAGGTCGCACTCGCCTTCAGCGCGGCATCCTCCAAATCCGACCAGCTCCGCATTGCCGAACTTGTCGCTGCCCATGGCCGCGACGGCTTTGCTGCGGCCTGGCTCCGGCATCGCAGCCTCGCATGGGCGGCCGAACTGCTTCCTCCCCCGCCGCCCGCACTCAACGGAAAGGAAATCCTCCCATGAAAATTCCCGTCCTACGCCGCACCCTCATGGCGACGGCAATCGCCACCTCGCTGGTGGCAGGCACCATGATCGCCGCGCCAGCGCAGGCCCAGTTCGGCGGGATTGTCTATGATCCCAGCAACTACGCGCAAAACGTGCTGACCGCCGCCCGGACGCTGCAGCAGATCAACAACCAGATCCAGCAGATCCAGAATCAGGCGACCAGCTTGATCAACGAAGCGCGCAATCTCGCAAGCTTGCCGGTTTCGACGATCCAGACGCTCCAGCAACAGGTCGATCAGACAAGGCAGTTGCTCAACCAGGCGCAGCGGATCGCCTACGATGTGACCGACGTCCAGCAGGTGTTCAACGGTCGCTACAAGGGCGCAGCCCTGTCAGCGGGGCAGGCTCAGATGGTCGCCAATGCCGATGCCCGCTGGCAGGACAGCGTCGGCGCGTTTGAAGATGCCATGAAGGTTCAGGCCGGGATCGTCGGCAATCTCGGCGCGACCCGCAGCACCATCACGACGCTTGTTGGTGCCAGCCAGTCGGCAACAGGCGCTCTTCAGGCAGCACAGGTGGGAAATCAGCTGCTCGCGTTGCAGACCCAGCAGCTTGCCGATCTGACAGCGGCCATCGCGGCGCATAGCCGCGCACAGGCACTGGAATCTGCCCGCAGTGCAGCGACTGAGGCTGAAGGACGCGAGCGCTTCCGCCGCTTCCGGACCCGCAACTGACATGAGCCGGTCGGTCAAGTTGGCGGCGGCCGCAGCACTTGGCGGGCTCCTCATGGCGATCGCGATTGCTTCGGCAACGCGGTCGCCAGTGGTGCCAACGACGACCGTCCTTGTCGCTGACGAGGCAACGTCGCCCGACCCTCATGCCGCCGAACTCAGGCGCTGTCGGACAATCACCATGCCGGAATCTGGGTGCGACGCCGTCTGGGATGCCGAACGCCAGCGATTTTTCCATGGAAGGGATGATCACCGATGAATGACACCGGCGTGATCGACCAGTTCCTGGCGGTCTTCATCCAATATATCGACAGTGGCTTTGGCCTGCTGGGCGGCGAGGTGGGGTTCCTGTCATCGACCCTGATCGTGATCGACGTCACCCTGGCGGCCTTGTTCTGGGCTTGGGGCACGGACGAGGATGTCCTGCAGCGTCTGATCAAGAAGACGCTCTATATTGGCACTTTCGCATTCATCATCGGCAATTTCTCGAGCCTCGCCGGGATCATGCTCCAGAGCTTTGCCGGTCTCGGCCTCCAGGCCAGCGGCAGCGGCATGGCGATTGGCGATTTCATGCGCCCCGGTGTCGTCGCCGCCACCGGGCTTGATGCCGGACAGCCTCTGATCGATGCGACCGCAGACCTCGTCGGACCGGTAGGGCTCTTCACAAACTTCGTGCAGATCCTCATCCTGCTAATTGCCTGGGTGATCGTCGTAATCGCCTTCTTCGTGCTGGCAATCCAGGTCTTCGTCACGATCATCGAGTTCAAGCTGGTCACGCTTGCAGGCTTCGTCCTGCTACCGTTTGCCTTCTTTGGACGCACCGCCTTCATGGCAGAGCGCGTTCTTGGGCATATCATTTCGTCGGGGATCAAGGTCCTCGTGCTGGCCGTCATTACCGGCATCGGCACCACTCTTTTTGCGCAGTTCATCAACGCCGGGCTTGGCGCCGAACCTGACATCCAGCAGGTCATGGCCATTGCTCTGGCCGCATTGACACTGCTCGGCCTCGGCATTTTTGGTCCCAGCATCGCTAACGGCATCGTTGCCGGTGGCCCGCAGCTCGGCGCAGGCGCGGCGGCAGGAACGGCGATTGCTGCAGGTGCTACATTGGCTGGTGGTATCGCGGGCGCCAAGCTTGCTGCGGGTGGCGCCGGATCGGCCATGGCAGGAGCTGCCACTGGAGGCGCTCGCGCCGCGGGTGGTGCCTCGCGCGCCTACGCAGCAGGCGCCGCCGGCAAGACTGGCGGGGCCGCAGCGGCATCGGGTTTTGCCAACGTCGCGAAATCGGCCGCCGACGCTGCAACCTCGCCGCTCAAGCGCGCAGCCAATAGCCTCAAGGCCAACTATGCCTCGGCGAAGGCTGACGCCCCCAAAGACGGAACAGCGACGCCTGACGGTCCACCGGCTTGGGCAACAGCAATGCGGCGCCGGCAGACCATGGGCCAAGGCGCCTCCATTGCCACGCACACGCTGAAGGGCGGCGACAGCCATGGCAGCGGCTCAGGCCCCGACATCACCGACAAGAGCTGAAATCATCCACGAGGACATCACCATGTTTCGACGTCCATCCATCCGCTACGGGGCAAGTCCCGAACCCGTCACTCCCTATCAGCGCGCAGCGCAGGTGTGGGACGATCGTATTGGCTCCGCACGCGTCCAGGCGAAAAACTGGCGCTTGGCATTCTTTGGCTGCCTTGCGCTTTCGGGTGGGCTTGCGGGAGGTCTGGTCTGGCAATCCGCACGCGGCACAATCACCCCATGGGTGGTCGAGGTCGACAAGTTGGGACAGGCTCAGGCCATTGCTCCGGCAGACGCCGATTTTCATCCAACCGATCCCCAAATGGCTTTTCACCTCGCCCGTTTCATCGAGCAGGTGCGCTCCATCCCGGCCGATCCCATTGTGTTGCGGCAGGACTGGCTCAGAGCCTACGACTTCACCACTGACCGCGGCGCACAGGCGCTCAACGACTATGCGCGTGGCAACGATCCTTTCGCCCAAGTCGGCAAGGTGCAGGTCGCAGTGGATGTCTCAAGCGTCATCCGTGCCTCGAACGACAGCTTCCGCGTCGCATGGACCGAGAGGCGCTATCAAGACGGGGCGCTGATCGAAACCACACGTTGGTCCGCCATTCTAACCACGGTCGTGCAGCCGCCACGCACACCTGACGCGCTGCGCAAGAATCCGCTCGGCCTGTTTGTCAACGCCATCAACTGGTCAAAGGAGCTTAGCCAATGATCCCCCATTCACGCGCGCTGCGCCTGTCGCTTCTGTTGTCGGTAACCGCTCTCGGAAACATTCCTGTCCCTGTCATTGCCAGCGGGGCTCCCGTTCGGGCTTTTGCGCAGACGCCGCCGCCCACTGCCGAACCTGCAGACCCGCGAACACGTATCGGTCGCGCAAACGCTGCGGCGCGCGTGCAGCCGGAGCGGACAAGCTATTTCAATGCGATCCAGCAATATGCCTATGCTGAAGGCGCGCTGTTCCAGATCTACACCTCACCGGGGCATGTCACGAATATCATGCTCCAGGAAGGCGAGGAGCTTGTGGGGCCGGGGCCGGTAGCATCGGGCGATACAGTCCGCTGGATCATCGGAGATACAGTGAGCGGCACCGGCCTTACGCGCCGCGTACACATTTTGGTGAAGCCGACGCGGGCCGATATCAGCACCAATCTGGTCATCAACACCAATCGTCGTACCTATCACCTCGAACTGAGCGCCACGACGTCCACCTATATGGCAGCCGTCTCGTGGACCTATCCGCAGGATGCCCTCATTGCTCTGCGCAGCGCTGAGGCCGAGGCCGAACGCAGCGCCCCGGTTGCGGCAGGAATCGACTTTTCAGCGCTTAGCTTTGACTACCGCATGTCTGGTGACCGGCCGCAATGGCGACCATTGCGGGTCTTTGATGACGGACGCCAAGTCTTCATCGAGTTCCCCGCGAGCATCGCGAACAGTGATATGCCACCCCTCTTCGTAATCGGCGCAGACGGTTCGGCGGAACTCGTCAACTATCGGGTGCGAGGGCGCTACATGGTCGTAGACCGTCTATTCGATAAAGCCGAGCTGCGGCTCGGTGTCGGCCGCAACGCACGTCAGGTTCGCATCGTACGCGAAATTCCCCGCAGCAGGGGGCGGGCATGATCACATCCTCCCAGGTTCATCATCAGCCATCTGCCGACGAGCTGCTCGAGGATTTGCATGAAAAGCCGGAAGCAGAAGCCCCAATGGCGCCGACCAGCCCCAACAGCTTTCGCCTTGGCGGAGAGCCGCCACGCGTAATGCGGCTATCGCGAAAGGCTCTTGCCACGCTCGGCGTGGCTGCCAGCGTCGCCATTGGCGGTTCGCTCATCTATGCCCTTCAGCCCAAGTCGCCTGTACCGCCAGAAAACCTCTTCGATACGAACAGCCGGAACCGCGCTGAACAGGTGACCGGCGCGCCAGCCAACTATAGCGATGTCCCCAAACTAGGGCCTCCGCTACCAGGTGATCTGGGAAGGCCAATCGTCGCTGCACAACAGGGTGGTCAAAATGTCCCGATTCCCCCAATCGGACCGCCAGCCAATGACACACCAACGTCCGATCCAAGGCAGATAGCTGCGGAGCAAGCGCGGGAACGGGCCGCGCAGGAGCGCGACAGCGCGCGCACGAGTCAGCTGTTTCTGGCAGGGGGCACACGGGCGAACGAGAATCGAGCCGATGCGGCGCCTAACGCAATACCTGCGATTGCCAATTCCGCCGGTGAGGCGGCTCAGGCCGCTCCTGCCTCACCGTCGACCAGTCGCCGTTCATTTCTGGAGCGAAGGGCGGATCGTGGGACAGAGAGCCCCGAGCGCATTATGCGGCTTGGGTCTCCCAATGTCGTGCAGGCAGGAAGCATCATTCCCGCCGCGTTGATCACGGGAATTCGCTCGGATCTTCCTGGCCAGATCACGGCGCAGGTCACGCAGAATGTCTACGACAGTCCCACCGGACGCATCCTGCTGATTCCGCAAGGGGCGCGTCTGATCGGCGAGTACGACAGCGACGTCGCGTCCGGGCAAAACCGCGTACTGCTGGCCTGGGACAGGCTCATCCTCCCGGGTGGGCACTCGATCCTGCTCGACCGGCTTCCCGGTGCAGATGTCGCAGGTATGGCCGGCCTTCAGGATCGCACCAACTTCCACTGGGGCAACATGCTTAAGGCTGCCCTGATCTCAACGCTGCTCGGCGCGGGCACGGAACTGGTCGCCAGTGATGAGAGCGATCTTGTCCGGGCACTGCGCTATGGCACACAGGATACCGTCAACCAGACGGGGCGGCAGGTGGTGCAGCGGCAGCTCAATGTTCCACCCACCCTTACCGTGCGTCCGGGGTTTGCTCTCCGGATCATTGTCACGCGTGACCTGATCCTTGAGCCCTTTCAGACAGGAGAAGCGCGATGACCCGGCTCAAACTGAGCGATCTTGCCGACGAAAAGCCTGTACGCCTGACACTCGATCTGCCAGCGCGGCTACATCGGGATCTTACCGCCTATGCCCTTGCGGTGAACGGGGGAGATCCCAAGGGGGCGCCCACGGTCGAAAGGCTTGTCCCGCCCATGCTGGAGCGGTTCATTGCCACCGACCGGGGCTTCTCCAAAGGGCGTCGAAATTCTCAGGCGGGGTAGCGCTCGTTGATGAGCGTGAAGAAGCGTTGCAGCGCGGGATTTTCATTGTCCTCGCGCCAGTAGACCGAAAACTCCAGGCGGGCCGTTCCACCTTGATCATGTATTTCCCGGAAATTGAGCCCGGGCCATGTCACGCCCTGTGAAGCTTCGGTCGCGATCGTGATGAAACGCCCGACCGACACGATGCTGAGGACGCTTTCCAGGCTTGTATCCTGGACAATGATATTGGGGCGGTAGCCTTGCTCGGTCAGGCGCGCGGCCAGCAGGTTTGAAATGATAGGGCCAACCCCACTGCCGGGGACGACAAACACTTCGCGCCGCAGGTCAGACCAATAGATGCGTTCGTTCTGCAACAAGCGATGACCGTCGAGCAGAGTCACCATCAGACGATCCGACCAGACCCGTCGCGACCGTATCCCGGCCTCTTCCATACCTGTCGGAGCCACCGCGACATCGATCGTCCGGGCTTGCAAGCGATGGAGCAGGCGCTCGGGACCCGCTTCGACGCCATCGAATTGAACGTCGGGAAACCGCACCAGGTAATCCGAGAAGGTGTGCTTGAGGTTTCCGGCCATCAGGGACGAACTGTAGCCAACCGCGAGCCGACCTTGTTCGCCGTAACTGACCGCCCGCGCCGTGGTTTGCAGATTGTCGATATCGGTGATGATACGCCGGGCGGATTCGATGAATACCTTGCCCATTTCGGTCGGCTCAGCGCCGCGCGTAGACCGAGTGAAGAGCTTGATCCCCAGCTGATCCTCAAGCTGCGTTACCCGTTGGCTGAGCGTCGCCTGTCGCATGTTGAGCGCCGCCGCAGCCCGGGACAAACTGCTCATGTCTGCCGTCAGCACTGCGTAGCGCAGCTGCCGAACCTCGATCGTCATGCATCCGCCCCCAAACTCGGTCCCTTATGCCAATTGGGCCTCAGTGCATTATTGGGACACAGATTCACGGTAGGATGGACGTGATCCGGTCCTCAATGGGAACGAATGCCCGCTTCTCCTGTTGATTTTGAAAATCGTGCGAAGGAGACATGCCTTGCCTTTTCGGATTGCCCGCTCGTTCCCTGCCAAGTTAGCAGGAACGCTGCTCCTGAGCAGTGTTCCTGCTGCGACGCCGTTGATCGCGCAGGAGCCGCCTGCAACGGGACAGACCGGAGCGCCCCTAACCGAGGACGCGTCGTTAACAGCTGAAGAGGCGCTCGTCCTCGACGGGAAAGCCTATGCTGAGCGTTTCGGTGTGTCGCTCGAAGAAGCAATGCGGCGCGTGACGGTCATGGCAGGTACGAGCGAGCAAATCGAGGCTCTCCAGCAGGAATTCAATCAGGAGCTTTCCGGCGCTTACTTCGACAATAGCAACAACTTCGGCTTGGTCCTTCGCCTCACGGGTGCCGAAGCAAGGCAGCAGCGAAAGCTGGAGCGTCGCGCGATCAAGCGTGATGCCCGGCAAGAGCGTCGAGATGCAAGAAAATCCGAGCGACAAGCCGCAAGGGCGGTCGATCGTCAGGGCCGACGCATCACAGACGCAGAACTTGCTCAGGCTGAGCAGGTTATCGGTTCCGATGTCTCGACGACTGTCAGATTCGTGCCAAATGCCCGCGCTACCCGAAGGGCGGCCCTTAGGGCAATCGAGCGTAATGGTCGGCAGATCAAGGAATTGCTGCCCGCAAGTCAGTCGACTGGATACGACGAGAAGTCTGGAGAAATCGTCGTCGCAGTCGTCGGTGCCGAAAACTCCGTTGCAGAAGCAACTCGAAGCCAGCTCGCCACCTTGCTCGGGGTACCAACAAGGGTGGAGTATCTAGCCAAACCCGTCGGGCCGACCGCGGCGCGCGGTGGAACAGCGCTCCAGAACGCGAGTGGAGGAGCGCGGTGTACGGCTGGCTTTATCGGCTATGACTCAAGCAACCGCCCGGGCATCATAACGGCAGGTCATTGTGAGAAGCTTGCGCCGGGCACTTTCACGTATGTCGATACCGACGGCAAGCGCTACAATTTGATCACCGACACGTCTTCTGTCGTCTACGACTCCAAGCGCGATTTCCTCTTCCTGAGATTTCCAACTGGCCTGACCGGGCTGCCGCAGTTCATCGGGAATAAGGGTGAGAGTCCGCGGTCGTTGACGGGCCGTCGAACCCTTGCATCTACCGAAGCCAAAATTACGGACGGCACGCCTCAAGGGAGCTGGATCTGCTTTTACGGCGTGACCTCGAGCCCGACCTACGGTCAGGGATGTGGTGAAGTATACTGGAAATACATCGACTATACCCATCCGACGGCCTCGCCTGGGACCGGTCCCAGCTACTACGCCACGATCATCGGACCAACGACGGGACTTCGCTGCGGACCCGGAGATAGCGGTGGCCCCGTGTTTGCTTGGCAGACAGCGTTCGGCGTGGTCACTGCTTGTAGCGAAAATTCCTACAACGCCGGCAAGGATTCGGTTCTCTATTACTCCAGCACCGACGCCGCATATGCGGCAGGCTATCGGCTTGCCTACTAGGAAGAAGCTATGAGAACTGTATTGGCGTCCACTGTTTTGCTTTTATCGGCATGCTCATCAGGCAGCGATGGCACTTCTGCGCCCAACCGTGCTGCGGTGGCGACTGCGTCAGATCCAGACATACATGGCAAAGGAGCGTCCGAGACAGTCATGTTGCTTCAATACGACCAGCAGCCAACCGCCAACGGCGGGCCGCCATCCGCCGGGCCAATGGCGCGAGTTGAGGGCATTTTGGAATCAAACGGCAGCTGCATCCGGCTTCGGATGCAAACCGAAGCCGTCCCCTTGGTCTTTGAAAAGGGGACGGCTGTATCTGCCAACGCGAACGGCATCCGTCTGACAAATGATGAAGTCGTCCCCTTCGGAGCTAAAGTCGAACTAGCTGGTTCCCGGGTGAACGATCGGCAGGGCACGTATCCAATGGACGGGGTTGCAGGAGCGTGCGGCACCCGTGACGCTATCCTCGTCACTGCTGGCACTCTCCGTCGGTTGACCAACTAGCAGCCAGCCATAATTCGGGCGTGCAGCGCTAGGACAAAACGGTGAGTCCGGTAGGTTCGGCCGCAAACCCACCACCGCGTAGCGAGCGAAGTCGATACTGTGTGCCTTTGGCTCCAAGATTGCCGAAGACGGCTGTAGCCATGAAGGTGATTGGCTGTCCGAGGTGTTCGACCTTCGCGGTATACAGGACTGCCTGTTCGCGCGTTGCAGCGTTTCGAGGCACTGTATCCATTGAGCATTTCGAAGCTGGCAGCACGGGCAATCCGATGCTGGGCGCAAGGAGTTTGAGTATAAAGGCCGGGGCGTCGCGCGTCCGGTTGTCTTGCTCACCCTGAAGCCCCAAGCAAACCGCCTTAGCCTCGGCGAGCGGTGCCCCCCGGGCCAAGGCTTGACCGAACATTGCGATCAGCTGCCGGTTGCTAACTCCCTCGGTACTGCCTGGTCCGACGAGTGCAAGTCGATCCCCCGCGGGTAATTGGGCGTCCGCAGCGATACGCGGCGGCAACAGACGAAGCGACGCGGTTCTCGCGTCCTTGAAGACGATCTTCAGCGTCCGACCATCGCGCACCCAGGTTTGGGCAGTCATCATCCGGTTCCAGAAACGATTGCCAATCTCGCTGGAAGCGTCGTCAAGGCATCGCATGACGGTGAAAATGGGCAACGGCACAGTGTTGACGTTCGAAGAGATGGCGAATCTGCCTTGATGCCACCGCATCGGGCTCCCGCCCTCGTTGCACGCTGCCGTGCCTCCGATCGAGCCATCGGGTCCAAAAGCTATGATTGCTGCCGCGGGCTTCGTCGCGGGTACCTGCGCGCCGTCAAGCGCAACAAGTTCCCAATTCGTCTCGGCGATCGTTTCGTCGACAGGCTTTGCGCTTGTTTCCTTGGCTCGGTTACCAGAGCAGCCCGCCAGGATCCCCAGCGCGGCAAGTGCCACCGTTAGCATTCTGAGTGTCGACCATGGTCCCGGAAGGACATCATGTTAGTCCCATCTTCATGGTTTTTCACCTGCGCGTCGATGCTCGGCGACGATGCGCGATACGGTCGGCTCGCTGACATCGTAGAGGCGCGCCATCTCGGCGCCCGACTTGCGCCCCGAGATCACCGAGTCCGCGATCTCGCGACGCTTCTTGGCGTCGAGCTTGCGGCGGCGCCCCCCGACGCGTCCCTCGATCCGCGCCTGCGCCAGCCCCGCGGACGTGCGCTCGCGGATCATCGCGCGCTCGAACTCGGCGAAGCTGCCGACCATCTGCATCATCATGCGGCCCGCGGGCGTCGTCGTATCGATGCTTTCGGTCAGCGAACGAAATCCGGCGCCGGCTTCCTCGATCTTCTCCATCAGGTGCAGCAGGTCCTTGAGGCTGCGCGACAGCCGGTCGAGCTTCCACACGACGACGACATCGCCGTCGCGCAGCTGGCCGACCAGCTCCTGGAGCTTCGGCCGATCCCAGCGTCCCCCGCTCGCGGTCTCCTCGAATGTGCGCCTACACCCCGCCGCCTTGAGCGCGCGCGCCTGCGCGGCGTTCGACTGGTCGTCGCCCTTCGACACCCGGGCATAACCGATCAGATAGGGTTCGGCGGTCAAGCATGCTCCTTTCGCAAACGAACGTTTGCATCGCCGATCGACGGCTCACGCAAAACCGCGACGTTGCGTCTTGCAATATCCTCTTTCAAAACGGCGGCTAATGGCAAGCGGTTTTTGAGAGGATCAGCGATGCCCGCGCGCATACCGATGACCGAGCGGCAGCGTGGCGCGCTGCTCGCCTTGCCCGAGACCGAGGACGAGGTGGTTCGGCACCACAGCTTCGACGCCGGCGACCTTGCCGCCATCGCCGGAGCGCGGACGCCGGAGACCCGGCTCGGCTATGCGCTCCAGCTCGCGTGCCTCCGCTACCCGGGACGGCATCTGCGAAGGGGCGAGCGGCTACCGGCCATCATGCTCGACCATGTGGCCGAGCAGGTCGGCGTCGATGCCGCCGCGATCGCCTCCTTCGCACGGCGGACACAGACGCGGTACGAGCAGCTGGCGGCGATCAAGCGACAATTCGGCTTTACCGATCTCACACGGCCCGCACGCCGCGAACTTGCGACATGGCTCGCGGACGAAGCGATCGGGCTGACTGACGGCAAGCTGCTGATCGAGCGGCTCCTGAATCGCATGCGCGAGCAGCGCATCATCGTTCCCGGCGTCACCGTGGTCGAGCGCATGGCAGGCGAGGCGATGCACGCGGCCGACACGCGCGTGACGAGTGACGTCCACGCCGCGCTTCGCGAGGAACAGCGAGCCGCGCTCGATGCACTATTGTCTGACAAGGCGCACGCGCAGCAAAGTCGCCTCAGCTGGCTGCGCGAGCCGCCCTCGCGGGTCGGCGGACGAAGCTTGCTCGAGCTGCTCGACAAGATCGATCTGCTACGCGCGACGGGTTATGCGGATGTCGACGTGCCCGGTGACTTCAGCGCCCGCTTCGCGCTGATGGCACGCGAGGGGGCGCGACATACCGCTCAGTCCCTGCAGCAGATGGGCCCGGCGCGACGGTACACTACACTGGTCGCAACGCTGCGCGAGCTCGAGGCGACACTGACCGATGCCGCAATCGCCATGTTCGGTGCGCTGGTCGGGCGTGCCAACCTCAACGCGCGCAAGCGGCTCGAGGAGACGATCGCGGTCGCCGACGAGCAGGGACGCGAACGGCTCACCCGCATCGCCGGAGTGCTCGAAGCACTGACGAGTGCGGCGCGAACCGGCGGCGATATCGCCGCGGCGGTCGCCGCCGTCGCCGACCTCGACGTCATCGCCGCCGACGCCGCGCTCATCCGTCGCACGGTCCGACCGGGGCGACCCCGCGCCCTCGGCGAGCTCGCCGCTGAATACCGCGTGTTCAAGCAGGTCGGTGATCGCTTCCTGTGCAGCTTCGCATTCGAGGGACGTGCAGCGACGGCGGCGCTGCGCACCGCCATCGGTGTTCTGGTCGACCTCGCTGGTGATTGGCGCAAACCGCTACCCGCCGACGTTCCGCTCGGGCATGTCGAGCTGCGCTGGCATCGCCATGTCGTGAGCGGCGGCAGAATCGACCGGACCTATTGGGAGCTGGCGACATACTTCGCGGTGTCGAGCGCGCTGACCTCGGGCGACTTATGGGTGCCAACCTCGCGCGTGCACCGCGCGCTCGAGGATCTGATCACGCCCGCAACAGCGCAGCCCGGTATCCCCGTCGCGCTCCTTCCGCCGCCGACCTTCAGCGCGGACGAGTGGCTCGCGCGCAAGTCGGTCGAACTCGACGCCGCGCTGCTGGCGACTGCTCGCGGTCTGTCGGGGAAGGACCCGTTGCTGTTTACCGGCGAGAAGCTCCGCTTCCCCAAGGGACCGAAGGCCGACGATGGCGACGACGCGCCGGGGCGCGCGCTCGGGGCGCAAATGTATGGCGCACTGCCGACGATCCGCATCACCGACGTCCTCTCGCAGGTCGCGCGCTGGACCGGCTTTGTCGATCACTTCGGCCATGTCTCATCAGGGTTGCCGCCTTCCGACGAACGCGCGTTCCTGGCCGCGCTGATCGCTGAAGCTACGAACCTCGGCCTCACGAGAATGGCCGACATTTGCGGCGTCGCGTCGAGGCGCGCACTGCTCAGGATGCAGACCTGGCACATGCGCGAGGACACGTTCCGCGCCGCACTCGGCTGTCTGACCGACGCCATCCATGCCGAGCCGGTCGCGGCGTGGTTCGGCGAAGGCTGGCGCGCGACGGCCGACGGCCAGCACTTCTACCTCGGCGGTCCCGGCGAAGGCGGCGGCAGCGTCAATGCCCACTACGGCCGCGACCCGATCGTCAAAATCTACACGACGATCACCGACCGGTACGCGCCGCTGCACCAGACCGTGATTGCGGGGACGGCGGGCGAAGCCATCCACGCGCTGGATGGCATTCTCGGTCATGAGAGCGGAGCGAACATCGGTGCACTTCATACCGACGGTGGTGGCGTCTCCGACATCGTGTTCGCGGTCATGCACCTGCTCGGGCTCAACTTCGAGCCACGCATCCCGCGCCTCTCCGATCGTCGCCTCTACGCATTCGAACCGCGAGCCCGATACGGGCGCCTCGCGCCGCTGTTCGGGCACCGGCTCGATGCAAACCTCATTCGGGGCCATTGGCAGGACGTCGCGCCGCTGATCGAGGCGATGCGGAACAGGACCGTCACCCCGTCGCTCATCCTCAAGAAGCTGTCCGCGTTCCGGCAGCAGAATACGCTGGCCGCCGCGCTTCGCGAGATCGGTCGCGTCGAGCGCACGCTGTTCACGCTGCGCTGGTTCGAAGACCCGGCGCTGCGCCGACAGGTCACTGCCGAGCTGAACAAAGGCGAGGCGCGAAACACCCTCGCGCGCGCTGTCGCGTTCCATCGCCTTGGCCGCTTTCGCGATCGCGGACACGAGAACCAGCAGACGCGTGCTGCCGCCCTGAACCTCGTCACGGCGGCGATCATCCTGTTCAACTGCCGCTATCTTGATCGCGCAATGAGCACGCTGAACATCGAGATCGCCGACCACAAGGGCGCGCTCGGTCAGCTCTCACCGCTGGGCTGGGACCACATCAATTTGACCGGCGACTATGTCTGGTCGGACCCCGCGGTGTTCGACGCTGACGGGTTTTTGCCACTCAAGGTTGGCCAGCGCTGATGCCGCTTACGTTGCTACCGTGAATCTGTGTCCCAATAATGCACTGGGGCCAATTGAGCCAAGTTCAGCATTCGAGTTCAATGAAAAAATTCGCCATTAGCAATGTAGTGCATTGAAACGAGGACTTAAGCACAGATTTTACAGTTCAGAGAGCTGCCCAGATATCTCTCCAATGTCCGTCGTCAGAACATTTGGCACAACTCGCGGCGTAAATTAGCGGAGTGCGGGCCTCGTCTCGGGGTTGATGTTATGCGGCGAGCTTGCGGTGTTGCAAGCGTCGATATTCGATGGTCTGTCGTTTGATCCTTTCACGCTGTTTGATGATGGCTGGTGCCCTGCCGAAGTAGGCGTCGGCGGGCGTCACGTTGTTCAGGCTCTCGTGGTAACGTTGATTGTTGTAGTGCTCGACGAAGGCTTCGATCTGGGCCTCGAGGTCGCCGGGCAGGAAGTAGTTCTCCAGCAGGATGCGGTTCTTCAGAGTCTGGTGCCAGCGCTCGATCTTGCCCTGGGTCTGAGGGTGGCACGGTGCACCGCGCACATGACTCATCTGCTGAGCTTCGATGTATTCAGCCAGTTCGCCAGCGATGTAGCTGGGACCGTTATCGCTGAGCAGCCTGGGTTTGTGCAGCACGGTGGCGCTGTCGCAGCCCGAGGCAGCCAGCGCCATGTCCAGCGTGTCGGTGACGTCCTCGGCCCGCATGTTGGTGCACAGTTTCCAGGCGATGATGTAGCGCGAGAAGTCGTCGAGCACGGTCGACAGGTACATCCAGCCCCACCCGATGATCTTGAAGTAGGTGAAGTCGGTTTGCCACATCTCGTTCGGCCGGGTGGTCTTGGTGTGGAACTGATCGGCGGCCTTGATCACGACATAGGCCGGGCTGGTGATCAGGTCATGGGCCTTCAACAGGCGGTAAACCGTGGCTTCCGACACGAAGTAGCGCTTCTCGTCGGTGAACCGCACCGCCAGCTCGCGCGGTGACAGTTCGCTGTAGTCCAGGGCCATCTCGACGATCTGGTCCTGGATATCATCGCCGATGCGGTTCCACACCCGGGTCGGCGCCGACGGCCGATCCTCCAAGGCCTCCGGGCCGCCTTCGAGGAACCGGTCATACCAGCGGTAGAAGGTCCGACGGGCGATGCCGAGCTGGTCCAGCGTGCGTTTGGCGGGCAGGTGCGACTGCTCGACGATCCGGATGATCTCGAGCTTCTCCGAGGCGGGATACCTCATTCGTCGTCGCCCCCATCCGCGATCATGCTTTTTTTGAGCAGACGGTTTTCGAGCGTCAGGTCGGCCACGCATTCCTTCAGGGCGCGGGCTTCGCGGCGCAGATCCTGCACCTCGCCAGTGGTCGCGGCACGGGCGGTGTCGCCGGCCAGGCGGCGCTTGCCGGCTTCCATGAACTCCTTCGACCAGGTGTAATACAGGCTCTGGGCAATGCCTTCCTTGCGGCACAGCTCGGCGATGCTGTCCTCGCCGCGCAGGCCATCCAGCACGATGCGGATCTTGTCTTCGGCCGAGAAGTGCCGGCGGGTTGCACGCCGGATGTCCTTCACCACCCGCTCCGCAGGGGCCTTGGTCGGCGATTTTGCATTGGAGGATTTGGGCTTCATCTTATGGGATGGACGCCTCCCGCAATCGGGCCGAGCATATTGCCAGTGCGACCGAGGCGAGGAGTTCATCACATGCAAATGTTGGCGATCGATTTGGGCAAGCAGTCCTTTCATATCTATGGGATCACTGGCGATGGCGAAGTGGTTTCGCGAAAGGTCAGCAGGGCAAAGTTGACCGATGCGGTGACCAAGTTGCACCCGCAATCGGTCGCGATGGAGGCTTGCGCCAGTTCGCACCATTGGGGGCGGGTCTTCGAGGGGCAGGGATACACGGTGCACCTGATCCATCCGCGCTTCGTGAAGCCATTCGTGAAGGGATCGAAGAATGATGCAGTCGATGCCGAAGCCATTTTCGAAGCTGCCAACAGGCCGACGATGCGGTTCGTGCCGTTGAAGAGTGTCGAGCAGCAGGATCTGCAAGCTCTACACCGAACACGCGACAGACTGATCGTGCAGCGCACCGCGCTGATCAATCACACTCGTGGTCTTTTGGCCGAATATGGTGTCGTCATGCCGGTAGGTGCATCCCGATTCCGGCTGCAGATCGACAAGATGGTCGAGACTGCCGAACTGTCGGAACTGTCGAAGAATCTGTTCCTGAAGCTGGCCGAGGAGTATCGCAGCCTGGATGCCAGAGTCTCAGCTCTCGATGACATGCTGGCTGAGATTTGCCGGGAGGATGAGCGTTGCAAACGCCTGACTACGCTACCCGGAGTGGGACCGATTGTCGCAACCGCTCTAGTCGCCGCAATTGATGATGGCCGACACTTCGCATCGGGCCGAGCCCTTTCCGCCTGGATTGGACTGGTTCCGCGCCAATACACGACCGGTGGAAAGCCAAGGCTCGGTGGTATCGGGAACAGAGCCAATCATTACCTAAGGCGCCAGCTAATACATGGTGCACGATCTGCGTTGCTGCGGGTCGCCAAGCATGACGACCGACGTTCAAAATGGGCGCAGGAACTGCAATCGAGGGCAGGCCACAACAAGACACTCGTCGCGATGGCGAATAAGACTGCTCGCATAGCCTGGGCGATGTTGCGAAGCGGCGATAACTACAAAATGGCCTGACCGTCCGGATGCGGGCCGCAGTCTGATCAGAAATTACGAATGCGAGGTGGAAGACTTGATGGTGTAACGGCACGGACCGCCGCTTCACAGCCTGCAAGGAACGATGGCCTTCGAGGCCGCTCATCTTAAAAGGCAATGAAACGAGCGGATTCCCATCATGGCCAGGGGCAAGTCTGCCCCGATCAAAAGGCCGGATAGATTCACGCATCCAATGCCGGAGCAACATCGAGAAATTGCCTTGCGCGGGAGGCGTCCATAGATTCGTTCCTTCGTCACTACGAAGAAGCCCAAATCCTCCTTAAATCACAACCTCAAATCTGTGCCATTGGTGCTGACGGGGAGCATCCCGGATTACAAGGTGCGCACGCCGCTTCAGCAGGCCATCCAGCTTCTCAAGCGTCACCGCGACTGCATGTTTGCCGAAGACGGCGAACACAAGCCCATCTCGATCATCATCACGACGCTCGCGGCCCATGCCTATAACGAGGAAGCCTCGCTGTCGGCAGCGCTGCAGTCCATCTTGATGAACATGGATCGTTACATCGAGGAGCGTGACGGCATTGCCTGGGTCTCCAACCCCGTTAATCCGGCCGAGAACTTCGCCGACAAATGGCCGGAAGAGCCGTGCAAGCGCGACAACTTCTTCCGCTGGCTCGCACAGGCCCGGCAGGATTTCGCGCAGTATCTGCGCGCCAGCCCCTACGATACCATTCCGGACGAACTGGAGCGGCGGCTCGGTCCCGCCCTGGTAAAGCGCGCGCTCAACAGCGTTATGCCGGACGATGGTGCCATCGGGGCTCCTGCACTGCTTCTGGGGGGCGGCCATGATGCCGAACTCGAGCGTGCCCGCCACGCGGTTGACGCGATCCAGAGCAGCGGATCCCAGTCCCGCCCCTGGGTGCGCTGAGGCGGCCACTTTGCTCACTTTGCTCGAGGTTCAAGCCGCGATCGCGTTTGAACAGCCCGGTTTCCGGGCAACGGAGATAGACGGCAAGATCGTCGTTGAAGGGACGTTCGTCGTCACAGCCGGCAGTGCCGTATGTGATCCGGCAGGTCCACTGGCGCGCTACGCTGTAAGAATCGAGCTGACCCACGCCTATCCGCGCATCGAACCGCGCGTGTTCGAGACCGGCGGGCGCATCAAGCGCGACCCCGATCACCACATCAACGGTGATGGCGATTGCTGCGTGACGGTCTGGGAAAACTGGTTGGCGACAGCAGCCGACACCGGCATTGCGGCCTATCTCGGCGGACCTCTGCGTGAGTATTTTCTGGGTCAGTTCTGGTTTGAGAAGACCGGCAGCTGGCCATTCGGTGAACGAGCGCATGGGATGGAGGGTATGGAGGAGGCCTATGCCGATGCGCTTGGCATTGCGAACCGGCGCAAGGACATTCTCTATTACCTGCGGATATTGAGACTGCCGCGGCCGAGGGGGCATTGGCCCTGTCCCTGCGGCAGCACCAGGCGCCTGCGCGACTGCCACGATACCGACCTGTGGTCGATGCATCACCGCATTCCGCCGCATCTTGCGCGCGCCATGCTGGTACGATTGCAGCCACGCAAAGGCGAGTTGTTCAAGGCAGGCTTCTAGCTAGCGTTGGGGAAGGCCTTCCCCTGCCGCCATGCCCGTTCCGGTCTTGACGGACCCCTTCGAGCGGGGCGGCTGCCCCGCAACGCCCCGCCAGAGTGAGAGTGCCTCCATCAGTCCGTGACGGATGAAGAGCGGCGAGAGAGGCTTGTCGCGGTCCGTCGCGGAGCTTCATGCGATGGCATCTCGAACCAAACCGCGCTCGCCCAACGGACGCGCCAACCTCTACCAACAGATCACCGACCGGATCATTGCCGACCTCGAAGCTGGTCGAGTGCCTTGGGTCCAGCCGTGGACCAGTGCCCAGACGGGCGTCGGCATGCCGCACAATGCCGTCAGCCAGCGGGCCTACAGCGGTATCAATATCCTGACCTTGTGGGATGCGATAGTCTCCAACGGATATTCGGGCCACGCCTTTCTCACTTTCCGGCAAGCATCGATGCTCGGCGGTACGGTACGGCGCGGCGAGCACGGCGTGCCGATCATCTACACGCGCCGGTTCGTGCCCGGCGAAGAGCAACGCCGAGCCGCCACCGAGGAACGCGAGCCGGTCGGGGGTATCCCGTTCCTGCGTACCTTCACGGTGTTTTCGGTCGATCAGTGCGAAGGACTGCCCGAACATGTCTGCGTACCGCCACCGCCCGTACCTGCCGGTCTGATCTTGCCGCAGGCGGATGCTCTTATCCGCGCAACGGGTGCAGATTTCCGGATCGGTGGCGCATCGGCCTATTACAGCCCGGCACACGATTTCGTGGCCGTGCCCCGGCCGGACGATTTTCACGACCCCGTCAATTGGCATCGCACAGCCTTTCACGAGCTGGGGCACTGGACCGGGCATCGCAGCCGCCTTGATCGTGACCAGACTGGTGCATTCGGATCGAAGGACTATGGGCGCGAGGAGTTGGTCGCGGAGATGACCGGTGCCTTTGTCTGCGCCGCGCTGGGGATCACCCCAACCGTCCGTCACGCTGACTATATCGGGTCGTGGCTCGAGATTATCCGTGAGGACAATCGCGCCATTCTCCGTGCCGCCAGCGCCGCATCAAAGGCGGCCAACTACTTGCTCGAGCATGGCCCGTCGGCTGCGAGCGGAAAAGCCGCCAACGATCCCGGGGAGCCAGACGAGCCTGATGCGGGAGGTGCTCCCACCTCGAGGGCGGTGGCGTGACCCCGCGGCTGCGCACGGCCCCGCTCGCGGCGGGCCAGAGGAAGAGGAGGGCCGGGAAATTCGTGATGGGCCCGGGAGCCGGGAGAGAGTCTCGCGGCGGCCTGTCATGGAGAAACCACATGGGCAAACAGCCTGCGAAAATCACCCTCAGCCCGTCGCGCGACATCCCGTTCGACAAGCTGGTCCTGTCCCAGTCCAACGTCCGCCGGATCAAGGCGGGGGTATCCATTCCCGAGCTTGCCGAAGACATCGCCCGGCGCACTCTTCTGCAAAGCCTCAATGTCCGGCCTGTTCTGGACGGGAATGGTGCCGAAACCGGCATGTTCGAGGTTCCGGCCGGCGGCCGGCGTTACCGTGCGCTCGAACTGCTGGTGAAGCAAAGGCGGTTGGCAAGCACCGCTCTCGTACCCTGCATCGTCAAGGCGGCCACTACCGACATATCTGCCGAGGAGGACAGCTATGCGGAAAATGCGGTGCGCGAGCAGCTCCATCCCCTCGACCAGTTTCGCGCCATGCAGGCCATGGTCGATAAAGGCAGCGCGGTCGAGGACATCGCCTCCCACTTCGGCGTGACGCCCGCCGTGGTGCGCCAGCGCCTCAAACTGGCATCGGTCTCGCCGCGTCTGTGCGAAATCTATGCCGATGACGGCATGACCCTCGAACAGTTGATGGCGTTCACCGTGTCGGACGACCATGCCCGCCAGGAGCAGGTGTGGGAGATGCTGGCCCATAGCTACAACAAGTCGGCGGCCTATATTCGGCAGCGCCTCACCGAAAACAGCGTGCGGGTTGCCGACAAGCGGGTCCGCTTCGTCACCATCGACACCTATGTCGCTGCTGGCGGCGGGGTCATGCGCGACCTGTTCGAGGACGACGATGGAGGCTGGCTGACGGACCCGGGATTGCTCGACACGCTCGTTGCAGAAAAGCTGCGCCGGGCGGGGGAAGACATCGCCGCCGAAGGCTGGAAGTGGGTGGCGACGGCCGTCGACATGCCCTGGGCGGTCACCAACGGCCATCGCGAAATCAGCGGGACCGAAGTCGCCATGACCGAGGCTGAGCAAGCACGCTTTGTCGCGCTGCAAGGGGAATCGGAAGAGATCGAAGCGCAATGGGCGGACGAGCATGATGTGCCGCAGGACGTCTATGACCGGCTCGACGCCATCAACGCTGAGATCGGCAAACTCGCGGATCGACCGCTGGTTTTCGAACCCGCCGATGTGGCAATCGCTGGCGTCTTTGTTTCGATCGAGCGCGACGGCTCCCTATGTGTCGAACGCGGCTATGTCCGTCCCGAAGACGAGCCGGCAGCAGATCCGGTACCGGATGGCACTGAGCACGAGCTGGTATCGGTTAACGGCGACACGGGCAGCGCCAGACCTGTCGGCACGGATGACGATGGCCGCACTGGGGGCGAGGATGACGAGGAAGCCGACGAGGGGCTCAAGCCGCTGCCGGATCGTCTCGTTGCCGATCTGACCGCCTGGCGCACACTCGCCTTGCAGGATGCGCTGGCGCAGAATCCGGCAACCGCGTTCGCGGCGGTGCTGCATGCACTGGTTCTGCAGACCTGCTATTTCGCGAGCCGGGAAAGCTGCCTCCAGCTTACTGTACAGGACGTGAGCTTCGCCAATCCGCCCTCCGGCCTGCGTGACAGCGCGCCTGCCCGCAGCCTCGCCGAGCGCGCCCGTTACTGGGAGGAGCGGCTTCCCGAGTCAGACGCTGATCTGTGGGATGCGTTGCTCGCCCTCAACGGCGACGAGCAGGCGGCCTTGTTCGCTCATTGTGCTTCGCGCAGCGTGAATGCCCAGTGCGAGATTGTGCCCAAGTACGACAATGGCCGTGTATCGAAGCACAGCATCGAGCGCCGTCTTGCCCATAGCCACGTCCTCGCGCGGGCCGTTGGTCTTGATCCTGTAGCCGCAGGCTGGCGACCGACCGTCGACGGCTACTTCCGGAGCGTCACCAAGCCGCGGATTCTCGCCGACGTCACCGAAGCGCGCGGCGAGCAGTTCGCAGGCATGATCGATCACCTCAAAAAGGCAGACATGGCGCGCGAGGCCGAACGTCTGCTCGAGGACGCCCAATGGCTGCCCGAGCCGCTCCGCACGCCGCCAGCCTGCGAAGCAGAGCCCGGCGACATGGACAGCGATGCTCTGCCTGCCTTCCTCGAAAACGAGGACGGCGCTTACGCGATCGCTGCCGAATGAAACCGGCAGGGCGGCAAGAGCCGCCTTGCTCTTTCCCTTTTCCCGCAAAGCCCGGCCACTGCGTCGGGCTTTCGCATTTCTTGAGGAATATCCCGTGTCAGCCCAGCAAATCTACACCAGCGCTCCGCTCGGCAGCCTGATCCGCTACTCCAATGGCAAACCCCGTCCTCCGGCCCGTTTCAGGCGCAAGCTGAGGGCATGGGAGCATGAAAACGGCGTGGGTCGCTTGGTCGAGCGCTATCCGGGTTACGTCAGCGCAAGTTTCAACTCGCCGCCCCACTTCATGCTCCACCTGGGCGATTATGGCAGTCAGGGCACGATCGTCCTGACCGTGCGGCGCGCCTATGGCCTCGATAGCAGTCTGCATTTTGAGATTGTCGAGACCCCGCGAGCGGGTTCCGTGCGCATCCTGACCAGTGTCGATGGTCGCGATGAGCTGCGTCATCTCGCCAGCAACCTGGCTGCCGCCGAGAGCTGGATGCAAGTCAATCGTTACTCGAACATGCGGACGGAGATTGTCAGCGATCCGGACCCGGTCATCCTCCCGCCAACGACGAGGAGGGCGGCATGAGCGCCATCATGGTCGAATTTGGTACCACGCGCGATGGCGATATGGCCGCGCGCGTGGGTGATCTCGCCTATATCGCCATTCCGATAGACGCCGGCTTTTCGGTCGCATCGGCTTGGCGTCTCAGTCGCCCCTTACACGAGTGGAACCGCGCAGATGTTTACGGTGCTGAATGCTCGGTCAGCGACCACCAAGCCTTCCGGGCCTATGTCGGAGACATCGCGCTTCATGTGCGCCAGCGCGAGGCGCTCGGGCGGATCGAGACGGTCCATCCCATTTCGACGCCTTGGGGCAAATCGCAGACCGCCACGGTCTATGCCCCGGGGATCGTTTTTCACTCCACTGCGGGGCATGGCGGGTTCAAGCTCGATCGTATGCGCAACAAGGCCATGCCAGAAGCGCTGCGCATCGCTGGCGGATGGTATGAGGAGGATGGAGACTGGGCGAGGGTTGCAGCCGGTTATCCTGACCTCTTCACCTACCGTGAGCAGGCCTCAGCTGACCGGATATTGCGCGACTGGTGCCCCGACGCCTGGGAAGCGATCCACGGACGGGCACTGGCGCCAGGTGAATCCTTTTCCCGTGAGCGCGACGAATTTTCCCGCAGGCATACCCAAGACTGGGTCGTCATTTCCGCCAGGACAACAGCATCGCCCCCCGGTTACGTCGAGGTAATCGCGTCGCTGGGTGGTCGGCGCGACGCCTCGCCAAAGCGAGCATTCCTCGTTCCCGGTGAAGACTATGCACACCGTGGCCGCCACGGTTTCGTCATCGACCCGGACAGGCACGGCGAGATCGAACTTTCGCCTCGATGACCTGCCCGTTGCCCATGACCGCGCCATAGCATCGAAAGAGCCTTGGGCGCGGGCTTTCCTTTCTCCATTCTCCCGGAGTCCTCATCATGTCCGACACTCTAGCCGATGCGGCCTGCGCCGCGTCGCCCACTTCCATGCGCCTTACCAGCCCCCGCTCGGCTGCACTGTTCGCCGCAGCAAATGCGCTGCTTCCTTTGCTGGAAACAGGCTCGCCCATCAGCAGCACTCAATTGCGCGATGTCATGACCGGTGCCTTTACCCGGAGCGATGCCGAAGGGGCATGGGACTGGAAGATGGCGTATGACGCCTGCGAAGCCGCCCAGATTCTGCTTCTTCGTCGCTATGGCAGAGCGCTGGCCCGCCGCAATCCTGAACCCCAGCGCATGCTCACGGCTTTGGAGCGGATCGCGGCACGCGTGCCTACGCACACGCGCCGTTCGGAGGTCGGGCAGGCCCTTCAGCAATTCTCGACCCCGCTTGGGCTCGCCTTTGTTGCTGCGACCGCTGCAATGATCGAGCCTGGCGATGTAGTACTCGAGCCATCAGCCGGCACCGGGATGCTGGCGGTGCACGCCGAGCTAATGCGGGCAAACCTCGTTCTCAACGAACTGAGCGAGACCCGCGCTGAACTGCTGAGCAAAATCATGGATGCGCCCGTCAGTAAGCATGATGCGGCATCGATCGACGACAGGCTACCCGTGGGCCATCGCCCGACAGTTGTTCTGATGAACCCGCCTTTTTCGGCCATTGCGCACGTCGATCGCGCGATGAAGGATGCCGCGCTCCGGCACATCGCGTCAGCGCTGGCACGGCTTGAACCGGGCGGGCGACTGGTCGCGATTACTTCAGCGACATGCTGCCCGGAGAATGGGAATTGGCGTGCTGCGTTCGAAGCCTTGCAGCGCAGCGGCCGGATTGTTTTCACCGCCGCCATCGACGGCCGCATTTATCGCAAGCACGGAACGACAATCGAGACCCGGCTCACCGTGATCGACAAGGTGCCGGCGGAAGATCCTGCCCAATTTGTGCCCAGTGCTGGCATCGCGCCTGATGCTGCGACCCTGCTGCAATGGGTGGAATGCCTTGTGCCACCGCGGCCACCGGTTGCACCGATGCCGCCGGCAGAGCTTGCGGTTTTACCATCGAGGCCGACCGATCGGCCCCGACAAGTGGTTGCACCATCGGAGACCGTCATTGCGGTCGAGGCAGACGAGCTCGCCTACCAGACCGTGGATTGGGCGCCCGCTTCAGAGCGGCTCGGCGACACGATCTACGAAGCCTATGGGTTGCAATCGCTGGTTATTCCCGGCGCACAACCTCATCCGACGCCGCTCGTCCAGTCAGCGTCGATGGCATCGGTCGCACCGCCCAAGCCCAGCTATCGGCCCCATATCCCGGCGACGCTGGTGGCGAACGGCACCCTTTCGGACGCGCAGCTTGAAGCCATCATCTACGCTGGCGAAGCCCATGCTGGGCACTTGTCAGGCGCATGGGCGGTAGATGCGACCTGGGACGTCGTGTCTGCAGCCGCGGATGATGCTGAAGGCGCAGTTCGTTTCCGCAGGGGTTGGTTTCTGGGTGACGGGACCGGTGCGGGCAAAGGGCGTCAGGTCGCAGGCATCATCCTCGACAATTGGTGCAAGGGACGCCGCCGCGCGGTGTGGATTTCGGTCTCGGATCGCTTGCTCGAAGACGCACAGCGCGACTGGTCCGCTCTCGGGCAAGAACGTTTACTTGTGACGCCCTTGTCCCGCTACCGGCAGGGGACGCCAATCCGGCTCGCCGAGGGCATATTGTTCACGACCTACGCAACCCTGCGCTCGCAGGCGCGGTCGGGCAAGGCCAGCAGGGTCAGCCAGATCGTTGAGTGGCTAGGGCGCGACTTCGACGGCATCATCGTTTTCGATGAAGCCCACGCGATGGCCAATGCGGCGGGCGGCAAAGGCGAGCGCGGCGATGTCGCTGCCTCTCAGCAGGGGCGTGCAGGCCTGCGCCTCCAGCACGCGCTGCCCAATGCGCGCGTTCTCTATGTGTCTGCAACCGGTGCCACGACCGTGCAAAACCTCGCCTATGCGCAGCGGCTCGGCCTATGGGGCGGCGAAGACTTTCCGTTCGCATCGCGCGCGGACTTCGTATCGGCCATCGAGGAAGGCGGCGTTGCGGCGATGGAAGTGCTGGCACGCGATTTGAAGGCTTTGGGCCTCTATGCCGCCCGCTCGCTCTCGTTCGACGGCGTCGAATACGACCTTCTCGAGCATCGACTGAGTGCAGAGCAGGTCCGCATCTACGACGCCTATGCCGCGGCGTTCCAGATCATTCACACCCATCTCGATGCCGCGCTTGAGGCGTCCGGCGTAACCAGCTCGGCACACGGCACGCTCAATGCCCAGGCGAAATCGGCAGCGCGATCGGCGTTTGAAAGCGTGAAACAACGCTTCTTCAACCACCTCATTACCGCCATGCAGACCCCGAGCACCATTGCGTCGATCGAGAGCGATCTTGAAGCAGGCCACGCCGCAGTCGTGCAAATTGTCTCGACCGGTGAGGCGCTGCAGGAACGGCGCCTTGCCGAAATTCCCACCGACCAGTGGGACGATGTCCGCCTGGACATTACGCCGCGCGAATATGTTCTGTCGTACCTGGAACACAGCTTTCCGGTTCAGCTTTACGAGCCCTATACTGATGGCGAAGGAAATCTCGCATCACGGCCTGTCTTCGATGGCGACGGCAATCCGGTGCTCAATCGCGAGGCCTGCCGCCGCCGCGACCAAATGATCGAAGGTCTTGCCGCGCTGCCGCCTGTGCCGGGCGCACTCGATCAGATCGTTCAGTACTTCGGGAGCGATGCTGTGGCCGAAGTTACCGGCCGGTCGCGCCGGATCGTGCCGCGCACAGGCAATGACGGTTCCGTCCGCTTCGCTGTCGAGAACCGGCCCGCATCAGCGAACATCGCCGAGACCCATGCCTTCATGGACGACGCCAAACGCATCCTGGTGTTTTCCGAAGCAGGCGGCACCGGCCGTTCCTATCATGCCGACCTTGGCGCGAAGAACCAGCGACGCCGGATTCACTATCTGCTGGAGGCCGGGTGGAAGGCAGATGCCGCCATACAAGGCTTTGGCCGGACCAATCGCACCAATCAGAAGCAGCCACCGCTGTTTCGGCCGGTTTCGACCGATGTGAAGGCGCAGAAGCGGTTCATCTCAACAATTGCGCGGCGTCTCGACAGCCTCGGTGCCATCACCCGTGGCCAACGCCAGACCGGCGGGCAGAATATGTTCCGGCCCGAGGATAATCTCGAATCCTTCTACGCCCGCGATGCCTTGCGCCAGCTTTACATGCTGCTGGTGCGCGGGCGGATCGAAGGATGCTCTCTCACCGCCTTCGAGACAGCGACGGGGCTTTCACTGCTCGACAGCGATGGCGGCATCAAGGACGAATTGCCCGGCATCACGACGTTCCTCAACCGGATGCTGGCGCTGACAATCGACCTTCAGAATATCCTGTTTGAGGCATTCGAGGGCCTTCTTACCGCCCGGATCGAAGGCGCGATCGCGAGCGGCACATTCGAGACTGGCCTTGAAACTCTCCAGGCCGAGAGTTTCACGATCTCGGAGCGGCGCACGATCTACACGCATCCGGGGACCGGTGCGCTGACCCACTTGCTCACCATCTCGCGCAAAGAAAAGCTCACACCCGTATCGCTTGAGCGCGCTTTGGAACTGGCGGGCGAGGAGCACGCCGATCTGATGATCAACGCCCGATCCGGCCGGGCCGCCGTCAAATTGCGTGCCCGCAGCATTGTCGATGATGACGGTGCCATACTCGCCCGGGTCCGCCTCGTACGGCCGATGGAAGCTTCCTTCCTCTTCGCGGACCTGTTTGCTACGAGCCACTGGGAAAAGGCGGATCGTGCCAGCTTTTGTGCCGCATGGACCGGCGAACTTGCCGAACTGCCCGAATTCGAAATCTCGACCTTGCACATGGTGACAGGGTTGCTTCTGCCGATCTGGAGACGTCTCCCGAACGAATCGACACGGGTCTATCGCCTTCAGACCGATGCAGGTGAACGTGTCATCGGACGCCGCGTTTCACCGGCCTGGGCAACAAGCATTGTCCCGGACGCTGCCCCGCAAATCACGCCGGACACGGCCTGGTCGATGCTGATCGCCGACGAGGCATCGATCGAGATCGCAGAGGGTCAGACCTTGCGCCGCGTTCGCGCGATGAACGAATGGCGCATCGAACTGACCGGCTTCAACGATCTGGGGGTCGAACGGCTCAAGTCTATGGGCTTGATCTCCGAGATCGTCTCATGGAAACTCCGCCTCTACGTGCCGACAGGGGCTGTCGGCGGTGATGTGTTGGAAAAGCTGCTCGACCGGTTCCCGGTTGTGCGCGTCACTCCACGCAAGGCCGCATGAAGGAGCCCGGTGCATGGACAGTCCCGCCCGTGACATTGCCCGCCGCCTTGGCGAATGTGCAGAGGCCGTATGCCGCCGCTACCTCGCTGCCGGACGCAAGGAAGGACGCTACTGGCTGGTCGGTGATGCGCGAAACTCGCCCGGCCAAAGTCTCTATGTTCGCCTCAGCACATCGGCGGACGGGCGCGGGGCTGCGGGAAAATGGACCGATGCCCATACTGGCGAGCATGGCGACCTGCTCGATATCATCGCCGCCGCATCCGGCCACCATTCGATGCGCGAGACGCTGGAGGAAGCGCGTCGCTTCTTGAGTCTGCCGCAAGTGGATGCCCATGTGGAGAATGCACGAACGGCGAAGGCACGGCCTGGAACCGCCGAGGCAGCACGGCGACTCTGGGCCGCCTCAAAGCCGATCGAGAGCACTGTCGTCTCGCAGTATCTGGAAGGCCGGTCGCTCGTGTCAGCCGGACATGGCCAGGCTCTTCGCTTCCATCCCTCGTGCTACTACCGTCCGTCCCGCCGAGACTCTCCCGACACACCACGTGCGTGGCCTGCGATGATCGCTGCTGTCACTGATCTTCACGGTGCAATCACCGGCGTTCACCGAACCTGGCTCGAGCCCGCGACATGCACCAAGGCGCAGATCACCAATCCACGCCGCGCTATGGGCGGTCTTCTGGGCAATGGCGTCCGCTTCGGGCTAGCCGGTCCGGTCATGCTCGCAGCCGAAGGCATCGAAACCACATTGTCGCTCCGCCACGTCCTGCCGGAAGTGCCGATGATCGCCTGCCTGTCGGCTGCCCATCTGGCTGCTGTGAACCTCCCTCCTGCCCTGCGTCGCCTCTACGTAGGGTGCGATAACGATACGGCTGGCGAAAACGCTATGGCAACGCTTCAACACCGTGTTGCCGGGACCGGGATCGAGGTCATCGCGCTGAAACCCAGCCGCGATGACTTCAACACTGACTTGCAGGCTGACGGTGCCGAGCAGCTGGCGATGGCACTGCGGGCACAACTTTTCGGCGACGATGCGGCTGCATTTTTGCGACCATAGAGGGAAGCGGTGATGCCCATCGCTCGCCCGTCTCTTTGGCAGGAGCGCATTGAAAATTTTCCGCAATCGGTCGGTTGCCGCGCAACGGCTTCGTGAAGGGGCGACTGCGGCATGGGCGCCAGGCGCTGCAATGGGCGAGCGGCGCCTATTTTCCGCCGGAGCGGTGCTCCTTTGCATCGCGAAGCAAAATAGGCGTCTTCTTCCATCCTCCGCTGTCGCTCCGGCCCGCGAGAGCGCGGGTGCATCCCTGCCTCCCCTGCCGCCCGGCGTCGCCACGAAGCCGCGAGTGGCGCGGCGTGAGATGCGGAGACAATCATGCAAAACGCTTCCGACCATTTCGATGACGAGGGCCAGAGCGAACCCGGTCCTACCGCCTATCTCCTCCAGGAAATGCAGCTCTATGGCTATCGCCCCTTCGACGACGAGCCCGACGCACGTCCGTTGCCCGAAGCCAGGCTCGCAGGCGGCGCGGTTGCCGACATGTTCGACGGCATGGTCGCAGCGCTGATCGACACCCGGATCGAACCCGATCTTGAGGATCTGCTCTGGCAGCTGGTCAACGTCTTCCATCGCTCGGCCGAGCGAATCGAACGCGACCTCGACGACAACGAGCAGGCGCAAAAGCGACTGCAGCGCGAGCAGGACGGCAGCGAAGTTCGTTCGGTCGAACTGGAGCGTTCAATCTGTGAAGGCGTATCGATGATCGAGCGCCGCGACACGATGGAGTTCTTTCGCGATACCGCAGCCGATCAGTTCCGCATCCATATGCGCAAGGCCTGGACACCGCGCTCGGGATCGCGGGTCAATCACAAGGCGCTTACCTCCGCCGTCATTGATAGCCGGGATTTCCTCGACAAGCGCGTCCGCGAGAAGGCTCGCGTGATGCTCCCTCAAGGAACACGCGTCGGCTTTACAGGTGGCCCTGATTGCAATGACCATGCAGCGATCTGGGATGCGCTCGACCGGGTCCATGCTCGCCATGCCGATATGGTACTCCTGCACGGGGCTACACCGACCGGCGCTGAGCGCGCCGCCGCCTGCTGGGCCGATGCCCGGCGCGTACCGCAAGTTGCCTTTCGTCCCGACTGGAACCGGCACAAGAAGGCCGCACCGTTCAAGCGCAATGATCGCATGCTCGAATCCTTGCCAGTCGGGCTCGTGGTCTTCCCCGGCACGGGCATTCAGGACAACCTTGCCGACAAGGCGCGCAAGATGGGCATTCCACTCTGGGATTTCCGTGATCGGAAACCGGCGTGACCGCCGAATTGTACGGAAATTGATTGAGCCAGTTACGTGAACATTCCTGACGTTTGAATGCCTTCTGGCAAAAAAGGAGTTCCGCCGCTCGTCCAGCCCAGGTATCGTCGATTGTGCTCAGGTTCAATCAATCGCTAACACCGGACCTTGGTACCGACCGCGAGGGCGGATCAACTGGCCTGATAGGGATTGCTCCATCGCGTGCGCGCACCAGCCAACGCTTCGGCCGATCAGGAAGAGGCTGAAGGGCGCATTTTGAGGCAATGCAAATCGGGTTGAAATCGCAACAAGTCCAAAATCGCAATTGGGCCGTAAGCCAGTTTTCGCGAAAACGGCGTCCACCAAGCGCTTCATGGCATCAGGGATGACGATGCCCTCAAGCATGACGACCGCGCGCGGATCGCCATCCGGATAAAGTGGATGGCCAAAACCGGGTAACTCTGCGCCGCGGTTGAGCCAGCGATCAACCGTGCTTGCCACGCCGTCGCGCGCGGCTTCGGCGATGAGCTGGCTTAAGGCCGCTGGCGCACCGCCGTGGCGCGGGCCAGAAAGTGCGCAGAGTCCGGCGAGGATGCTTGCTGCAAGCGAGGCTCCTGTCGATGCGGCAACCCGGACGGCGAAGGTCGATGCCGTCAGATCATGATCAGCCATCAGCACAAGCGCTTCACGCAGCTTGGGCGCTACCGTGGGATCGCAGCCCCAGCCTTCCACGAGCCGTTGGTGAAGCGGTGCATCATCCAATGATGCGCCAGATGCGTTGGCAATTGAACCGACAATCAGGCCCGCATCCTGGATCAGGGTTACGCGACCACGCCCAAGGCTCGGCTGGGAGGCTGATGCGAGACACGCTAGGGCAGCAAAGGGATCGGGGGCAGCCACCGAGCGACTGGACAGATTAGCAGGAATCGCCGCTTCCCATAACAGGCTGGCGACATGTTCCAACGGTGCGGTCTGGGCGAGCGCAACTGCATCTTGACCCTTGAAGAACAATCTCCCTTTGGCTGAGGTTGAAATTCCGGTTGGGATGGTTGGTTCACCGAGCGAGAGCGCCCCTGCTGCGATGGCAGCAGCCTTGCGCCCGCGCGAGCGCCGCCTCACCAGATCATCGATATCACCGGCATGATAGAGGCTGCGGCGCGCGTCCGCGCGATCCGGCTCCATGCGGATACGACCACGACTGACATAGGCGTATAGAGTCTGCGCCTTGACCCCCAACAGAGCGAGCGCGGCGTTTCGATCAATCCAGGACTTCATATTGATTATATGTATCAAGATTGATCGCAAAATCCAAGTGCGGTTAGTTTCTTCCGTTTCAAGAGGAAGCACCGATGCCCCAATTTTCCGCGCATGCGATTCTTACGCAATGCTCATCAGCGCTTGGACTGCCCGATCATGTGATCGAGTGGCTGAGCGTGACGGGCACTGAGAGCCTTCCGTCCTGCTTCCCGGTGACCGACCTTGCTGTCGCTTCGATCGGTGCGGCCGGACTGGCGCTGGCAGACCTGATGGCTGCTCAGGGCCAGACTGTGCGCGTGGAGGTGGATCGACGCATGGCTTCGCTATGGTTCGATTTCACAATTGCGCCTCTGGGGTGGGAATTGCCGAACGCTTGGGATCCGATTGCGGGCGATTATGAGGCTCACGATGGTTGGATCAAATTGCACACCAATGCGCCGCATCACAAGCAGGCAGCACTCTCGGTTCTGGATTGCGAGCCAGACCGTGATGCAGTTTCAGCTGCTATCGCTGAACGATCATCGCAAGAGCTGGAAACGGCCATTGTCGCAGCAGGTGGATGTGCTGCGGTAATGCGAAGCCATGTCGAGTGGCAGGAGCACCCTCAAGGTCGAGCGGTGATTGCCGAGCCGCTCGTCCATTGGGGAGAGGCTGGCAGTGACATCCCCTCTGCATGGAGGCCGAAGCTGGATCGCCCGCTGGCAGGGCTGCGCGTTCTGGATCTGACACGCATTCTGGCAGGGCCGATAGCGACCCGCTTTCTGGCAGGCTTTGGCGCTGACGTGTTGCGGATTGATCCCCCAGACTGGGATGAGCCCGCCATCGCGCCCGATGTAACGCTCGGCAAGCGGTGCACGCGGTTAAATCTTCGCCGTCAGCCTGATCGAGAAGTGTTCGAGCATTTGCTGTCTGAAGCGGATGTGCTAGTTCATGGCTATCGGCGCGATGCGCTTGAGGCGTTGGGGCTTGGCCCTGTCGCACGGCAGGCCATCCGGCCCGGCCTGATCGACGTTTCGCTCAATGCCTATGGTCATTCCGGCCCGTGGGCCAACCGACGCGGGTTTGACAGTCTGGTTCAGCTGTCATCGGGCATTGCTGCGGCGGGCATGGTCTGGCGGTCGTCGGATCGGCCGGTCTCCTTGCCGGTGCAGGCGCTCGATCACGCTACGGGGTATCTGATGGCGGCTGCTGTGATCATCGGGGTACGCGCGCGCTTGTCGGGTTCGACACAGCGAAAGGCGCGCCTTTCCCTTGCGCGTACGGCTGAGCTCTTATTCGCCGCCCGTGGTGAGCCAACCACTGGCGATTTTCCGCCAGCTGCGCGTACCGACTACGCCAGCGCTACGGAATTCACCCCCTGGGGTCCTGCGCTTCGATTGAAGTCCCCATTGAAGTTGTCGAACTGCGACATGCGTTGGGAGCGCCCCGCGCAAAAGCTGGGATCGGCAGGTGCGCATTGGGAGAGGGTTTCGGGGGAATCGACATGACTGCACTTTATGATTCAATCGGCATCAATTACGCCGATCTGCGCAGGCCCGATCCCCGCATTGCCTCGGCGATCAAGGAAGCGCTGAGTGACTGCCGATCAGTGGTCAACGTGGGGGCGGGCACCGGCTCTTACGAACCCACCGACCGGCAAGTTGTGGCGGTCGAACCGTCAATAGACATGATCCGCAAACGTGCACCCAATGCTGCACCGGCAGTCAAGGCATCAGCGGAATGTTTGCCATTCGACGACAACAGCTTTGATGCTGCCATGGCAATTTTGACTGTGCACCACTGGCGCGACAAGCCGAAAGGTTTGCGCGAGCTGCGGCGGGTGGCGCGCGGCAGAGTTGTTCTGTTGACCTTTGATCCCGCCAGTCGTCCTTGGCTCACAGACTACCTTCCGGAGCTCGCGGCACTCGACGAAGCGCAGATGCCTTCGCTCGACGAGTACGAGAAATACTTGGGTCGGGTCCGTGTAGAGCCACTCATGATCCCGCACGATTGCAGCGACGGCTTCCTCTACGCCTATTGGCGCCGACCGTATGCTTACCTCGACCCAAGGCTCCGTTCGGGCAGTTCTTCATTTTGGGCACTGCCGGACATTTCCAAGGGGATCGCCCGCCTTAGCGACGATCTCGAGACTGGCGAGTGGGCGCGGCGATATGCAAACATGCTTGAACGCAAGGTTTACGATGCTGGCTACCGTCTGGTTGTAACAGACGGGGACAGCGGTAAGTATCAGGATCACTGAAAATTGGTGGCAATACTCCTGAAGATTACCCTTCCAACATGCGCTTCTCATAGACAGTGCTGATCGCAGAGCCATCCCAGACATAAGTGAGGTGGCGTTCCTGACGGCAATTGGACAGGTGTCGCGGGCGGAACACCGCTGCACATTCGCCGCCCTCATCGCGCACACTCGCATAGACGATGCCGTTCGCACCCTCGTGGCGCAGGCTGCGCGCCGTCTCCTGGGCGACGGCGTAGCTGTCCGGGTGATACAGCGCGGCCTGGGTGGCTCGCATCTCGCGAATGTCATGCAATGCGGCGTCAAGGTCGACTGCATAGACGCGCATATCGAGTTCCTGCGCGGGTTCGTCCGTCGCGGCGAGGAAGCGGGTTCTGTGGTAACGCGTTTCCGCAATCGCCGTGCCAAGAGTGCGGCCAGCGTAGAACACACCATAGCTCCCATCCGTGAACCGGTCGCCTTCGGGATTGAGATGGGTAAAGGCCGCCATGATCGGCGACGTGCCAGGGCCTGCGATGCGATCTTCGGCAGGGACGAGCGCAAGGTCACCGGCCTCCTCGCGCAAGCGGTCATTGGTCATTGCCTCGATCTGGAAGACAGCTTCGAGATCAGCGGGATCGGCAACCGCCTCGAACAGCGCGATAGGCGGAAAGCGGCTCGGAATGATCCGGTAACAGGGCTGCCACCGAACCTCGGTTACGGGAATGTCCAAGGGATCAGCCGCGCTGCCCGTCGACATATTGCCGCACGACATAGAGGTCCGAGACGTTACCCGACATCATGCGGTCGAGCGCCGACGCGCCCCCGAACGTCCGCGCCTTGTTTGGCTTGCGAACCCAGTCGTCGGCGGTCTTGGGCAAGAGGATATGCAGCCCCTTGTAGATGCCCATGACATAGGAAATCCGTTCGAGCGCGTCTTTCGGAAGGGCTGCGATCGCCCCGCGCTTCCAGGACTGAAAGGTCGAGCGGCTATCTAGCCCAAGCAGGCGCATCTGCTCCTGCTCGCGGAGGCCCCAAGCTTCGGCAATGCGAAAGAATGTCCTGAGCGCCGGACCAGTCAGGTCCTTGCGATCGGTCGCCTTGGCTTCGCTCACGTTCATTGCTCATCCTTTCCAAGCAGCAATATGATTATAAATCGCGCGAAAGTCAATGATGCGTAGAAATATGAACATGGCGCCGCTCACGCGAGGCTTTGTCTGGCACGCGCCTCATCCGGTCACATGGCTGACGCGATTGGCAGTTGCTCGCCTTGGGTGTCGGGAATGATCCCAGTGCCTGACACCGCTCAAACGCGTGTCGAAGTCGCTGGCCTTTGCCGGGAGCTTGGTATCGGTTGTTCTCCAGATCGTGCGCGAACCACCCCTTGCTTGTCGCCTGTCTGCGGGTCTCGTCCGCCTCATGCCGTCAACCCCGTGCGGGGTTCGCCCTCGCGCGGCGCGCTCGGTGACGCCAGCAGCCGGACCCTTTGGTGGGCGCCATCGGGGATGGTCCCCGACAATCGAAGGAGAATTTTCATGGCTACCATCGCTAACCTGACCGTGAAGGCCGACGACAGCTTCGAGGGCACGCTGGCGACGCTGACGGTCTCCGCGCCGATCGCGATCATCCCCAACAACCGCAAGGCGAAGGAATCCGAGCCCGATTATCGCATCGTCAGCCGCAAGAACGGCTTCGAGCTGGGCGCAGGCTGGAAGCGCTTCTCGCAGAACACCGGCGCCGAATATGTTTCGGTTTCGCTCTCCGCACCCGAGTTCGGCACGATCTACGGCAATATCGCCAACGCGCCGGGCGATGATCCCTCCAAGAAGGTCATCATCTGGAATCCGCCGGCCTGACCCGCCGCACCGGCTCCGCCTAACCGGGCGGGGCCGGTTCTCCCATCTCGTGACGGGCGCGCACGGCAGGACGCGCCCGTCACATTTTCAATAGGCGGTCGGACCCTATGGCGGCCGACCTGGTGGGCTTCCTGCGGGTTCGCCGCCATTCCCACCTCCATGCTCGATCCGCCCCTCAGTGCGGCGTCTCCCATGGTCCCCGCGCTTATCGGGTCCGGGTCCCCATCACATTACTCAGCGCTGGGCGCGGGTAAGCCGCCGAGACTGTCGATTTCCGCAATGCGCTGGAACTCGGTCAGATATTCTGGACGGTGCAGCGAGAGCCAACGCACTATGCGCGCATTGGCAAGGAGTTTGCCGAGATAGCCTCGCGCAAAGGTCAGGTGGAGGTTGTCGATCCCATAGCTTTCCTCGACCGATTTGACCTGCGTCTGCAAAGCGGCAAGTTCTCGCTCCATGCGAGTGATCTGCTGGCTGGTTGGTCCCGCCGCGTCGGCCTTGCCCGCCTTCTTGCTGACGGGAACAAGCTGCTCATCCGGGGTCGCCGCTAGTAGCGCACGAGCAAACATCACGGAGAAGTTGTTCTGACCGATCATCAGATCAGCGGCTTCAATCTGGCGGAACGCGGTCATGCGCCGCAGAAGATCAAACACCTTCATTGAGCAATTGGTGTCCTTCAGCGCATCAGCGGCCTCAGCGCAGATGCCGTCGAGGAGACGGAAGCGTGCGCGTATCGACTGCACTTCGAGACCGAGCGCATCAGCGATGACCGCTTCTGTGACGCCGCGTTCAATCGCGCGCACGATCATCCGGTGCTCCTGCACGGGTGGCAGGCGATTGACGCGTTTGTTGTAGGTGTAGGTTTCATCGTCATTTGCGACGAGGCACTCGACTGTCGGAATCGCGAGCTGGCGCAGAGCTTCAATCCGCAGATGGCCATCGAGCAGGAAATACTTCCCCGGATGCTTGGGATCGGGCGCGACAGCAGGAGCCTCGACGATCCCGATCGCCTTGATCGAACTGACGATCTGGGCGAACTTCTTGCTCTCTCGGACGCCTTGCTGGAGTATTTTCAGAGGGACGAGCTGATCGAGTGCAACGGTGACGGTTTCGCGTTCAAAGCCGAGCCGGACGCGGTGTTCCGAGCCCGGCTCCTGACCTGATGTCTCAGTCTCGGTCCAGTCAGTCATCGGTTTGGCCCGCGATTCTCATGGCAAGGGCTCGTGGCATGGTCTCCAGCCCCTCGGCACGGAGCAAGGTCAGAAACCCCTCGTCACCGAGCAGATCCTTGATGGCCTCGACAATGAACAGCAGCCGGGTTTGCGTGAAATCGGACTTCTTCACGAGCAGACGCTGCTTCTCCGCTTCTCGCTGATAAACTTGCATAAGGTCGCTCGCGGTCAGTTTCCGATTGGCGGATCGTCTGCCCAGCTTGCCTGACGGCATGGACTTGTTCTGCCCGCGCATTCGCAGCTCGAGTAACCTTCTCACCGAAGCCAGTTTCTTGCCGCGCAGCTTGCCCGTCTCATAAGCGTCGAGCAGCAGGTTCTGCGCTTCCTCGGACTCGGCCCGCGAGATTTCCATGGCGAGGCTGATCGGGATGAGGCCCGTTTCCACTGCTGCCACGAGCCGCTCCTCGCCGCGCTCCAGAAGGGAAACGATCATGCTGACCCACGAACTGCTAACCCCGATTTTTTGACCGATTTCGGTTTCATTGTAGCCGCGTTCGCGCAGCGCACCGATCTCGCGCATCACATCGATCGGGCGCGGGGTTCGTCGAGCGATGTTCTCCACGAGACTCATCACGAGGCAATCGCTCTCGCTCGCCTCGATGACGACCGCCGGGATTTCGGTCTGGCCAAGCATGAGGAATGCCTCGAGCCTACCTTCGCCGCATACGAGATCGTAGCGAGGCCCGCCGGGGCCGCGGTGTCGACTGACCGTGATCGGTCGCTTCAATCCGATCGACTCAATGTTGTTCACGATCTCGCGGTGCTGACGCTTGTTTCGCGAGCGCGGGTTGAGAACCGTGATCTTGGCGACCGGGATCATCTCGATTTGCTGAGGACGCACGACAGGCATTACGCAGCCTCCGGAATGGCGACGGGCGCCGCAATGTCATAGAAGAAATCAAGCGTGTCGAAGCGATAGGCATCGAGGTGCAGATCGTTGTCTTCGGCGAGACGCAGTCGTTCGCTCGTGACGTCGATCCTGGGGAACAGGTAGTAATCGAACGGCGCGCGATTGTGCATGTCCATGCGGACAACCACCGTGATGTCGGCAAGCTGGCTCGTGTCGAAGCGAATCTTCCAACGCAGCATCCCGGTCGGCGTTGGCGTGCAGCGCACCAGAACGATTGCAAGGCTGAACTCGCCGTTCACCCGGATGCTGTCACTGGCAAGATCCTGAAACGCATCGCTCCCCTGGGCATGGAGGCCCGCCAAGATTTCGCGAACGATATCCGGATGGAGACGGCGCAGGACCTTGTTGATGGCGATATAGCGATAGTCCCGCTCCGGCGAAAAACCGACCAGACTGTATGCGCGAAGCAGGCTGCCGAACCGCGAGCTGTAGGCGCTGCTTGACGGCAATCCCTCGCATTCGTCGATAATAATGCCCGACAGCAGACCCTTGCTGGCGTAGAGGCCTCGCAGCGCTTGGAGCATTTCCTCGTCCGTCAGGCGGAACGAGCGTGCCGTGATGATCGAATGAGCTGCCTCGAACAGGTCCCGTTCAACGATCCCCTCGAATGCCCCCTCCGAGCGGATCCACATGTCAGGAGCGTTGCGGACCCGCTTCTTCTTCAGTTTGAACGACCGCCGATTCCAGACATTGTCGCCGACGTATTTCTCGTTGATCAGCAGCTGATGGACGGTGCCACGTGTCCAGGGGCGTTCGAGGTCGGATAGAACACCTCGAGCATTAAGCTCCTCGGCGATTTCGCGCTCTGAGCGACCTTCGTGCACGAAGCTGCGATATACTTCGCGAACCACGTCAATCTCTTCGGGCGGGCCCGGTGTCAGGATGACCCGATCGGTCTGGAGACTCTTTTGTTCGCCGCGGCAGAGGACCGCTTCGACGTTACCATGCTCGTCGATCAATGTCCGACGCAGGCCGAAGCCAGCGGGACCGCCTTGTCGATACCCCTTTTCGATGAGCCGCCCCTGGCCAGCGAAAACCTTGACCGAAAGTTCCCGGCTGTATTCACCAGCCATGGCGCGCTTGAAGCCCTTGAACATGGTGCTCATCGGCGACCCGTCATTCTCGAACTGTTCGGCGCAATAGGCGATCTGAATTCCGGAGCGGCGGCAGATGTACTCGTAGTAGGCGCTCTCATCGGCGTCCTGGAAACGGCCCCAGCGGCTGACATCATAAACCAGGATCATCTGGAAATCGGCGGCGCCGGATTCGACGTCGGCAATCAGCCGCTGCAGAGAAGCGCGACCGTCGATCGATAGGCCGCTTTTGCCGTCGTCAGCATAGGTCCTGACAATCTCTATGCCTCGAGATGCGGCGTAGTGGCGGATCGCATCTGCCTGATTTTCGGTCGAGTATTTCTGATGGTCCGTGGACATCCGAACATATTCGGCCGCGCGCACGGTAGGCCTCTGTTCTGCATCGCCCGGTGCCTCGTCTTTCTCCCATCCCGGCAATGCTCGCCCCTTTCGAAACCCGAACTGCAGTGGCCAGGGCGGCCAACCGCTGCAGCGCGAACTACGGACCGCTCCGGCATTCCCGCACTCTCAACAGTATATGTGGGAAAGGACCGGAAGATGTTGCCGAAAAAGGGCAGGAAGTTGCCAGCTTGGGAGGGTGCGCTCGCCAGTCGCCAAGCCTTTGCCGAGACCATCGCCAATTTGCTGCGCAAGGAACATGGGGACACGCATCGTGCCGTGAAGCAACTGATGCGGCTGACCCATGCCAGCGAGCGGTCCGCAAAACATTGGATGGCCGGGCAACATGGCCCCGACACGCTATTCTTTCTGCGCTTGGTTGCGACGTCTCCCGTTATTCGAGCGTTCGTTCTCGGCATTATCGAAAGCCAGCAATCCAGACTCGCCGAGTCATCCGAATGGTTGCGCGGGGGAACATCGTGGGCACATGAAAACGGGAATGAGCGGCCGTTGGGCAAGCATCGACCGAATTCTGACCCTATAAATGACCTTGGAAATGACCCTGGAAATGACCCAATAAGTTTGGGTCTCAATGAGCGCCAACGCTGGGTGCTCGACCGAGTCGGCAAGGGGCACTCGGTCAAAGCCCGCGAGATCGCGGCACACTGGCAGGTGAGCATCAAGTCCGCGCGGCGCGATCTTGCGGGTCTGTGCGGCTGCGGTCTTTTGCGCTTTGTCGGTGCCCGCAAGAATGGCCGCTATCAGCTCGCTCACCGCTGACCCGCAAGCAGTGCGGGCAATTATGGCGATCAGTCATTGCCGGTCGAACAGTTCGCTGTCCTTCCGCTGTGTTTGCGGTACGGTCCAAGGCATGAAGCGCGACATGGACCTCATCCGGGATCTGCTCTTGCAGATCGAAGACGGACGACGCTCGTTTGATCTTTTGACCCCGGAGATCGCTGAGGTTTTGGGCGAGAGCAGCGAAGGCAAGCTGCCGCGCGAGCAGGCAGAACTATTGGAGTATCACCTGGACCTGCTCGACAATGCTGGTCTCATTACCATAAAAGCGAAGCTATCCGGCGCGGCTTGGCAGATTGGCCAGATCACATGGGCCGGGCATGACTTCCTCGACACCGTCCGTGATCCCGCCATCTGGCGCGAGACAAAGGCCGGCGCAAAGAAGGCTGGCGGCTTCAGTCTCGATCTCCTGAAGGCGCTCGCCAAGGGCTTGGTGAAGAAGAAGATCGAGCAACACACAGGGGTTGAGCTCGATTTGTAGGGTCCGATATATAGCCGTCGCAAGAGCGCATTGGGCGAAGCTTGGCCTCAGGCTGACGCCGTGCCGCAGGCCTTGATCTGAGCGCGCCACGGCGAGAATCGCTCCGATTCAGCTAGTGTCTGGGGCAGCGCCGCGAATGTCTCTCATTGACAAACGCGTTCGTATGGGTATATATGGACGTAATATGACCGGCACCTCTGCACAGCGATGTGTACGTGCCGGTTTTCTTTTGTGCGGATGGTCTAGGCCCAAAGCGGCCATCCCTCCCAGCCTGCAACCAACCCGAAATCGGCGGCCGTCACGGCCTTGTTTGCAGGTTCGGGGAACTCCGCCATCAAAGCTTTGAACCGCTCACCCCAGCTGGAATTCGGACTGATCCGCGCCAGCAGAAACCGCATGATGCAAAAGTACATGAATGGGCGCGCATTGGCGAGCGACTGCCAGTTCTGGTCGAACTGTGGCACCGGCGACAGCTCCAACACGTTCACATTCCACATGCGACTATGGTGCGCTGCGACGTTGCGAAGATAGCTCAGACTTCGCAACCATTTCTCCAGTTCGCGTCCCGTCCCCAGACCGTAGCTGGCCGCAATGACATCCTGGTCCTTTACGTTCATGCCGGCAAAGAGCCGCGAAAGGGCACCGAAATCCCAGATCTCGATCGCCACCCAGATCGGCAAGCGCCCGTGCTTGTTCATGTTGTGGGCAACGAAATGCTGCTTCCGGCTACGGTGAATCAGCTTGTCCTGGTGATCGAGCCAAAGCTGGTGCTCGGTCTTTCCCGCGTTGTAGCCCTTCGGAATTGCCCTGCGAGCAAAATTGCCGTGCAGTAGGGCGGGGTCGTACTGCGCGAAGCAGTCGAGCCTGCCCAGCAGGTGGGCTACGTCGACCCGGATGGCTCGTTCGATCCGTTCCAGCGCATCGAGCGCCAGGAGCCGCAGCTTGCGATCGAAGGCGTAGAGCGCAACAGCGTCCTCGAATGTTGAGTCAGGAAGGAAATGGTCTTCCCGGAACACCAGGCCGACGGGCTGTGCTTTTGGCGAGCGAAACGGATACCAATAGCCACTGAGGCAATAATAGCCGATCTTCTCGAGGTAACTGATCGCTCGGGTATCATCCCCCACCGTCAAGCCGCGATCCTTCAGAATCTGGAGCTGATCAGCGAAGCTTTTCCAGTCTGTCCCCGACACGCAATGCCCCCGATACGTCAACCATGAGTGTTGAGTGCCACACCCGAAGCAGATTTTATAGTAACTGGCGACATCGACACGGCGCCGGTCTTTGTATGGACTGGGCGCCGGGAGTCTCGATGCAGCTAGCCGGTGGCAGTCCCAACAAGGCTCGGTACAAGGTGCTGGTTATGGATAGGACATCATTGCAAGACGTTTTGCCCCCAAGTCGAGTAGACGCGCAATTTCATCCGATGTCCTTTGAACAGCCAGCTTCAGCGCTTCGTCGATATGGATATAGTCTTGCGTCACGTTTTGCGAAGCGTGACCGAGCATAGCGCGGATTGTCAGTTCCGAAAAACCCAGTTCGCCTGCGATGCTTCCGAACGTATGCCGAAGGGTATGTGGCGTGACGCCCGAAATTCCTGCGAGCTTGCAAACACGGTCAAGACAGGAACTCACGGCAGTATAGGGCCCGGCCCCGATTTCTGATGCGAAGACATAAGGATTGCCGAGCATTTCTGGCTGGCTCAGGACGATCTTCAGGGCCGCAGGGCCAATGGCACGGACTTGCGCACCGCCTTTGGTGTCCGGGAAACTGATGAACCCTCCCGCGGCGTTAACCCAGGACCTCTGCATGGCTTGGGCTTCTTCCCGGCGATAACCCGTTAGCAGAAGCGTCTTCAAAACGGCCAGCGCCACAGGATTTTCGTGGTTTCGCTCGGCAAACGCGATTGCCTTACCGAGCGTCTCAATCTCGGCGACGCTCAGCCGTCGGGTCCGCTTTGCGCTGGCCAGCTTTTTCGCACCTTGGGTTGGATGGGCCGCCAGCAACCCCTTGTGCTTGGCATGCCCTATGATCGCTTGAAGCGTACCCAGGCATCGCGAGGCTACACCAGCTCCTCCGGTCGCCTGTCCGCCACGACCACCGCTCCGAGCTTTAGCGGTTTTCCCGTTCTTAACATCGGACTGCATCTGCTCGACATCGGCGACGCTCAGCTGCGCCACCACGCGCTTTCCGAGGAGTGGGATTATGTGCGTCTTAATACGACTCTCGTCCATATCAAGGGACGATGCCTTTATCGGTCGGTTCAGTCGTCCCAAGATGTTCCCGGCCCGCGCTTCGGCCAGATACCATTCGCACATCTCCGCGACCGTCATGCCTTTGCGCGCACGACGTGTTTCATCAGCCGGATCTTCTCCCTTGATCACGGAGGCCAGGAACAGCTTGGCCTGATCGCGCGCCTGATCGACGGTAAGGACGCCGTATCGGCCAATATTGATGCGGCGCTGAATTCCCTCTGGGTTGCGATACTGGAGGATGAAGGTCTTTGTGCCCGACGGAAGGACACGTACGCCATAGCCGCGTACCTCGGTATCCCAGAGAACCGCTTGCCCCTTGGAGGGCGGAAGCAGGCTATCGACGCAGCGCTTGTTTAGCTTGACCGGAGTCATCCCCACCCCTCATTTGGTGACAAAATTCTCTGCCGAGCCTTTTGTCACCAAATTGTCAGCAGATGCAAGTCCATTTCAGGCATCTTGATCGCACTAAGGGAAACTGGAATGCTACATATATCGAGCGTTTAGCGTGGTATAGCGATGTGGAGCGTACTGGAGAAAAGCCCGTCGTTCTTCTTGCCAAGGTTGGGGTCGAGGGTTCGAATCCCTTCGCCCGCTCCATTTTCCTTCGACATTCTGCCGGCCACCGGTGCACCGGCACCCGCATGTTCCTGTCGCGCAGCATTTACCGGCTTGCGCTTCGAGCAGCGATCGGCAAAAGGCGGGATATGTTGTATCATGCCTTTGCGCGTGCGTCGCGCGTCGCCCTGTCCCTCGCCACCCTCGTTCCCGCCGCTGCTGCGGCGCAGACCGGCACAGCGCCGCCGGCCGTGGATGACGACTTCCACAGCCGCGACGCCGGCGTCATCGTCGTCAGCGCGCAGGGCCTGCGCGAACTGGACATCCTTGCCGGCACGTCGGTCGTGGAAGGGGTGGAGCTTCAGCGCAACCTCGACGCGCAGATCGGCGAGGTGCTCACCCGCCTGCCGGGCGTGACCGCCACGAGCTTCACTCCGGGCGCCTCCCGGCCCGTGCTGCGCGGCTTTTCCGGAGAACGCGTGCGGGTGCTCGTCGACGGTCTCGGCACTCTGGACGCGTCCAACACGTCGGACGACCACGCCGTCAGCCTTGAGCCGCTGACGCTCGAACGGGTGGAGGTCCTGCGCGGCCCGGCGGTCCTCCTATACGGCAGCCAGGCCATCGGCGGCGCGGTCAATCTGATCGACAAGCGCATCCCTCGCCGGGTGCCGGACGAGTCGGTGCATGTCGACGCCCTTGCGCGCTATGACAGCGTCAACGACAGCGCCAGCCTGGCCGGATCGGTCGATGCGCCGCTCGGCGGCGGGTTCGTCGTGCACGCGGACGGATCGTGGCGCAGCGCCGGCGACCTGCGGGTGCCGGGGTATGTCCTGTCTCGCCGCCTGCGCGCGGACGTGCTGGCCCGCGCCGCCGAGGAGGAAGCCGAGGGCGAACTCGCCGACGCCGAGGAACTGCGCGAGCTTGCCGAACAGCGCGGACGCCTGCCGAACAGCTTCGTCGACACCTGGAGCGCCAATGCCGGCGTCAGCTTCTTCTCGGGCGGCAGCATGCTTGGCGCGGCGGTCGGCTGGTATGACACCCGCTATGGTCTGCCCACACGGCCCGGCGCGGGGCATCACCACCATCACGACCACGACCATGATCATGACCACGATCATGACCACGACCACGATCATGACGAACACGGGCACGAGAACGTCACCATCGACCTGCGGCAGTTCCGGGCGGATCTGCGCGGCGAGCTGATGCTCGGCACGGGGGCGATCGAACGGCTGATCACCCGCGTCGGCTATTCGAACTACACCCATACGGAGTTCGAGGGCGACGAGGTCGGCACGGTGTTCGACGTGCACGGCATCGAGGCGCGGGCCGAGTTCGTGCAGAACCGGGCCGGTGCGCTGCGCGGATCGTTCGGGGCGCAATACTACGCCCGCGACTTCCAGGCGGTCGGGGAAGAGGCGTTCGTGGCGCCCCACCGCACGAGCCAGGTCGGGCTTTTCGCCCTGCAGGAGTATGACCTCGGCGCGGCCCAGCTCGAAGGAGCGGTGCGCTGGGAGCGCACCGGGGTCGTGTCCTCGCCCCTGGGCGTCGAGCGGCAGTTCAACGCCCTCTCCGGAGCGCTCGGCCTGTCGGTCGATCTCGCCAGCGGGCTGCGCGTCGGGTTGAACGGCACGCGGGTTCAGCGCGCCCCGTCGGGCGAGGAGTTGTTCTCGGATGGTCCGCACGTCGCCACGCAGGCGTTCGAGATCGGCGACGTCGATCTGCGCAAGGAGAAGGCGTGGGGCGTCGAAGGGTTCGTCCGCGGACAGCTGGGCCCCGCCCAGCTCAGCGCCGCCGTGTATCACAACTGGTTCGACGACTTCATCTATCTGCGTCAGACCGGCGAGGAGGAGGAGGACGGGCTGCCGGTGTTCGTCTACCAGCAAGACGGGGCGCGTTACTTCGGCGTCGAGGGGCAGGTGAGCGTGCCGTTGCTGCGGCAGGATGGTTTCACCCTGCTTGCCGACCTGCGGGGCGACTATGTGCGCGCGACGCTTGATGACGGCTCGCCCGTGCCGCGCATCCCGCCGCTCAGCCTGCTCGGCGCGCTGGAGGCGCAGGCCGGGATCGTCGACGCGCGGGTGGAGGTCCAGTGGTTTGCCGCCCAGAACCGGGTGGCGGCGTTCGAGACTCCCACGGACGATTTCGCCTTCGTAAACGCGTCGCTGGCGTTCAGGCCGTTCCGGGGCGACCGCAACGTCACCGTGTTGCTGAAGGCCGACAACATCTTCGACGCGGAAGGACGCCGGCACTCCAGCTTCACCAAGGACTTCGTTCCGCTGCCGGGACGCAACCTGTCCGCGTCGGTCCGCCTCAGCTTCTGAGGCTCATTCGGGTGCAAATGTGAGGGCGGCGTGCCTGCGCAGCCGCTCCACCAGCGCCTCGCCGAGCAACGATCCGGGCGTGCCGACCCCGCCCGGCGCCGCGCACGCCAGCAGGGCGATTCCGGTTTCCCCGAGCATGCGGCTGGTCGAGCCGTAGCCGGGATCGTAGCGGCCCTTGACGCCGTAGCGCAGCGACCGTCCTTCGGGGTACTCGCCGAGGAACAGGATGTCGTAGGATCCGTTTTCGCGCTCCTCGGCGGTCGGCCCCTCGCCAGGCTTGGGTCCGCTGTCCCCGAACATCGACCTGATGCCCCCGGCGATCGCCTTGGCCGCCTTCATGCCCATCTCGCCGGGGCTGGTCAGCACCATTTCGTCGTAACGGAAATCGCGGCCGTAGGGATGGTTCAGCAGGAGATTGGTGCGGTGAACGGTCTTGGTGTTGATCGGCGCCATCACGAACGGTGCGGCCCAGCTGTCGAGGGCGCGGTCATACTCCGGCAGCAGTCCGGCCGGCTGGTCAGGTCCGGAGAAGCCGGGCGTCAGGGCGAAGGGATCGGCGAGCACCTTGAGCAGCCCCGGATCGCGCGCCGCCGCCGCCATGGTCGCCCTGAACGACGCCGCAGTCCCGCCGGAAAACGTGCCGACCATGCGGCGCACACGCGCCTTCACCCGCGGTGCGGGCTGTCCATGACGCCTGATCGCCTCCTTCTGAAGCATGAGCACGCCGAGGTCGAAGGGGATCGAGTCGAAGCCGGCCGAGAAGCAGATGCGGGCGCCGCTTTCCTGCGCATCGGCGTGATGCTCGGTGATCTTGCGCGCCATCCACGCCGGCTCGCCGCACAGGTCGGCGTAGTCGGTGCCGGTGGCGACGCACGCCGCGAGCAGCGCGTCGCCATAGAGCTGATACGGCCCGACGGTGGTGAGCACGACCCGCGTGCGCCGGCACATCGCTTCGAGAGCCGACCGGTCCTGCGCGTCGACCACCACCAGCGGCGTGTCGGGGGCGGCGCCGATGCGCTCCCGCACCTCCTCGAGCTTGGCCTGGCTGCGCCCCGCCATGGCCCAGCGCGGCTTGTCGGGCGCGGCGCCGTGTTCGCGCACGAGATGCTCTGCCACAAGGCGGCCGGTGTAACCGGTGGCGCCGAAGACGATGATGTCGAACTCGCGCGAGGATTGGTCCATGGGCCGGGTGTGGACCAATCCTTTCGCGCCGGCAACCGCCCGTCAGGTCACGGGCGCACGGGACGATTGTCGGCCGGCGTCTCCGCGGCAACCCGGCGCGTCGCTTCGGCGTCCGCCTCGGCGCGGGCGGCGCGCAGCTCCGCCTGCTGTTCGCGGGCGCGGCTGCGGTAATGATCGAGGCTCCCGCGCACATTGCCATAGGCGAAGGTCAGCAGCAGACCGCCCGTCACCGCCAGCAGGCGCAGCGCCGTCGTGCCGGTGTCGTAGTCGCTGAACTGGTTGTAGAAGAAGAAGATCGTCAGCAGCGTCCAGATCGCCAGCACGACCGACACCAGCCGCGTCATGAGGCCGAGGCCGAGCAGGAGGCCGGCGACCATCTCGAAGATGCCGATGCCCTGCGCCCAGGCAGCCGGGAGATTCACGGCCTGCAGATCGGTGACGAAGCCGGCTGGGTACATGACCTTGTTGAACCCGGAAATGACGAACAGAAGGCCGATCAGGATCCGGCCGACTGTGGCGGTGATTGCGGACATGGCACCAATGCTCCCCTTGACGGCGCCCCCGCGCCGGTCGTGTCGAGGCAACGCATCAACGGCGCGTTGGTGCCGGCCGCGCTAGAGCCGGGGCAGGGTGACGCCGCGCTGTCCCATGTACTTGCCCGAGCGCTCGGCGTAGCTCGTCTCGCACCGCTCGTTGCCCTTGAGGAACAGGAACTGGCACGCCCCCTCGTTGGCGTAGATGCGCGCGGGCAGCGGCGTGGTGTTCGAGAATTCGAGCGTCACATGGCCCTCCCATCCCGGCTCGAGCGGCGTGACGTTCACGATGATGCCGCAGCGCGCATAGGTCGACTTGCCCAGGCAGATCACCAGCACGTCTTCCGGCACGCGGAAGTATTCCACCGTGCGGGCCAGCGCGAAGGAGTTGGGTGGGATGGTGCAGACATCCGTCTTGCGGTCGACGAACGAGGTGGCGGCGAAGTTCTTGGGGTCGACCACGGCGTTGTCGACATTGGTGAAGATCTTGAACTCGTCGGCCACCCGCGCGTCGTAGCCATAGGACGAAAGGCCGTAGGAGATGCAGCCGTCCCGGCGCTGCGCCTCCACGAACGGTTCGATCATGCCGTGACGCTCGGCAGCTTTGCGGATCCAGCGGTCGGAAAGAATCGCCATGGCTCTCCTTGCGACGTGACGGACGCGTCCGGCAAGCGCCGCGGGGCGGTTATCCGCTACCGGATCGGCCGCGCGCCGAGCTTGGGGTTCAGCGTGGCGATGTGGTTGAGCCACTGCTTGGGACGGCGAAGCATGGCCTGCGGATACTCGACCCGGATGCCGACGATCTCGGCGATCGCGCCGACGAAGTGGATGCAGTTGCGGGTGTCGAGATCGTAGAAGCGACCCGGCGCATTGCGCCAGCGCGCGACCTCCGCGACGATGGCGCGGTATTGCGCGTCCGTCAACGTCACGGAGAAGTGACGGTTGGTGGTCTGGATGTACCGGGGCTGCTCGGTCATGATCATGTGTTCGACCGGGCCGCGCAGAATGGCCGGGGTCACCCGGCGCGCGGTGAAGCCGTAATTTTCGTTCACGGGCGCGCCGGTGGCCTGAAGCGTCCCCTCGAGAACGATGAAGGTGTGCGGATAGCGTCCGCCCACCATGGATCCGTTGAAGCTGTGGAAGTGGAGCTGGACCGCGGCGAGGCCGGCGTGGCTCCACGTCAGCAGGACGGTGGCGAGAAGCGCCGCGACAAGCCGTCGCATCAGCTGGCGAGCAGCGAGGCGTTGCCGCCCGCCGCCGTGGTGTCGGTGGTGGTCACCCGCTCGGTGGCGAAGCGCAGCAGGTAGTGCGGACCGCCCGCCTTGGGTCCGGTGCCCGACAGTCCCTCGCCGCCGAAGGGCTGGCTTTCGACCACCGCACCGATCTGGTTGCGGTTCACATACAGGTTGCCGACCCGCGCCTGCCGCTCGACCAGGCGGGCGGTGGCCGCGATGCGGCTGTGCAGGCCCAGCGTCAGGCCATAGCCCGTCGCGTTGATGTCGGCGATCACCTCCGCCAGCTGATCGCTGCGGAAGCGCACGACGTGGAGCACGGGTCCGAAGTTCTCCCGGTCGATGGCCGCGATCGTCGGCACCTCGATGATGGTGGGCGCGACGAAATGGCCCGCAGGGGGCGCACCGCTGCGCCGCCACACCGGCCGGCCGAGCGCCTGCTGGGCTGCGACGTGACGTTCGAGCAGCGCCTTTGCCTCCGCGTCGATGACCGGGCCGACATCGGTGTCCAGCCGCGCCGGATCGCCCACATGCAGGGCGTCGAAGGCGCCGCGGATCATCTCCAGCAGCCCGTCGGCGATGTCGTCCTGGACATAGAGGACGCGCAGGGCGCTGCACCGCTGGCCCGCGCTCTGGAAGGCGGAGGCGACCACGTCCCGCGTGACCTGCTCGGGCAGGGCGGAGCTGTCGACGATCATGGCGTTCTGGCCGCCGGTTTCCGCGATGAGGATGCCGACCGGCCCGTCCCGAGCGGCCAGTGTGCGGTTGATGGCGCGCGCCGTGTCGGTCGAGCCGGTGAACGCTACGCCCGTGATGCGCGGATCGCTGGTGATCAGGCGGCCGACATTGCCGTCACCCGGCAGGAGCTGGAGCACCTCGCGCGGGATCCCCGCCCGGTGACACAGCTCCACCGCCAGCGCGGCGATCAGCGGGGTCTGCTCCGCCGGCTTGGCCACCACGCTGTTGCCCGCAGCCAGCGCCGCTGCCGCCGGGCCGATGAAGATTGCAAGCGGGAAATTCCACGGGCTGATGGTGGCCCAGACGCCGCGGCCGTGCAGGCGCAGGCAGTTCGTCTCGCCCGTGGGGCCGGGCAAGGGCACCGGCTGGGCGAACAGGCGGCGCGCCTCCGCCGCGTAATAGCGTAGGAAGTCGACCGCCTCGCGAACCTCCAGCACCCCGTCGACAAGCGTCTTGCCGGCCTCGCGCGTGCACAGCGAGAGGAACTCGGCCGCATGCGCCTCGAACAGGTCGGCGGCGGCCTCGAGACGCTGCGCCCGGTGCTCGGCGCCTGCCGCGTCCCATCCGGGCTGTGCCGCCTCGGCCCGGGTGATCGCCTCCGCGACATCGGCCTCCGTCGCGTCCACCCGCGTGCCGACCGCAACGGACGGGTTCTGGGGCATCGTCACCTCCGCCGGAGCGGCTGGCGCGCCCGAGGCGAAGGTCGGCGCCGCGTCCCATCGGCGGGCGCTCAGCGCGTCAAGCCGCGCCAGCAGCGGCTCGCGCACCAGCGGATCGCTCAGATCCACTCCGGCGCTGTTGCGGCGGCCGGGATAGAGGTCGCGCGGCAGCGGGATGCGCGGATTGCGCGCGGGCGTCATGGCGGCAAGCTCGGCCACCGGGTCCCCGGTCAGTGCCGACACGGGCACATGGGCATCGGCCATGCGGTTCACGAACGAGGAGTTGGCCCCGTTCTCCAGCAGGCGGCGCACGAGATAGGCAAGCAGATCCTTGTGGTTGCCGACGGGTGCATAGACGCGCACCGGCGTGCGGGCATCGCCCTCGAGCGCGGCGAGTTCCGCATACACGTCCTCGCCCATCCCGTGCAGGCGCTGGAACTCGAAGCCGCCATCTGCGCCCCGCGCCGCCGCCAGCGCCTTGATCGCCCCGATCGTGTAGGCGTTGTGCGTGGCAAAGGCCGGAAACACCTGGTCCGGGGCGTCCAGCAACCGGCCCGCGCAGGCAAGATACGACACGTCCGTCGCCACCTTGCGCGTGAACACGGGGTATTCCGAATGCCCGCCGACCTGCGCCAGCTTGATCTCGCTGTCCCAGTAGGCGCCCTTGACCAGCCGCACGAACAGCCGCCGCCCGTGCCGGCGGGCCAGATCCACGACCCAGTCGCACAGCGGCACGGCCCGCTTCTGATAGGCCTGAATGGCAAGGCCGAACCCCTGCCAGCCGCCCGGCTGCAGCGCGAACAGGCTGTCGTCGGCGACGAGCGCTTCGATGATGTCGAGCGACAGCTCGAGCCGCTCCGCCTCTTCGGCATCGATGGTGAAATGGATGTTGCCGGCCGCCGCGTGTCCCGCCAGGGTGCGCAGCACGGGCACCAGCGCCGTTTTCGCCTCCTCGGCGTGCAGGAACGAGTAGCGCGGGTGCAGCGCGGACAGCTTGACCGAAATGCCCGGCGCCCGTGTCACGCCGGCGCCGCCCTCGCGGGCAAGCCGCGTCACCGCCGCTTCGTAGGACCGGCGATAGCGCTCCGCATCGGCAAAGGTCATGGCGGCTTCGCCGAGCATGTCGAAGGATTGCGTCAGGCCGCGGGCGCGCTCCGGTGCGGCGCGGCGGAGCGCTTCCTCGATGTCGCGGCCATAGACGAACTGCCCGCCCAGGATGCGCATCGCCTGCAGCGTGGCACGCCGGATGACGGGTTCTCCCACACGCCCGATGGCCCGCCGCAGCGACGCGCCCAGCCCGCGCTGCGCCTCGTCGGGCCGGTCCAGCACCTCGCCGGTCAGCATCAGCGAGAACGTGGCGGCGTTGACGAAGGTTGACGAACTCTCGCCCAGATGCTCCGACCAGTCGATGGGGCCGAGCTTGTCGCGGATCAGCGCATCGGCCGTCGCCGGATCGGGAACCCGGAGCAGCGCTTCGGCAAGGCACATGAGCGCGATGCCCTCGTCCGTGTCGAGGCCGAACTGGTGAAGGAATGCATCGATGCCGCTGGCCTTGCGGCGGCGCGCCCCGGCGATGAGCAGCGCCGCGATCTCGGCCGCCGGACGATGAACGCCCGCCGCCGCTTCCGCCTCGACGAGCCGCTGGCGGACACACGACTCCTCGTCCTGCCGGTAGGCGGCGCGCAGGTGGTTGCGCGGCACGCTCTTTGCGACGGGCGCCGGCGGAACGGGGGTGCGCGGAGACGGGCTGGCCATAAGGTGCAGATATTGCGCTCCGTCATGCGCGGCAAGGGCGCAGGTGGCGCCGTGGCTCAGAGGCGTTCCAGCAGCCGCCGCGCCACGGCTCCGAGCCGGATCCGCAGCTCGGGGTCGTGCTCGGCGGGCGCCGTCACCACCGCATCCTCCAGCGCGAAGTCGATCGGCGACTCCTCCCTGAAGCGGGGGAGCTGGGCGGCAAGCCCCGCGACCACCATGCGCGCCAGCCGCACACCGGCCGCGCCGTGGGCGACCACTTGCTCGACGCCGAGGGGCGTCCTTCCGTCGAGGCCCGGATGCACGTCGGTGACAAAGCCCATCAGCGCGTAGGGCAGCTCGGCCTCCCGGGCGAGCCGCGCCTCCGGCATGGCCGTCATGCTGGCGATGCCGGCGCCCCAATGGTGCCACAGCGACGCTTCCGCGCGAGTCGGGAACTGCGGGCCGTCGACGACGATGCAGGTGCCGCCCGCCTGCACCCGCGCGCCGGCGCGCCCGGCCGCCGCCGTCAGCGCGTCCGCGAGGCGTGGGCACACCGGTTCGGCCAGGCTGACATGGGCCACCAGACCCGCGCCGAAGAAGCTCCGGTCGCGCCCGTGCGTGTGGTCGATGAACTGGTCGGCAATGACCGTCGTCCCCGGCGCGATGCCGGGATCGAGCGCGCCTACCGCGCCAAAGGCGACGATGTCGGTGCACCCGGCCCGCTTCAGCGCGTCGATGTTGGCGCGGGCGTTGATGCGGTCGGGGGGAAGGCGGTGTCCACGGCCATGACGCGGCAGAAAGCGGATGTTGAGCGCGCCCAGCCGGCCGCACAGGACGGCATCCGACGGCGTGCCCCAGGGGGACTCCACCGCGATCCACTGCGCGTCCTCCAGATCAGGCAGGTCGTAGAAGCCCGACCCGCCGATGATCCCCACAGTCCACTCGCCGCTCATCCCCGCCCCCTGCCCATGTGCTTTTCCCGTGCGGCCGCATCCCGCCGCCATGCTGCGCCGACGCGTGCTAGCGCTCAAGATGCTACGGCAGGATTAACCAGTCAGGGACGCGGGCCGGCCGGCGACCACTCGCCGGATGCATGCCAAGGCACGCAGCAGAAGCCAAGGAGACAGAAGCCGACAAGCGGCTGGTGCGGTCGAGAAGACTCGAACTTCCACGGGCTTTCGCCCACAACGACCTCAACGTTGCGCGTCTACCAATTCCGCCACGACCGCACGTCGCTTCATCGCACCGGCCGGGACCGGGCGCTCCTGCCGGAAGGGTGCGCCCCTAACAACCGCCTCGCGGCGTGGCAAGGGCGAATGCGCGGCGTCCGAGGCGCTCAGCGTGGTGCCCAGCCGAACTCGGCGACGACGGCCGAGCGCGGCACGTCGGCGATCGCCTCGTTGATCTCGTCGCTCTCCCCCGGCGCGAGACGGGTGCGCGGCGGCTGGATGACCTGGCTGTAGACCACCCGTTCGCGCGCGTCGCGCAGGATGACCAACACAGGGGGCACGTTGCGGCTCTCGCGGCTCGTGTTGGTGATCGTTCCGCTGATGGCCAGGAACTCGCCTCCGTCGGGAAGCGTGCGGGTCTGGTTGCGTTCGTCGGGGAAATGGATCGTCAGACCCGGATCGCCGGCGACGAATTGCGGCTGGGTCTGCCACAGCCAGGCTGGCGTGGACATGGCGCGCGACATCACCAGCGCCGCTGCCAGGGCAAGCAGCAACGCCCCCGCGAGCACGGGCCCGCGCCAACGCCTTCTCCGCTCCGGTGCCGCCTCGCGGGTGTCGTCGTCGGCCTCACCCACCTCGTCCCGCGCACGCCCCTCCGGCGTGTCTCCCCCGCGCCTGTGGTCCGACGGGCGGTAGAACGGCGGCTCGGGCAGTTCGGGCGCGGGCGCGCCGCCCTCCCGCCCGGCGGCGTCTGCCACACCTTCGCGGGGGGCGCTCTCCGGCGGCTCGGCCTCGCGGGGCGGGAGCGGGGGCGGGGAAGTGGCAGGAGGCGCGGGAGATGGTGCAGGGTTGTCCTGAAACCAGCTGTGCCGGCACTTGGCGCAGCGAACGGTCCGCCCTTCCTCGCCGAGCGCCTGATCGGGCACGACATATCTGGTCCCGCATTCCGGGCAGGCGATCAGCATGGGCCGTCTTCTTAGGCAGGCGTTAACCGCGCTGGCAAGGTTGCGGCGCCCGGCTCGCCATCGACGCACCCTTTTTTCCACATCCGCGCCCGGCTATAGCCGCCGCGAATGACGGGCGAGGGACACAGCACAGGCGGTCCGGCAACGGGTTTGCGACCGATCGGGCGGCGCCCCGCCGAATGACGCCTCCCGACGGCGAGATCGTGCGGTTCGACAATGTCGGCCTGCGCTACGGGACCGACCGCGAGGTGCTCAGCGACCTGTCGTTCTCGCTGTTCGAGGGCCGGTTCTACTTCCTCACCGGGGCCAGCGGCGCGGGCAAGACGTCGCTGCTGCGGCTCCTGTACCTCGCGCAGCGGCCCTCGCGCGGTGCGGTGCGGATGTTCGGCGAGGATCTCGTCACCCTGCCGCGCCGCGCCTTGCCCGCGCTGCGCCGCCGGATCGGAGTGGTGTTCCAGGACTTCCGCCTGATCGAGCAGCTCGACGCGTTCGACAACGTGGCCCTGCCGCTCCGGGTCGCGGGCGTGCGGGAGCGGGATCTCGCCCAGCCGGTCGCCGACATGCTGGACTGGGTCGGGCTGGGGCACCGGGCCCGCGCGCGGCCGCCGACCCTGTCGGGCGGAGAGCAGCAGCGCGTCGCCATCGCCCGCGCCGTGATCTCGCGTCCCGACGTGCTCGTGGCCGACGAGCCGACCGGCAATGTCGATCCGGAGATGTCGCTGCGGCTCATCGGCCTGTTCCAGGCGCTGAACCGGCTTGGCACGACCGTGGTGGTCGCCACCCACGACGTGCAGCTTCTTCGCCAGATCCCCGACGCGCTCATCATGCGCCTCGACCGGGGCCGCCTGCACGATCCGACCGGCGCCCTGCGCTATCCCCCGCGTCCCGACCGGATCGCCCCGCCGCGCGCGGAGGTCCGGCGTCCGGCGCATCCGCATTCCGGCGCCGGGGAGGGGGGCTGACATGCGGCCATGGACCGGACGGCGACGCCGCGACACCGCCGGCCCGCGACGCGCCGCGCGGGAGGCGCCGCTGCTGCCCGCCACGCGGCTTGGCGGGCCGATGTCGTGGATCCTTGCCATCATGGTGGGGCTGGTGATGCTCGCGACGGGTGCGGCGCTCGCGCTGAACGGCGCAGGAGCGGCATCGCGCAGCCAGCTCGCCCGCACGGCGACGGTGCAGATCGTCGCCTCCGATGCGGCCGTGCGCGATCGGCAGGTGCGGGCGGCCGCGCAGATCCTCGCCGCTCAGGACGAGGTGGCGTCGGTCCGGGTGATCCCGCCGGACGAGCTGCACGCGCTGGTCGCGCCGTGGCTTGGCGCCGACCTGCTTGAGACGCAGGGCCTGCCGGTGCCCGGCCTGATCGACGTGACCACGCGCGGGCCGGTCGACGAGGGCGTCCTCGGGCGCCTCGAGACGCGCCTCGCCGAAGTCGCGCCCGCTGCGCGGCTGGACACGCACGCCGCTCTTCTGGCGCCGGCGCTCGGCGCCATGACTTCGCTTCAGCGTCTGGCGCTGGGCGTCGTCGCGCTGCTGGCGGTGCTCGGGATGATCGCCGTGTGGCTGGCGGCCCGCAGCGCCCTGGCATCCAGTGCCGACACGGTCGAGGTGGTGCATCTGCTGGGCGCCGACGACAGCCAGATCGCCCGCGTGTTCCTGCGCTCGGTGTTTCCGGCCGTGGTCGGCGGAAGCCTTGCCGGAGCGGCCGGCGGGGCGGCGGTGCTGTGGTTCATCGCCCGCCGCTTCTCGGCGGTGGAGGCGGGTCTTGGCGGCGGAGTGCAGTTCGGCGCCGGTGCCTGGGCGCTGCTGGCGCTGGTGCCGCTTGCGGCTGCTGGCGTCGCTCTGTTAACGGCCTGGCTGACCGTGCTGTCCGCCCTGCAGAGACGCCTGTGATGATCCGCTTTCTTGCCGCTCTGCTGCTCCTGTATGTGGGCGGCTTCATCTGGCAGGCCGCCTTTCCGCCGCAGCCCGCGCCGGTCGCCGAACGCACCGACGCCGCGCTCGTGCTGACGGGCGGTCCGGGGCGGATCGAGCGCGGCCTCGCGGTGGTGAACGCCGGGGCGGCGCGCGAGGTGTTCGTGTCGGGCGTGGCCCGTCAGGTGACCGAGCAGGAATTTGCGGACCGGTACCGGATTGCGGCGCCGCTGCGCCGGTGCTGCGTCACGCTGGGCTATGCCGCCGTCGACACGCGCAGCAACGCCCGCGAGGCGGCGCAGTGGGTGGAGGAAAGCGGCCACCGCTCCGTCCGGCTGATCACCGCCGACTATCACATGCGGCGCGCCGCCGGCGAGGTCGCGGACGTCATGCCGCCCGGCGTGACAATCCTGCGCGACGCGGTCCGGACGCGTCCGTCGCTCGGCACGATGTTCGCGGAATACAACAAGCTGGTGGCGAGCCTCGTGTGGCGACTGCTGCCATGGTGACTGTCGCGGCCGCGCGCAGCCTGCTGTTCTACGCGGTGTTCTATCTCGGCTCGGCCGGCTACACGAGCGCGGCGTTGCTGGCGCGGCTGCGCTCGGACGACGCGTTCCGCCGGGTCGTGCGCGGATGGAGCCTGTTCCACCGCTGGTGCGTGCGGGTGCTGATCGGCTCCCCGATCCGGGTGGAGGGGGCGCCGCCACCGGGGCCGGCCCTGTTTGCGGTCAAGCACGAAAGCTTCTTCGAGGCGATCGACGCGCCGGCGCTGTTCGACACGCCGTCGGTGTTCGCCAAGCAGGAGTTGTTCGGAATCCCGCTGTGGGGGCGCGCTGCCCGCGCCTACGGGCTGATCCCGGTCGCGCGGGATGGCGGGGCACGCACGTTGATGACCATGCTGCGCGAGGCACGGGCAATGGTGGCGGCGGGGCGTCCGCTGGTGCTGCTGCCCGAAGGCACGCGCGTGCCGGTCGGCACGGCTCCGCCGCTGCAGTCCGGGTTCGCCGGCCTGTACAAGGCGCTCGGCCTGCCGGTGGTGCCTGTCGCCGTCGACAGCGGCCGCGCCTACCACCGCTGGATCAAGCGGCCGGTGCCGATCACCTACCGCTTCGGCGCGCCGGTGCCGCCGGGGCTGCCGCGCGAGGAGGCCGAGGCGCGGGTGCATGCCGCCATCAACATGCTGGCCCCGGCCGCTCTTTAGAGTGTCGTCGCCAGCCGCTGCAGAATGGCCGCGCAGGCGCGAACATCGCGTTCGGTGCCGATCGTGATCCGCAGGGCATGGCCCAGCCCCTGGCCGGGGAGGTGGCGCACGGCGTAGCCTTCGGCGGCAAAGGCGCCGAGCGCCGCTGCGGCGGCCGCGGTATCGGGAAAGGTCACGAGCAGGAAGTTGGCCCGGCTCGGGACGGCGGCGAGACCGCTGTTGCCCAGCCGGCCGATCGCCTCCGCCAGCCAGGTGCGCCACCGCAGGTTGTGCGCCCGCGAACGGGCCACGAACTCCTGATCGCCGAGTGCAGCCAGCGCGAGTCGCTGTCCGGTGGCGGTGACGTTGAAGGGTCCGCGGATCCGGTTCAGCGCCTCGACGAGCGGGGCCGCTCCGGTCGCCCAGCCGATCCGCTCTCCCGCAAGACCGTAGATCTTCGAAAAGGTGCGGGTGACGAGCACATTGGGCGCCCGGCGGCTGAGATCGAGGCCGCCGTCCTCGTCCTCGGGTTCGAGATACTCGGCGTAGGCCTGATCCACCACCAGCAGCACGTCGGCCGGCAGGGCCGTGTGGAGGCGGGCAAGCTCTGCGCGGGGGAGGAAGGTGCCGGTCGGGTTGTTCGGATTGGCCAGAAAGACAACCCGCGTGCGGGGCGTGACGCAGGCCAGCAGCGCCTCCACGTCGGTGCCGTAGCCGCGATCGGGCGCCTCGACCGGCGTGGCCCCGCACCGCCGCGCCGCGATGTCGTACACGGCAAAGGCGTAGCGGGTGAACAGCACCTCGTCGCCCGGCCCGGCGAACGCCTGCGCGGCAAGGTTGAGCAGCTCGTCCGATCCCGTGCCGCACACGATCCGCGCGGGGTCGAGCCGGTGGCAGCGTCCCAGCGCCTCGCGCAGGAGTTCGGACTGGGGATCGGGGTAGGTGGCCGGCGCCTGTCGGCTGTCCGCGGCGGCCGCCAGCACCGCCGCGCTGCACCCGAGCGGGTTCTCGTTGGCCGAAAGCTTCACCAGCGCCCGCCCGTCAGCCGCCTTCGAGGCGCCGGGCGTGTAGGCGTGGATGGCGGCGGTCCAGGGCTTCATGCGCGGCGCGTCAGCAGTCATGCCGCAGCGCCTTACGCGGCTTTGCGCGCCGGGCAAGCGGGGGAAGGCCTATTCCTCCAAAGGTTGTTGGTTGGCCCCTGTTCATCTGTCCGCGGCTAGAGGCGTTCTCATGCTCCACGCGCTTTTCCTTCTCGCCGCGGCCGCGCCGCAGCTCAGCCCGCTGCAGCAAGGCGCCCTGACCTGCGCCGCGGCCTTCGCGGTGGATGCCGGGCAGCCCGGGGCGGAGGTGCGGGACCGCTCCCGCGAGCGCGAATTCTTTGTGCAGGTGCTGGCGCAGATCATGGACGAGACGGGAGCCGACCGCGCGGCCATCGCCGGGATGGCGAGCGCGGAGGCACGCCGCCTGGCCGACACGCCCGGAGAGCTGGAGCGTGTCCTGCCGCCATGCCGCATGCTTCTGCCCGGCCCCGCGGCGCGCTGAGAGCCGCGCAGGACAGGCGCCGCGGCGGGCGACCGTTCGAGACGGTGGACGCGGGTGCCGGGTTGCGGCACAACGTCATGCTCCATGTGGCGTCTTTACCAGTTTCCGCTCTGCCCGTTCAGCCGCACGGTCCGCATCATGCTGGGCGAGAAGGGAGTGGCCTACGAACTCCAGCGCGAATATCCGTGGGAGCGGCGCGACGAACTGTGGGCGCTCAACCCGGCGGGGCAGGTGCCGGTCCTGCACGATCCCGAGCGCGGCATCACCCTCGCGGACAGCCGGGCGATCTGCGAATATCTGGAGGAGACGGGCGAGACCAGCCCGATGCTGAACGCCAATGCCGCCGGCCGGGCGGAGATCCGCCGGCTGGTGGCGCTGTTCAGCGAAAACTTCTACCGCGATGTCACCGCGCCCCTGCTGCACGAGCGCATGACGAAGCGCCTGTTGCACCGCCAGTCGCCCGACAGCCGGGTGCTGCGCGGCGCGATGAAGCTCGCGCACGGCCATCTCGACTACATCGACTGGCTCGTCGATCATCGTCCCTGGCTTGCCGGGCCGACGATGAGCCTGGCCGATCTGACCGCGGCGGCGCAGATTTCTGTCGCCGACTATCTCAACGGGATCGACTGGCGCGGGCACGACCCGGCGCGCGCCTGGTATGCCGTGTTCAAGAGCAGACCAAGCTTCCGCCCGCTGCTGGCGGAAAAGATGGAAGGCATTCTGCCGCCCGCCCACTATGCCAAGGTCGACGCCTGACCCGCGCCCCGTCCACCCCATCGTCCCCAGCGGAGTTTCTGCCATGGCCGACAAGCTGACCCTGACCGACGCGGAGTGGCGCCGCCGCCTCAGCCCGGAACAGTACCGTGTGCTGCGTCAGGCTGGCACCGAGCGTGCGTTCACCGGCGCCTACGAGGCGAACAAGCAGCCGGGACAGTACCGCTGCGCCGGCTGCGGGGCGCTCCTGTTCGCCTCCGAGGCGAAGTACGACAGCGGGTCGGGCTGGCCGAGTTTCACCACTCCGGCGGCACCCGATGCCGTGGAGGAGCATCGCGACATCTCGCACGGGATGGTCCGCACGGAGGTCGTCTGCGCCCGCTGCGAAGGGCATCTGGGGCACGTCTTCCCCGATGGGCCGGGGCCGGACGGGCTGCGTTACTGCATCAATTCGGCGGCGCTCGATTTCGATCCGGATGATGGCAATGACCCCCGCTGAATGCGCAGGCGCGGCTGCGGCCCTGCGCATCGCCGCCATCGCGGCCGCGCTGCCCGCAGGATATCGCTGAGGCACCATGGCGCGCGGGAACGGCACGTCAACGACGGGCGCGGCGCGGCGCCGCATGCCTTCGCGCGGGGCGCCGGCCCGGTCGGCGCGAGGCGCGGCGGCACCGCGCCGCACCGGGCGGCTGCGACGGGTGTTCGGCTGGCTGGCGCTGCTTGCCGGCATCGCGGCCCTCTTCACCGGCGCGGCGGTGGTGTTCGCCATGCGCGAGCTGCCCTCCTTCGGCGAGCTGCGCAACGCCCAGCCTGGCCAGACCATCGTGGTGCGCGCTCGCGATGGCACGGCGGTGGTCGAGCTTGGTCCCTCCTACGGCGAATGGCTGAGCAGCGACGAGATCCCCGAGGTCATGAAGCATGCGATGATCGCGGTCGAGGACCGGCGGTTCCACTACCATTTCGGCGTCGACCCGATCGGTCTGGCACGCGCGGTTTATGTCTGGGCGACGGGAGAGCGGCGGCTCGGCGCGACCTCCACCATCACGCAGCAGCTCGCCCGAAACATCTTCCTGAACTCCAACCGCTCGATCGACCGCAAGATGCGCGAGGCGGTGCTCGCCATGGCGCTCGAGGCCAAATTCTCCAAGGAGGAGATCCTCGAGCTGTACCTCAACAAGGTCTATTTCGGGGGCGGGGCGTGGGGCATCGATTCCGCCAGCCGCCGGTTCTTCAGCCATCCCGCCACCGACCTCAGCACCGGAGAGGCGGCCATCATCGCCGGGCTGGTCAAGGCGCCGTCGCGCTATGCGCCGAGCGCCGATGTCGAGGCCGCCGTCGACCGGGCGCGGATCGTGCTGCGGCTGATGCGCGAGCAGGGCTACATCTCGCCCTCGGAAGCGTCGGTGGATGTCTCCTCCATCCGGCTGAAGCGCGACACCAGCTCCAACGCCGCCCGCTATTTCAGCGACTGGGTGCTGCCGCAGCTCGACGTGCTCCTGCCCGAAACCTTCGAGCCGATCGAGGTGTGGACGACGCTCGACGCCAATCTTCAGAACGTGGCGACCCGCACCCTGCGGGACAATGTGCCCGCCGGCGCGCAGGGCGCGCTCGTGGCCCTCGACCGTGACGGCGCCGTGCTCGCCCTCGTCGGCGGCACCGACTACGTCGCGACCAACTACAACCGCGCCACCCAGGCGGTGCGCCAGCCCGGATCGGCCTGGAAGCTGTTCGTCTATCTCGCCGCGCTGGAGGCCGGCTACACGCCAGAGGACCGGGTGGTCGATGCGCCGGTCACCATCGGCGAGTGGACCCCGCGCAACGCCAACGGCCGCAATGTCGGCGAGATGAGCCTGCGCTCGGCGTTCGCCTTCTCCACCAACACGGTGGCGGCGCAGCTCGGCAACGAGGTCGGCTTCAACACGGTGGCGGCGATGGCGCGGCGGTTCGGCATCACGACGCCGATCAGCACCACGCCCGCCATGGTGCTCGGCACCTCGGAAACCCGCCTCATCGACATGACTCAGGCCTTTGCCGCCATTTCTGCGGGCGGGCAGGCGGTGCAGCCCTATGGCGTGGTGCGCGTCACCACGGCCAGCGGCGACACGATCTACCGGCGCGAGAGCCGCCGGGTGACGCAGCTCGTGCCGGATTACGTGGCGGCGGGCATCACCGACCTGCTGCAGACGACGGTGAACACCGGCACCGGCCGGGCGGCTCAGATCGGCCGGCCCGTCGCGGGCAAGACCGGCACGACAAATTCCAACCGCGACGGCTGGTTCCTCGGCTTCTCGAGCGGCATCACCACGGGCATCTGGATGGGCCGTGACGATGCCCGGCCCGTGGCCGGCTTGCAGGGAGGGACGGCGCCGGCGCGGGCGTTCTCGCAATTCATGCGCGTGGCGGTCGCCGACCGGCCGGTGGAGCCGTTCATGACACAGGTCCAGCTGCCTGAATGGCAGCTGGAGCCGGACGCGGAATACGGCTTCGGCAACCCGGACGAGTATTACCTCGTCGACGAGGAGGGCAATCCTCTCGACCCTGGACCGCGGCCGGGCGGAGCGGATCCGGGTCGCGACGCTGGCCCCGAAGGCGAGATCGCGCTGCCGCCGGCGCCCGGCCAGCCGGCCGCGCCGTCACCGGGCACCCCCCGCCGCCCGCCGCCCGGACCGGCGCCGAACGACGCCCGTCCGGCGATCCCTCCCGCGGCCAGCGAGGAGTTTCTCCGGCAGGCGACCGGACGCCAGCCTGCCCCGGAAGGACCGCCGGCGCCGCCGCGCTAGCGCACGCCCGTGCGGCCGCCAACGGGCAGCCGCACGTGCGGGCGGTCAGCGGAGGCGAACGGCGATCGACACCGCTGGCGATGTGCCGCGCTGGATGCGCAGCAGCACGGCGGTGCGGTTCGCGGCCCGCGCGTCCCGCACCACGCCCTCGACATCGGCAATGGAGGTCGTCGTCCGGTTGTTGGCGGCGATGATCAGGTCGCCCCGGCGCAGGCCCTTGGCGGCCGCATCGCTGCTGGGATCGACATTGGCGATGACGACGCCGTTGACGTTTGCGCCGAGACGCAGCTGCCGGCGGATCTGCTCGTTGAGGGGGAGCAGCTGCAGGCCGAGGCTCTGCTCGACCGCCGCGCTGACATTGTCGCTGCCCCCGGAAGGCGGAGCGAGCTGGTCCTGCTCGGGGTTGAACTCGCCCTGCGTCTGGCGCAGTTCCTCCTCGCTCGGGCGCCGGCTGACGGTGACGTTGAGGCGCCGCCGCTGCCCGTCGCGGATGATTTCGACCGGGATCGTCGTGCCGGGCCGGATGTTGGCGACGGTGAAGGACAGGGTCCGCTCGGGCGTGACTTCCTCGTTGTTGACTGACAGCACCACGTCGCCGGGCCGCAGTCCGGCGCGGTCGGCGGCTTCGCCCGGCACGACAGACTGGATGAACTCGCCGCGGTTTTGCGGCAGGCCGAGCGAGGCGGCGAGGTCGCCGGTGACCGGCTGGATCGACACGCCCAGATAGCCGCGGGTGATCGTCTGCCCGGCGCGCAGCTGCGACACGATGGGTGCGGCGATCTCGGCCGGGATGGCGAAGCCGACACCCACATTGCCGCCGGTGGGAGAGAAGATGGCGTTGTTGATGCCGATGACATTGCCCTGCATGTCGAACAGCGGGCCGCCCGAATTGCCGCGGTTGATGGCCGCATCGGTCTGGATGAAGCGGTCGTAGGCGCCGCCGAAACCGCTGGACCGGTAAACCGCCGAGATGATGCCGCTCGTCACCGTGCCGCCAAGACCGAAGGGGTTGCCGATGGCGATGACCCAGTCGCCGACGCGCGCCTGGGCCGAATCGCCGAAGCGGACGAAGGGAAAAGGTTCGCGCCGGCTGATCTTGAGCACGGCGAGATCGGACTGCGCGTCCTGTCCCACCACCTGCGCGCGGTATTCCGTTCCGTCGGCCAGCGTCACCGTCACCTCCTCGAGCGTGGCGCGCTGTCCCGGAGGATTGATGACGTGGTTGTTGGTGACGACATAGCCGTCCGCGGAAATGAGGAACCCCGAGCCGAGCGACTGGGCCTGCCGCGTCTGGGGCTGCGCCGGCTGGCCGCGCTGGCCGAAGAACTGTTCGAACGGCGTGCCGGCAAAGGGATTGCCCGTGCCGACCTCGACCCGCTGCCGCGTGGAGATGTTGACCACCGCCGGCTGGAGCTGAGCCGTCAGGTCGGCGAAGCTGGCCGGAGCCCCTGCGCGCGGCGCCACGCGCGTCATCTGGGTGTCGTCGTTCTGGGCCACCTGCGCGCCGGCCGGGTGCCCGGTCGCCAGCGACAGTGCCGCACCGCCGGCGAGGAGAGTTGCGGTTATTCCGTAAGCATAACGCACGTGTCGGGAATCCTTCCTGCTGCGGGGAAGTCGGGCGGCCGGACGGCCGCGCCGCTCAGCCCGGAATTTCGCCACAAGAGCACTGAACGGCCATTGAACAACCGCTGGCACCGCCGCCGGTTTCCCGAGCCATGGCGGCGGTTCAGCGGCCGCGGAACTGGCGCAGGTACTCGTTGTCGGTGGACAGCACGACCGAGCTGTCACCCTGCCCGCTTTCGAACGACCGGCGGTAGCTCTCCATGGCCCGGTAGAAGTCGTAGAACTGCGGATCCTGGCCATAGGCGGCGGCGTAGGTCCGCGCGGCGGTCGCCTCCGCCTCGGCCCGGATGATCTGCGCGTTCTTGCGGCCCTGCGCCCGGATCGTTTCCGCCTCCTGCACCCGGTCGGTCTCCATGCGGGTGAAGGCCGCGTCGAGCGGCGTGCCCTCGGGCAGGTCGGCGCGCTTGATGCGGACATCGATCACCTGCGCGCCGTACTGCCGCGCCTGCCGGTCGAGAGCGGTGCGGATGTTCGCCATGGCGTTGCCGCGTTCGGCCGTCAGCAGCGCCGCGAAGGGACGGCGGCCGAGTTCCTGCCGCAGCACCGAGGTCAGGATCGGCTGAAGCTGCTGCTCGACGTTCTCCGCCGTGCCCGCCGTTTCCACCATCAGCACCGGGTCGATGATGCGGAAGCGGGCATAGGCGTCGACCTGCAGGCGCTGCTGGTCGTTGGACAGCACCTGCTGACGCTCCATGTCGAGATCGAGCACCCGGCGGTCGACCATCTGCACCCGGTCGAGGAACGGGATGCGGTACCAGATGCCCGCGCCGGTGTTGCCCGGCTGCCGGTCGGGCGTGAAGCGGTTCACCGTGCCGATCGCCTCCCCGCCTCTCACGATCACGGCCTGCTTCGTCTCCGGCACGACGAAGAAGAACGACCACAGCACGATCAGCGCAGCGACCAGCGCCACCCCGATGAGCTTCATCCGGTTCTGCGTGCGCGTCATCGTCCGGCTCCCGCGGGGGCGGCCGGCTGCGCCGGGCGCGGCGCCTGCTGCGCCTGCTGCTGCGCCTCGCGGGCGCGCCGCTGCACCTCGGGCAGGGGGAGGTAGGTCTGGACTCCCGGTGCCTCGACAACCGTCTTGTCGGTGCGTGCCAGCACGCTCTCCATGGTCTCGTAATAGAGGCGCCGGCGCGTCACCTCGGGCGCCAGCCGGTATTCCTCGTAGATCTTGTTGAAGGCGGTGGCATCGCCTTCGGCGCGGGCGAGCAGCTGCTGGGCGTAGGCGCGCGCGCGGTTGATGTCCGTCTCGGCATCCTGCTGCGCGGCCGAGACGTCCTTGAACGCTTCCACCACCCGCTCGGGCGGGTCGGTCTTTTCGATCTCGATGCCCTGCACCGCCACGCCCGAGCGATAGGCGTCGAGCAGCTCCTGCATCCGGGTCCGCACCCGCTGCTCGATGTCGGCACGCCCGGCGCCGGACAGCACGTAGTCGAGTTCGTGCTCGGCGACGGAGGCGCGCATCGCCGCTTCGGCCACCTCCCGCACCGTCTCCTCCGGCTCGGCAAGCTGGAAGCGGAACTGGCGCAGATCCTTGATGTTCCAGCGGATCAGATAGGACAGGTCGACGAGGTTCTGGTCCCCGGTGAGGATCAGCTTCTCCGCCTCGGTGCCCGGCACGCGTTCGGAGCGGAAGGTGCTGACATCGACCACCGAGACGTTCTGCAACGGCCAGGGCAGGGTGACGTTGATGCCCGGCTGCAGCGTGCGGGTGTACTGGCCGAAGGTCGTGACGATGCCCTGTTCCTTGGGCTGCACCTGATGGACGGAAGAAAGGATGATCCACAGGGCGCCGGCACTCATCAGGAGCACCGGAACCCAGCTCTTGCCGTCCGCCCGCCGCGGCAGCCGGAAGCCGGGTCCGCCCGTCCCGCCGCCACCGCCGCCGATCCGCCGCGGTCCTTCGGGTCCGCGGTTCTTGAACAGGTCCTCGATGCTCGCGGGGCGGCGCCCCGGCTGTGTCCCGCCACCACCCGGCGGCAGCCACGGATTGCGCGGCGGCCCGGCGCCTTCCGCGCGTGGCGGTTCGCCGCCGCCGCCGTCCGCGCCCTTGGGCTTGCCCCACGGGCTGCGCTGGCCGGCCATGCTCAAGCCGATCGCGCGGCCGATCCCGTCCATGAATGTCATGACGAAGGTTATAGGCGCGCGTCCGCGAGAAAAACAGGGGTTGGCATTCCGTTTTTGCTGCTAAAGGCACCGGTTCGCATGCCACGCGATCCACTTCTCGACCGGCTTCCGGCCGCGCTGGCCGGGCGCGTGCTGACGGTGAGGCGCCAGCACGGGCGCATCCTGCTGGTGGCGAGCGGCGACGGCCTCGACGCGGCCGCGCGTACCCGGCTGGAGGCAGAGCTGGTCGCGGCGGCGCAGGATCACGCGGCGGGAGCCGCCGTGCATGTGGCGATCGGCGCGAGCGAACCCGCCCCGGCTCCGCCGGCGGCAAGCGGCTCGCCGGTGCGTCCGCGCATCGTCGCGGTCGGGTCGGGCAAGGGCGGGGTGGGCAAGTCGACCCTCACCGCCAATCTGGCGCTGGCGCTGGCGCGGACGGGGCTTCGCGTCGGCATCGTCGATGCCGACATACACGGACCGTCGCAGCCGATGCTGCTTGGCACCACGGCGGCGAAGCCCGAGGCGGTGGGCAACCGTCTCCTGCCCGTCCGCGGCGCCGGCGGCGTTCCCGTGCTGTCCGCCGGACACCTCGTCCCGCCGGGCCGGGCGCTGGCATGGCGCGGGCCGATGGCGGGCAAGGCACTGGCCCAGCTCGTCGAGGCGGACTGGGGCGACACCGAACTGCTGCTGGCGGACCTGCCGCCCGGAACCGGCGACATCCAGATCACCATGCTGCAACGCTTCCGGCCCGCGGGCGCGGTGATCGTGTCGACGCCGCAGGATCTGGCGCTCGTCGACGCGGCGCGGGCCGGGCAGATGCTGGAGGCCGCCGGCGTTCCGATCATCGGCCTGGTCGAGAACATGTCCGGCTACAGCTGTCCCCACTGCGGCGGCTGGAGCGATCCCTTCGGGAAAGGCGGGATCGAAGGCGCCGCGGCGCGCATGGACATCCCGTTCCTCGGCCGGATCCCGCTCTCCATCGCCCTGCGTGAGGCGAGCGACCGGGGCACCCCGCCGGCGGCGGCGGGCGGCCCGGATGCAGAACCCTTCGACGCCATCGCCCGCAAGGTGGCGCAATGGCTCGCCCGCCCTTGACGCGTGCGGCGGTGTCCGGGTCCGGCGGAAGGGGGACGTTGCTGTCCCCGCACTGGCGTCTGAGCCGGCGGGGTCTGCTCGCCGGCGCCGCCGCCGGTGGCGGACTCCTCGTGGCGTGGCTTGCCTGGCCCGATGCCGACGGCCCGCGCCTGCCGTCCGGCCGCAACGATCTGCCGTTCGGGGCGTGGCTGACCATCGGCCGCGACGGCGTGGTGACCGTGGCGGTGCCGCAGGTTGAGACGGGGCAGGGGATCAGCACCCTCCTGCCGCAGGTGGTGGCGGAGGAGCTGGGGGCGGACTGGCGGCTGATCGCGGTGCAGCCGGTGCCGCCGCATGCCGCCTTCGCCAACGTGCCGCTGGCGCAGCTCTGGGAGCCGTTGTGGGCGCCTTCGGCCCCGGTGCTCGCCCGGCTGCCGGGGGGCGTGGGCGCGCGCGCCTTTGCCCGCCGCGCGGCCTTCGCCGCCACGGCCGCCGGCACCGCGCTTGCCGCCTACGAGGAGCCGTGCCGCCGCGCCGGGGCGGCCGCGCGCGCCCTGCTGGTCGAGGCGGCCAGCCGCCAGTGGAACGTCGCGCCGGCAGAGTGCCTGGTCGCCGACGGGCTGATCACCTGCGGCGAGCGGCGGGCGACATTCGGTGCGCTGGCGCCCGCCGCGGCGCGGCTCGACGCGCCTGATGACGCGGGGCCTGCACCGCCCGCGCAGCCTGATCCGCGGGCGCAGGCGCGCGCAGGGCCGAACCCGTTTCCGCGGCTCGACCTTCCTTCCAAGGCGAGCGGATCGACGCTGTTCGCCGGCGACGTGCGCCTGCCGAACCTTGTTCATGCCTCCATCCGCCACGGTCCGGCCGGAGCGCCCTTTCTGGCCGGCTTCGACGCCGCGGCGGCGCGCGGCATCGCGGGTCTGGTCCGGGTGGTGCGCTCGAAGCGCTGGCTCGCGGCCGTCGCCGAAAGCTGGTGGATGGCGGAACGGGCGCTCGATGCCATGCGCCCGCGCTTTGGCGGCGGTGCGCCGGTGAGCAGCGCGGCCATGACCCGCATGCTCGACGCCGCGCTGGAGCAGGACGGCGAGGTGATCGCCGCCTCCGGCAGTGTCGATCCGTCCGCGGCCGGGTTGCTGACCGCCACCTACCGCATCGCGCCCGCCGTTCACGCCGCGCTCGAGACAGCCAGCGCCACGGCGCGGATCAGCGGCAACCGGCTGGAGCTGTGGCTGGCGGCGCAGGCGCCCGCACAGGCGCTGGCGGCGGCCGCGCGGGCAGTGCGGCTGCGCCCGGAGGACGCGGTGCTGTATCCTGTCGCGGGGGGCGGCAGCTTCGATGCGCGGCTCGATCACACCCACGCCATCGAGGCCGCCGTGATTGCCGAGGCGGTCGGCCGCCCGGTGCAGCTCACCTGGCCCCGGCGGCAGGAGCTGCTGGCCCTGCCTCACGGTCCCTTTGTCCACGTCCGGGTTGGCGCCGCCTTCCAGCCCGGAGGAGAGCCGCGCATCGGCCAGTGGTCGGCGCGCTTTGCCGCGCCGGCCTGGATGCGGCAGATGGGGCACCGGCTGTTCGACAACATGACCGCCACGGCGGCCCTGCGCGCGAGCGCCGGAGTTGCCGATCCGCTGGCGCTGCGCGACGCCGTGCCGCCCTATGCCATCCCCAATGTCGCGGTGGAGCACGTGCCGGTCGACCTGCCGCTGCCGGCGGGGCCGGTGCGCGGCAACGGCGCGGCGGTGGCGGCATTCTGCACCGAAAGCATGATCGACGAACTTGCGGCGAGGGCCGGGCGCGAGCCGCTGTCCTGGCGCATCGCCATGCTCGGGCATGACCCGCGCCTCGCCGCCTGCCTGCTGGCCGTGGCCGAGATGGCGCAGTGGGACGGCGCCGGCCGGTCGGGGGGACAGGGACTGGCCTGCGCGCGGCTGCGGGCGGCCGCCGAGAATGACGAGGACGGTGGCGGCGGGCGGATCGCCTGCATTGCGGCCGTGGACGCTGCCGGCGGGCAGATCGCGGTGCGCCGCCTGTTCGCCGCCGTGGACCTCGGGCGGATCGTCAACGCGGACATCGCCCGCCAGCAGATCGAGGGAGGGTTGCTGTTCGGCCTCACCATGGCGCTTGGCGGACAGGCCGCTTTCGCCGGCGGCCTCCCGGTCAGCGACCGGCTTGGCGATCTGGCCATTGCGCCGCTGGCGCGGACACCTCAGATCGAGGTGCGGTTCGTCGGCGACGAAGCGGCACCGCCCTTCGATCCCGGCGAACTGGGGACGGTCGTGGCGCCGCCCGCGATTGCCAACGCCCTGTTCGCCGCCACGGGGCGGCGGATCCGTGCCCTGCCGCTGCTGGAGAACGCATGACCTGGACAACCCAAGCGCTGCCCCCGGACCACCCGCCGGTCCGTTCGGGAGGCGTGGGCGTGCTGCTCGTCAACCTCGGCACGCCCGACGCCGCCGATCCGCCGGCCGTGCGCCGCTACCTGCGCGAGTTCCTTTCGGACCCGCGGGTGATCGAAGTGCCGAGGCTTGTCTGGCAACCCATCCTGCGCGGCGTGATCCTGAACGTGCGCCCGCGCAAGTCCGCCCATGCCTATGGCAAGGTGTGGACGGCGGACGGCTCGCCGCTGGCGGCGATCACGCGGGCGCAGGCGGCCGGTCTGGCCGAGCGGCTGGCGGGCGACGGCGTGCGGGTGGACTACGCCATGCGGTACGGCAATCCGTCCATCGCCAGCCGCCTCGCCACGCTGATGGCGCAAGGGTGCGAGCGCATCCTCTTTGCGCCCCTCTATCCGCAATACTGCGCCGCCACGACGGCGACCGCCGTCGACAAGGCGGCAGAGGCGCTGCGGACGATGCGCTGGCAGCCGACGCTGCGCACCCTGCCGCCCTATCACGACGATCCGCTCTACCTCGACGCGCTTCACCGCGATCTCGGCCGGCAGCTTGCGGCCTTGCCGTTCGCGCCCGAGGTGCTGCTGCTTTCCTTCCACGGCATGCCGGAGCGCACGCTGCACAAGGGTGATCCGTACCATTGCCACTGCCGCAAGACGGCGCGGCTGCTCGCGGCGCGCCTGCACGCCGATCCGCGCTGGGCGGGGCTGAGGATCGAGACGACGTTCCAGTCGCGCTTCGGCCCGGCCAAATGGCTGGAACCCGCCACCGACGCCACGCTCGAGGCGGAGGCGAGGGCAGGCACGCGGCGGATCGCGGTTGCCGCGCCCGGCTTTGCCGCCGACTGCGTCGAGACGCTGGAAGAGCTGGCGATTGCCGGCCGCGAACAGTTCGAGGCGGCGGGTGGCAGCGACTATGCCGTGCTGTCCTGCCTCAACGCGTCCGGGGACGGGATGGCGATGCTGGAGGCCATGGTCCGGCGCGAACTGTCAGGGTGGATTTGACGCCGCGATCTATTTACACTCACGTCAACAAGGAGGGTCGAGCCATGGCTACCGTCGCCGCGCCGCTGTCAGGCGCAGAGCCGTTCACGCCCGCGCACTGGTCGCAGCGCTTGCCCAAGTCCGCGCTCGACCACATTCCGGGCGATGATGGCTGGCCGCTCGTCGGCACCACCCTCAAGGTTCTCGCCGATCCGCCCGCCTACGGCCGGCGCATGTATGCCCGCTACGGTCCGGTCTTCCGCACCAACAGCTTCGGCATCCGCAACGTGAACCTCATCGGCGCCGAGGCGAACGAACTGGTGCTGTTCGACCGGCAGGGGATCTTTTCCAGCGAGCAGGGCTGGAGCCCTGTGCTTCACCGGCTGTTCCCGCGTGGTCTGATGCTGCTCGACTTCGAGAAGCACCGCGCCGACCGCCGGGCGCTGTCGATCGCCTTCAAGCCCGAGCCGATGCGCCACTACGCCGGCACGCTCAACCGCGAGATCGCCCGGCGCGTCGAAAGCTGGGGGAGCGGGCCGATGCGGTTCTATCCCGCCATCAAGCAGCTGACGCTGGACCTTGCGGCCGACAGCTTCATCGGTCTTCCCTTCGGCCCGGAGGCGGAGCGCATCAACCAGGCCTTCGTCGACATGGTGCAGGCGTCGGTCGCGCCTGTCCGCAAGCCCTTGCCCTTCAGCCGGATGAAGAAGGGCGTGGACGGCCGGGCGTTCCTGGTCGACTACTTCACCCGCGAAACCCTGCGCCGCCGGGAAAGTGGCGGCGGGCAGGACATGTTCAGCCAGTTCGCGACCGCCACGGACGAGAGCGGCACGCTGTTGCCGATCGACGAGGTCGTCGACCACATGAACTTCCTGATGATGGCGGCGCACGACACCATCACCTCCAGCGCCACGGCGCTCGTATACCTGCTCGCGCGGCATCCGGTCTGGCAGGACCGTGTTCGGGACGAGCTGCTGGCGCTCACCGGGACGCCGGGCGCGCCCTTGTCCTTCGACGATCTCGCCAGGCCGCAGCTGACGGAAATGGCCTTCAAGGAAGCGCTGCGGATGATCCCGCCGGTGCCTTCGCTGCCGCGGCGGGCGCTGCGCGCGTTCGAGTTCGGCGGCTACCACATCCCGGCGGGCGCGCCGGTCAGCGTCAGCCCGGCCATGGTCCATCACCTGGAGGAACACTGGCCCGAGCCCGACCGCTTCGACCCCGAGCGTTTTCTTCCCGAACAGGTCCGCGCCCGGCACAAATACGCCTGGGTGCCGTTCGGGGGCGGCGCGCACATGTGCCTCGGGCTGCATTTCGCCTACATGCAGATCAAGATCCTCATGGCCCACCTCCTGACCCGCTACCGCATCGAGGTCGCGGACGGATACGAGCCGCGCTGGCAGGCCTGGCCCATCCCGCAGCCGCGTGACGGCCTGCGGATTGCTCTCAGGGCGCTCAACTAAAATCGATGGCGATGCCGTTCTCGGTCCAGTCACCATAGCGCGTGGGACTGACCGCCCGCGGTTCGCTGGCCGCGGGATCGATCGCCCGCGGAGCCGGTGCGGGGTCGTTGGTCCAGTAGGCCGGCTTGCGGAAGCCGGCCGGTCGACGGGTGCTGCGCTGGGTCATGCGCCCCAGATGCGCCGCGACGGACGGGGTTTCAATCCGGCCCGCGCATCCTAAGAGCGGCCGATGGACACGGTTCCCGGAACGGCGGCCCGGCTGGCGGCCCTGAAGCTGCTCGATGCCGTGCTGCGGCGGGGCGAGACTTTGGATCAGGCCGGTGCTGCGGCCCTGAGCGGCCTTGCGCATCCGGCTGACAAGGCTCTGGCGCGGGCGATCGCCGGCGAGGCGCTCCGGTGGCTGGTCGACCTCGATCACCTCATCGACGGCGCCACCGCCCGTCCGCTGCCCCCGGATGCGAAGGCCCGCACGGTGCTGCGTCTGATGCTTGCCCAGTCGCTGCGCCTCGGCATGCCGGCGCATGCGGTGGTGGCGACCGGTCTGCCGCTCCTGACCGGAGGTCCGCGCCGGCTTGCGCATGGCGTGTTCGCCGCCCTCGTCCGCCGGGGTGTGCAGCTACCACCGGCGCCAACCCTGCCGCAGGCGGTGCGCGCCCGCTGGGGCGCGATGGCCGAGGCCGTGGCGCCGGCGCTGCGCGAGCCGCCGCCGCTCGATCTCACACTGAAGGATGCGGGCGCCACCGCCCTGTGGGCCGCGCGGCTCGGCCGGCGTTCGCTGGCGCCGGGGCATGTGCGGCTGGAGCGCGGCCGGGCGGTGCCGGACCTGCCCGGCTTCGGCGAAGGTGCCTGGTGGGTGCAGGATCTGGCGGCGTCACTGCCGGCGCGGCTGCTGGGCGAGGGCGCGGGGCGGCGGGTGCTCGATCTTGCCGCGGCGCCCGGTGGCAAGACGCTTCAGCTGGCGAGTCGCGGCTGGGAGGTCACCGCGCTCGACGCTTCGGCCCGGCGGCTCGGGCGCCTGCGCGACAATCTTGCCCGCACGGGCTTGCGGGCGGACCTGATCTGCGCAGACGCGCTCGCATGGCATGCGGCGGAACCGTTCGACGCCGTGCTGCTCGACGCGCCGTGCACCGCCACCGGCACCTGCCGCCGCAACCCGGACGTGCTGCACCGCATCGACGCCGCCGCGATCGCGCGCATGGCCGGAATGCAGGAGGCGATGCTGCGCCGGGCGCGCGCGCATCTGCGACCCGGCGGGGTGCTGGTCTACGCGGTGTGTTCGCTCGAGCGGGAGGAGGGCGAGGAGCAGGCCGCGCGGGTGGACGCCGTTTCCCTTCCGGTTGCTGCCGACGAACTGCCGGCAGGTCTGCGGCCCGATGCGCTCGGCCGGGTGCGCACGCACCCGGGCATGCTGGCGGAAGAGGGCGGGCTGGACGGCTTCTTCATCGCCCGTTGGCGGGGGTGACCGCGCCAGACGGTGACGCAAAAAGGCCCCCGCTTTCGCGAGGGCCTTCCGTGTTCGATGGCGTCTGGTCTCAGAACGCGAAGCCCATGGCGCGGCCGCCCCAGAACCAGTCCCAGAAACCGCCGAGAACCTGACCGAGATACTTTTTCATCACAAAGCTCCCCTGCTTAGTTGAGAGCTTAAGGCTAAATTAACCTTAACAGGAAGTAAAGACCGCCTCACATCCGGCGTTCGTCCCGTGTCCCGCCGGAGGACACCATGGCACGCAGCGTGTCGAACGGCACCGGCGGCGCAAGCACGAACCCCTGCACCAGCGGACAGCCGAACGCGCGCAGAGTTTCGAACTCGGCCTCCGATTCGACACCTTCCGCAACCACGTCGATCTCGAGGTCGGCGCCCAGGCGACAGATGTGCCGCACGATCCGGCGCCCCTTGCGCAGGTCCAGCACCTTGCCCGTCAGGCTGCGGTCGATCTTCAGCTCGTCGATGGGGTAGAGCATCAGCGCGTCATAGGTCGCGGTCTTGACGCCGAAATCATCGAGCGCCCAGCGCACGCCCATCGCGGCGATGGCCTCCATCACCGCCGCGGCGCGTTCCGGCCGGGCAATGTGCCATGTCTCGGTCAGCTCCAGCGTCAGCCGCGCCGGATGGAAGCCGGTGAGCTCGAGCAGCCCGCGCACCATGTCGCACAGCCGCATGTCCTGCACCGAAAGGGCGGAGATGTTGACCGAGAGGCGCAGCGACTGCTCGCCGTCGAGCTGCTGCACCAGCCGCATCGATTCGTGCAGCATCAGCCGGGTCAGCCGATCGATCCGCCCGGCCTTCTCGCACTGGTCGATGAACCAGTCGGTCGGCACGATGCCGCGGGCCGGATCGTTCCAGCGGACGAGCGCCTCGACCCCCACGACGGCGCCGGTGGCCGTGCAGAACTGCGGCTGGAACACCGGGTAGATGTGCCCCCCGGCGATGGCCGCGTCGATCTTGTGCTGGATCGACAGGTTCCACAGGTGCTCCTCGTCGGCGGAATGTTCGACGAACACGATCGGGCGGTCGGCCTCGTTCGAGCGCTGCGCCGCGTTGCGGGCGGAGGCGAGCTTGCGACCCGGCGAATTGTCGGCGCTGGCATCGACACCGAAGGTGACGTTGATGTCGATGGCGGTGTCACCGAGCTGCACCGGTTCGTAGCAGAGCAGCCGGGTGCCGAGCAGGTGGTCGCTCAGCCGCTCGCGCCCCATGACCGGCATGGTCCAGGCGAAGAAGCCGTTGCCGCCCGAGTAGAGCTGCCGGTTCTCGTCGGCGATGCGCAGCCGGTCGGACAGCAGCTTGATGTATTCGGCGTGACGCGACTCGGGCAGCGTGCTCAGCACGTCGTCGAAATTGTGGACCCGGGCGACGATGAAGCTGGCGGTCTGCGTCTCCTGCGGCGAGAATTCGCGCTCGAGCGCGCGGGTCGTCGGCAGGCCCGTGCGGTCGTCGAACATGACCCCCCGGTTGCGCGCCCGCCACCAGATCCGCAGGCCCGCATAGATCAGCGCGGCCATGACGACAGGGCCGGACGTGACCATGATGTTGAACACCGTGGCGACGTAGACAGCCAGACCGCCTGCGAGGACTGCCACACCGTAGCCGGCCCACCGCCACAACGCCCTTCGCAGCAATGAGGCTGCTGCAAGGGCAGCAAGGAACAGCGTCAAGGGCAGCCATTGCGGTGTCACCCAGGGCACGCCGCCACGCAGCGTTTCCGCCGCAAGGATGGTTACATAACTCGCCGGGACATTGATGCGTCCCGGAATGTTGGCAAGCTCACGGACAGGACCGTTGTCGATCCCGAGGACGACGACCTTGCCTTTCACAGTCGCCGGCTGAATCTGTTCCAGCAATTCACTCTTGCGTAGGTAGGCGATCTCGTCGGTGTCGTACCGGTAGTCGATCGCGAAACGCTCTGGACCACTGGTCGGTTCGCCTGCGAGGGCGACCGGAAGCGTCGGCAGTTCCGCGCGCTGATCCAGTCGGCGGTAGGAGTCCCACGTGAGATTCAGGTAGTTGACGTACCGGAAGTTCAGCGCCTGAGGCGCGGTTCCGCGGATGTCCGGATGAGTCGAACGGTATACGCGCTGACCATTCACATGATCCACCCGCCGTTGCACCAGCACGATGCGGTCGCCGTAGCGGGCGATGGCGCGGCGCAGCGCGGCGTCGGCGTCGGGGGTGGTGGGCGCCTCGAACACCACGTCGAGAGCGACGAGACGCGGCCCGGCGGCGCGTAGCTGGTCAAGCGCCTGGGCCAGCCTGCGCCGGGCGTCGGGAGAGTTGGGGGAGGCGACATCCGGGTCGAGCGCGACGAACACGATGGTCCCGGACGGGGCCTTGCGCACGAGGTGGGTCTGCGTGACCCAGGTGATCTGGTCGATCGGCTCGAGCAGCGTGGCCGTCCCCAGCAGCAGTCCGGTGGCGCACGCGGTCAGCACGTGGCGCAGCCGGACGCGGGCGACGACCTGCTGCTGCGGCATGGAACGTTCGCGGCGGACGCGCAGCCGCTGCCGCAGCGTCCACAGCCGCCGCCAGCGCTTTGCCCTCGTCCTGATCAACGCTCCCGGCATCATGTCCTTCCGGCTCTCGGGCCTCGGGTGTGCCGCACGACCATGCGTTCAGATTGGTTAACGAAGCGTTCGTTCAGGCGCCGCGATCTCCTCCGGAATGGAGCTGTTCCGCGCCGTCCGGCAGGCCGGCGGCCGCGCGCAGGCGGGCCCGCGCTTCCCGCTCTCCAATGAGCGGCAGGAGGGCGGCCATGTCGGGCCCCTGCGCCCGGCCGGTCAGCGCCAGACGCAGCGGCAGGAACAGCGCCCGTCCGCTGCGCCCTGTCTCCGTTTTGAGAGCAGCGGTGAGGTCCTGCCAGGGTGTCGCCGACCAGGTCAGCCGCTCGGCCGCCAGCGCGGCAAGCGCCTGATCCTCCGGCTCAAGCGCGGGAGGGGCAAGCGGGCCGGACAGCACCGCGAGCCAGTCGCCGGCGTCGGCGACCCGGCCAAGGTTCGGGCGCAGCGCCAGCCACGCCGCCTCTCCGATCCCGTCGGGCAAACGGCCGGCGACCCGCTCGAAGGGCAGCTGGTGGACGATGCCGCGGTTCAGCCGGTCGAGTTCGTCGAGCGAGAAGCGCGCCGGCGCGCGGCTGAAGAGCGACAGGTCGAACTCCTCCACGAGCACGCCGCGCTCGCCCACCGGCTCGACCGGACGGCTGGTGCCGAGCCTCGCCAGCAGCGCCGCGAGCGCGTCGGGTTCGATGCCCCGCGCCCGCAACGTGTCGCAGTCGATGGAGCCGAGGCGCTTGGACAGCTTGCCCTCGTCTCCCACGAGCAGCGCCTCGTGCGCGAAACGCGGCGGCGTCCGGCCGAGTGCGGCGAAGATCTGCACCTGCACGGCCGTGTTCGACACATGGTCCTCGCCCCTCAGCACGTCCGTGATGTTCATGTCGATGTCGTCCACGACGCTGGGCAGCATGTAGAGCCAGCTGCCGTCGGCGCGCCGGACCACCGGGTCGGACAGCTGCGCCGGATCGAAGCGCTGTTCGCCGCGGATGGCGTCGTGCCAGACGATCGGCTGGTCGTGATCAAGGCGGAACCGCCAGTGCGGCCGCCGGCCGCCTTCCTCCAGCGCCCGGCGCTCCTGTGCACTCAGGCGCAGCGCCGCCCGGTCGTAGATCGGCGGCAGGCCGCGCCCGAGGCGCACCTTGCGCTTCAGCTCCAGCTCCTGTGCCGTCTCGTACGCCGGGTAGACGCGCCCCTCGGCCACCAGCCGGGCGAAGGCCGCTTTGTAGAGGTCGAGGCGGGCGGACTGGCGCACCTCGCCGTCGGGGCGAAGGCCGAGCCAGTCGAGATCGCGGCGGATCGCGTCCACATACGCCTCCCGGCTGCGCTCGGCGTCGGTGTCGTCGATGCGCAGCAGGAACCGTCCGCCCGCGCGGCGGGCGAGCAGCCAGTTGTGCAGCGCCGTGCGCAGATTGCCGACATGCAGGCGGCCGGTGGGCGAGGGGGCGAACCGGGTCGTGACCATGGCGAGTGCCGTTACCGCCAGGACCGGCACTTGGCCATCCTGCACCCGCCGGCACCCCCGAGGCCGCAGGGAACCAAAAGTCGGCGCGTTGGTAAGAGAGCAAGGTTCTTCAGGGGGATTTTCGACCGATGGGACAGTTGCGCTTCAACGAATCGCTTGCCAGCCTGTGGCTGGAACGCGGGCTGCTGGTGCTTGCGACGCTGGTCATCACCTGGCTGCTGGCGCGGGGCGCCCGCTGGGCGTTCGCCAGGCTGGTCGACAATGTCGGGTTCTTCCGGCGGCACAACACCACCTCGGGAGAGACGATCGGCTCGTCGCTCGGCCGGCTCGTGTCGCTGGTGATCTGGCTGTTCGGCCTCGTCACCGTGCTCCAGATCCTTCAGCTCGGCCAGGTGCTGGCGCCGGCGCAGAACCTGCTCAACAACATCGCCGCCTTCATTCCCAATCTGGTGGGTGCGGCCGTGCTGTTCTTCATCGGCCTCGTGATTGCCCGGATCGTGCGGGACATCGCCACGACGGGGCTGCAGACGTTCAACATCGACCGCCTGATCGGACGGGCGGGCGCCTACCGCACGGCCGGGGAGCCGGCCGCGGCCGTGCGGTCCGACATGGACAATGCCGGCGCCGACGCCCGCGCGGCGGACGATCCCTCTGCCGGCGGCGGGGCGCAGCTCAGCCAGACCATCGGCACGGTCCTTTACGCCCTGATCGTGATCTTCTTCTCGATCATGGCGCTCGACGTCCTCAACATCCAGGCGGTGTCGGGCCCGGCCAGCGCCATGCTCAACCTCATCCTCAACGCCATCCCGCTGATCATCGGTGCGGCGATCCTGCTGGGGCTGGGCTATGTCATCAGCCGGTTCGTGGTCGATCTCATCAAGAGCATCATGGCCGGCCTCGGCGCCGACCGGGCGTTCGGCACCACCGAACTGCTGCCCGGCTCCGTGACGCTGTCCTCCATCGTCGCGCGCGTGGCGCAGATCGCCATCATCCTGTTCTTCGCCATCGCCGCGACCCGGCTGCTCAACTTCCCGGAGCTGAGCGCCCTGCTCAGCCAGGTGCTCGAACTCGGCGGTCAGGTCATCTTCGGCGCGGTGGTCATCATCGTCGGCTTCCTGCTTGCCCGCATGCTGGCGCGCATGATCGGCGGAGCGGAAGAGACGGGGCTGGCGGCGCTGATCGTGAAGTGGGCGACGATCTTCGTCTTCACCTTCATGGGGCTGCAGTTCACCGGCATCGGCGAGGACATCATCCGCATCTTCTTCGGCGCGCTCGTGATCGGCGCGGCGGTGGCGGGAGCGCTCGCCTTTGGCATCGGCGGCCGGGAATGGGCGAGCCGCAAGCTCGAGCAGATGGACACCAAGGTGCGCGAGCAGGCGGAAAAGCCGGCCTCGGCCTCCGCTGGGCCGGGCCTCGGCGGCTTGCGGCGCGGCGGCGCGGCGGCCACCGGCACCACGGCGTCGCCCGCCTCCTCTTCCTCGTCGGCGGCCGCGGACCCGCTCGCCGTGCGGCCCAGCAGCGGTCCGGCCGCGGGCAGCAGCCGGCCGGAGGACGATCCGCTGCCTCCCGGCGCCTGAGCCGGCCTGACGGGCGCAGCCGGCGGCTGAAACGAACAGGGCGCGGGCCATTCGCCTGCGCCCTGTTCTTTCGTCGCCGCATCCGATCAACAGGCGCCGAAAACGGCGCTGCGCGGCCGCTCCGCGCGCCCGAACGGCCTGGTGTGCGCTACCAGGCGTAGCCGGCCGCCACCGCCGCCTCTTCCGCCGGCGTGCTTGCCCGGCCGAGGATGGCGTTGCGGTGGGGATAGCGGCCGAAGCGGGCGATCATCCGGTGGTGGGCCCGGGCATAGTCCCAGCCCATGCGGCGCGGCAGGCTGGCAAAGGCGCGCAGGGACAGGCGCTGGTCGCGGATGTCCTCGCTGTGCATCAGCGGCATGTAGAGGAACTGCCGCTCCTCCTGCCGCAGCCCGGCCTCCCAGCCGCGCGCCAGCACCGCGCGGGTGATCGCCAGCGCGAGCGGATCGGTCGCCCAGGCCTCGGCCTGCCCGCGAAAGATGTTGCGCGGCACCTGATCGAACAGCAGCACCGCTCCCAGCGCATCGCGCGGGCTGGCGAGAAACCGGATGGCCGGCTGCGTCCGCAACGCCGCGTGCCAGCGGCCGAACCGCGCCCGCAGCCCGTCATCCACCGCATCCGAGCCGCCGAACCAGTCAGCGGGGGAGAGCCGGTGGAACCAGTGGTGGTGCAGGGCCGCCGCCCAGCCGCGCCGGGCCGCCGTCACCGCCCGCTCACAGCCAGCGCCAGCGGCGGAACAGCATGACCTGCACGATCAGAACGACACCGCACAGGCCCACAACGCTCCAGAACGCCAGAGGGTGCTCGGCGGCCGGAATCCCCTCCACGTTCATGCCGAGCAGGCCGGTGAGAAAGGTGAGGGGCAGGAACACGGTCGCGACCACCGTCAGCAGCCGGTTGGTCCGTTCCGAGCGGGCGAGCGACCGGCCGCGGATCTCGTCCATCAGCACCACCGCCGATTCCTTGCTGACGTCGATGTCGTCGAGGAACCGCCGCAGCAGCGCGATGCTCTCGCCGATCTCGCGCCGGTCGTGCGGCTCGAACCAGCCCGGCGCGTCGCGGGCGATCGCCTCCAGCGCGACGTGCTCGGGCCCCATGTGCCGCTTCAGCGCCAGACAGTCGCGGCGGATGGCCGAGATCCGGCCCAGCAGGTCGTCCGCGCGGTCGTCCGCGCCGTCGACGGCGAACAGGGCGTCGATCTGCTCGTTCATGTCGATCACCGAATGGTTCATGTGGTGGATCATGTGTTCCACCAGGCTGGTGATCAGCGCGCCCGCGTCGGTCGGCCCCGGCCCGCCGCCATCCACCAGCGCCAGCACCTGTCGCGGACCCTGAAGCCAGTGGCGGCGGAAGGTCAGCACCCGCGTCCCGTCGCTCCACAGCTGCATGGACACCATGTCCTCGGGTTCGGCGCCGGGATTGAAGTTGATGGTCCGCAGCGTGGCGACGAGCGTCTCGCCCTCGCGGAAGGCGCGCGGGCGGGTGTCGTCGCTGGTCAGCAGTTCGGCCGTCGGCTCGGGCAGGCTCAGCGTGTGCAGCAGCCATGCCCGCACTTCGGGCAGTGTCCGGTCGAGATGGAGCCACAGCACCGCACCCGGCCGTTCCGGTCGCCAGTCGCGCGCCTCGTCCCAGGTGATCGGCGCACCTCCCCCCGCGCCGTCCAGAACCCGGCCGAACAGCAGCGGCCCGTCGGAAGCGGTCATTTCAGCGCGCGTCATGGCCCCGTTCATCGTGTCCGCCTCCGCTCTGCCGCACGCGCGCATTTCCTATCGGGATGCGCCATGCTAGCTAGCGGGGCATGTCTGGCGCCGCAATCTCGCTTCTCCCGGTGCGGCACGCGCCGTGCCGGGTTCATGGGCGAATGACCGGGCGGCGTGTCCTTGGACCGTGTCACATCCGGTCCATGTGTTCTTCACGAGAGACGAAGCGATGAGCAGCATCCGTCCCTGGCGCACGATCGAACGGCGCCCCTGCCGGCAGATCATGGTCGGCAACGTTCCGGTCGGCGGCGATGCGCCGATCACCGTGCAGACCATGACCAACACGCCGACGGAGGACGCCGCCGCGACGCTGGACCAGATCCGGCGGTGCGAGGATGCGGGCGCCGACATTATCCGCGTCTCGTGCCCCACGCCCGAGGCGACGCGCGCCTTCCGCCTGATCACCCGCGCGGCGCGCGTCCCGATCGTCGCCGACATCCATTTCCACTACCAGCGCGCGCTGGAGGCGGCGGATGCGGGCGCGGCGTGTCTGCGGATCAATCCGGGCAACATCGGTTCGTCCGCGCGTGTGGCGGAGGTGGTGCGCGCGGCCAAGGCCAATGGCTGTGCCATCCGCATCGGGGTCAACGCCGGCTCGCTCGAGAAGCATCTGCTGGAGAAATACGGCGAACCATGTCCCGAGGCGCTGATCGAAAGCGCGCTCGATCACATAAAGCTGCTGCAGGATCACGATTTCCACGAATACAAGGTCGCGGTGAAGGCCAGCGACGTGTTTCTCGCCGTGGCGGCGTATCAGGGGCTGGCCGACGCGGTGGATTGTCCGCTGCATCTGGGCATCACCGAGGCGGGTGGCTTCGTCGGCGGCACGGTGAAGAGCGCCATCGGCATCGGCTCGCTGCTGTGGGCAGGCATCGGCGACACCATCCGGGTCAGCCTGTCGGCCGAACCGGAACAGGAGGTGAAGGTCGGCTTCGAAATCCTGAAGTCGCTCGGCCTCAGGACGCGCGGCGTGCGGGTCGTGTCCTGCCCGTCCTGTTCGCGCCAGGGATTTGACGTCATCCGCACGGTCGAGGCGCTGGAGAAACGGCTGGAGCACATCAAGACGCCGCTGTCGCTCTCCGTGCTCGGCTGCGTCGTCAACGGCCCTGGCGAGGCGCGTGAAACCGACATCGGCATCACCGGCGGCGGCAAGGGCCGGCACATGGTGTACCTGTCCGGCGTCACCGACCACCATGTCGAGGACGAGCGCATGATCGACCACATCGTCGCGCTGGTCGAGGCCAAGGCGGCCGAGATCGAGGCCGGCATGAGCGATGCGGGCGATGCCGACGCGATGGGCGTCGCCGCGGAGTGAGCCGGCTGCCTCGTGAGGCTGCCGGGCCGGCCCCGGCCGGGCACGGCGCAGGGCAGGCGGCGCGCACAGCCGGGGTCGCGGCGCCAGCCTGAGCTGTGCTTCACGTCGTCCATCACGCCGATTACGCCCCGGCCAGTCCCGCGCGCGGCACGTTCCGGTTCGACAAGTACCGGGCCGTCATGGCGGCCTTGCGGGAAAGCGGCTATCCGCTGACGGAGCACGCGCCGGCACCAATGCCGCGCGAATGGCTGGAAGCGGTCCATGACCCCGCCTATGTCGACGAGGTGCTGGCGGCCCGCGTGCCAGCCGCCAAGGAGCGGCGCATCGGCTTTCCGGTGACGCCGCGGATCGCCGCCCGGGTGCAGCACACCAACGGCGGCACCTGGCTCGCAGCGAAGCTGGCCCTGAGCCACGGCTATGCCGCCAACAGCGCCGCGGGCAGCCACCATGCCCTGCATGAGACGGGCGCGGGCTATTGCGTGTTCAACGATCTGGCGGTCGCCGCCAACCGGCTGATCGGCGAAGGCGATGCGCGCCGGATCCTCATCGTCGATCTCGACGTCCACCAGGGCGACGGCACCGCAGCGCTGATGGCCGGACGGCCGCAGGTCTTCACCTTCTCCGTTCATGCGGCCAGGAACTTCCCCGTGCGCAAGGCGCGCTCCTCGCTCGACGTGGCGCTGCCCGACGGGGCGGACGACGACACCTATCTTGCCGAGATCGGCGCGCGCCTGCCCGCCATCCTCGACACCTTCGCCCCGGATCTCGTGCTCTACCAGGCCGGCGTGGATCCGCACCGCGACGACCGGCTGGGGCGGCTTGCCCTCAGCGACGCCGGGCTGCTGGCGCGCGACCGGCTGGTGCTGCGCGAGGCGCGCCGCCGCGGTGTGCCGGTGGCGTCGGCGCTGGGCGGCGGCTACGGTCCCGATCCGCTGGTGCTTGGCCAGCGCCACGCGGCGGGCATGATCGCCATGGCGGAGGAAAACGCCCGCCATGCCGCCCCGGTCCGTCTGCCTCAGGGGCGGGTGCCGGGATGGTAGATGTCGATGTAGTCGGTCAGTCCGTCGCACCACTCGAAGTCGCGCAGCCGCCAGTAGGGCCGGTTCTGGGTCACGGCGAAGCGCCAGTTGTCGCGGGTCGCCACGCAGCGCCGCCCCCGGTCCGGCACGTCGCTGATCGCGATCTGCCCGGCGAAGACGAAGTAGTCGCGTCCGATTTCCGTCACCCGCCCTTCCAGCGTGAGCTGTCCCGGTCCGTCGACCTCGCCCTGCACGGCGCTGAGCCGCATCTGCCCGTCTTCGGCGCGGACGAAGGCATGGCCGCGCTGGCGCCAGCTGATCCATTGCAGCGTCACACCCGCGTTCGCCTTGAGCTGCTCCAGCGCCGCGCCGTCGAGGACACGGATGCCCGGCGCGGCCGGGGCGGCCGCCGCCGGCACCGGGGGCGAAAGGACGGGCGGTGTCTGCGTGGCGGCGGCGGTGCAGCCGCCCAGCAGGACGGCTCCGGCGGTGGCGGCGATCACGTGTGCAGCAGACATGGCAAGCTGTTCCCCTCCGTTCATGCAGCGTCGGCAGGAATGTGCTAGGCGAGCGGCATGCCCATCAGCAACCCCCTCCCCCGCCGGGCGGTGTTGAAAGGCGCGGTCGGCGCGGGAGCCGCACTGGCCGTGCCCTCGTCGCTGTCGGCGCCGGTGTATGCGGCGCCGTCGGCCCTGCGGCCGCGCGACCGGACCCTCTTCGCGCTCGCCACCGCGCAGCTCGACCGGCTCGGCAACCGCATCCCGCAGCGCGACCTCGTGGCCGTGGTCGACTTCGGGCACCACTCCGCGCAGCCGCGGCTTCACCTACTCAGCTTCGCCCTCAACCGGGTGCGGTCCTTTCTCGTCACGCACGGGCAGGGTTCGGATCCCCAGCACGACGGCTGGCTCAAGACCTATTCGAACGCCGACGGCTCGCTGGCGACGAGCAGAGGCGCCTACCGCACCGGCGAGGTCTATGACGGGCAGTACGGCACGTCGTTCCGCCTCGACGGACTGGATCCCACCAACAGCAACGCCCGCCAGCGCGCGATCGTCGCCCATGCGGCCGAGTATGCCCGGGCGAGCCATGTGGCGCGCCACGGGAAGCTGGGCCGCTCCTTCGGGTGCTTCGCCATGGACCCGGCGGAGTTCGGTCACGCCCTGAACCTGCTGCCCGAGGGGCGGCTGCTCCTTGCCGACAGTTACGGTGTGCAGCCGGACGGCACGCTGGCGCAGCGGCTGCCGGGCAATCTGCGGCCGCTGCTGCCGGAGCGGCCGCACGGGCGCGCAAGGCTGCTCCCCGGCGTGTACTGACCGCCGGCGCCGGCAGCCGTCCGCAGCCGTGATCCTGCACCGCGGCGCCGTGGCGTGGCGACGGGGCGTGGCCATCCGAAAGCCGCGTGACCCGCCCGCGCGAACCGGCTAGGCCGGCGCCGCATGCGCACCGGAGAACCGATCCTGCCCGTGGCTGCGGCGCTGGCGGGCGTGGCCATGCTCGCGCTCATGGACGCCTTCATGAAGGGCGCCTCGCTCGCGGCCGGAGCCTACAGCGCCGCCCTGCTGCGCGCGCTGTTCTCCGTCTGCCTCATGGCGCCGCTGTGGCTGGTGCTGGGCGGCCGCTGGCCGGGACGCGCGGCGCTGCGCCTTCATCTCCTGCGCGGCACGGTGTCGGCGTTCATGGCGCTCACCTTCTTCCATGCCCTGACCAAGCTGCCCATCGCAGAGACGATCGCCATCTCCTTCGTCGCGCCGCTCATCGCGCTGTACCTTGCCGCGGTGCTGCTCGGCGAGAGGATCCGGCGCGAGGCGGTGCTCGCCTCGGTGGTGGGGTTCGCGGGCGCGCTGGTGATCATCGGCGGGCGCCTCGGGCAGCAGGCGCTCGACCGCGACGCGGCGGAGGGACTTGCCGCCATCGGCGTCTCGACGCTGCTTTATGCGTGGAACTTCATCCTGATGCGGCAACAGGCCCTGCTCGCCCGGCCGGCGGAGATCGCCACCTTCCACGGCGGCGTTGCCGCCCTTGTGCTGGGCGTCGCCGCGCCATGGCTGCTGCGCTGGCCGGAAAGCGCCGCACTGTCGTCGATCGGGGTGGCCGCCGCGCTGACGGTGGGCGGCGCGATGACGCTGGCCTGGGCCTACGCGCGGGCGGAAGCGCAGCGGCTGGTGCCGGTGGAGTACAGCGGTTTCGTCTGGGCGGTGCTGTTCGGCTGGTGGTTCTTTGCCGAGCGGGTGTCGTTCACGACCCTGGCAGGCACGGCTCTGATCGTGACGGGATGCCTGATCGCCGCGCGCCGCCGGCCGCTGCCGGATCTGGTCTAGTCGGTGCGGGCCGCCGACTGGGCGGTTTCGGCCTTCAACGGCTGCTGCACCAGGCCGAAGGCGGCGGCAAAGCACAAGCCGACCGCCGTCGAGGCGATCACGATGGCAATCCGCACCGAGCGGCGCGACGTTCCGACACCCGTTTCTGCCGACATTCCTGCGACTCCCTGACGTGGGCGAGGCATCGACCCGCCGCGTCTCCACAATCCCTTCAGTTGCTTAAATCAAGGTTAAGAGGGGGGTCAAGCGGTCCTTGCATTTGCGGGCGTGTCGGCGCAGGGGACACAGCAGACGCGGCGCGGCCGTTCTTCGCCGGACGGTGGCCTGCCGCACCAGACGCGAAGGACGACACGCTTCCATGACCCAGGTCGGCACCGACACCCTTTCCACCCGCTCCACCCTCGACGTGAACGGCAAGGCTTACGCCTACTACTCGCTGGACAAGGCGCGCGAGAAGGTGGGCGACGTGGCCCGCCTGCCGATCTCGCTCAAGGTGCTGCTGGAGAACATGCTCCGCTTCGAGGACGGGGGCTTCACCGTGGGCGAACAGCACGCCCGCGCCATCGCCGCGTGGCAGTACGCCCCGGTGACCGGCATGGAGATCCAGTTCCGGCCGGCGCGCGTGCTGCTTCAGGATTTCACCGGCGTGCCCTGCGTCGTCGACCTCGCCGCCATGCGCGATGCCATCGCCTCGCTGGGCGGCGACACCGCCCGGATCAATCCGCAGGTGCCGGTGAACCTCGTCATCGACCATTCCGTCATGGTGGACGAATTCGGCCATCCCAAGGCGATGCAACGCAACATGGCGCTGGAATATGCCCGCAACGCCGAACGCTACGACTTCCTCAAATGGGGGTCCAAGAGCTTCGAGAACTTCTCCGCCGTGCCGCCGGGGACCGGCATCTGCCACCAGGTGAACCTTGAATACATCGCCCGCGGGGTCTGGTCGTCCACTGATCAGAACGGCGAGCCGGTCGCCTATCCCGACACCTGCGTCGGGACCGACAGCCACACGACCATGATCAACGGCCTCGGCGTGCTCGGGTGGGGCGTTGGCGGCATCGAGGCCGAGGCGGCCATGCTGGGGCAGCCGATCTCCATGCTCATCCCCGAGGTCGTCGGCTTCCATCTGACCGGCGCGCTGGCCGAGGGCGTGACCGCGACCGATCTCGTGCTCACCTGTGTCAAGATGCTGCGTGACGTGGGCGTGGTGGGCCGGTTCGTGGAGTTCTACGGCGAAGGCGTCGCGACGCTCAGCCTCGCCGACCGCGCGACCATCGCCAACATGGCGCCGGAGTACGGCGCCACCTGCGGCTTCTTCGGCATCGACGGCAAGACGATCGACTATCTGCGACTGACGGGGCGCGACGAGGATGTCATCGCCCTCACCGAAGCCTATTCCCGCGAGCAGGGGCTGTGGTTCGATCCCCGCAACGAGCCGGTCTTTTCCAAGACGCTGCACCTCGACATGGCCTCGGTCGTGCCGTCGCTGGCCGGACCCAAGCGGCCGCAGGACCGGGTGTCGCTGCCGGATGTGGACGAGCTGTTCAACAGCGACCTCAGGACCGTTTACGGCAAGGCGGCGCCGCGCCGGGTCGAGGTGAACGGGCGCGACCACCGGATCGGGGACGGCGACGTGGTGATCGCGGCCATCACCTCCTGCACCAACACGTCCAATCCCGACGTCCTGATCGCCGCCGGCCTCGTGGCGCGCAAGGCGCGCGAACGCGGCCTGAAGCCAAAACCCTGGGTGAAGACCTCGCTTGCTCCTGGGAGCCAGGTGGTGACCGACTACCTCGTCAAGGCGGGGCTGCAGGACGATCTGGACGCCATGGGCTTCGACCTCGTGGGCTACGGCTGCACCACCTGCATCGGCAATTCGGGACCGCTGCCGCAGCCGATCAGCGACGCGATCAACGGCAACGACATCGTCGCCGCCTCCGTCCTGTCCGGCAACCGCAACTTCGAGGGACGCGTGTCGCCCGACGTGCGGGCCAACTTCCTTGCCTCGCCACCGCTGGTCGTCGCCTACGCCATCAAGGGCACAGTCACCGAGGACATCACCACGACGCCTCTGGGGCAGGACCAGCAGGGACGCGACGTCATGCTTGCCGATGTCTGGCCGAGCAGCGACGAGATCGCCGCACTGCGCGCCGCCAACATCGACCGATCGATGTTCGTGTCGCGTTACGCCAACGTTTATGACGGGGACGAGCACTGGCGCGCGATCGAGGTGACGGGGTCGGACACCTACCAGTGGCAGCCCGGCTCGACCTACATCGCCAACCCGCCCTTCTTCGAGGGCATGACCATGACCCCGCCGGTGCTCACCGACATTGTCGACGCCATGCCGCTCGCCATCCTTGGCGACAGCGTCACCACCGACCACATCTCCCCGGCAGGCTCGATCAAGGAGGACAGCCCTGCCGGGCAGTGGCTGCGCCAGCATCAGGTGGCGCGGGCGGACTTCAACTCCTACGGCTCGCGCCGCGGCCACCACGAGGTGATGATGCGCGGCACCTTCGCCAACATCCGCATCCGCAACGAAATGGTGCCGGGCGTGGAGGGCGGCATGACCGCCTACAAGGGCGAGACGATGCCGATCTACGACGCCGCCATGCGCCACAAGGCCGACGGCACGCCGCTGGTCGTCATCGCCGGCAAGGAATACGGCACCGGCTCGTCGCGCGACTGGGCGGCCAAGGGCACCATGCTGCTCGGGGTGCGGGTGGTGATCGTCGAAAGCTTCGAGCGGATCCACCGGTCCAACCTTGTCGGCATGGGCGTGCTGCCCCTGCAGTTCCGCGAGGGGGAGAGCCGCGCCTCGCTGGGGCTGAAGGGCGACGACCGCTTCACGGTGCGCGGCGTCGCGGATCTCCAGCCGGGGCAGGAGGTGGAAGTCGACGTGTCGCGTGCCGACGGCAGCCAGTTCACCTTCACGGCGCTGTGCCGGATCGACACGCCCAACGAGCTGGAGTATTTCCGCCATGGTGGCATCCTGCCCTACGTGATCCGCAAGCTGGCCGCCTGAAAGGACGCGATCGATGTCTCCTCCACGCCTTGCTGGCGCCCTGATGGCGGCGCTTCTTGCCACCGGCTGCGCGGCGACGGATCCGTCTGCGGCGCGCCCGGCGGCCTCAGCGCCGCAGGCGCGCGTCGTCACCCTGACGGCGACGCAGCTCAAGGCGCTGGTCGACTCGGGACAGGTCGTCCTGATCGACGTGCGCACCCCGTACGAATTTGCCGACGGGCGGATCGCGGGTGCGCTCAACATGCCGCTCACCCATTTCGACGCCGCCGCGGTGCCGGTGGACCGCACGCGCGAGGTCATTCTGTACTGCGGCACCTCGCGGCGCTCGCAGCAGGCGGCGGAGCGCCTCGTCGCCCTGCGCGGCGGCGTGGTGCGGCATCTCGAAGGCGGCTTCGGCGCGTGGACCGCGGCCGGTTATCCCACGATCGCCAACCAGCCGGCGGATGATCCGCGCCGCCGCTGAGCCATCGGCGCGGCAATCCGTGACACGAGAGAGGCAGCCGAAGGCCGCCTCGCAGGTCAGTTCGGCAGCGCTGCCGACTGCTGCCGGCTGCGCTGCCGGTGAACATCGCTCATGGCTTCGGTCTCGGTGAGATCAACGATGCGCAGACGCGGCGTGCCCGCCCGCATGGCGATCCGCGACCCGGTGGGTGTCTCCTGTTCGCCGCGCATGGTGAAACGCTCGATCCGGTAGATGCCCGGGTGGTCCGCCGGCAGGTCGAGAGCGGCATACTGACGCGTGGCGACGTGATCGAGGATCGTGGAACGCAGCTGCCCGAGACCGTACTGACGCAGCACCTCGACCTCACCCACCTGCCCGTTCGGCATGATCCAGAACCCCACATCGGCGAACCGGATCGAACCGTCGTCCAGCAGGCGGTTCGCTCCACGGTCGAGGTCGCTGTCGCCCACGCGGGATTGAACCAGTTTCCTGTCGGCGAACAGCAGCACCGGACGGTCCGTGGGTGATCGGCGCATCCGCGCCGCGACGTCGGCCTGTGCAATGTCCGCGCCGCGGCGGAACGCGATCCGCTCGTGCAGCAGGCCCCGCATCTCCTCGATATCCGCAGCCCTCTCCCCGGCGGCAGCCACCGCCTCGTCCGCCAACCGCCGCGCGCGGTCATACCGTTCGAGGGCGTAGGCGAGGTAAGCACGACGGAACGTCGCCGCTGCCGCCAGATCGCGCAGACCTTCCGCCTGCGCACGGCGGTGGACGGAAGCGTAGGCTTCGTCGGCCGCCACGCTCAGCCCCTGCTGCACCATCGTGTCGGCCTGTGTGAGTTCCTGCATCAAGGTGGCCGGGTTGTTCAGGCCCGCGTGGCGGCGCAGGACAAGAACGCTGTCGCGCTCCGCCCTGAGCCACAGATCGCGGTCTCCTTCGTGCTCGGCCACCGTGGCGAGCGTCGCGTGAAGGCTGGAGACCGGACCCGGAAGCTGCGCGGCATGGTGGCGGTTGCGCCGGATGGCGCGTTGCAGCGTCTGGCGCGCGTCGGCATAGCGCGCGTCCGCGAACTGTTCCACGGATGCCTGCAGCGAGGCTTCGATCTCCTCCGCCGGCGGACAGTGTCTTGCCAGGCACTCGGCCAGCTCCTCCTCGGCCTTGCGTCCGACCACGACGATCGTCTCCTGCCGGTCCGGCGCCTGTGCGGACGCAGTCATCAGCAGCATCAGTGCACTCGCGAGCATGGCTTGTCTCCCCAACCTTGCCGGAAGAGGCTCTCACATGTGCAGGGTGACGGCAAGGCCCAATGCGCGCGAGCCGCGCGGCGCAGTCCGCCGGCTCTTTGGGCACCTTTCGGCGGAAACGTCAGGACGCCGACGAACGCACCTTGCCAGCCTGCGCGGAGGCGGGCAGGGCAGGGCGCCGTTCTCATCACCGGCGGAGTGCTGCACCTGTTCCTCTCTTCTCATGCACTTGCGCGAGGGTTCCTCGCCGCATCCGCCGCGCTGCTCTGCATGCCGGCGGCGGCCCAGCGCGTCGACGAGGATCCCGTGCGCCAGGCACAGGACGGCTTCGGCATCAGCGTCGGCAACGAGCGTGCGGGCGTCTACAACGCCGGCGACGTGCGCGGCTTCTCCCCGGTCGCGGCCGGCAATGTCCGGCTGGAGGACCTGTACATCGACCGCGCGGCCGGGTTCACCGACCGCCTGACGGCGGGGAGCACGGTGCGCGTCGGGCTGACGGCGCAGGACACGCTGTTCGCCGCGCCCACCGGCATCGCCGACTTCCGGCTTCGGCCGGTCGGCTCCGAACCCGTTCTTGCCGTGCTTGCGGGCGTCGGGCCGTTCGGCGGTGGGCGGGTCGAGCTGGACGCGCAAGTGCCGTTGGCCGGCGACAGGCTGGGCATGACGGCGGGGCTGGGCGTCTACGCCGACGAGTTGCCGGCAGGCAATGGCGGCTTCTTCATCAGCCAGGCGGCGGCGCTTCACTGGCGTTCGGGTGCGGATGTGACCGTCTCGCCGTTCTGGAGCCGGATCGACGGGCTCGACCGCGAGGCGCAGGCGATCTACGTCGCCGGCGGCCCGTCCGTGCCGCCACGGGTGCCGCGCCGGCGCTTCGTCGGCGCCGATTGGACCGATGCGCGCAGCGTCAGCACCAATGCCGGCGTCGTGGCGCGCGGCAGCGTCGGCCCGTGGAGCCTTGCCGCCGGGCTGTTCCGCTCCTCCCAGGAGAACAGGACTGCCTTCTCCGACCTCGTGCGCGCGGCGGGAGACGGGGATGAAGGCGTCCGCCGCACCGTGATTGCGGAGCGTGACCGGCGTCAGGCGGCGACCAGCGGCGAGGTGCGCGCAACCCGCGTGTTCGCGGACGGGGAGCGCCGGCACCGTCTCGCCCTGATGCTGCGCGGGCGGGAACGCGCCAACCGCTACGGCGGCGGAGCAGTGCTGGACCTCGGCAGCCAGCCGGCGCCCGCGCCGCTCGGACCCGATGAGCCCGACTTCGCGTTCGGACCGCAGACGCATGAGCAGATCCGCCAGTGGACGCCGGGCGTCGCCTACGGGCTGCAGTGGCGGAGGCTCGGCTCACTCCAGCTCGGGGTGCAGCGGACCGACTACCGCAAGCAGGTGCGGGCGCCGGCCAGTCCGGCGAGCGCAGTCCGGGACCGGGCCTGGCTGCTCAGCGCGATGGCGGCGAGCGACCCTTCGCGTCCGCTCGTCGTCTATGGCGGCTACACTCGCGGCCTCGAGGAGAGCGGCACCGCGCCCGACAGCGCCGCCAATCGCGGCGAGGTGCTGCCGGCGATCTTCACCCGTCAGATTGACGGCGGCGTGCGGTGGGCCATGCCCGGCGGCATGCGCCTTGTCGCGGGCGCGTTCAGCATCAGCAAGCCCTATTTCGCGGCCGACGAGAACAACGTCTTCGTCGAGCTGGGCGAGGTGCGTCACCAGGGTTTCGAGTTCAGCCTGACCGGATCGCCCGTGCCGCGGCTGTCGCTGGTGGCCGGCGCGGTGCTGATGGACCCGGAAGTGTCCGGCGCGCCGGTCGAGGAAGGGAGGATCGGCCGGCGGCCGGTGGGACAGGAGGGGACGCTCGTGTCCGTGTCAGCCAATTACGATCTGGCAGCGGTGGAGGGGCTGACCCTGACGGCCGGTCTGCGCGCGCGCGGAGAGCGATATGGCGACCGGCAGAACCAAGTGCGCCTGCCCGCCGTCGCGACGCTGGAGGCGGGTCTGCGTTACCGCTTCGCGCTCGGCGAAGCGCCCGCCATGCTGCGCCTGCAGGTGACGAACCTCACCAACGTCTTCGAATGGCGCCCGGTCAGCAGCGGCGCCTACGAATTCAACGCGCCACGGACGTTCACGCTGTCCCTCTCCGCCGACGTGTAGCGCAGCCGGGCATTGCTGGCGCACGGGCCGGGCTTGCACGGATAAGCCAAGAAAAGTGGTGCCCAGAAGAGGACTCGAACCTCCACGGCCTTGCGACCGCCGCCACCTGAAGACGGTGCGTCTACCAATTCCGCCATCTGGGCACGGTGTCGGCATGGCTTCTTCGCCCTGTCGACGCGGTAGTGGGGCGCGGTTAGCGGCGGGCGGGCGTGCTTGTCAACGCGCAAATCGCCCGCGCTCGATCAGCCGGGCGGTCCGCGCCTCGCTACAGCCCCGCAGCCCCTTGCACGCGCGCGGCGCTTGAGCCATCAGGCGCGGACACTGTGGCGGGGCGGCAACCGGGGGTGGTCGGCAAGGCCGCGGCCGCAAGACACCGGACGGGACGAGCAGGCGGATTATGAACGGCGATCTCAGAGGAAGGCTGGTCACGCTGTTCGGCGGGGACGGCTTCATCGGCACCTATGTCGCCGCCACCCTGCTCGCACGCGGTGCGCGGCTCAGGATCGCGAGCCGCAATCCGTCGCGCGCGCACCGGCTGCGCCCGCTCGCCAATCTGGGCCAGATGCAGGCGGTGCGCTGCGACATCACCCGCGAGCCCGACATCGCCGCCGCGCTCTCCGGAGCGCAAGCGGTGGTCAATCTGGTCGGGGCGTTTGCCGGCAATCTCGACCTGCTCATGGGGCACGCGCCCGGCACCATGGCCCGGCTCTCCGCGGCCGCGGGAGTGGATCGGTTCGTCCACGTCAGCGCCACTGCCGCCGACCCGCAAGGGGCGACGGCCTATGCGCGGGCCAAGGCGCTGGGCGAACGGCTGGTCCGCGAGCATCAGCCGCGGGCGGTGGTGGTCCGCCCCACGATCGTGTTCGGCCGCGACGACGGCTTCATCACCATGTTCGCCCGGCTGATCCGCCGGTTCCGCGTGCTGCCGGTGTTCGGCCCCGACGCTCCGCTCCAGCTTGTCTACGTCGACGACGTCGCCGAAGCGATCGCCACCGCGCTCGAACATCCGGAGAGGCATGGGGGCGAGATCTTCGAACTGGGCGGGCCGGACACGCTCACCATGCTGGAGCTGAACGAGCGGATCGCCAGGGCGCAGCGCCGCCGCCGCACCTTCGTGCCGATGCCCGACGCCGCATCGGGGCTGTTCGCCAGCCTTCCCGGCTCGCCGATGAGCCGGGACCAGTGGCTGATGCTGAAAGCCGGAACGAGAGTGTCTGGCTCCTGGCCCGGATTTGCCGAGCTCGGCATTACGCCGCGTCCGCTCGACCTGTTTCTCGACGAGTGGATGGTGCCGTATCGCCGCCACGGGCGCTTTGCGACCAAGAACCCCGACTACAAGCGCTGATCGCCCGCCGCGTCGTCGGCAGGGTTCTTGCGGATCTCGATGACCGGGCCGGAGCTGCGTTCAACCAGCAGCACGGTGCCCCGCGTGCCTGTCACCCGGACACGTTCGCCAAGCGGCAGATCGGGCCCTTCGGCCTGCCACTCGCTGTCGCCAAGGCGCACCCGCCCGCGACCTCCGTCGAGCGGGAGCGACACCACCGCCACCTCGCCGACCAGCCGCGCCGCGCGGTTGTTGAGCAGCGGATCGGAACTTGCGATCGGACGGTCGGTGACGAACCGCTTGGCGCTGTAGGCGAAGATCAGCGCGAGAAACGAGAACGACACGATCTGCACCGGAAGCGAGGGATCGGTCGCGAACACCAGCACGGCCGTGGCAAGCGCGGCGAGACCGAACCACAGCAGGAAAACGCCGGGCACCAGCATCTCCGCCGTCAACAGGGCAAGGCCAAGCGCCGCCCACAGCCAGTGCGCGTCGATGCCATCGATGCCGTTCATCGCGGAGCCTTACGTCCGCTCGCCGGTGCGCGGCACGCCGGTTGCGGCGGACCTTTGGCCGACCGGCTCAGGAGATGCCTGCGACAGCTGCCGGGTGGTTTCGCGGCTCGCGGCGGGACCGGACGACGGCGGTGTGCCCGCAGGCTCCCGCTCGCCGAAGGTTTCCCGGACAAGCTCGCCGATCCCACCGAGCGAGCCGAGGATCTGCGTCGCTTCGACCGGCATCAGGATCGTCTTGGCGTTGGGGCTGTCGGCGAACCTGCCCAGCGCCTTCACATAGTCCTGCGCGACGAAGTAGTTGATCGCCGACACCCCCGACCCGGCGATGGCGTCGGACACCATCTGCGTCGCCTTGGCTTCGGCCTCCGCCTCGCGCTCGCGCGCTTCGGCGTTGCGGAACGCGCTTTCGCGCGCGCCTTCGGCCTTGAGGATGGCGGACTGCTTCTCGCCCTCAGCGCGCAGGATGCGGCTGGCCCGGTCCCCTTCCGCCTCAAGGATTTCGGCGCGCTTCAGGCGCTCCGCCTTCATCTGCCGCGCCATAGCCTCGGAGATGTCGAGCGGCGGGCGGATGTCCTTGATTTCGACCCGGGTGATCTTCACTCCCCAGGGCGAGGTCGCGTGATCGACCACGCCGAGCAGCCGGGCGTTGATCTCGTCGCGCTTGGAGAGGGTTTCGTCGAGGTCCATCGACCCCATGACCGTGCGCAGGTTGGTGGTGGTCAGCGCCATGATCGCGTTCTGCAGGCCCGACACCTCGTAGGCGGCCTTGGGCGCGTCGAGCACCTGGAAGAACACCACGGCGTCGACCCCGACCATGGCGTTGTCGGCCGTGATGATCTCCTGCCCCGGAATGTCGAGCACCTGCTCCATCATGTTGATGCGATGCCCGACGCGGTCGATCAGCGGCACGATGAGGTGGAGGCCGGGCTCAGCGGCCTTGGTGTATTTGCCGAACCGCTCGATGGTGTAGACGAACCCCTGGCGCACCGTCGTCACCGCCATCAGCAGGAAAATGACGACAAGCACCACCAGACCGATCAGAACATATTCCATAAGCGCCCCTTCCCCCGGCGTGTTCAGAGCGAAGTGTAGCCGGACGGGGGAACGCGTGAAAGCGAAACCGCGCGGCCCTCGCGCATCAGGCGAAATGCAGCCGGCGGTACTTGCCCCGGAAATAGAGCAGCGGATCGCGCTGCGGGGCGTAGCGGGCCCGCTCCACCTCGCCGACGAGGATGAAGTGGTCGCCCGCATCGTGCGCGGCATGGCGCCGGCATTCGAACGAGGCGAGGGAGTTCGGCAGGATCGGCACGCCGCGCTCCCAAAGTTCGATGGCGGTGTCCGCAAAGCGGTCGGCGCCGCGGGTGGCGAACAGGGTCGAGACGGGCTGCTGGCCGATGTGGAGCACGTTGACGGCGAAGAACTCCGCCTCGGCCAGGATCGGGGCGGAGGAGGAGGACCGTGCGGGGCAGACCAGCAGCAGCGGCGGGTCGAGGCTGACGGACGTGAAGCTGTTGGCGGTCAGGCCGACATGGGTGCCGTCCGGGGCGGTGGCGGTCACCACCGTCACCCCGGTGGCAAAGGTGCCGAGCGCGTCGCGGAGCGTGCGCTGGTCCGACCCGCCCACATAGTCGATCGGCGCGCGGGGCACGCGGCGCTCCAGAAACTCGATCAGCTGGGCGTCGAACGCATCCTGCGTCTCACCCGCGCCGTCGGCGAGACATGCGTGCTCGGCTGCGGGGATGTCCAGCGCCGCCGCCTCCGCGCCGTCGCTGGCGAGGACCAGCACGGGGAGCGCAAGGGTGCCCGCCGCGTGGCAGGCCCGCGCGCCGATGGACGCGTCGTCGCACAACGGGTCCGGCGGATCGATGAGCACCAGCGCCGAGGCGGGGTCGGGTTCTCCGCCCGACAGCGCGGCGAGCACCGGCGCCGCTGCGGCTCCGGCGGCGACGATCGCAGGGCGCGCAGGCAGTTGGCGCAGCACCGCCCTCAAGGTGGCGACCTGCAGCGCCGCGTCGCCGCACAGCGCCTCGGCGCCGAGCACCAGCGCCTGCCGTCCGGCATCGGCGAGCGCCTCGGCGCAGCGATGCCAGCGCTGCTGCGTTGCCGCGTCGTGCGCCACCAGCAGCACGAGCGGCGCATCGCCCGCGCCCGCACGATAGGCGGACAAAGGACGTCCGGCGGGGTCGAGCAGCGGAGCGATCACGTCGCCTGCCTAGTGCGCCCCTGCACCGCTGGCAACGCGGCATTGCCCGACAGGCCGGCGTTTGGCACATCATGCCGACCGTCCCGAACGTCCACTGCAAGGAACTGCCCATGCCCGTCATCGACATTCCCCGTCCGGCCTTCATGGAGGACGAGGAAATCTCCATGTTCTCCGACAGCGTAAGCAAGTTCCTCGAACGCGCCGCGCCGGCCAAGCGGATCGCGAAGTGGCGCGAAGACGGACAGGTCGAGCGCGATTTCTGGCGCGAGGCCGGCGAGGCCGGGCTGCTCGGCGTCAGCGTGCCGGAGGAATATGGCGGGCATGGCGGCGACTTCCGGCACGACATGGTCGTGGTCGAGCAGGTGACGAAACACGGCGCCGAGGGCTTCGCCGCAAGCCTGCACAACGTCATCATCCTGCCCTATCTCGTGCGCCACGGGACCGAGGAGCAGAAGCGCAAGTATCTGCCGCGCCTCGTTTCCGGCGAACTCGTCAGCGCCATCGCCATGAGCGAGCCGGGTGCGGGCTCGGATCTTCAGGCGATCACCACCACGGCGCTGAAGGACGGCAACGGATACCGCCTGAACGGCTCCAAGACGTGGATTTCGAACGGGCAGATTGCCGACTTCATCATCGTCGTGGCCAAGACCGATCCAGAGGCGCGGGCGAAGGGCATCTCGCTCGTTCTTCTGGAGACGCAAGGGGCCGAAGGGTTCGCGCGGGGCAAGAAGCTCGACAAGATCGGGCTGGACGCGCAGGACACCTCCGAGCTGTTCTTCGACGACGTGTTCGTGCCGGGCGAGAACATCCTCGGCGGTGTGGAAGGGCGCGGCTTCTACCAGCTGATGGGAGAACTGCCGCAGGAGCGTCTGGTCATCGCTCTCCAGGCGCAGCTCGGCATCGAGCACGCGCTCGATGTGACGGTGGACTACGTCAAGGAACGCAAGGCGTTCGGCCAGACCATCTGGGACTTCCAGAACACGCAGTTCGTGCTCGCCGACCTCAAGGCCAAGGGCACCGCCAGCCGTGTCTTCGTCAACGACTGCATCGCGCGGCTGCTTGACGGGAAGCTGGACGTCGCGACGGCCAGCATGGCGAAGTACTGGATCACCGAGCTGCAGAGCGAAGTCGTCGACAAGTGCCTGCAGCTTCATGGCGGCGCCGGCTACATCAACGATTATCCGATCGCCCGGATGTATCGCGACAGCCGCATCAGCCGCATTTACGGCGGATCGAACGAAATCATGAAGATGCTCATCGCCCGCAGCATGTAGCAGGACGCGCGCCGGGCGGGCGGGCTGCGGGGTCAGGCCAGAGCCACCGCGCCGGCGGGGCGGGGTGAACGGCAGCCTTGACCCGCTCTCCGCTCCCTCAGGCGGCGACGACGCGCTGCTCGATGGCGCCGAAGATCGACTGCCCGCGCGCGTCGCGCATCTCGACCCGCACCACGTCGCCCGGCGCCATGAAGCGGGTTGAGGGCTGACCGTCGCGGATCGTCTCGATGGTGCGGATTTCCGCGATGCAGGAATAGCCGCGCCCGCCTTCGCTGACCGGGCGACCAGGACCGCCATCGGCATCGCGGTTCGACACCGTCCCCGAGCCGATGATGGAGCCTGCGCACAGGTCGCGCGTCTTGGCGGCGTGTGCGATGAGGCGCGCCAGCGAAAAGGTCGCATCCTCCCCGGCATTGGCGCGGCCGAAAGGCTCGCCATTGTAGTCCACCATCAGCGGCAGATGGACCACGCAGCCGCGCCAGGCGTCACCCAGCTCGTCCGGCGTCACGGCGACGGGGGAAAAGGCGGAGGCGGGCTTCGACTGGAAGAAGCCGAACCCCTTGGCCAGTTCGTCCGGGATCAACCCGCGCAGGCTGACATCGTTGACCAGCATCACCAGCTTGATGTGCTCGGCAGCTTCCTCCTCGGTGACGCCCATGGGCACGTCGTCGGTGATGACCGCGACCTCGCCTTCCATGTCGCAACCCCACGCTGTGTCGCGCAGCGGGATGTCGCCGCGGGGCGGCAGGAAGCAGTCCGATCCGCCCTGGTACATCAGCGGATCGGTGTAGAACGAGGCCGGCACTTCAGCGCCGCGGGCGCGCCGGACCAGCTCGACGTGGTTGATGTAGGCCGAGCCGTCGGCCCACTGGTAGGCGCGGGGCAGCGGGGAGTGCGCCTCGCGCTCGTGGAACCGCTGGCACGGGACGGCCTTGTGCTCGACATCGCGGTAGAGCGCCTCGAGCAGCGGTGCCGTTCTCGCCCAGTCGTCGAGCGCCGCCTGAAGGGTGGGGGCGATGTTGTCCGCCTCGCAGTAGCGGGTGAGGTCGCGCGAAACCACCACCAGCCGCCCGTCGCGCGATCCGGTGTTGAGCGTGGCGAGTTTCATGGCGTGGTCTTCTCCGATGAAGGGGCGGCGGGATTGTCCGGCTGGACGTCGGGATGGGCGCGCCGGAAGGCGGGCAGGTCAAGGCAGGCTGCCTCGATGCGGGCAAGGCGCGGGTGATCGTCAACCGGGTAGGCGAAGCGCCGGGCGTTGTAGAGCTGGGGGACGAGCACGGCTTCGAACAGCCCCGGCGCGTCGTGAAGGAAATCGCCCGTGTCCAGCCTCTCCAGCCGCTGCTCGACCGGCGTGAGGGTGCGGGCAAGGACATGGCGGTAGTAGGTGTCGATCTCGTCCTGGGCGTGACCGAGCGGCTCCTTGAGATACCGCAGCACCGGCAGGTTAAGCGGTGCGTGAAGTTCGGTGGCGATCGCATAGGCGAGTTCGCGGGTGACGAACCGCGCCTCGCCGCCGGCCGGCAGCAGCGGCGGCTGCGGCCATTCTTCCTCGAGCCATTCGAGAATGGCCAGCGACTGGGCACGCCAGCGGCCGTCAACCTCCAGCACCGGCACGGAGCCGAAGGGGTTGCGGGCGGTGAAGTCCAGCGCCTTGTGCGCCTGCTCGAGCAGGTTCACCGGCACCACCGTGTAGGCCAGCCCTTTCAGCTCGAGCGCGATGCGCAACCTGTAGGTCGTGGAGCTGCGGTAGTAGCCGTGCAGCTTCATCAGAACGCCGCGATCCCGGTGATGGCGCGGCCCAGGATCAGGGCGTGGACGTCGTGTGTCCCTTCATAGGTGTTCACCGTCTCCAGATTGATCATGTGACGGATCACCTGGTACTCGCCGGAAATCCCGTTGCCGCCGTGCATGTCACGGGCATGGCGGGCGATCTCCAGCGCCCGGCCGACATTGTTGCGCTTGACGATCGAGATCATCTCCGGCGCGAACCGGCCCTCGTCCATCAGCCGCCCGACCCGCAAGCTGGCCTGCAGGCCAAGAGCGATGTCGCACATCATGTCGGCCAGCTTCTTCTGGTAGAGCTGCTTCGAGGCGAGCGGCACCCCGAACTGGTGCCGGTCGAGGCCATACTGCCGCGCGGCGTGAAGGCAGAACTCGGCCGCGCCCATGGCGCCCCAGGAGATGCCGTACCGCGCGCGGTTGAGACAGGAAAACGGCCCCTTCAGCCCGGTCACATCCGGAAGCAGGGTGTCCTTGCCCACGCGCACATCGTCCATGACGATCATCCCCGTCGTCGATGCGCGCAGGCTGAGCTTGTTGTCGATCTTGGGTGCGCTGAGACCGGGAGTGCCCTTGTCGAGCACGAACCCCCGGATCGCGCCGTCATGCGCCTCGGATTTCGCCCACACCACGAACACGTCGGCAAAGGGCGCGTTCGAGATCCAGGTCTTGGATCCGTTCAGCACGAAGCCGTCGCCATCGGCCCGCGCCACCGTCTTCATCCCGGCCGGGTCGGAGCCGGCGTCCGGCTCCGTCAGGCCGAAGCAGCCGATCAGCTCCCCGCGCGCGAGCAGCGGGAGATAGCGGTGCCGCTGCTCCTCCGAACCGAAGGCGTAAATCGGATACATGACCAGGCTCGATTGCACCGACGCCATGGAACGGTAGCCGCTGTCGACCCGCTCGATCTCGCGGGCGATGAGGCCATAGGCGACATAGGACGCGCCCGCGCCCCCGTATTCCTCGGGAATGGTGGCACCCAGAAGGCCGGCCGCACCCATCATGGGGAACAGTTCCGGAGCGTCGCGTTCGTCGCGATAGGCGTCGACGACCCGCGGTTGCAGTTCGCTCTGGCAGAAGGCCTGCGCCGTGTCGCGCACCATGCGCTCCTCGTCGCTGAGCTGGTCGTCGAGACCGAGCGGGTCGCTCCAGTCGAAGGGGATCATGCCGGCCATCCGTAGTCCTCAGCTGCCGGTCGGCTCATTGCACCGAAGCGGACCCGCTTCAAGAGTGCAGCCGGTGCGGCGCGGACGGGCGACGGGAACGGGGGGCGGATCAGCGATGCGCCAAGGCAGCCTCGAGGCCGCGCAGCATCTCGGAAGGCGGGCAAGGCTTGGCCAGCATGGGGGCGCCGGGAAAACGATCGCTGGTGTCGGGCAAGGGGGTGCGGCCCGAGTGGAAAATGAAAGGAATCTGTTCCTGGGCCAGCCGCTCGGCCAAGGGATACACCATTCCGTCATCCAGTTCGATGTCCAGGATGGCAAGGTCGGGCCGGTTGGCCTGCACCGCCAAAATCGCCTGGTCGACGCGTTCATGCGGCCCTTCGACGATGTAGCCCGCCTCTTCGACCGTGTCGCGCAGGTCGAGGGCGATCACCGGCTCATTCTCGGCGACCAGGACGACCGGGTGCTCCTTCATCGCATCACTCCTCGCGGGCGGGGCATCGGACGCATACGCGCGCAGGCGGGAAAGGTTCCGCCTCGTCTTACAAACGACCGAACCGCGCCTCGTACCCGGCCGCATCGCCGCTGCTCAGCAGGCGCGCCTGCTCGATCCACCCGTCGCGATGAATGCGTCCCTGGAAGCGGCCAAGCTGCGCGTCGATCCGTTCCGCCTCTTCCGGCGTCCACTGCGCGATCTGCTCGATCCGCGTGATGCCCAGCTCCTCCAGGCGCAGGGCGAGCTTGGGGCCGATGCCCTTGAGCCGGGTCAACTCGCCACCGTCCGGCAACGGCGAGGCTGGCGGCTCGACCAGCGAGACGGCCTCGGCCAGCGTCTCGGCCGCACTGCTTTCGGGCGGAAGCCCGGAAGGCTCGTCTGGGTCCGTCGGCGCGGCACCGAACTCCTCACGCTCGGCCTGCTCGGCACGGGCGATGGCGGCGGACGCGCCGCCGGCAGCGGTGATGGCGACGTCGGCGCCGCCGAGCGCGCCCGGAAGGGGCGGCGAGGCCGTCCCGCGACCGGCCACCTCATCGCTTGGATCGCCGCTCGGAGCGGATGCCGCCTGTGCCGCAGCCTCGCCCGGTGTCCGCAAATCACGCTGCACGGCCGGCGAGCCCGCCGGATCGCCTGCCGCCGGCGGCCCGGTGCCCGGCACCGCAAGCGGCGGCGCATCCAGCAGCGCCTGATTGCGCCGGGCGGGCGGAGCGCCTTCGTCGAGCACATCCGTGCTGTCCGACACCACCCGCGTGCGGCGGCGCGCGTTGAAGATATACCATGCGATCGCCACCGCGAACAGCACGGCAAGGACGACCAGCAGCCAGTTGGCTTCCACCCACTCGATCATACGCCCACCTCGCACCACCGCCCGCAGATGCAGGCCGTCGCCTGTGCAACGCATGGCACCGCCGACAGGTTCAATCAACCGGACGGAGCCGGCTCGGGCGCCGCAAGGCTGCGCCGGAACAGGATGCGGTCGTCCGGCCCGAAACCCCACCGCCAGATGATCAGCCCGTAGGTCGCGAGAACCGCCGGCACGCCGAAGGCCAGCTCGGCCCATTCGGGCAGCAGGGTCGCCAGCCAGCCCACAAACGCCGCCGGCCCCGCCGCCCACAGGAGGGGCCAGCGCCAGTTCCCGACCGGTTCGCCCAGCAGCCGGCCCAGCATGGCCGCCTTGATGAGCGAGGCGATGCCCAGCGCCACGAACAGCGCGCCCGCGGCGCCCGCACCCTGCCAGGTCGCCGGAACATCCTGGCTGGCGATGAGATGGATGGCCGCCACGGTCAATCCGGCCTGGAACACGATGGTCGCCACCGACAGCAGGAGGTTGCGCAGGCGCGCCATGTAGACGAGCGCGGCTTCGGCCACGACGGCGAGGGAGGCAACCACCTCGGCCGCCAGCAGCAGCGCGAGCGCGCCGGTGCCGCCGACGAAGTTCGGACCCATCAGCCCCATGATGGCTTCGCCGGGGATCGCCAGCGCGAGCGCGATGCCGGCCTGGGCAGCGATGATCCAGAAGCCCACCTGTCGCACCTGAGCGGCGATCGCGGCGTGATCGCCGAGCTTGAGGTTGCGGGTGATGACCGGGCCGAGGATCGGCTCGAAGCTGGTCTTGAGCTTCTGCGGCAGTGAGGCGACCTGCTGCGCCACGTAATAGACGCCGACGACCGCCGGAGCGGCGAACAGGCCGAGGATGAAGATGTCGATGCGCCGCGTGCCCCACTCCACCACGTCCGCGCCCGCCAGCGGCAGCGCTCTCCACGTCAGGGCGTGGAGCGCGCGCGGCCGCGGACGCCAGCCGCGAGGCCAGCCGTAGCTGCGCGCAAACGGCACCAGCGCGGCAACGAGACCGGCCAGCACCGACAGCACATAGGCAAGCGGCAATCCGGCCTCCGGCACAACGAAGAACAGCACGCCGGCCATGATGGAAATCGTCCACGGCTCGACGATGGCACGGGCGCGCACGGTGGTGGCGACGTCGAAACGGTAGGCTTGCGCCGCCAGCACGATTTCCGTCATGGCGTAAGCGGGGATGGCCACGACGACCAGCTTGTCGAGCTTCGTGAAGCTGCCGGCCGGGAACAGCGGCTGCGGCACCCACCAGAAGAACAGCGCCGCCCCGCTCCCGAGCAGCAGCGCCAGCAGCAGCGCGTCGGCGACGAGATGCGCGGGCGGCTCGTCGCTTTCGGCCAGACGCTGAGCGAGTCCGCGCTTCTCGCCCAGCGAACACAGCAGCGCGACCAGTTCCACCACCACCAGCGCCGAGGCGAACCTCCCGAGCGCATCGGCCCCGTAGAGCCGCCCGGCGATGAACAGGAACGGCAGGCGGGCGAGCAGCCGCAGCAGGAAGCCGAGCAGGTTCGTGCGTCCGCCCCGGGCCAGCGCGGCGATGTCGCTTTGCGCGGTGGCGCTCACGGCCGGGCGCGCGTCGCCGCGTCCGGGCCGGCTTCAGGCCGAAGCGGGCGGGCAAGGAGCCTGTCCACGGCGTCGCGGGGCTCCGCACCGGCAAGGATGTCGCGGACCGCGGCGGCGATCGGCAGTTCGACACCGTGCGCCTGTGCCAGCGTGACGAGCACGGGAGCCGTGTGCGCACCCTCGGTCAGGGCATGGGCGCCGCCGAGCAGCGCGTCCGCCGTCTCGCCCCGTCCCAGTGCCAGGCCGAGGGAATAGTTGCGGCTCGCCGCCGAGGTGCAGGTCAGCACGAGGTCTCCCAGTCCGCACAGGCCGGTGAGCGTGTCGCGGCGGGCGCCGGTCGCCTCGCCCAGCCGCAGCAGCTCGGCAAAGCCGCGCGCGATCATCGCCGCGCGCGCGTTCTGGCCCAGCCCCAGCCCGTCGACCAGGCCGCTGGCGATTGCCAGCACGTTCTTCACCGCGCCGGCGATCTCCGTGCCGAGCAGGTCGTCGGTGTAGTAGGGACGAAAGGCGGGCCGGGCGAGCGCCGGCGACAGACGTTCCCACTGCGCCTTGCCGCCGGAACAAGCCAGGGTGACGGCTGTGGGCAGGCCCGCGGCGACCTCGTGGGCAAAGGTCGGCCCCGACAGCACGGCGGGTGTGGCGGAAGGAAGGACAGCGCGCGCGACTTCGTGCATGAGCGCGCCGCTTTCCCGCTCGATGCCCTTGCTGCACAGCACCAGATCTCGAGGCCGGTCGGGCAGCCGCGCAAGGACCGAGCGCATCACCTGCGCCGGAACCACGGCGAGCAGCACCGGACAGCGCGCCACCGCGTCCAGCGCGGCGGTGGCGTCGATCTGCGGCGCCAGCACGATCGCCGGCAGGTGGCGTTCGTTGCGCCTCGTCGCGGTGATCGCATGGGCAAGCGCCGGGTCGCGCGCCCACAGGCGCACCGACGATCCGTCGCTCGCCAGCATCTGCGCCAGCGCCGTTCCCCACGCGCCCGCGCCCAGCACTCCGATGGCCGGCATGTCGCTGACCGCGCCGCTCAAGCCTTCACTCCGGCGCCGCGCACGGCCTCGGCGCCCGGATCGAGCGGCCAGCGTGGCCGCGCCGCCACGTCAAGCGCGTCCCCCGCTCGCGCCGCTGCTCCGCCGGCTGCAAGCCGCTCCAGCCCGGCCCACGCGATCATGGCGGCGTTGTCGGTGCACAGCGCCGGAGGCGGCGCGCCGAAGGCAAGTCCGTGCGCGTGGGCAAAGCGGAGCAGCGCCGCCCGCACCGCCGCATTCGCGGCCACGCCGCCTGCGACGACCAGCGCAGGCGGCGCCTGATCGAGACGGCCCACGGCCAGTTCAAGGCGATCGAGCAGACAGTCGATGGCCGCCTGCTGGAAACTGGCGGCAATGTCGGCCGCCGCATGGGCGCCGCTGTCATGAGCGCGCACCACCGCGCTCTTGAGACCGGCGAAGGAGAAGTGCGGCTCGGGGCTGCCCAGCAGCGGGCGCGGCAGCGGCACCGCCTGCGGGGAGCCGGCGAGGGCCAGCCGCTCCAGCGCCGGTCCTCCGGGGAAACCGAGGCCGAGCACCTTGGCGGTCTTGTCGAAGGCTTCGCCCAAGGCATCGTCGATGGTGGTCGCGAGACGGCGGTAGCGGCCGACGTCCTCCACCAGCAGGATCTGGCAGTGGCCGCCCGAAACCAGCAGCAGGAGATACGGGAAGCCGAGCCGCGGATCGGCAAGGCGCGGGGAGAGGGCATGACCCTCGAGATGGTTGATCGCCAGGAGCGGCCGGTCGCTCGCCATCGCCAGCGCCTTGGCCGTGACCAGCCCCACCATCACCCCGCCGATCAGGCCCGGTCCCGCCGTGGCGGCAACGGCGGCGCAGCCGGACAGCGTCATGCCCGCCTCGTCCAGCACCCGGTCGATCATCGGTGCGAGCCGTTCCACATGGGCGCGGGCGGCGATCTCCGGCACGACGCCGCCGAACGGCGCATGGCGGTCATCCTGGCTGGCGATCGCCTGCGCCAGCACGGTGCCGTCGGCGCGCACCAGGGCCGCCGCCGTTTCGTCGCAGCTCGATTCAATGCCCAGCACCACGTCCATGCCCTTTCCCTTACCGCAATGCCCCGCTAGGGCAAGCAGCCGGCCCGGGATGCGCTGTCCCGCCGTCCTGCTGCTCATGACCGACATTGCTCCGCCCGCTCTGCCCCTGCGCCTCGGCACCCGCCGCTCGCCGCTGGCCATGGCGCAGGCGGAGGAGGCCCGGGCGCGGCTGTGCGCGGCCCATGGCTGGCCGCGCGATGCGGTGGAGCTGGTTCCCGTCACCGCGGCCGGCGACCGGATCCAGGACCGCCCGCTCGCCGAGATCGGCGGCAAGGCGCTCTGGACGCGTGAACTCGATGCTTGCCTGCTCGACGGACGGATCGACGCGGCGGTGCATTCGATGAAGGATGTCGAGACCGTCCGGCCCGCCGGACTGACGGTCGGCGCGCTGCTGCCACGAGCCGACCGGCGCGACGTGCTGGTCGGCGCCCGCAGCATCGCCGCACTGCCGGCCGGGGCGAGGGTAGGCACGAGCGCGCCGCGGCGCGCGGCGCAGCTCCTGCACTTGCGCCCCGATCTTGCCATCGTGCTGTTCCGCGGCAACGTGGCCACGCGCCTCGCCAAGCTCGCTGCCGGCGAGGCGGACGCCACCCTGCTCGCGCGGGCCGGGCTGGAGCGGCTGGACGAGACCGGCGTGGGGACGCTGCTCGACGAGACCGAGTTCCTCCCCGCGCCGGCGCAGGGTGCAATCGGGATCGAGTGCCGCGCAGGCGACGAGGCGCTGCGCCGGGCGCTGGCGGCAATCGATGACGCCTCGACCCGGGCCGAGATCGAGGCCGAGCGGGCGCTGCTTGCCCGGCTTGACGGCTCGTGCCGCAGCCCGGTGGCGCTGGTCTGCCGGATGGCGGAACCCCGCACGCTGCGCCTCACCGTGGCGCTGTTCAGCCCGGACGGCGCGGACCGGGTGGACGGCACCGCCGAGGGACCGGCGGGTCGGGACGACTGGATCGCCGCTCAGGCCGACGATCTCCTCCGCCGCGCACCCCCCGCCGTGAGAGCCGTGTTCGGCGGGCCATGACGCCGGCGCCGCCGCTGCTGCTCGCCATCCGCCCGCAGCCGGGTCTGTCACGGACGCTGGCGGCCGCCCGGCGTGCCGCCCTGCCGATGGAGGGGGAAGCATTGTTCGAGGCACACGCATTGCCGTGGCAGCCGCCCGATCCGGCGGACTATGATGCCCTCCTGCTGGGGAGCGGGGCCGCGGTTCGCTGTGCCGGTGAGGCCCTGACCCTTTTCCGGCACCTGCCGGTCCACGCGGTCGGCAGGGCGACCGCGCAGGCGGCGACAGATGCGGGCCTCACCGTGGTGTCGACCGGTCGCGGCGATCTCCAGTCGCTTCTCGGCTCACTGCGGCCGGGACGCCTGCTGCGGCTGGCGGGGCACGCGCATGTGCAGGTGGTCCCTCCGCCCGGCTGCACGGTGGACCTGCGCGTGGTCTACACCATGCGGCCGAAGCCGCTCTCCGCCGGCCGGGCGGCGCGACTGCGGGCCGGCGGAGGCGTCGTGCTGCTGCATTCGGCGGCGGCGGCGGCGCACTGGGCGGCGGAGTGCGAGCGTCTTGCGCTCCCCCGCGCGAAGGTGGCGCTTGCCGCGCTGGCGCCGCGGGTGCTGGCGGCGGCCGGTCCCGGCTGGCGTGCGCATGCGGTCGCCGCGGCGCCCAACGATGCTGCGCTCTTGGCAGCGACCGCCCGCTTGTGGCAGGAAGCGGGCGGGGGTGCCGCGGCCTGACAGCCGCACGCTTGGCGGGAAGACACGATCACGGACACGGCGAACATCGCACGAACCACGCCCGCGCACGCCGCAGAGGTTCGCCGCGCGGCCGGCGGCGGCCGGCGGCGTGCCGTGCTGCTGGCGGCGCTGCTCGCGTTTGTGGCCGGAGCGCTGGCGGCGGCGCTGATGGCGTGGAGCCAGGGCTGGCTCGATCCGCGGCGCTTGCCGGTTCAGGTCGTCGAGAGGCCGGCGGTGCCGGCTCCGCTCGTGTCTGCGAGCGCCGGTGGCACCGCCGAACTCGCCGCTGCGCAGGTCGGAGCCGACGTGGCCGCCGTCGCCGCGCAGCAGGGCGGGCTGGAACAGCGCCTCATCGCCGCCGAACAGCGGCTGGCGCAGATCGACCTGCGCAGCCAGGCGGCTGCCGGGAACGTCGCGCGCGCGGAAGGATTGCTGATTGCTTTCGCCGCGCGGCGGGCGGTGGAGCGGGGCACCCCGCTCGGCTACCTTGAACACCAGCTTCAGCTGCGCTTCGGCGAAGCGGTGCCCAATGCCGTCTCAACAGTGGTGAACGGCGCCCGTGCTCCGGTCACGCTGGACCAGCTGCTCACGCGTCTCGACGGGCTGCGCGGCTCGCTCTCCACCCGCCCGCGCGAGCTGTCATGGCAAGCGCTGCGCGAGGAGATGGCCTCCCTGTTCGTCATCCGCCGCGACACGACGCCCGGGCTGCAACCCGAGCGGCGGCTCGAACGGGCCCGCCTGTTTCTGGAAAGCGGCCGGGTGCCGGCGGCGATCGCCGAGGTGCGGATGCTGCCCGGTGCGCGGAACGGCGAAGCATGGATCGCCGACGCCTCGCGCTACGCGGCGATGCAGCAGGCGCTCGACCTCATCGAGACGGCCGCGGTGCTTGAGCCGCGTCGCCTGCGCGACGGCGAGGGAGCACTCGTGGAGCAGGCGAGCCCACTGGACCGCGAAGGCGCCGCCGGCGCGCCCTGAGGCCGGTTCAGTCCTGCAGCAGTCGTGGCAGGCGCCCCGACACGCCGCGGGCCTCGTCCATGAACCAGGTCTTGAGCGCGGGCATCCGCTCCACCCCGGCCATTCCGAGGCGCCGCACCGCCGAGGGCAGGCGTCCCGGCACGCCGAACAACCGGGTGAGCGTGTCGGTGGCGAGGGCGACGGAGAACACGTCCAGCCGGCGCCATCTGTCATAGCGGCGCAACAGCTGTGCATCGCCCGGTTCAAGGCCCAGCCGCAGCCCGTCCTCCAGAACCTCGACCAGCGCGCCGACGTCACGCAGTCCAAGGTTCAGACCCTGGCCCGCGATGGGGTGGATCCCGTGACCGGCGTCGCCGACGAGCGCCAGGCGCTGATCCGTGAGCCGTGCCGCGTGGTGGAATCCAAGCTTCCAGGACGAGCGCGGCTCCACCGCCTCGACCCGCCCCAGCAGGCCGCCCATGCGTTTCTCGACTTCGGCACGAAAGGCGCGATCGGCAAGTTTCAGTATGGCGCCTGCCTGGCGTTCGGCCACTGTCCAGACCAGCGCGCTGCGATATGCACCGTCATCGGTGTCGCGCAGGGGCAGCAGCGCAAAGGGGCCTTGCGGATAGAAGATCTCCCACGCGACGCCCTCATGCGGGCGCGCATGGTGCAGCCCGGCGATGATGGCGCGGTGCCGGTAGTCCCAGCGTGCCATGGCGATGCCAGCCTCGTCCCGGGTGGGCGAGGCGCGCCCTTCCGCCGCCACCATCAAGGCCGCATCGAGCCGCTCGCCGCCCGCGAGTTCCACCGCCACGCCGTGCGCCGTGCGGTGGCGGCGCCGGACATCGGCCCGGCTGTGCCAGGCGATGAGCGGTTCGCCGCGCGCCGCTTCGAACAGGGCGAGCCGCAGGCGGCGGTTCTCGAACATGCGTCCAAGGGTGCCCTCGTGGGGTTCGGGGCGGAAGTCGATCCGGCCGGGGCGCAGCTGGTCAGTGACGGCGATCGCCGCGATCGGACAGCCGAACGGTTCGAGTGCGTCCGCAAGGCCGATGTTCGTGAACAGGTTCCAGCTTGCGGTCGAAATGGCCGAGGCGCGTCCGTCGAAACCCGGCGCCGTCAAGGCCGACGCGTCGGCACGGTCGACGACGTGGGCGGAGATGCCGCGGCGGGCGGCGGCAAGGGCCAGCGTCATCCCCACCAGCCCGCCTCCCAGGATCAGCAGGTCGCGGTGGTCGGTCATCGGATGGGGCCTGTTCTCATTGAGTGTTCACCGCCCCGTCTCTAGATGGCCCGGAATGGGCGAGGCAAGCACGATCGGCCAGACGCGGACGCGGGTGACGGTCCTGACGCGGGTGGCGGCGCAGGCGGCGCTCGTCCTGCTGGCGTTGCTGGTCTTCTGGGGCGGCGCGGACGGCGAACGGCCTCTTGCCGCGCAGACCCCCGCGGCGCAGGTCTGGCCGGGTGATCAGCCGGGGCGCAACATCGCCGTGGAACTGCTGCTCGAACACGCGCCGCGCGCGGGTGAGCCGGTCACGGCCGCGCTGCGGTTCGTGCCGCGTTCGCGGGAATGGCACGGCTACTGGGCCAATCCCGGTGATGCGGGTCTGGGGATGCAGGCCGAGTGGCAGCTGCCGCGCGGATGGGCCGCGGGCGAGCCGCTCTACCCGGTGCCGTACACGCTCCGCATCGGCGACCTGATGAACCACGTCTACAAGGGCGAGCATGTGGTGATCGTGCCGCTGATGCCCGGCGCCGATGCAGCGGGCGGTCAGGTGCGCGTCCGCCTCGACTATCTTGCCTGCACCGATCAGATCTGCGTGCCCGAGACAGCCGTCGTCACCGGACGCTGGCCGCAGAACGGGCGTGATGAACGGTTCGAACGATGGCGAGCGGCGCTGGCGCCGGACCTTGCCGCGCCGGGGCGCTTCACGCTCGCGGGAGACAGGGTGCGGGTTCTGATCCCGCTTCCTGCGGCGCAGTCACTCTCCGATCCGCATCTGTTCGTGCGCACCGAGGGAGTGGTCGCAGCGGCCGGCGCGCAGCGCTTCACCCGGGCGGGAGATCAACTGGTTGCCGAACTGCCGCTCTTGCCCGGTGCGGCTGCCGCGCCGCCGGAGGCGATCGAGGGCATTCTGGCCTTTGCGCAAGGCGCTCCCGATGGCGTTCGCTTCACCGCCGCGCCCGGTCCCGTGCCGGACGGTCTGCCTCCGATCGCGGCGCAGCGGCCTATGGGTGCGCTCGTGCTCCTGATGGGCGGAGCGCTGCTCGGCGGGTTGCTGCTCAACGTCATGCCGTGCGTGTTTCCGATCCTCAGCCTGAAGGCGCTGTCGCTGGCGCGCGCGGGCGCGGACGAGGGTGCGCCGCGCCGCGATGGCCTTGCCTACACCGCCGGCGCGGTGCTGGCCTGTCTCGGTCTCGGCGCGGCGGTGCTGCTGCTGCGCGCCGGCGGGGAGCAGGTGGGCTGGGCCTTCCAGCTTCAGGAACCGGCCGTGGTGCTGGCGCTCTTCCTGCTGGCGCTGGCCCTCACCGCAAATTTCCTCGGGCTGTTCGAACTGCCCGGCCTGCCGCTGCGCGCGGGCGGAAAACCGGCCGGGGCCTTCGCCACCGGTCTGCTGGCGGCATTCGTCGCGACGCCGTGCACCGGACCGTTCATGGCGACGGCGCTGGGTGCGGCGCTGCTGCTGCCGGCTCCGTGGGCGCTGGCGCTGTTCGCCGCGCTCGGACTTGGGCTGGCGCTGCCGTTCCTGCTGCTCGCGCTTGTTCCGGGGCTCCGGCGCCGCTTGCCGCGTCCCGGCCCCTGGCTGGAGCGGTTTCGCCGTCTCATGGCCGTCCCGATGGGGCTGACGGCGATGGCGCTCGCCTGGCTGCTGTGGCGGCTTGGCGGGCACGGATATCTCGCGCTCGTGCTCGCCGGCGGCGCGGTGTTGCTGGCGTTGCTCGGGCTGGCGGGACGGGAGCAGCGCCGCGCTTCCGGACGGCCCGGGTTGGCGGGTGTGGCCGCGCTTGCCGGCGCTGTTCTCGCGGTGGCGCTGCTGCCCGCGCCATCACCGGGGCAGAGCGCAGCTGCCGCCTCTGCGCTGCCGGGCACGCAACCTTTCAGCGAAGCCGCCCTGGCGCAAGCCCGCGCGCAGGGCCGGCCGGTGTTCGTCTGGTTCACCGCCGACTGGTGCATCACCTGCAAGGTCAACGAGGCCGCCGCCATCGAACGCGAGGACACCGGCACTGCCTTTGCCAAAGCCGGCGTCGTCGCCCTTCGCGGCGACTGGACACGGCGCGATCCGGCGATCACCCGCTTCCTTTCGGATCAAGGGGCGGCCGGCGTGCCGCTCTATCTGTGGTATGCCCCCGGCGCGCGCGCGCCCGAGCAGTTGCCGCAGGTGCTCACCCCGGCGATGCTGAGCGCCCGGGCGGCTGCGTCGGGCCCGTCGCCGACGGCACGGTGAAGCCGCGACAGGTCTCCACCAGCTGGCGCGGCAGTTCGTTCTGGTGGATCACCACCGTTCCTGCGCCGGACACTGTGGCTTCGATGAAGCGCGGCCCGGTGAGCGCCGGAAGTTTGTATTCGGACAGATCGATGGTGCTCTGCCACACCCGCTCACCGTTCACCTCTGCGGCATCGGCGTGCCAGCGGCCGATATAGCCGTTGCCATCCACGGCGAAGATGGCCTTGCCGCCTGCGGGTGCAGGAGCGAGGCGGGTCAGGAGAAGCTGTGGCTGCGGTCCGTTCTGCACGCATTCGAGCGCGATCAGCGGCGCCTCCCCCTCCTTGCCGTACACGATCCGGTGCGGGCTGGCATCGGTCGCCCAGCGCGCACCCGTCACGTCGGGGGAAGCAAGCGCCGGCGGCACCCCTTCGTGCGGCGGTTCGTCCGCTCCTGCACCCGGCGGAACAGCAGCGACACCCGCATCGCACGAGACGAGCAGCAGGGTGGCCATGGCCGCAATGCCTGCCGCGCCGGCGCGATGCGGAACGGGCAAGCCTTTGATCCTGCTGACCGGGCACGTCATGGCGCGGCATCTAGCCCGGCCTGCGGCAGGGGCGCAACCCCGCGGCCGCGGCCGCGGCCGGGACCGGCCGGCCGGCGCTCTCCCTCTGGCGTTCAGGGGCGACCGCCCATCCGCTTGTAACGCGTCTTGCCGAAGCGCGTCTTGCGCGTGCCTGGCTTGCCCTCGTTGCTCCGGCCGACCACCGGCGCGCGCTTGTCCGTGTCCGGCAGACCCAGCTCGTCGTTCTCCAGCCGCCTGATCTCGTCGCGCAGTCGGCCGGCTTCCTCGAACTCGAGATCGGCGGCGGCCTTGCGCATCCGCTTCTCCAGATCCTCGATGTAGGCGCGCAGGTTGTGCCCGACGAGATTGTTGCGTTCCGCGTCGCCGGTGTCGATCACCACGCCGTCCTGCGATGCGGTGTGCGCCACGATGTCGTGAATGTCCCGCTTGATGGTCTGGGGCGTGATTCCATGCTCGGCGTTGAAGGCGCGCTGCTTCTCGCGCCGGCGTTCGGTCTCCGCCATTGCCCGTTCCATGGACCCGGTGATGCGGTCGGCGTAGAGGATCACCCGTCCGTCCACATTGCGCGCCGCGCGGCCGATGGTCTGGATCAGCGAGGTTTCGGAACGCAGGAACCCTTCCTTGTCCGCGTCAAGGATGCAGACGAGGCCGCATTCGGGAATGTCCAGCCCCTCGCGCAGCAGGTTGATGCCGACGAGCACGTCATACACGCCGAGGCGCAGGTCGCGGATCAGCTCGATGCGCTCCAGCGTCTCGACGTCGGAATGCATGTAGCGCACCTTCACGCCCGCTTCGTGCATGAACTCGGTCAGGTCCTCGGCCATGCGCTTGGTGAGCGTGGTGACCAGCGTGCGGTAGCCCAGTCTGGCGGTCGCCTTGCACTCGGCAATGCAATCCTGCACCTGATCCTCGACCGGGCGCACCTCGACCGGGGGGTCGATGAGGCCCGTCGGACGGATCACCTGCTCCGCGAAGACGCCGCCGGCCTGGTCCAGCTCCCACTGGCCGGGAGTGGCGGACACGGCGACGGTCTGCGGCCGCATCGCGTCCCACTCGTTGAAGCGCAAGGGCCGGTTGTCGATGCAGGACGGCAGGCGGAAGCCGTATTCCGCCAGCGTGATCTTGCGCCGGTGGTCGCCCCGCGCCATCGCGCCGATCTGCGGCACGGTCTGGTGGCTCTCGTCCACGAACAGCAAGGCGTTTTCGGGCAGGTACTCGAACAGCGTCGGCGGCGGCTCACCCGGCAGGCGGCCGGTGAGGAAGCGGGAGTAGTTCTCGATCCCGTTGCACGAACCCGTGGCGGCGATCATCTCGAGATCGAAATTGGTTCGCTGCTCCAGCCGCTGCGCCTCCAGCAGGCGGCCTTCGGCGTGCAGCTCCTTCAGCCGCTCCTCCAGCTCGAAGCGGATTGCCTGCATGGCCTGCTTCATCGTCGGGCCGGGGGTGACGTAGTGCGAATTGGCGTAGACCCGCACCGACGGCAGCACCGCGCCCTTCCTGCCGGTGAGGGGATCGAATTCCGCAATCTCCTCGATCTCGTCGCCGAAAAAGCTGATCCGCCAGGCCGTGTCCTCCAGATGGCTGGGATGCAGTTCGAGGCTGTCGCCGCGGACACGAAAATTGCCGCGCTGAAAGGCGGCGTCGTTGCGCTTGTACTGCAGGGCGACGAGCTTGCGGATGATCTCGCGCTGATCCTGCGACGTGCCGGTCTTGAGGTCGAAGATCATCGCCGAATACGTCTCGACCGAACCGATGCCGTAGAGGCAGGACACCGACGCCACGATGATCACGTCGTCGCGTTCAAGCAGGGCGCGGGTGGCCGAATGGCGCATCCGGTCGATCGCCTCGTTCACGCTCGACTCCTTCTCGATGTAGGTGTCGGAGCGCGGCACGTAGGCTTCGGGCTGATAGTAGTCGTAGTAGGAGACGAAGTACTCCACCGCGTTGTCGGGGAAGAAGCTCTTGAACTCGCCATAGAGCTGCGCGGCGAGGATCTTGTTGGGGGCCAGGATCAGCGCCGGGCGTTGCAGCTGCTCGATGACACTGGCCATGGTGAATGTCTTGCCCGAGCCGGTGACGCCAAGCAGCACCTGCGTCTTCTCTCCGGCGCGGGCGGACTCGACCAGTTCGGCGATGGCGCGCGGCTGATCGCCGGCGGGGGTGTAATCGGACACCAGCGTGAACCGCTTGCCGGGCAGCGACTTCTCGGGACGAACGGGCCGGTGGGGGACGAAATCGTCGGCGGTGACAGGCTCTGCCAGCCCGCGGCGGATCACGAGTTCCATGCGCCGCCATATGGGCACCGCCTCCCGGCCGCGCAACGCGCGTTTGGCGGCGTGGACGGGCGGTGGTACACTGCCGTCGGCATATCAGGGAGCCGCGTCATGAAAACCCCCGCCGCCGCAATCGTTGCGCTCCTGCTGACGGCGTGCGGCTCCGCCGATCCCGCGCCGGAGGGACGATCGGCCGGGTCAGAAGCAGCGTTGCAAGGGCAGGCCGAGGCGAGGCCGCTGCCGGGGCAGTACCGGGCGCAGCTGACGTTGGTGGACGCCAGCCTTCCCGATGCGCCACCCGGCGCCGTGGAGATGATGCGGCAGATGATGGGCGCGCGCACCCATGTGTACTGCCTGACACCCGAGGAAGCGCAGCAATCCTTCGCCGAAATGGCCCGCCGCTCGCAGGAAGGCAACTGCACGACGGACAGCTACGAGGCGCGAGGCGAGCAGTTCCGCGCCGCGCTGACCTGCCGCAGCGAGGCCGGGGTCGTGCGGATCACCATGAACGGCTCGGGCGGGCCGACGCGATCGGACATGACGCTGGCGATGACGGGAGCGCTTGGCGGAAGGGGGGATGCGAGCATGACGATGCGGCTGCAGAACGAGCGCATCGGTGACTGCCCCGGCTGAAAACGGGACGGCGCGCGTTCGGCTTGGCGACAGCAGCGCCGGAGCATGATGGCGCCATGACCACCTTCGCTTCTTCCCCCGTCGTTCGCAGCAGGCACAGGGCCGAGATCGCCCGGCGAATTGCCCTGGCGCGCGAGCCGCTGACCGAGAAGGTGCATGGTCCGCCGCGGCGGCTGCTGCTGGGAGAGATGGGCTGGGTTCTTGAGCCTGTCCGCCGGCGGTTCCGCACCTTGCCGATCACGTCGGCGCGGCACCCGCGTGCGGTCATGCTGCTGCCGGGCTTCGTCACCCATCCGGCGCGGATGCGCTATCTTCAGCAGGCGCTCGAGGCCGCAGGGCACCGGGTCAGCCACTGGGGTCTCGGCATGAACTGGGGCGCCACGCCCGAGCGGCTGGCCAGTGTCGAGCGCCGGGTGACGCAGCTGCGTGCCTGTCACGGCGAGCCGCTCGTGCTGATCGGGTGGAGCCTTGGCGGCCTGTTCGCCCGCGAGGTCGCCAAGCGCCGCCCTGACGCCGTCGCCAAGGTCATCACCATGGGCACGCCGTTTTCGGGCAACATGCGGGCCAACAATGCGTGGCGCGCCTATCAGGCGATCGCGGGCTACCGCGTTGACCAGCCTCCGGTCGAGACGCAGCTGGCGCAGAAGCCTCCGGTCGAGACGGTGGCCTTGTGGAGCGCGCGCGACGGCATCGTCAGCCCGCGCTGCGCCTGCGGGCGCCCCGGGGAGCGCGACCGCGCGATCCGTCTGCGCTGCACGCACATGGGCTTCATCTTCATGCCGGAGGCCATCGGCACCCTCCTGTCGGAACTGGACAGCCCGCCTCCGGTTTGACAGACGGGCATTCGCCCGGCAGGTCGGCCGGCGCGACCTGATCCGAAAGGCCGAATGGAGGGTTCCCGCGCACTGTTTGACGAGATGCACGACCCGTCGGGTGCGGTGCGTCCCGCCTATCGCGAGTTCAGCCGGTGGTTCTCCGAACAGGACGCGGCCGCGCTCGAGCGCAAGCACCGCGACGCCGAAACCATCTTCCGCCGCACGGGGATCACCTTCAACGTCTATGGCGAGGCGGAGGCGGAGGAGCGGCTGATCCCGTTCGATCTCGTCCCGCGCATTCTCACCGCCGCGGAATGGCGCCGCCTGACCCGCGGGATCGAACAGCGGGTGCGCGCGCTCAACGCCTTTCTCGACGACATCTACCACCGGCAGGAAATCGTGCGCGCCGGACGCCTCCCGCGCCGGCTGCTGCTCGACAATCCGGCCTGGCTGCCGCTGATGGTGGGACAGCGGCCACCCGGCGGGGTGTACACCCATATCGTCGGCATCGACCTCGTGCGCACGGGCGAAGACGATTTCTTCGTGCTGGAAGACAACGCCCGCACGCCGTCCGGCGTCTCCTACATGCTGGAGAACCGGGAAACCATGATGGCGATGTTTCCCGAACTGTTCATGCGGATCGGGGTCGAGACCGTGTCCAACTACCCGCGGCGGCTGGCCAAGAGCCTTGCCGCCTGCGCGCCGCCGGCCTGCACGGGGCGCCCCGTCGTCGCGGTGCTGACACCGGGGATCTACAACGCCGCCTATTTCGAGCACGCCTTCCTCGCCGACCAGATGGGCGCCGAGCTCGTCGAGGGCAGCGACCTCAGGGTCGTCGGCGGCCGGGTCGCGATGCGCACCACCGCCGGATACAAGCCGGTGGATGTCATCTACCGGCGGGTGGACGACGACTATCTCGATCCGCTGTCGTTCCGGCCGGACAGCATGCTGGGGATTCCGGGGATCCTCGACGTGTACCGCGCCGGCGGCGTGACCATCGCCAACGCGCCCGGCACGGGCATCGCCGACGACAAGGCGATCTACAGCTTCATGCCCCAGATCGTCGAGTTCTACACCGGCGAGAAGCCGATCCTCGCCAATGTGCAGACCTGGCGCTGCGCCGAGGCGGACGATCTGGCCTACGTGCTGGACCGGCTCGACGAGCTGGTGGTCAAGGAGGTCCACGGCTCCGGCGGCTACGGGATGCTGATCGGTCCCGCCGCCAGCCGGGAGGAGCTGGAGGCGTTCCGGGCCAAGCTCGTCGCACGGCCGGACAACTACATCGCCCAGCCGACCCTCGCCCTGTCGCGGTGCCCGGTGTTCGTAGAGCGGGGACTGGCACCGCGCCATGTCGACCTGCGCCCCTATGTGCTGGTGTCCCCCGACACGATCGACATCACGCCCGGCGGCCTGACGCGCGTGGCCCTCACCGAAGGGTCGCTGGTGGTCAATTCGAGCCAGGGCGGCGGCACCAAGGACACGTGGGTGCTCAAGGAATGATCCGGCCGCGGGAACAGGCGCGCTGATGCTCGGGCGCACGGCCAACGGGCTGTTCTGGATGTTCCGCTATCTCGAACGGGCGGAGCACACGGCGCGGCTCATCGATGCCGGCCTGAGAATGGCGCTCACCCGCGACATGGTGGCGGCGGAGGAAGAGTGGCGGTCGGTCATCGCCACCGCCGGACAGCGCGAGGGCTACGAGGCGCGGCACAGCAGCTACACCGGCATCCAGACCTGGAACCACATGCTGCGCGATCCCGAAAACCCGCAGTCGGTCCTCGCCATGCTGGGTCAGGTCCGCACCAATGCGCGGCTGGCACGCAACGCCATCAGCAGCGAGCTGTGGGAGGTGGTGAACGACGCCTGGCACCATGTCTCGCGCATGCTGGCCCGGCCGCTGGGACAGAACCAGGTGGGCGAGGCGGTGAGCGTCGTGCGCCGCCTGGCGGTGCTCGCCCACGGGGCGATGATCGGGTCGATGATGCGCGACGAAAGCTACCACTTCGCGCGCGCCGGCAGCTTCACCGAACGCGCCGACGCCGTCGCCCGCATCCTCGACATCAAGTACTACCTGCTGCTCCCGTCCCTGTCCTATGTCGGCTCGAGCCTCGACACCGGGCAGTGGGACACGGTGCTGCGCTCCGTCTCCGGCGACCGGGCCTACCGCGCCATCCATGCGGGGCAGATCGACGCGCGGGGCATCGTCGAGTTTCTCGTGCTTGACGCGCGTTTCCCGCGCAGTCTGGCGTTCTGTCACCGCGCTCTCAAGGCGGAGCTGGCGGCACTGGCGCAGATCCATGGCCGCGAGGGGAAGGCCGATGCGCTGATGCGCGAGGCGGACTCCCTTCTTGCCGGACGCACCATCGACGAGATTTTCGAGGAAGGGCTGCACCAGTTCCTGCTCGGCTTCATGGGGCGCAACAACGCCATCGCCCAGGCGATTTCCGCCGATTACCGCTTCCTGTCATGAGCACCGCGCCGCACGGAGGGACGCCATGCGCCTGAGCATCCGGCACACGAGCCGCTACCGCTTCGACCAGCCCGTCGTGTTCGGGCTTCAGCGCCTGCGCCTCACCCCCAAGGCCAGCGGCGGGCAGGCGGTGGCAAGCTGGTCGATCATGTGCACCGGCGCGACGCAGGAGCTGAGCTACCAGGACAGCCACCACAACGAGGTGACGCTCGTTTCGGTCAACGAAGGCGCGCGCGAGGTGGTGATCACCTGCGAGGGGCAGGTCGACACCCGCGACGAGAGCGGGGTCATCGGCTGGCACTCGGGCTATATGCCGCTGTGGAGCTTCCTCCGCCAGACCCCGCTGACGCGCCCCGGCCCGGCGATGACGGCGCTGGCCGATGCGGCACGCGGCCGCGACACCGGCGATCAGGTGGCGCTGCTGCACGATCTCTCGGCGCTGGTCCGCGAGCGGGTGGTGTGGCGCAAGGGAGTGACCACCACGCGCACCACCGGAGAGGAGGCGTGCGCCGGAGGCGCCGGCGTCTGCCAGGACCAGGCGCATGTGTTCATCGGCGTGGCGCGCGCGCTCTCCATCCCGGCCCGTTATGTCAGCGGCTATCTGCTGATGACCGACCGCGTGGACCAGGAGGCCACGCACGGCTGGGCCGAGGCGTTCATCGACGGGCTGGGCTGGGTCGGCTTCGACATCGCCAACGCCATCAGCCCTGATGCCCGCTACGTCCGGCTGGCGACAGGGGGCGACTACCGCGATGCGGCCCCCGTTCTTGGCGTGAGCTACGGCGCCGTCACCGACGAGGCCGAGGTGGCGGTGCGTGTGGAACGCGCCATGCGCGCACAGCAGCAGAAGGAACAGCAGCAGTGACCTATTGCGTGGGCATGATCCTCGACAAGGGGCTGGTGATGATGAGCGACACCCGCACCAATTCGGGCGTCGACAACATCTCCGTCTTCCGCAAGATGTTCCACTGGTGCGTGCCGGGCGAACGGATCGTCGCCATCATGACCGCCGGCAACCTCGCCACCACCCAGGCGGTGATCAGCCTGCTGGAGGAACGCACCAAATCTCCCGACGAGCGGACTAACGTGCTGCTCAAGGCGCCGACCATGTTCCAGGTCGCGACGGAGGTCGGACGGCTGCTGCGCGCCACGATTGCCGAGCGGCAGGACGCCAACGGGGAGGGCGGCCGCAACCGCTTCACCGCCTCCCTCATCGTCGCCGGGCAGATCAAGGGAATGGAGCCGCGCCTGTTCCTGATCTATCCCGAAGGCAACTTCATCGAAGCAAGTGCCGAAACGCCGTTCTTCCAGATCGGCGAAACCAAGTACGGCCGGCCCATCATCATCCGCGGCTATGACGCGGCGATGAGCATGGAGGATGCCGCCAAGCTGCTGATGGTGTCATTCGATTCCACGCTCAAGGCCAACCTGTCCGTCGGCATGCCGCTCGACCTGATGGTGGTGGAGCGGGATCGCTACGAGCCGCGGCACTGCCGCCGCATCGAATACGAGGACGCATACTTCCAGTCGCTGTCGACCGCGTGGGCGGACGCTCTGCGCGGCGCCTTCCATTCGCTGCCCGACTACGACTTCACCGACCCGGCGGCTACGACCGCCTGACAGGCGCGCCTGCCCAAGCCGTTGGCTCCGAAACGGACTGCGGTGTCATCCAGAGTCGTCGGGCGCGCGCGGCGCTGGCGGGCTGCGCTGTCGCACCGGAATGGCGGCACCTGTGCGTGATGGAGACGACCGCCCGTGGCAGCACGGGAGCCATGGAACAGCACCACACACTCCACATCATCGCCCTCTCCCACCAGGTCCGCGCGGCGGTCGCGAGGACCGGATACGCGCTCGGCCACCATTGCGAGGTCTATGCCGATGCGGCCGAACTCGCCGAGCGGGAACCGCAGCACGGCATCGTGCTGTGCGCCGAGACGCCGGACCCGGACGGCGGCGGTGGCGCAGGACTTGCCGCCGCGGCTGTTGCTGCGCTCACGCGGGCGGGCTGCTGGCTGCCCGTCATCGCCCTTGATGCCGATCCGCAAACAAACCGTGTCGTCGCGGCGGTGAAGAAGGGCGTCCTCGACTACCTGCCCCTGCCGCTCGATGCCGCGCGCCTGTCCGACAGTCTCGCCCGGATCAGCGCCGACGTGGCCGCCCATGGCGAGGCCCAGCGGCAGGCGGTTGCCGCCGCGCGGCGCATGGCCGACCTGTCGCGGCGCGAGCGGGAAGTGCTCGACTGGCTGACCCGCGGGTGCTCGAACAAGGCCATCGCCCGTCAGCTGACCATCAGCCCGCGGACGGTGGAGATCCACCGCGCCAAGATGATGACCAAGCTGGGCGCCCGCCATGCTGCCGAAGCCATCCGCCTGCGGCTGGAAGCGGGAGCCTGTGGCCTGGTCATGGGCGTCGGCTGAACCGGCGCGCCTCCCGCGGCTTCCGTCCGGCCGCCTCAGCGGCAGAAGCGCCCGTCGCTCTCCTCGAGATGGAAGTGGTCGCGATGCGCGGCGTTGTAGTCGGGACCGAGCACGGTGCCGAAGCGGCGGCAGGCGCTTGCGTGGACGGTGCGCAGGAACTGCCGCTCCGCCTCCGATCCTTCGGTCCAGTGGCGCAGCACCGAAATGCGCCGTCCGTCGGCGAGGACGAAGCCCGCGATGTCGATCGCGCGCGCCTGCGAATGGGCCGAGAGCCGCGCGGTGCCCGCCACATTGCGGCAGGCGTAACTGCCCATGGTCTCGATCCGCACGACGGGACTGCCGAGGATCTGCCGCGCGGCCCTGTCCACCCCGTAGCGCGCCCAGGCGGCGAAGGTCTGCGCCAGCGGGCAGGCCACCGGCCCGATGTTGCCGAGCGCGATGCTGCCCTCGTCGCTGCCCAGCGCGGTGAAAAAGACCGCGTCCCGGATCGCGCAGCCATTGCCGAAGGTCTGGTCGGGCACGGTGCTGAAGCGCGCACGCCCCTCGTGCAACTGGGCGACGCACTGCGCCACCGCGCGGGACTCGCTGCGCGGCCGCTCTTCTCCCGGCCGCGTGGGCACGGCCGCGCGGTCGCGCGCGCAGGCGGCGAGCAGGAGGCTCATGGCCAGCAGGTACAGGAGCAGGAACGCCGGTCGCATGGGGGTGCAAAAGCATAGCTGGCGGCCCCGCGATGAACAGGGCGTTTCGTTTGTGCCGGCGCTTCAGGCACAATCCCGCCCGATCTTCGTAGCGCTCGGATGGCAGTGACCGCTCTTCCACCGGCACCGGCGGCGCTCACTGCGCTGCTGGCACTGGCATTCTGCGCGGTGCATCTGCGCATCGGCCGGCTGCGCTTCCTGCATGCGGAGCCGCGCAGCCGCTGGCTGTCCTTCGCCGGCGGGGTGGCGGTCGCCTACGTGGTCATGCACATGCTGCCCGAGCTTGCCGGGCACGAGCGGGCGCTCGCGGTGCCGTTCGGCGCCGCCTTCGCCGGAAGCGCGGTGTACGGGCTGACGCTGCTCGGGCTGGTGCTGTTCTACGGGGTGGAGCGGGCGATGCTGATTTCGCGTCGGCAACCGGCGGCTGGTCCGGACGCAGACGCCGACCGGCAGGCGGGCGCGGGCGTGTTCTGGCTCCACATCGGGTGTTCAGCGCTGCTGGCGGCGATCGTCGCCTATCTGCTGGAGAACCGCGACACCATGACCGCCGCGGGCACAATGACCTACTTCACGGCCATGGCCCTCCATTTCGCCACCGCCGATTTCGGCAGCCGCGCCCATCATCCGCATCTTTATGATCGCGGCGGGCGCTGGGTCTTGGCCGGCGCCACGATCGGCGGATGGGGTCTGGGCCTGGTGGTGGACCTGCAGCCGGCGGTCGTCGGCGGCATGTTCGCCTTTGTGGCGGGGGGGATCATCCTGACCGTGCTGAAGGAAGAACTGCCGGCGGAGCGGGAAGGGCGGTTCTTCCCGTTCCTCGCCGGGGCGCTGCTCTACGGAGCGCTGGTGCTGGCGGAGGAGTGGCTGGCACACGGCTGAACACCGGGCGCGGGCCAACGGCGTGTGCGGGACAGCGCCACGCTCAACCGGCGACGACCGCCGCGCAGGGAGACGGATCGGCGACCCAGTCATGTCCGGCGCCGGGAAGCGCCCGGCCCGATCCGGCGGCACCGCCACCACGGCCCTTCGGGTTGTAGGTGACGACGGCCTTGCTGTTGTCGAAGGCCCCCACCCTGCCGTTGTCGAGCCGTGCCTGCTCGGCCGTGATCTCCGCAACGTCCGCCCGGTCCGCGCGCAGCATCTGCACGACACCGCCTTCGCGCGCGAACGCGCGGGCGTAGCGGCGACCGAAGAGGACGGTGTTGAAGGAGGAGCCGTGCGACCACTGCGCCGGGCGGCTGTCGGCTGGCAGGTGCAGGGTTACGACGCTGCACGAGAACGTCGGCTTGACGAGGTAGGGCGCGTCCTGATCCTGTCCGGCAGGCCGGCGGCGTCGCGCCGGCGGCGAGAAACCCCCTTGCGGCAGGACAAGTTCGCGCCTGCCATCGTCCGTGTCCGTCCATTCGAGCTGCTGGGTCCCGACAATGGTGTAGACACTCTCCCCGGTGGCCGGCTCGAAGCGCCATGTCACACGCTCCACCTGTTCCCAGCCGTCGTTTTCGAGCGTTTCGCGCGCCGACTGTTCCAGCCGGGCCGGCGTCAGGGCGGAGAAGCGCACATACTCCTTCAGCGCCTCGGGGCCGCGCTCGACCATGGTCAGCACCACCGGGGCGGGCTTGTCGAAGCCGCCCCGCGCGTCGATGCTGTACACCGCGCGCGTGTCAGGCTTCGCCGGAGGCGCCCAGGCAAGCCGCTCCAGCGTCGGCCGCGCACCGCCGAGCGGCAGCACCCAGCGCAGCGGCAGCACGAACTGCGCCGAGGCCGGAACAACGGGCGGCAGGGTGCCGTCGAGCCAGAGCGGCTCCCCGTTGATGGTCGCCCTGACCAGCACGTGATCGAACACCCCGGGCGAGGGCAGGCGCTCGTCGAGCCCGTCGTCGAAACCCGACGCGTTGACGAGCACCGGCTCGGTCGCGATGCCGAGTTCGCCGAGCAGCGCCAGCAGCACCGCCGTCTTGCCCTTGCAGTCCCCGAAGCGCCGCTCCCAGACTGCATCGGCGGCTGCGGGGGTGTAATTGCCGCCGTTCATGCCGTCGCTGATGTAGCCGATCTCGCCCTGCACGAGTTTGAGCGCGGCGTTGGCACGCGCCAGCGGATCGGTCGTTTCGGCAGCGATGCGCGCCGCCACCGCCCGCAGGGGCGAGGCCGGAGCGAGCCGGGCCGCGCTGGCGTAGAGAGGGGCGAACTTGGCCGCCACCGCCGGCCAGTCGCGATAGTCGCTGAATTCGACGATCCGGGCCCAGCCGAACCGGCCCGGCGCGTCGGCGGGCGCGGCGAGGGGCGGCGGATCGCGGAACGTGAAGGTGAGGCTGCCTGCGGTATCCTGCTGCGCCGAGGTCATGGCCGCGGTCATGGCCGAAGGCACGCGGACAATAGGCCGGTGACCATCCGCCCAGCTCAGCTGAAGCACGTGCAAGCCGGGCGCGGGCTCGGGCAGAAGGGCCAGCAACCCCGCGTCGTCCTTGCCCAGCGTGGGGTCGCTGGCCGGCAGGGTGAAGGCCATCTCCAGCTCGTCCCCCACGCGCAGGTCCGGCACGCGCAGCACCGCCGTCAGGATGCCGGTGAGCTGCTGCGCCTCCAGCCGATCCTCGCGCCGCAGGATCTCGAACTCGGCGGTTTGCGTATGGTCGATGACCTCGTTGCCCCGGTGCACCTTGAGGGCATGGAGGACCGGACTGCCCGCCGCCGGGTTCCACGCGAAGCCAGTCGTGCCCATCTGCAACGCCGACGTGTGCAGGAGACGCACGCGGATGCTCTGGTAATGCTGCTGCCCGCGTGCGTCGAGCCGCGCCTGCGTGACGCTGGCACGCACGAACACCAGCCCTGACGCGTCCTCCGGCACGTCGGCCAGTGCCGGCGCGATGGCCCAGGCGGGCGCAGGTCCGCGCAGAACGGCGTCGTTGTCGGCCCGCACCGGAGTGGCCAGCGCGCCCGCAGCGAGGCCCGCCGCACATGCCGCAATCCATTTCTGCATCTGTCCCCCTTTGCCCAAGGCCGTTCAAAGCCCTGTCCGGCAGACACTTCGCGCGCTGCATGAGCGCGTGTCAAGCGCAGGCAGCTGGTCCCGGCGGCCACTCAGCCGCCGCCGGTCTCCTCGGCCCGTTCGCTCCGCGACCAGACGTCGTGCAGGAACGTCGCCGACCAGGTGATGAGCATGAACCCTGTCACCGACAGCATCATGTAAAGAAGGCGCAGCGGTCCTTCCGGCTCCACCTGGGCAAAACCCAGCGTCGCAAAGGTGATGCCGGCGAAGTAGAGCCACGAGGCCGCATCGGGCGCCGCCAGTGCGCCCGTCGCGGCGCTGACGGCGGCGATGGCGAACAGCAGCACCGCCGCCAGCGCGATCTCGGTGAGGTGCAGCAGGCCGACGCTCCAGAACACCAGCACCGCCGCGAGCCACGGGTGCCGGCGTTCGCTCGGCCGCATCCGGCGGATGATCTCCAGTCCCGCAAGGTGCACGCCGCCGAACAGGCCGAGCATCAGCACCCCGAGCAGCAGCATCAGCCAGTCGCTGCCGCTCATCGCGCCGCTCCGCCGGCGGGAGCGGAAACGGTCAAGCCGCCTCGCTCTTGCGCTTCTGCTTCTTGCGCTCGTGCGGGTCGAGTTCCGCCTTGCGCAAGCGGATCGACTTCGGTGTCACCTCGACCATCTCGTCGTCGTCGATGTAGGCGATGGCCTGTTCCAGCGTCATGATCCGCGGCGGGGTGAGGCGGATGGCATCGTCCTTGCCGGAAGAGCGGAAGTTGGTCAGCTGCTTGGACTTGAGCGGATTGACTTCCAGATCCTCAGGCTTGGCGTTTTCGCCGATGATCATGCCTTCGTAGAGCTTGGCCCCGCCGCCGATGAACAGTTCGCCGCGCTCCTCCAGCGCGTTGAGGGCATAGGGCACCGCCTCGCCGGTGGCGTTGGAAATGAGCACGCCGTTGATGCGTCCTTCGATCGGGCCCTTGTAGGGGCCGTAGCGGTCGAACAGCCGGTTCATGATGCCGGTGCCGCGGGTGTCGGATAGAAACTCGCCGTGATAGCCGATGAGGCCGCGCGAGGGCGCGGAGAAGGTGATGCGTGTCTTGCCCTGGCCGGACGGGCGCATGTCGAGCAGTTCGGCCTTGCGGCGCTGCATCTTCTCGACGACCGTGCCGGAATATTCGTCGTCGACGTCGATCACGACCTGTTCGTACGGCTCCGTGCGCTGGCCGTTCTCGTCCGTGCCGAACAGCACGCGGGGACGGGAGATGCCGAGTTCGAAACCCTCCCGCCGCATGGTCTCGATGAGGACGCCGAGCTGAAGCTCACCGCGTCCCGCCACTTCGTAGCTGTCGCGGTCGGCGCTTTCGGTCACGCGAATGGCGACATTGGTTTCCGCCTCGCGGAACAGCCGGTCGCGGATCATGCGGCTGGTCACCTTATCGCCCTCGCGCCCGGCCAGCGGGCTGTCGTTCACGGCAAAGCGCATGGCCAGGGTGGGCGGATCGATCGGCTGCGCCTCGATGGGGCGGGTCACGGCCGGATCGGCGATCGTGTTGGCGACGGTCGCCTTCTCCAGCCCGGCAAGCGCGATGATGTCGCCGGCCCTCGCGCTCTCCACCGGCACGCGCTCCAGCCCGTCGAAGCTCATCAGCTTGGTTGCGCGGCCGGTCTCGACCACGTTGCCCTCGGCATCGAGCGCGCGGATCGGATCGTTGACCCTGATCGTGCCGGACTGCACCCGGCCGGTGAGCACGCGCCCCATGAAGGGGTCCCGGTCGAGCAGGGTGGCAAGGAAGGAGAACGGCCCGGACGGATCCAGTCCGGGTGCCGGGACATGCTCCACGATCCGCGCGAAAAGCGGCTCCAGCGTGCCCGAGCGCGCCGCCGCGTCCTCGCTGGCATACCCGTCGCGGCCCGAGGCGTAGAGCACGGGGAAGTCGAGCTGCTCGTCGTTCGCGTCGAGCGACACGAACAGGTCGAACACCTCGTCCAGCACTTCGGAGGGCCGCGCGTCGGAACGATCGATCTTGTTGACGACCACGATGGGCTTCAGGCCGAGAGCCAGCGCCTTGCCGGTGACGAACTTGGTCTGCGGCATCGGCCCCTCGGCGGCGTCGACCAGCAGGATCACACCGTCGACCATCGACAGGATCCGCTCGACCTCGGCGCCGAAGTCCGCATGGCCGGGCGTGTCGACGATGTTGATGCGGGTGACGTCGCCAGGCGCCCCGGCAGGGGGCCACTCGACCGAGGTGCACTTGGCGAGGATGGTGATCCCGCGCTCCTTCTCGAGGTCGCCCGAGTCCATCGCCCGCTCCTCGACGCGCTGGTTGTCGCGGAACGTGCCCGACTGGCGGAACAACTGGTCCACGAGCGTGGTCTTGCCGTGGTCGACGTGGGCGATGATCGCGATGTTGCGCAAGCCGTGGGACATGAAGGCTACTCTTGCTGTCGGGGGAAAACGTCCGCCGCGCCCTGTCGCGGACAGCGGGCGCGCCGCCCTTACCCGTTCGACGGTGGCGCGGCAACCCGCGCCCGGCGCGGGCAAGGGGCTCTTCCGGACATGCGCCTGTGTCGCTGCGGCCACAGCGTCACCCGTCCGCGCGGGCGCGCTTGCGGAGCGCGGCTGCTGCCTGCTACACCGAGGGCACAGAACAAGGGCACACGGCCACGTCCGGCCGCGGGTCAGCGGGAATGAGGATGCACATCGGATGAACACCAAGCGGCTATTCGGACAGGTCACGCGCGCATTTCTCATGGCGGGCGTTGCGGCGGGGGCGGCGGCGCCCGCGCTGGCGCAGGTGCGGCCCGACGACAGCGTGGCCGGTCCGACCGACACCGGGGTTCAGGACCAGACGACGCCCACCGTCACCCTCGGCAACGAGATCATCGTCACCGCGACCAAGCGGGCACAGACGCTTCAGGACACGCCCGTCGCCGTGACCGTCACCACGGGCGAGACTCTGGAGCGGGCCGAAATCCGCGACCTCCTCGACCTGCAGACGGTGGCCCCGTCGCTGCGCGTGGGGCAGCTGCAGAATTCGTCCAACACCACCTTCTTCATCCGCGGTTTCGGCAACGGGGACAACAATGTCGGGGTGGAGCCTTCGGTGGCCGTGTTCATCGATGGCGTCTACCGCTCGCGCTCGGCCGGCCAGATCGCCGACCTCGCCAATGTCGCGCGGGTCGAGGTGCTGCGCGGGCCGCAATCCACCCTGTTCGGCAAGAACGCCTCGGCCGGTGTCATTTCCGTCATCACCCGTGAACCGCAATTCGAGTTCGGCGGCTCCGTCTCGGCGACCTACGGCAACTTCAACCAGGTGGTCATCAAGGGCGACGTCACCGGCCCGATCACCGACAGCCTCGCCTTCTCCATCGACGGCAACTACAACCGCCGCGACGGCTATGTCGAGGTGGTCGGCTTCAACGACCGCATCAACGACCGCAACCGCTGGTCGGCGCGCGGGCAGCTCCTGTTCGACAATGGCGGCGCGCTGCGGCTGCGGGCCATCGGCGATTACCAGAAGATCAGCGAGCTGTGCTGCTACGCCGGCAACCTTGTCGCCGGTCCGACGGTGCCGGCGGTGTTCGCCGTCGGCGGGGCCATCGTGCCCGAGGATCTGTTCGCCGACCGCACGTTCCTCAACGTGCTGCCGGAGAACGACATCGAGAGCTATGGCGGCTCGCTCCAGGCCGATCTCCAGTTCGGCAACCTGACGCTGACCTCGATCACCGCCTACCGCGAGCTGCGCTCGTTCTTCAATCAGGATGTGGACTTCACCGGCGCCGATCTCATCACCGAGTTCCGGGACCAGAAGATCGACACCTTCACGCAGGAAGTGCGCCTCGCCTCCGACTTTGCCGGTCCGCTGAACTTCCTGCTTGGCGGGTTCTTCTTCAAGGAGGACATCACCCAGGACAGCTCGATCGTCAACGGGGTCGCCACGCGCCCGTTCTTCACCCTTCTGTCCGGCGGCGCCCTGCCGACGGCGGAAGCGGCGCTCGGCATTCCGGCCGGCGCGATCTTCCGCCCCGGCCCGTCCACAGTCGAGGCCTTCGCGCTGCAGAACGAGTCGTGGTCCATCTTCGGACAGGTCGATTTCGACGTCACCGACCGGCTGACGCTGACCGGCGGGTTCAACTACACCAAGGACCGCAAGGACTTCCAGCTGTCGCAGGTGTCGACCGATCCGCTCGCCAACGTCAACCTCGTCGATGCGTTCATCGTCGGCGGCATCGCTCAGGCGCTGCGCATTCCTCCGGCGCAGGTCACGCCCGCCGTGGTCCAGCAGTTCGCCGGCAACCCCGCGACCGCGCCGATCTTCCAGGCCATTGCCGGGCAGGCGGTCAACCCGGCAACGAACCCGCTGCTGGCGCTGCGGCCGCTGCAGTTCCTGCCGCCGTTCCTCAACCTTCCGAACGCCGTCGAACCGGGGCGCACCCGCGACGACGACTGGAGCTACACGCTGCGCGCGGCCTACGACATCAACGACCAGCTCAACGCGTATTTCACCTACGCGACCGGGTTCAAAGCGTCGTCGGTCAACCTGTCGCGCGACAGCCGTCCGTTCGCCAGCGATTTCACGCCCGGTCCGCTGAACAGCACGATCCTTGCGCCGCGTTCCGCCATCCGCGATGCGGGGCTTGCGATCCCGAACCTGCGCACCGGCACCCGCTTCGCCGGGCCGGAGGAATCGGAGGTCTATGAAATCGGCGTCAAGGGGTCGTTCCCCGGCCTGACGGTGAACCTGGCGCTGTTCGATCAGACCCTTCAGGGGTTCCAGTCGAACATCTTCACCGGCACCGGCTTCTCGCTGGTGAACGCAGGGCAGCAGTCGACGCGCGGCTTCGAGCTCGACACCACCATCCAGCCGATCGACCCGCTGGTCTTCACCTTCGCGCTCACCTACCTCGATGCGAAGTTCGACAGCTTCGTCGACTCGCCGTTCGGCGACCTGTCGGGGCAGCGGCCCGCCGGCGTGCCGGAGTTCAGCATCGCGACCTCCGCCACCTATGCACACGATCTTGGCGGAAGCGGCAACCAGCTCATCGGGCGGATCGACTACTACCACGAGTCGAACACGCAGATCCTCAACGGCCTGCTCGGCTTCCCCACGCTCGCGGAAGGGATCGCGGCCGCCCGCAACTTCCGTCGCGAGATCAACCAGGTCAACGCGTCGCTGACGCTGGCGCTGGTCAACGGGCTCGAAGTGTCCGCCTTCGTGCGCAACCTCACCAACGAACGCTACATCCTGTCGGTGTTCGACGGGGTGGCGCAGGCGGGGACGGTGTCCGGTTACCCCAACCAGCCGCGCACCTATGGCGTGACGGGCCGGTTCCGGTTCTGAACCGCCGTTCCGCCGGACAGGATCATGCGCAAGGCGCCGGCTTTCACCAGCCGGCGCCTTTTTTCTTGCCTGCTCAGCGCGCGACCTGTTGCGTCCGGTCGAAGGCGGCAAGCACGAGCTGCGCGGCGCACAGGCCCAGCGCGATGCCGGCGAGATTGACGGCCATGTCCCGCCAGTCGCCTTCACGACCCAGCCCCATGACCCATTGCAGCACCTCGATCGCGCCGCCCACGGCGGTGAGATGCAGCAGCGGCCACGCCGGATGCAGGCGCCGCCACAAAAGCCGCGCCAGCGCCGCGAGCGTGAAGAAGGCGCCGAAATGCTGCAGCTTGTCGTTCCCGGCCAGAATGCCGGTCTGCACGTTGGGCAGCAGGGCTGCCACGACGATGCCGGCCAGCAGCACGCAGTAGGCGGCACGTAGAAGGTTCAGCAGCAGGCGGGGCATCGGGTCAGAGCGTCCGCAGTGCCTGCGCCGGACGCGCCCGCAGGAAGGGGAGCGAGCCGGCGGTGGCAAAGACGAGCACCACGACCAGCCCCGCCACCAGAACGCTCAGCACCGTTCCCCAGTCCGGAAGCCAGTCGAAGCTGAACAGCTGGGTGATGACCAGCCACGCAGTACCGGCGCCGATGGCGAGGGCAATCACGGCCAGAACTGCGGTGAGGATGCCGAATTCGAGCGCCTGCAGCAACAGGATCTGCCTCCGGTCCGCTCCGAGCACCCGGAGGATCACCGTGTCATAGACGCGCGCGGCACGGGCCGCCGCCATCGCGCCGACAAGCACCACCAGCCCGGCCAGAACCGCGACGGAGGCGGCGGCGAGCGTCGCGAGGCCGATCTGGTCCAGCAGCAGGCGCGCCTGCTGCAGCACCTCTCCCACCTCAATCACCGAGCTGGCGGGGAACTGCTGCACCAGCGTCTGCAGCAGCCGCCGCCGGTCAGCGCCGTCGTTGAGGCCGAGCGTGGCCGACAGCGTGTGCGGCGCATCGCGCAGCGTGTTGGGCGAAAACACGAGCACATGGTTGAAGCCGAGCGAATCCCAGTCGATCTGGCGCAGGTTTGCCACCGTTGCGGTGATCTCCGTCCCCAGCACGCCGACGCTCAGCCGGTCGCCGACCCTGAGGCCGATTGCCCGGGCGAGGTCCTCGTCCACCGACACCAGCCGCTCGCCCGCGTGATCGGCGCTCCACCACGTCCCCTCGACCAGCCGGTTTCCGGGCGGCAGCGTCTCCGCATAGGTCAGCCCGCGCTCGCCTCGCAGCGCCCAGGCACCGTCCGGCACCTCCTCGAGCGCGCTCACCCGCGTCATCGCGTCCGGCGGGCCGTAGGCGAGGATCGCGCCGCGCAGATTGGGCACCGCACGGATCTGCGCATCCGGGTCCACCGCCCGCACCGCAGCGCTGAAGGCGGGCAAACCGGCTTGGGGAATGTCGAGCACGAAGTAGTCGGGCGCCTGCTGCGGAACGCGCCGTTCGATGTTCCCCGCGATGCTCGTCTGCACCGCCGCCAGCAGGACGAAGGCGGACAGGCCGAAGCCGAGCGCGGTGACCAGCGCCACCAGATTGCTGCCGGGCCGCGCGAGATTGGCGACAGCCAGCCGCGTCAGCGGACTGGCGGGCGAGGGTGCCCTGCGCGCGGCGCGGCGCAGCAGGAGGGCAAGACCGGCGAGAATGGCCATGGCAAGCGCACTCGCAGCCATGAAGCCTGCCGCCAGCGCCGGGCGCACCGATGTCAGCAGCACGAGCGCCACCAGCAGCGCCACCCCGCCGGCCACGACCATGATCGCCTTGCGGTCGCCCGTGTGTTCGGCCACCGCACCGCGCATCAGCGCCATGGCCGGCGTGCGCCGCGCAGCCAGCAGCGGCGAAGCGGTGAAGATCGCCGCGACGAGCAGGCTGTAGGCGAGCGCCAGAACGATGGCGCCGGGGTCGGCCACCACACCGCTCCGGACCGGCAGCACGCCGGCAAGGGCGCGGGCCAGAAGCGGCGTGACCGCGATCCCCGCCACCACGCCCGCGACACTGCCGATCAGCGCCGCCGCGCCGATCTGCAGCGCATAGATGCGGCCGGTGTCGGCGCTGCCGGCGCCCAGCACCTTCAGCGTGGCGATCGCCCCGCGCCGGCTCTGAAGATAAGAGGCCACTCCGCCGCCAATCCCGATCCCGGCGATCACCAGCGCCGCCAGTCCGACCAGGGTGAGGAAATCGCCCATCTGGGTCACGAACCGGTCGGCTCCGGGCGAGGCGCGGTCGCGGGTCCGCACTTCTAGCCCGGAATCCGCGAAGCGCTGCTCCAGCGTTTCGGCCACCGGCGCCGCGTCGCGCGGAGGATCGAAGGCGACGCGCACCTTCGTGCGGTACATCGCGCCGGGCGCAAGAAGGCCCGCTTGCGCGGGCAGGTTCTCGGCAACGATGATGGTCGGGCCGAGCTGGAACCCTTCTCCAAGCCGGTCGGGTTCCGCGGCGATGACCCCGGCCGCGCGCAGCGTGCTCAGCCCAAGGGTGAAAGTGTCGCCAACTTCGATGCCCAGCCGGTCCAAGGCTCCCTGTGCCAGCCAGGCGTCGCCCGGCGGGGGCGCGCCCGCCGTGCGGCCGTCGGTCAGGACGAGCGCACCGTAGAGGGGATAGGCCGCATCGACCGCCTTCACCTCGACGGGCGCCGTGGCCTCTTCGGCGCGCGCCACCGCCTGCAGGCGTGTTCCCCCGGACACGGTGCCGAGCGCCGCAAGCGCACTCGCCTCGGCGTCGGACAGGGGGCGCTGCCACACGCTGACCTGGATATCCCCACCCAGCAGCTCGGCGCCATTGGCTGCGAGTTCCCGCTCCACCGCCGCGGTGAGCGTGCCGATCGCGGTGAGCGCGGCGGTGCCGAGGAAGAGGCACGCAAGCAGCAGCCGCAGCCCTCTGAACCGGGCGCTCAGATCCCGCCGGGCGATGCGCCATGCTGCCGCCCATGGCAGCCGGTCGGCATCGTTTGCCACCCTCATCCGCCCGGCCCGTCGCTGATGATCTGCCCGTCCTCCATCCGCAGGATGCGATGGCAACGCTGCGCCAGGGCCGGGTCGTGGGTGATGACCATCAGCGTCGCCCCTGCGGCCCGCTGGCGCGTGAACAGCAGCTCGGTGATGGTCTCGCCCGTGGCACTGTCGAGGTTTCCGGTCGGCTCGTCGGCGAACAGCAGCAGCGGGGAGGGGGCGAGCGCCCGGGCGATGGCCACCCGCTGCTGCTCTCCGCCGGACAGCTGCTGGGGATAGTGGCCGAGGCGGTGCCCGAGCCCGACCGCTTCCAGCTCCTCGGCCGCCTTGCGCCGCGCATCCGCGACGCCGGCAAGTTCAAGCGGAGTGGCGACATTCTCCATCGCGGTCATCGTCGGCAGGAGGTGAAAGGCCTGGAGGATGATGCCGATGCTGCCCCGCCGGGCACGGGCCAGCGCGTCCTCGTCAAGGCCGCTCCAATCGGCCCCGGCAACCTCCAGCGTGCCGCCCGACGCGCGTTCCAGCCCGCTCAGCACCGCCATCAGCGAGCTTTTGCCAGAGCCCGACGGGCCGAGCACCGCGACCGTTTCACCGGCGGCCAGGTCAAGGTCGATGCCGCGCAGGACCTCGACGACCGCGCCGGGTCCGCCGAAGCGCAAGGTCAGATTGCGGGCGCGGATCATCATGTTGCCACTTGTCACGCCGCGCCGATGGCATAGGCATGAACGGCACACAAGAAAGGGTTCCGATGGCGCGTTCACGGTTGGCATGGTGCGCTCTGGTGCTGGCAATGGCCGGATGCCGCGAGCCGGCCGGACCGGCGGATGCGATGGCACCTGCGGTTCAGACCCCGACCGCGGCCGCCCCGGCGACAGCGGCGCCCGTGACCGGACCCGAGCGGCGCATCCTTGCCTTCGGCAACAGCCTGTTTGCCGGCTACAACCTGCAGCCGGGGGAAAGCTATCCCGAACGCCTTCAGGAGGCGCTGCGCCGGCGGGGCCTCAATGTGCGGGTGATCGGCGCCGGTGTCTCCGGCGACACGACGGCTGCGGGCCGGGCGCGGCTCGGCTTCGTTCTCGACGCCCAGGAACGGCGGCCGGACCTCTTCATCCTCGAGCTCGGCGGCAACGATCTGCTGCGCGGGCTGCCGCCGGAACAGACCCGCGCGAACCTGTCTGCGATGCTGTCGGAACTGCGGCGGCGGGGCATCCCGGTGCTGCTGATGGGCATGCGGGCGCCGCCCAACCTTGGCGCCGACTATGTGGCGCAGTTCGATGCCATCTATGCCGATCTGGCCCGCGAACACGGCGCCGCGCTCGTGCCGTTCTTTCTTGAATCGATCTATGACCAGCCGCAGCTGATACAGCCGGACCGGATCCATCCCACTGCGCAGGGGATCGACGCGCTGGTGGCGGCAACGGTGGACGACGTTGCCGCGGCTCTGCCGCCGACACCCGCCGAGGCCCGCTAGGCGGGGCGTGCCTTGCCTTCTTCGACCAGCCAGACGGCTGCGTCTTGCCCGAGCGCGCTGAATGGCGCGGCGTCGGTGCCGGTCAGCCAGACCTGCGCCGCGCCGGACCGCAGCCGCGCGAACAGGGCGGCCCGGCGCTCGGGATCGAGGTGCGCCGCGACCTCGTCGAGAAGAAGCACGGCCGGCCTGCTGCCTGCCGCGAGCTGCGCATGAGCAAGGGTCATGGCGATCAGCATCGCCTTCTGTTCCCCCGTCGAGCATTGCGCCGCGGCCATGTCCCGTGACGCATGGCGGACCTCCAGCTCGTCCCGATGCGGCCCCAGGAGCGTGCGTCCGGCCGCCGCATCGCTGCGCCGGCCGGCCTGCAGCGCGTCGAGCAGCGCGCCGGCCTCGGTCGGGCCGCCCGCGCGGTAGTGCAGCGCCGGTGGCATGAAGAGCGCGTCGCGCTCCGCTTCCATGCGGCCAGCCAGCGCGTCGACCAGTCCCTTGCGTCCGCGCGAAAGAGCGGCGCCGTGTTCGGCCAGAAGCCGCTCCACGGCGTCCAGCCAGCGCGGGTCATCCGCGCCGCCGCCCGCCGCCAGCAGCCGGTTGCGCTCCCGCAGGGCGGCGGCGTAGCGGGTCGCGTGGGCGGCATGGCGGGGGTCGCAGGCCACCGTCAGCCGGTCAAGGTAAAGGCGCCGGCCGCTGGCCGGGCCGGTGAAAAGTCCATCCATTGCCGGCGTGAGCCAGGCGAGCGAGAGCCACTCCGCAAGCGTGGTCAGCGTGGCCGGGGCGCCGTTGATCCGCGCGAATCGCCGCCCGCCCTGGCCTGGCAGGGTGTGTGTCCCGAGTCTCACCTCTCCCGCAGCGGTGGCGACCCCCACGCCGACGGCAAAGTCGCCGGCGCCCGCCAGCGGCAGATCAGCCGGCGCCGCGCGGCGCAGTCCCCGTCCGGGCGCGAGCAGCGAGAGCGCCTCGAGGATGTTGGTCTTTCCCGCACCGTTGCGGCCGAGCAGCAGGTTGATGTGCCCGGATTTGTCCAGCACCGTGTCGCGGTGATTCCTGAAGGTCCGGAGACTGACCGAGCGGATTGCCATGCCCGCCGCTGCCTAGTGCTTTGGCGGCACGAGCGCCAGCCCGGGATCGCTCTTGCCAAGATATGGCGAAATCCACCCAATGTTGGTCGGGCAGGTGAAGCGCTGTCACTCTCCGGATCTTCACATCGTTCCTAATCATGCACTTACAGAACTGGCACGCGCCTTGCGATGAGGGAGGTGTTGGCGAGGTTGGCCCTCGCAACCACAGCAAGGGAGCACGTACATGTCGATCATCACCAGCCGCATCGTCGCCGCAGTCACCGCCACCAGCCTGTCGGTGCTGCTCATGGCCATGGCCATCGTGCCGGCCTCGCCCACTGTCGTCCTCTGAGAGACCCGCAGCCGCGCGTCTCTCGCCCAACGGAGTCAAGCCATGTTCAACCGTTCGCCCCTCGTGCAGCGCCTCGTCGCGGCGGCCGCCGCCGCGGCCATGAGCGCTGCTTGCCTCGCGCTCGCCGTTCTGCCGGGGGTGCCCGGCCTTGGCAGCGCCGCTCTCGTATGAGGCTGCACCCCTTTGGGGGGAGTCGTGATCCCGTGCCCGGATCCGGCTCCCCGTCGAGGCGCGCCGACCTCCCGCGCTTCGGTCACATGGCGGAAATGCCGCCATCGAGCTTCAGCTCGGCCCCGGTCATGAAGCTGCTTTCGTCGCTCGCGAGGAACAGGACCCCGCTGGCGATCTCGTCAGGGTGCCCGACCCGTTTCAGCGGGATCTGGCGCGCGAGCTTGCCCAGCACGACGTCGTGCTCCAGCCCCGCGCGGCGGCTGATCCCGTCGAGGATCGGCGTGTCGACGAAGGTGGGATGAACCGAGTTGCACCGGATCGTCCAGCCCTGCTTGGCGCAGTGGAGCGCGACCGACTTGGTCAGCATCCAGATCGCCGCCTTTGACGCATTGTAGGCCGGCATGGTGTCGCTGGCGATGAGCCCCGCGATCGAGGAGATGTTGATGATGGACCCGGGCTGATTGTCCTTCATGAGCGGCAGGGCGTGCTGGATGCCGATGAAGGCGCTGTCCACATTCACCGCGAAACTGCGCTTCCAGTCGGCAAAGCTGCACTCCTCGATGTTGCCGCCGGCGCCGATGCCGGCATTGTTGACCAGCACCGACAAGCCGCCGAGCCGGTCCCGCGCCGTTTCGATGGCCCGCGCCCAGTCTGCCTCGCTGGTGACGTCATGATGCAGCGCGAATGCCACGGTGGCGCCGCATTGCGTGTTGATGCTGTCGGCCACCTGCCGGGCGCCGTCCTCGTTCAGATCGGTCAGCAGCACGCGGGCACCCTCGCGCGCCAGCATCCGCGCCTGTGCCGCCCCCAAACCCTGCGCCGCGCCCGTCACCAGCGCCTTCTTGCCTGCCACGCGTCCGGTCATCGCTCAGGTCTCCTGCAACAGATCGCGGCCAAGGAGAAGCGCGACCTTCACGTCGACCGCACCGCCTTCGCGCCGCCATGCGTCCACCTCCGCCCGCAGGCCGTCCAGCGGCACGCGGTGAACGGTGATGTTCTCTCCGGGCAAGCCGCCGCCTTCGCCGACGCGCTGGAGTTCGGTGGCGCGCAGGAGCGTGAAACTCTCGCTGAGCAGACCCGGCGAGGCGTAGAGCGTCATCACCACCTCCATGCGCCCGGCGCGGTAGCCGGTTTCCTCCTCGAGTTCCCGGCGGGCGGCGTCGATGATGCTTTCGCTTTCCTGCCCTTCCTCGTCGCCGACGAGTCCCGCAGGCAGTTCCAGCGACATGCGGCCGAGCGGCACCCGGTATTGCGAGACCAGGATGACGTGCTCGCCGTCCAGCGCGACGATGACCGCCGCCTGGATCCCGCGCGCGCGTCCGGCATACTCCCACCGACCCCGCCGCTTCGCGGTGACGAACCGTCCCTGCCAGACGATCTCCTCCGGTGCGTCGGCGTCAGGAATGGTCGCGCTCACAGCTGGATCAGCCGGTCGGGCAGCTCGTTGCGGTCGTTCTCCGCCTTGGGGAAGTGCTGCGCCAGCACCTCGCCGACGTCGCGCACGCCCGCGGCGAAACCTTCGGCGATGCGTCCGTTGCGGATTTCCGCCAGCATGTCGGCCATTGCCTCGCCCCACACGTCGGCCGGCACGCGGGTCGCGATCGCCTCGTCGGCAAAGATTTCGGCACGATGTTCGCGCAGCGACACGTACAGGAGCACGCCGGTGCGCCCGTGCGTGCGCCGTTCCGCGCCGACCTTGAAGTGGCGCACGGCCGCGTCATGAACCCGGCGGGTCCGTACCGGGCCGGGCACGAGAGCGAACCGGAGTGCGTCGTTGGTCAGGACCAGCCACGCCAGCAGGAATGCGAAAAGACCGAGCGCGATCGTCATGCTGGCGATCTCCCCGATGCTCCAGACATGACCCCATTGCGCGAAAATCCGGTCCCACAATTCCAGGAACGGTGCCGGCATGGCGGCAAAGACGCTCATCGCCGTGAAGGCAATAGCCGCACAGCCGACGAGCACCACGTCGCTGTAGCCGTCGGACCGTTCGGCCAGAACGGTCACGATCTCGCCGCTTGTGCGGGCTTCGGCGCTCTCCACCGCCCGGGTGACGAGCGCCTGCTCCTCGGGGGACAGGGGTCGCACCGGCCTACCAGCCTCCGCTCGCGCCGCCGCCGCCGGACATGCCGCCGCCGAAGCCACCGAAGCCGCCGCCACCGCCGAAACCACCACCGCCGAAACCGCCACCGCCGCCCCAGCCCCTGCCGCCGTCCATGCCCCGCGCGATGGCCTTGCCGGCCTCCCACAGGATGATGTCGCGCGCCAGTCCGCCCATTCCGCCGCGCCGGTAGCGCCGCCGCCGCCCGCCCTTCATTGCCGGAAGGACGAAAAAAAGCCACAGGAAGGCGATCCAGAACACCGCCCCGATGGGAAAGCCGGCACTCTGGCGCGCCTGCGCGTCGGCCGCTTCCGCCGCCTCGGCTATGGCCGCCGCATCTGCCGGGCTGCGGGCGAGGTGCTCGAGGATGGCATCGACGCCGGCGACCACGCCGCCATCAAAATCCCCGTCGCGAAAGCGCGGCGTGATGACGTCGCGGATGACGCGCCCGGCCATGATCCCGCCGAAATACGGATGCAGACCATAGCCGACCTCGATCCGCACGCGGCGTTCATTGGGGGCGACGAGCAGCAGCAGACCCTGATCCCGCTGCGCTCCGCCGATGCCCCAGTCGGCGAACAGCGCCGTGGCATAGCTGTCGATCGGCTGGCCGTTCAGGCTCGGCACGGTGGCGACGATGACCGCGCGGCCGGTGTCGCGGGTGTAGGTCCGCAGCCGCTGGTCGAGCGAAGCTTCCGTGGTGGCGGACAGGATGTTCGCGCCGTCATATACCGGTCCCTCCGGACGCGGTGGGAACCCCTGCGCAGCAGCGGCAGAGGCCGCCAGCAGTCCGAGCAGCGCCAGGAGAGCGAGCGCCGAAAGGCGCAGCCATGCTCCCGCGCGGCGATTGACGAATGCGAACAAGCCGCTCAGTTCGCCGCCGTGGCCCGTCCGGGCTGCGGCGCGGCATTGTCGTTGACCGCGCGCCCGGGTGCCGCCGTGCCGCCGCCGGTGATGTTGCCGAAGTTGACGTTGGGGTTCGCCTGCGCACCTTCGGCGGCCTCGAAATACTGCAGCGGCTGCGCGCCATAGATCACGTTGGCCGCGATGGTCGCCGGAAAGGTGCGGATGGTCGTGTTGTAGTCGCGGGCGGCCTCGTTGTAGCGCACCCGTTCGGTGTTGATGAGGTTGTTGCTCTCGTCCAGCGCGACCATCAGGTCGGCGAAGCGCGGCTGGCTGGCGAGCTGGGGATACGCCTCGACGACGGTGCGCAGCTGTCCCAGCGCCTGAGTGAGCTGGTTCTGCGCCTCGTTGAAGCGGCGAAACTCCTCCGGATTGGACAGGTCGTCGGTGGTGATGTTGATGGACGTGGCCCGCGCCCGCGCCTCCGTCACTGCGCGCAGCGTGTCGCGTTCCGCGACCGCCGCCGCCTCGACGACGGCGACAAGGTTGGGAATGAGGTCGGCGCGCCGCTGCAGCGCTGTTTCCACATTGCCCCACTGCGCCTTGGCGGCTTCCTCCTTGGTGGGCACGGTGTTGATCCCGCAGGCCGTGAGGGTCATGGCGAGGAAGGCGGCAATCGCGGAGCGGAGAGCGGCGGCGGGGTTCATCGCGGACAGGTTCCTTGCGCTTGCAATGTGTCCTATCGGCATACCACAGCAGCAGGGCCGTTCAAGCCGGATCATTGGTCCGCAGGAACGGCCCCTCGTGCCGGGGAAAGGGGAGCCAATGACGATCCTGTCCGAATTCAAGAAGTTCATCGCCCGCGGCAATGTCCTCGATCTTGCCGTCGGGGTGCTGATCGGCGCGGCCTTCGGCCGGATCACCACCTCGCTGACGGAAAGCATCCTCATGCCGCTCATCAGCTGGGCCTTCGGTGATGTCGACTTCACCAACTGGTTCATTATTCTCGGGCCGGTGCCGCCGGGCTACACCGGTTCCCTGCGTGACTTCGCGGCGCTCCGCGCTGCCGGGGCGACCATGCTCGGCTACGGGGATTTCCTTACCCAGGTGCTGAATTTCCTGATCCTTGCCGTGGCGCTGTTCCTGCTGCTGAAGGGGGTGAACAGGGTGCTCGACGAGATGCAGCGCAAGCAGGCCGAAAGCACCGACACCGCCCGCGACGAGGAGGTGGTGACGGACCCGCAGCTCGACGTGCTCAAGAAGATCCTCGCCGAACTGCAGCGGTCCGGGTCGACCCCTTCACAATGACGGCCGCCGCGCTATATTCGTCCGTGCCGGCTTTGCCGCCGGCTATGGCGATAAAGTGTGGTGTGCAATAGACACAGCGGACCCGGGGGCAGTACCCGGCGGCTCCACCACCTGCGCCGCTCCGGCCGGACGTCGAGGACGTGCCGGCCGCGCGGTTCAGCTGACGGGGCCGAACCAGGATCGACGTGTGTTGAAAGACATCGCTTTCGCCCGGGCTGAGTAACCCGTCAAAGGCTCGACACACACAAGTGCCAACGACAACGAAGCACTTGCTCTCGCCGCGTAACGTGACGGCCTTCGCGGCCTGAAGTTGCAACGCTACGAGCACGGTTCGGACCGAACCGGGTAACAGAATCGGAAACCGGGCGCCCGGGGGTGCGTAGCAACAGAAACCCCCAACCCCTGTTTGGCCACAACCGTTTGCCGGCGCCGGATCTGCGCGCCGTTCAGCGCCTCGCTTCGGCCGCGCCTTCGCGCGCCGGCCGTTCGGGAGAGGTGGCCCCGACAGCTTCGCGCGCGGCCTTTTCATAGCGCAGGCAGTCGAGGATCTTGGCGCCGGCCATGAACACCGACCCCGTGCACGCGGCGAACAGCAGCCAGCCGCCCACGCCAGGGAAGGTGTCGAGATAGTGCGCGCCGCGCGTCGTGGCGCCCAGGCCGAGAGCGTAGATGATCAGGAACGCCTCCAGCCGCGTCTTGATGACGAACAGTCTTCCGAGCTTCCGCAGCATGCTTGTCCTTCCGGTACGCGCGTCCGCCCCATCTCTTGCCAGGGTGGAACAGCCTTATGGGGGTGTCTAGCGCGTTAACCCAGTTCGGTGAGACCAAGTGTCTCCAAAACGGACAGATAAGCGCGCCGCGCCTGTGCGATCAGCCAGTCGCTCCCGAGGTCGTGCGGCGCGATCTGCTCGGGCCATTCGCGGCCGATCACCGCCGAGAGCCGGTCCGCCTTGTCGCTGTCGAGCAGGAAACGGGGATCGACGGTCGCCGGATCAGCCACCACCCTCAGCCGCAGGCAGGCCGGTCCGCCGCCATTGGCCATCGACTGACGCACATCGACGGCGATCACCCGCCTGATCGGGCCGTTGCCGGCCAGCATCCGCTCGCACCACGAGGAGACGGCCGGGCTGTCGCGGCATTCCGTCGGCACGATCAGCGCCATGCCGCCGCCGTTCGGCAGGGTGACGAGCTGCGCGTTGAACAGATAGGTGCGGATGGCCTCCTCGAGGCTGACAGCCTCCTCCGGCACTTCAACCACCTCGAGGTCGGGAAACACCGCCCGCATCGCAGCGTATGCCCTCTGCTGGTCGGCAAAGGCGCGGGCATGGGTGAACAGCACCTTTTCGTTGGCGACTGCCACCACGTCGTTATGAAACGCGCCGGCGGCGATCGCGTCGGGGTTCTGTTCGACAAAAAGGCAGCGCGCCGGATCAAGTCCGTGCAGGCGCGCCACTGCGCGGCTCGCCTCCTCGTGCTGGCGCGCGGGGAAGCGGCCGCCGCTGCGCCCGTAGACGAACACCTCGACGCCGGGTTCGTCATGGCGGGTGCACAACCGCATGTGATTGGCAGCCCCTTCGTCTCCGAACGAGGGCGGAACAGGCTCGTGCACCATGAAGTGCCGGGTGTCCGCGAAAGCGAGGCGCAGCTGGCGCTGCGTGTCCGGCCATTCCTGCGCCCGGTGCACCATGGTCACCAGGTTCGCTGGTGTCAGGTGGCAGCGCCCGTCGCGCGTGTCGGGTGCCGGGCTGACCGTGGCGGCGTTGGCCGCCCACATCGCCGATGCCGACCACGCGGCAGCCAGCAGCGCCGGACTGGCGCCCGGGTCGTAGCCCAGCCGGTCCAGCAATGCCGTGTTGGGGCGGGGCAGGGGGAGCAGCACGCCCTGGCACAGGCCCAGCGCCATGTTGGCCCGCATCTTCGCCAGCCCCTGAAGGGCGGCGGCACGGGGACGGGATACCTGCCCGCGATGCCGGTCGCTGGCGATGTTGCCGAGGCTCAGGCCGGCGTAATTGTGCGTCGGCCCGATGAGGCCGTCGAAATTGATCTCGCGCAGGCTCATCGGGGGGCGAACCACAGCGTGTCGCCCGCCTCGACGCCGAGCAACGCAGCCGCTTCCGCCGACACCGACACGGTGCCGTCGTCCGCCGGCAAAATGCGGCCGAAGCAGGCGCGGAACGCGGCGAGCCGGCCGCTCGCCAGCAGCGCCTCCTCGCCGCCTTCCAGATCGCAGACCGCAACGGTCGCGCTCCGCGCTTCGCTCACGGTGCGCACCTTGTCGGTGTGGGCCAGCATCGTCGGGCCGCCATCGAAGATGTCGACATAGCCTTCGTAGTGAAACCCCTCGCGTTCGAGCATCCGCATCGCCGCGCGGCCCGAGGGATGCGGGAGGCCGATGACCTCGCGGGCGCTGTCGGCAAGCATGGCAGTGTAGACCGGATGCTTGGGCATCAGGTCGGCGATGAACTGGTTGCCGTGAATGGCATTGAAGTAGTCGGCCTCCTGGAAGGTCATGCCGAAGAACCGCCCGGCAACCCCATCCCAGAACGGCGAACCGCCACGTTCGTCGATGATGCCGCGCAACTCCGCCAGCACCCGCGCCGCAAAACGCGGACGGTGCATGGCGATGAACAGGTAGCGGCTGCGCGCCAGCAGCTGGCCCAGCCCGCCCGCCCTCTCACCCGGATGCAGGAACAGCCCGCCGACCTCGCTGCACCCTTCCAGATCGGTGACCAGAAAGAGAAGCTCGGCCCTGACGGTGCGGTTCAGCTCGCGGCTGTGCTGGCTGATGGTGTTCAGCCGGTAGGAGTAGAACGGCCAGCACTGCCCCACCTGGGTGAACAGCTGGCATGTGCCTCGCACCTCCCCCGTCAGCGTGTTTTCCAGCACGAGGACAAAGGTTTCGTCACGCGGCGCGTCCTCGGGGTCGGCAAAGGCGTGCGCGGCGTTGGTCAGCTTCGTCTCCAGCGCCTTGCGGTCCGGAGGCAGGTTCGTGAACCCGCCGCCGGTCAGCTTGGCCATCTGGTAGAGATGGTCGAGATCGTCCACCGTGGCCGCACGCATCCGGTAGCTCATGGCAGATCTCCGCCGGCCAGCCGGTGCAGCACCGCCGCAGACAGGGCGGCCCGTTCCGCCAGGGAATCGGTGAGGAGATACTCGTCCGTGCTGTGGATGGCGCCGCCGCGCACTCCCATCGTGTCCACCACCGGGACGCCGCAGGCGGCGATGTTGTTGCCATCGCACACGCCGCCGCTCGGCTGCCACCCGATGGGCTGACCGAGCGCCTGGCCGCATTCGCGCACGAGATTGAACAGCGCCTGCGCCCGCGCGTCAACCGGCTTGGGCGGGCGCGACACGCCGCCATGGACGCGGCAGGTGACGTCGTGCGTGCGCTCGACCTCCTCCACCAGCGTCCTGAAGGCGGCGGGGAAACGCCGGGCCGCAGGATCGTCCGCCGGCCGGATGTTGAACCGCAGCACCGCGTGATCCGGCACGACATTGTTGCCGGAGCCGCCCTCGATCTTGGCCGGATTGACGCGCAGGCTGTCGTCGTCCAGCGCCTTGAGGCGCAGGGCAAGGTCCGCGGCTGCGACCACTGCGTTGCGTCCGTCCTGCGGGTTGCGGCCTGCATGGGCAGAACGCCCCGCAACCACCACGCTGTAGTTGCCGCTGCCGCCGCGCCGGTGTGCAAGCGTGCCGTCGGGACGGGCGCTGGGCTCATAGACGAGCGCGGCACACTTGCCCTGCGCCAGTTCGGCGATGAGGCCCGCCGATGACAGCGAACCCGTTTCCTCGTCGGCGTTGATCAGCACGTCGTAGCCGATCCGCACTGCGTCCGTCGTGCGTTCGAAGGCGAGCAGGGCATGGAGCAGGACGCTCAATCCCCCTTTCATGTCTGCGACACCCGGACCGTTGAGCGTCCGCTCGTCCCGCCACCGGGTCGCCTGGAAGGGGTGGTCGGCGGGATAGACGGTGTCCATGTGTCCGGCCAGCAGCATCCGGCGCCCCGCGTCGGGCCGGACCTTCAGCACCAGATGGCGGCCATGGTCCAGCACGGTGTCCTGCCCGGACGGGTCGATGGCGGTGACCGGCGCGGGATCGACAAGCGCGATCTCGCCCGGCAGCGCCGCGAAAGCGTCCGCCAGCGCCTGCGCCTGCCGTGCCAGCCCGGCGAGGTTGCCTGTCCCCGTGTTGATCGCCGCCCACGTGCAGGTCTCGTCCAGCATCGCGGCGGCGTCGATGGTCGCGATCGCTGCGGCCAGCGCCCCTTTGCACTCCCTCATGGCGCCGCCTTAGCGAAAGCATGTCCGGATGGGTAGGCCGCCCTTGCCACGGCGGCTCGTCTCCGCCATGGCAAGCGCTCCTCCCCCGGAATCAGCCTTGCCGAACGACCCGGCCGCCGGTGCGGCCGGACACCAGTGTGGAGGAATGATGGCACGACATGTTGAACGCGGCGGTCTGCAGGTTGACGCCGAGCTGGCGGAGTTCCTCGAGGCGGAGGTGCTGACACCGCTGACGCTCGATACGGAGCGGTTCTGGAGCGGTTTCGCGGCTCTGGCGCACCGTTTCGCACCGCGCAACCGCGCGCTCCTCGCGGAGCGCGAGCGGCTTCAGCAGCGGATCGATGCATGGCACGAGGAGCGGCGCGGGCAGCCGCACGATCCGGTCGCCTTCGAGGCTTTTCTGCGGGCCATCGGCTACCTCGTCCCGGAACCGGCCCCCTTCACGATCGGCACGGCGAACGTCGATGCCGAAATCGCGACCATGGCCGGGCCGCAGCTGGTCGTGCCGGTCCTCAATGCGCGGTTTCTCCTCAACGCCGTCAACGCGCGCTGGGGCAGCCTGTATGACGCGCTCTACGGCACCGATGTGCTGGATGCGCCGCCGCCGCGTCCGGGCGGCTATGACGAGGCGCGCGGCGAGGCGGTCATCGCTGCGGCCCGCGCCTTTCTCGACGAGGCGGTGCCGCTCTCCAGCGGAAGCTGGGCGGAGCTGGAGGCGCTCGAGCCGCTGCCGCTGGCCGATCCGGCCCAGTTCGCCGGCCGCACGGATCGCGGGCTGTTGCTGCGGAACAACGGCCTCGGCATCGAGCTGGTGGTGGACCCTGACCACCCGGTCGGGCGCGGCGACCGGCTCGGGCTGGCTGACGTGGTGCTGGAGGCGGCGCTCACGACCATTGTCGATTTCGAGGATTCCGTGGCGGCCGTCGACGCCGCCGACAAGCTCACGGGATACCGCAACTGGCTCGGGGTGATCCGCGGCGACCTGACCGACACCTTCGCGAAGAATGGCAGGACAGTCACCCGGCGGCTGGCCGGCGACAAGCGGGTCACCGCGCCGGACGGACAGGAGGTCATCCTGCCGGGACGCAGCCTGCTGTTCGTGCGCAATGTCGGCCATCTCATGACCTCTCCGGCCGTTCTGCTCGAGGACGGCAGCGAAATTCCCGAAGGGATCATGGATGCGGTCGTCACGTCCGCGATCGGCGCGCTGGGGCTGGCGGGGAAGGGGCGGTTCACCAACTCCCGCACCGGCTCGATCTACATCGTCAAGCCGAAGATGCACGGACCCGATGAATGCGCCTTCACCGGCGAGGTGTTCGATGCCGTGGAGGCGCTGCTTGGCCTGGCGCCGAACACGGTGAAGGTCGGCGTGATGGACGAGGAGCGGCGCACCTCCGCCAATCTGGCGGCGTGCATCCACGCCGTGCGCGACCGGATCGTGTTCATCAACACCGGGTTCCTCGACCGAACCGGGGACGAAATCCACACCTCGATGCGCGCCGGGCCGATGCTGCGCAAAGGGCAGATGAAGAGCAGTTCTTGGCTTCTTGCCTACGAGGCGCGCAATGTTGCGATCGGCCTTGCCTGCGGACTGTCGGGCCGCGCGCAGATCGGGAAGGGCATGTGGCCCGCGCCGGACATGATGCGCGCCATGGTGGAGCAGAAGATCGACCACCTGCGCGCGGGCGCGAACACGGCCTGGGTGCCCTCGCCGACGGCGGCAACGCTGCACGCCATGCACTATCACCGGGAGGACGTGTTCGCGATCCAGAAGGCGTTGGCACCGCCGCCCAACCTTCGCGACCTGCTGGCCATCCCCCTTGCCGCCCGCACGAACTGGTCCGGGGAGGAGATCCGCGAGGAACTCGACAACAACTGCCAGGGGCTGCTGGGCTATGTCGTGCGCTGGATCGACGCGGGCGTCGGCTGCTCCAAGGTGCCGGACATCAACGATGTCGGTCTGATGGAGGATCGCGCGACGCTGCGGATCTCGTCACAGCACATCGCCAACTGGCTGCTGCACGGGGTGATCACGCCTGAGGAGGTGATGGATTCGCTGAGGCGGATGGCGGGGAAGGTCGATGCGCAGAATGCGGGCGACCCGGCCTATGTGCCGCTGCTTGCCAATCCGGATGGGCCGGCCTTTCGCGCGGCGTGCGATCTGGTGTTCAAGGGCGTCGAACAGCCGTCGGGCTACACCGAGCCGTTGCTCCACCACTGGCGCCGGCAGGCGAAGGAGGCGGCGCCGGGCGAGTTCGCCGCCTGATCCGGCGCCCACATGACAGCGACCGCCGCGGCGCTCCGCGGCGGTGCCTGCTCACTTGAACTCCGGCGATCAGGCGAACGCGATCCGTGCGCGCGTCCGCCGGCGGCTCGAACGCAGCGAGGCGCCGATGCCGAACATGCCGAGCAGCATCATCGCCCAGGTCGACGGCTCGGGCACCGCAGCGGTCAGGCTCTGCACGCCGCCGAGACGCAGCTGCTGGAACGAATCGATTCCGGTGCTGCCCGGATTGGCGACGAACCCGGCGCCGGTGAAGATTTCGCCGTTGGTCGCCGAGATGCCGATGAAGTTGTTGCCATTGGTGCTGATCGTGCGCGTCTGCTGACCCAGCTGCGGCGTGAAATAGGTGATGAAGACGCTGGTCGCTTCGTTCGGCCTGTTGCCGGGCAGGGGCGACAGGTTGAACACCGCCGAGGTGAAGCCGAAGCCCTGCTGCAGCGTGAAGGTGAGGCTGTTGAGCAGACCGTCGGCGGCGCCGACGCTCGCCTGCCCATTGGCGTTTGCAGTCAGCACGTCGGTCCCGCTGGTGAACGTCACGCCCACCTGCGACTGATTGGTGGTGCCGGTCACCACGCCGTTGACGACCGACCGGATGAGGACGTTTTCGTCCGTCGGGGCGCAATTTGCACCGCTGCACAGCACCACGGCCGCCGACGCCGGCACCGCGCCAGCCGCCAGCACGGCGCCGACCAGCGCCACAGCAATATTTCTCATGATATCCCCCCAGTGCGAACGAAGCGCGACCCTCGAAGCACGACCCCAGTAGGGGCATACCTTAGCCACTTGCGCGCAGAAGGCAAATCCGCGGCCGCATGCATGCGCCAGATCGGGACAGTTCTGCCGTCAGGGCGGTGCATCCGCCGGCGCCGAGGCGCTGCCGAGCCTGCCGGCGATGGCGACGAAATCGGCGACCGCCAGCGTTTCCGCGCGCCGCTGCGGGTCGATGCCGAGTTGATCGAGCGCCTCGAGCGCGCCGGGAATTTCCCGCAGACTTTGCCGCAGCATCTTGCGCCGCTGGCCGAACGCGGCCGCGGTCACGCGCTCCAGCGTCGCTGCCGAAACGCCCGCGGGGGCGGGCGTTGGCACGACATGCACGATCGCGCTCATGACCTTGGGCGGCGGGGTGAAGGCGCTGCGGTGGACCCTGAGCGCGAGCCGGGGCTGGCTGCGCCACTGCGCCAGCACTGCCAGCCGGCCGTAGGCGGGGGTTCCCGGCGCGGCGACGATGCGCTCGGCGACCTCCTGCTGGAACATGAGGGTGAGGGACGTCCACCGCGGCGGCCAGGCGTCGCCGCCGAGCCAGCGGGTGAACAGCGCCGTGCCGACATTGTAGGGCAGGTTCGCGACGACTGCGTAGGGTCCGCCCATCAACGCGTCATGGTCGACGCGCAGCGCGTCTCCGGCAACCACCCTCAAGGCGCCGGGAAAGGCGGCGTCGAGTTCCGCCAGCGCCGGCAGACAGCGGGGATCCGCCTCGATGGCCGTCACCCGCGCGCCCGCGCGCAGCAGGGCGCGGGTCAATCCGCCCGGTCCGGGGCCGATCTCCAGCACGGCCTGATCACGCAACTCGCCGGGAATGGCGGCGATGCGGGACAGAAGCTGCTCGTCGAGCAGGAAATTCTGTCCGAGCGCCTTGGACGCGGAAAGGCCGTGGCGGGCGATGACTGTCCGCAGCGGCGGCAGCTCAGCCATGCTGGCGCCGCCGGCCGGCACAGTCGGCGGCCATCCGCAACGCCGCCGCCATGGCGCCCGGGTCCGCCATCCCGCGCCCGGCAATGTCGAACGCGGTGCCATGGTCGGGCGAGGTCCGCACGATCGGCAGTCCCAGGGTGACATTGACCCCCTCATCGAAATCGAGCGCCTTGAGCGGGATCAGAGCCTGGTCGTGATACATGCACACGGCGGCGTCATAGCCGCGCCGGGCGCGCGGCGTGAACAGCGCATCGGCGGGATGCGGGCCGGTGACGTCCATGCCGCTGTCCCGCAGCCGTGCGATGGCGGGACGGATGATGTCGCGCTCTTCGGAGCCGAACGTCCCGTCCTCGCCGGCATGGGGATTGAGGGCGGCCACTGCAAGGCGCGGGGCGGCGATGCCGAAATCATGCCGCAGTCCATGAGCGACGATGCGCGCGCAAGTCTCGATCCGCGCTGCCGAGAGGTGGGCGGGGACGCTTGACAGGGCGATGTGAACGGTCACCGGAACCGTGCGCAGGTTCGGCCCGGCCAGCATCATGACCGCCCGCGCCGGTTCGACTCCGCAGGCGGAAGCGAGAAATTCCGTCTGGCCCGGATGCACGAAGCCGACCGCCGCCAGTCCTGCCTTGCTGACGGGTGCGGTGACAAGGCCGTCGACGCGGCCGGCAAGGGCGAGGCGGGCGGCGCTCTCCAGCGACGCAAGCGCAAGACGCGCGCCGGCCGCGTCGGGCCGCCCCGGCTTCGTTCCAGGGTCGCCGGTTCCGAGCGGCAGCACGGGAATGCCGTCCGCGATGGCGGCACGCGCTTCTTCGGCCGAGTCCACCACTCGGACAGGAGCGGCACTGCCCAGCGAGCGGGCGGCTGCCGCGAGGATGCCGGCTCCGCCCACGACCACGAACGACGGCAGGCGACGCTCCCGGCGCTGCTCCCAGCAGCGCACGATCAGTTCCGGCCCGATCCCCGCCGGATCGCCGAGGGACACCGCCAGCAGGGGCGGCGCTGATGGCGCCGCGGCGATCAGTTGTACTCGATGAAGGCGTCGTTGCGCAGGTCGCGCAGGTAACGCTGCGCCCGCTTGTTGATGCGATCCTCCTCGAGCCGCGCCATCACCGCGTTGAAGTCGGGCGTGCTGCCGGTCTCGGGATCGTCACGGCCGCACAGCATCAGCACGCGCACGCCGTCCTCGAGATTGCCGAACGGCGGAGTGACCTGGCCGATCTGCATGCCGAGCAGGACCGGCTGCAGCTGCTCGGGCAGGTCGCGGGCGCGCACCTCGTCGTTCGACACGACGGTCGCGCCAAGCGCCGCCGCGGCCTGCTCGGCGTCGCCGCAGCCGCGGATCCGCTGCACGCCTTCTGCAAAGGCCTGCACCCGCCCCTGCGCCTGCTGCTGGGTCATGCCCGGCTGGAAAGTGATGCTGATCTGCTTGAGCGCGAGGACCGCGTCGCGGGGATCGGCGGTCAGCACCTGGCGCTTGTCGATGAGGTAGAGCACCGAATAGCCGCCGGGAACGGCAATCGGACCGGCCAGCTGGCCCGGCTGCATCGCGCGTGCCGCGTCGGCCAGCGCGGCGGGCAGCTGCGGCAGACGCACGAAGCCCAGATCGCCGCCCACGACGGCCGTCGATGCCTGCGAGTACTGGCGCGCGTAGGCGACGAAGCTGCCCCCCTGGCGCAGCTGCTCCATGATCTGGCGCAGCTGCTGCTGCACCTGGACCGCGTTCTCGGGAGTGGCTGCCAGATAGATTTCGCCCAGCCGGTACTCCTCCGTTCCGCGAGCGGCCTCGAGCCGCTGCAGCACGTCGTTCACTTCCTCGGCGGACACGTTGACGAAGGGCGACACGTTGCGGCCGACGATCGCCTGCCACGCAAGCTCGCCCTCGATCTGCCGCTTCAGCGAGTTCGGCGACGACCCGATGGAACGCAGGTACTCGTCCATGGCGGCCGGGTTCTGGCCGAAGTTCTGCACGGCGACACGGTTGTAGGTCTGTTCGATCCGCTCGCGCGTGACCGGCAGTTCCTGCCGCCGCGCCGCCTGGATCTGCAGCGTCTCGTCGATGAGGTTGCGTAGCACCTGCTGGCGCAGACGGGCCAGCTCGTCGGGCTGCACCTGGGTCTGGGATGCGGCCACCACCAGCGCCACCCGCTGGTCGACATCGGTGCCGGTGATGATCTCGCCGTTCACCTTGGCGTTCGCCACCCTGAGATTGGGATCGTTGGCGCGCAGCAGCGCCACCTCGTCGGGCAGGCCGAAGGCGTTTGTCGAAGACTGACCGGTGCGGCCCTGTTCCTGCGGCTGCTCCTGCGCGGTCACGAGCGAGGCGCCGCCCAACCCGAGGAGCGCACTTCCTGCCAGCAGAAAGGCTGTCAAACGTTGCATGCTTCGCTTCACCCCTAGCTCAAATTGCCCACCGCCACCCTTGGGAGGCGCGCCGTGCGCAGCGTCATGACGCATTGCCATGGAAACCGGCGGCTGAACGCAAGCTGATTGTCGCCGGCCGCGGCCGCGCACTATACGCCGCCCGCGCCGGGCGTGGAAGGGGCTCAGCGGCGGAAGCCGATGTTGCGCAGGGCAAAGGTGAACTGGAACGTGTCGCCGCGCCGCGCATCGCCGGCCGTGACATAGTCGCGCCGCCATGTGACGCCCATTTCGAGGCAGTCGTCGCTGTACGCCACGCCGAGCCGGGTCCGGATCGGCTGGAAACCGTCGGAGGTCTGGAGCGGATCCTCGGCGGCGTCGGTCAGGTTGATGTTGCCCGACGCGAACACCGACCAGTAACGGCGGAAGGTCGTGCGCGCGGCAAAGCGGACTTCCTCGCGGTCCTGCAGGTCCTCGATGGTGTCGTCGATGTCGCGGTTCAGCCGCAGATAGCCGATCTCGACATAGCGTTCCGCCGTGCCGAAGGCCGCGTCAAGTTCGTTGCGCCTGAGGACGAGGCTGTCCTTGTCGATGCGGAAGCGGTGGGTGAAGGTGAGCCGGTCGCGCAGCCGCACCTGCGTGCGGCCGACGAAATCGGACACGCGCTCGCTGATGCCCGTGCCGTCGATCAGGAAGTCACGGCTCCCCGACAGGCGCAGCGACTGCCCCACATTGGCGCGTACCAGCAGGCCGGGGCGGTTGAAGCGCCAGTCCACACCGTAGACCAGCCGGACGCCATCCTCGATGCGGTCGTAGCCCGGAAAACGGTTGAGCGCGAAGAGGTTGGAATCCTCGAGGTCGAAGGCGCGCGCGTCCTCGTTCGGCACGGCGAGATTGCGGATCGGCGGAGAGGCGACAAGCTGGACCCGGGGGTTGACCACCTGCGTTCCGCCGAACGCGGGGCCGACGAGCGGCCATTCAAGATCGACGGCCGCCGTCCCGATCAGCCGCGCCTGCCAGCCCGGCGTGCCGCGATAGGCCGCCGTGTCGGTCAGAAGCGTGTCGGCGGTGTGGTAGACATCGCCGCGGCCGAGCGCCGTGAGCGACAGGATCTGGCCCAGCGGCGTCAGAGAGCGCAGCTGCCACGTCGCCGAGGCAAAGGCGCGCTGCGTGTCCTGGCCGCTGGTCCGCACGATGGACAGCGAATTGAGCTGAAGGTCGATGGTCCCGCCCGCCAGCGGATCGGCGAGACGCCGCCGGTAGTCGACGACGGGCAGGGCAATCGGCTGCTGCCCCTGCTCGACGTTGAGCCGCAGGGTCTGCGTCGCCCATCCGGCCACGGAGAGGTAGGAGGAGGCGTCGATCCGCTCCAGCTCCACCACCGATCGCAGCCGGTCTTCGCGGCTGATGTCGTAGCGGCGCAGGAAAGTCCGGTCGCTCGCGAGGCGCACGGAGCCGGTCAGGCTCCACAGCGGGTCAAACTGCAACCGGCCGTTGGTGAACACGTAGCCGCGAATGTCGCTCTGCGCGGTTGGCTCACCCGGCCCGACGCCGATCCGCCGGCTGCCGGTGAGATAGCCGGTCACCTGGTAGGCGCCGAGTTCGGTCAGGTGCCGCCACTGGCCCGAGATCATCGGCGGCGCGCCGGTGAAGAGCGTCGCGGTGGCGGTTACATCCCGGTTGGGCGCCAGACGCCAGTAGTAGGAGCCGCTCAGTTCGATGCCGTTGTTGCGCGAGATCCGCACGTCGGGAAGCAGAATACCGCTTGCCGCCGATCCGTCGGTGCGCAGCGACAGGCCCGGCAGGGGCAGGATGCGGCGGCCGAACAGTTCAAAGGTCGCGCCGCGGAACCGCACCCGCTCGGTCACGGGATCGTATGTCACCGAGTCGGCGGTGATCCGCCAAGTGGGGCAGCGGTCCGCACCCTCGCCATCCACGACCGCGCAGCTCGAATAGGCGGCGCGCTCCAGCACGAGGGTCCCGTCGGCAAGGCGCGTGGCGCTCGCCGCAGCGATGCGCCCGCCTTGGCTGAGCGCCAGCAGCAGGTTGTCGATCGTGCCGGCGTCGAACGCATCGGTCAGGGCGATGCTGTCGGCGAACAGCTGGTTGCCGTTCTCGTCGACGAGCAGCACCTCTCCCTCGGCGTTGATGGCGCCGGTGGTCCGGTTCCAGACGACCCGCGCCGACCGGACCGAGCGCCCCCCGGACTCAAGGAACACATCGCCGATGGCAATCACCGTGTCGGTGTCGGCAAGATACTGCACCTGATTGGCGGAGAAGGTGATGACCGCGTCCGCGCTCCCCGGTGCGGGAGTGGCCGGCCCGCCGGTCGTCTCCTGCACACCCTGTGCGGCGGGGGAGGGCGCATCCTGTTCCTGCGGGGCCGGCTGTTCGCGTTCCGCTGCCCGGGGCTGCAACGCCTCTCGGCCGGTCACGGCGTCCTGCGCCCGCGCCTGTCCGGGAACGATCAACCCCGTCAGGCAGGCACCTGTCAGCAGCAGCGCGAGTCGTCGGTGCAGCCGATGGAGCGCCGGCTTGCCTAACGCCGCGCCGGCGCCTACCTCGCCAGCCCTGAGCGGACGCCGCCCATCACAGCGCGCGGAGGAAGCGGTTACGGCCACCGACCCGTGCCTGTCTTCCGCCGGGACACAAAGACGGAGCTACCATGGACTTTCACTTCACTGCGGACCTTCCATCGGGCGCGCGGCTTGTTGCCTATCCGGTGCGCCAAGGCAAGCTGCCAGACACGATCGGCCGGGTGTCGCGCGAGGGCGCTGCGGCGAGCCGCTTCGACGGCGCTGCCGGGCAGGTGTTCGCCGGGTTCGAGGAAGTCGAGGGCGAGGTGCGGCAGATCGCGCTGGCGGGCCTTGGCGCCGAGGGGAGCGAGCCGGAGGCCGTGGCCGCCGAAAAGGCGGGCGGGGCGCTGTGCGCCCGTTACCTGTGCTCGGGCCAGACGGAACTGGCCCTCGACCTGCGGGACAGCGGGCTTGGGGCGGAGGAGGCCGCCGCGCTGCTGCTCGGGCTGCGCCTGCGGGCGTGGCGGCTCGACACCTACCGCACCCGGCTGAAGGACGAGGCGCGGCCGACGCTCGACCACATAACGGTCGTCGGCGCGCCGTCCGGCACCGAGGATGCCTGGACCCGCGCTGCCGCCGTCGCGCAAGGGGTGGAGTTCGCGCGCGAACTGGTCGCGGAGCCGGCCAATGTCATCTATCCCGAAAGCTTCGTGGAACGGTGCCGTGACAGGTTCGAAGGCACGGGCGTGCAGCTCACCGTTCTCGACGACGAGCAGATGCGGATGCTGGGCATGGGCGCGCTGCTTGGCGTCGGACAGGGTTCGGCACGTGCGTCGCGGCTGCTGGCCGTGCGCTGGGATGGCGGCGCTGCCGACGCGGCGCCCACGGCCCTTGTCGGCAAGGGCGTCACCTTCGACACCGGCGGCATCTCCATCAAACCGGGCGCCGGCATGGAGGACATGAAGTGGGACATGGGCGGCGCGGCGGCCGTGGTCGGTGCCATGCTGACACTGGCGCTGCGCAAGGCGCGCGCGAATGTCGTCGGCGTCGTCGGGCTGGTCGAGAACATGCCCGACGGCAAGGCCCAGCGGCCGGGTGACGTGGTCACGTCTATGAACGGCCAGACCATCGAGGTCATCAACACCGATGCCGAGGGCCGGCTGGTGCTGGCGGACGTGATGCACTGGACCCAGACCGAGTTCAAGCCCGCGCGCATGGTCGATTTCGCCACCCTCACGGGCGCCATGATCATCGCGCTTGGCCATGAACATGGCGGGCTGTTTTCCAATGACGACACGCTGGCGCAGCAGCTGCTGGCGGCCGGCAGCGCCTCGGGCGACAAATTGTGGCGCTTCCCGCTGTCGCCAGCCTACGACAAGCTCATCGACTCGCCCATCGCCGACATCAAGAACGTCGGACCGCGCCAGGCCGGATCGATCACTGCGGCCCAGTTCCTCCAGCGCTTCGTGCTGAACGGCACTCCGTGGGCGCATTGCGACATCGCCGGCATGGTGTGGGCGGACAAGCCCGGCGCGACCTACGACAAGGGCGCCACGGGCTACGGGGTGCGCCTGATCGACCGCTTCATCGCCGACACGGGCGAGGGCTGAGGCAGAGGCTCCGCCAGTGCCGCGCATGGTGCGCAAGGGCGACCTGCCCCGCAAGCTGTGCGCCACCTGCGGACTGCCGTTCGCCTGGCGCAGGAAATGGGCGCGCGACTGGGACCAGGTGCGGCACTGCTCGGACCGGTGCCGCCGCACGCGCACCGCCGCGCCGCCGGCGAGCACCTGAGCGCGGCCGGGCGATGCAGGTCGATTTCTATCAGCTGAGCCGCGATCCGGTGGAAGCGGTCGTCCCGCGCCTTGCGGCCAAGGTGCTGGACTCGGGCGAACGGCTGCTCGTGGTGGCGCGCGGGACCGAACAACTCGACACGCTGTCGCAGGCCCTGTGGGAGGATCCGGGGTTTCTTGCCCACGGGCTGGAAGGCACGCCGCAAGCCGCCCGTCAGCCGATCCTGCTGTCGACGGCATGCGCGCCGGCCAACGGCGCCCGCATCGCCCTGCTTGCCGACGGGGTGTGGCGGGAGGAGGCCCAGGGCTTTGCGCGCACCATGCTCCTCTTCGACGCCGCGCAGACCGAGCCGGCGCGGACGCTCTGGCGGCGGCTGAGCACCGGCGGCACGGCGACGCTGAGGATTTTCAAGCAGACGCCGGTTGGGGGCTGGCGCGCCGGGCCCTGACACCGGCGCCGCCGCCCGTGCGCGGGGTTGCCCCACCGGCGGTCCGCAGCTAGGGCGCGCGCCAAACTCTCCAGCAGCAAAGGACACCCCATGGCGGTCACCCGCACCTTCTCGATCATCAAGCCGGACGCCACGCGTCGCAACCTGACCGGCGCGGTCACCAAGATGCTGGAAGACGCGGGGCTGCGCGTGATCGCCAGCAAGCGGATCCGCATGACCCGCGAGCAGGCCGAAGGGTTCTATGCGGTGCATCGCGAACGGCCGTTCTTCGGCGAGTTGGTGTCCTTCATGATCAGCGGCCCCGTCGTCGTCCAGGTGCTCGAAGGGGAGGACGCGGTGAAGCGCAACCGCGACGTCATGGGCGCCACCAACCCCGCCGACGCGGCCGAAGGCACGATCCGCAAGACGTTCGCCGAGTCGATCGAGGCCAATTCGGTGCACGGTTCGGACAGCGACGAAAACGCCGCAACCGAGATCGCCTACTTCTTCACCGAGGACGAGATCGTCGGCTGACCCTTCGTTCGGAGGCGTTCAAGCGTCTCCTCCTGCGGCGTGCGGCGCCGGTTTGCCGGCGTCCCGCGCGCATGATATCCTGCCGGCATGGGTGGGCTCAGCGATCGTTTCTGGAACGGCGCAGCCGCGCAGCTGGTCAACGCGATCATTGCCGCTGTGAACGCGCGCGATTTCGACGCGCTCGAACGCTACGCGACCGCGGATCTGCTCTTCTGCGACAGCCGCGGCGGACAGATTTCGGGCTTGGCACGGGTCATTGACTGGCTGCGCGACGTGATCGCCGCCGATCCGAGCTTTGCCTTGCAGGTCGATGCCGTCACCTCGTCCAACGGCTCGGCCCTGGTGACCGGAACGACGGTCAGCCGCTTCTTTCCCGAGGCGCGCCGCACCTTGTGGCGGCTCACCTTCTCGGGTGGACGGGTCAGCGAGTGGCGACGCTACTCCGCCGATCCCCTGCCGGTGCCGCCGCCGTTGACCGCACACTGACCGGCGGCGGCGAAATTCGCGCGTTGGCGGCGGTGTTCCCGATGCGCGCCTTGTGCCATGCGCGCTTGGGCATGGGCCATGGCCGTGTCGACCGGGGGCGTCCACGCTCGGCCGAGCGCGGCGTACACCCCGCGCATGGCCGCGCGCCAGTCCCTGTCGAGAAGCGCGAAGTCGACCACGACGCAGCGGTCGCCCAGCGCCGTGACGGCCGCGTCGAGGTGCCGTTCGCGCAGCGCCGTCTTGCGTTCCCACTCGGCGAGGATCCACGCGAAGTCAGCTGCGTCCGTCTGCGGCGCCATCTGCGCGGCGACGAGAGAGGCGGCGCTGTGCGCTGCCTCCGCCGGGTCGCGCCGGGCGATGACGAAGCGCGCCTCGGGGAAGGCTGTGCACAGGGCGGGGATCGCATCGGTGAACTCGGGCACCTTGAGCACGCGCGTCCGGCTCCTCGTTCCGTGGTGCTGCGCGTCGGTCCTCAGGATCCGGCCAAACTCGCGGTAAAGCGGGGCGGGATCGCGGTCTTCGCAGTCCCGCGTGAAGGACGGCACGTGCCATTGGGTGTAATAGGCGCTGCCACCCAGTGCCGATGCCAGCCAGCCAAGCTCCTCCTCGACCCCGGTGGCGGTCATCGGGTGCAGCACGTCGAGCCAGGGATTGAGCACGCGCGCCAGCCTCAGCGCCGCCGCGCCCTTCAGCGGGCGCAGGTCGGGGCGGAGCGGCACCGGGTTCCAGCTGTCGCAGAAGCGCGTCGCCGTGTGGGCGGGATCGGCGGCGAGCAACCGGTGCACGCGCGTCGTGCCCCCGCGCATCTGCCCAAGGACGATCAGCGGCGGCGCGATCTCTCCAATGGCATCGGCCGGGCGATGCCGCCACCACCGCCCCAGCGCGAGCCGCTGGCGCACCGTGCGGGCGAGCATGCCGGCGGCCACGGTGCGCCCGAGATTGTTGAGGCGCGCTTCGCTCTCGAGCGCACCGGCGAGCACCTCCAGCCGCGCGCGGAAGTCGGCCACGTCGGCCTCGTTGCGGCCGGACCGCTCGTCGTCAGGATGAAAGCCCTTGGCGCCGGCGGCGAAGATGGCCGCGGCCGACAGGTCCGGGCGCGCCGACCAGCCCCGCTGCCATGCGATGCCGAGCAGTTCGTTCAGGCGCTCCGCCGCGCGGGCACGGGCGAGCGGATGCGGGCGGGGCGGTGCGGCCATGCGTGCTTCAGCAGCCTTCGGCGCGGGCCGTGCCGACGAACCGGGCCAGCGCGCGCGGATAAAGCTGGTGTTCGGCGATGAGCACCCGGCGCGCGAGCGAATCCGCGGTGTCGCCGGGCAGCACCGCGACCCGCGCCTGGGCGATCACCTCGCCATCGTCGAGTTCGGCCGTCACCAGATGCACGCTGCACCCGGCCTCCCGGTCGCCTGCCGCCAGGGCGCGGGCGTGCGTGTCCAGCCCCTTGTAGAGCGGCAGCAGCGAAGGGTGAATGTTGAGGATGCGCCCGGCCCATGCGTCGACGAAGGCGGATCCGAGCACCCGCATGTATCCGGCGAGCGCGATCCAGCGTGCTCCGTGCCGTTCGGCCGCCTTGCCCATGGCCGCGTCGTGTTCGTGCCGGGTGAGGCCCCGATGGCTCAGCGCAAAGGTCGGCACCCCTTCGGCCGCGGCGAGGGCAAGGCCGGGTGCGGCGGGATTGTTGCTGGCGACGAGGGCGATCTCGTAGGGGCACGGTTCCATGCGGCTGGCATAGAGAAGCGCGGCCATGTTGCTGCCGGTGCCCGAGATGAACACCGCCACCGGCTCGCGCCGCGGGTCAGCCGGCATGCGCGGCCTGCCACGCGGCCCGCGCGCTCCAGGTGCCGGCGCCGCCCTGCACCGTGCAGCCGCGCTCGCCCTCCTCGACGGCGCCGATGACGTGTACAGTTTCTCCCGCCTCCCTCAGCGCCGCGGCGGTGTCCTCCACCAGCGAAGGCTGCACCATGACCACCATGCCGATGCCGCAATTGAAGGTGCGGGCCATCTCCTCGGGTTCGATGTTCCCCTGCCCCTGCAGAAACGCCATCAGGCGGGGCTGGGGCCAGCGGTCGGCGTCGATGCGCGCGTGGCACCCCGCGGGCAGCACGCGCGGGACGTTCTCCAGCAGACCGCCGCCGGTGATGTGGGCCAGTGCGTCGATCCGACCGGCCCGGATCTGGGGCAGCAGCGAGCCGACATAGATGCGCGTCGGCTCCAGCAGGACATCGCGAAGGATGCGGTCAGGTTCGAACAGCGCCGGCCGGTCCAGCCGCCAGCCATGGTCGGCCGCCAGCCTGCGCACCAGGGAGTAGCCGTTGGAATGCACCCCCGAACTGGCAAGACCGAGCAGCACATGGCCAGGAGCGACCCGGCCGCCGGTCAGCTGCTCGCCCCGTTCCACCGCGCCGACGCAGAACCCCGCCAGATCGTAGTCGCCGGGCGCATACATGCCGGGCATTTCCGCCGTCTCGCCGCCGATCAGGGCGCATCCGGCCTCCCGGCAACCGCGCGCGATGCCGGCCACCACCGCTTCGGCAACCTCCGGGTCGAGCTTGCCGCAGGCGAAGTAGTCGAGGAAGAAAAGCGGTTCGGCGCCCTGCACGATGAGATCGTTGACGCACATGGCGACGAGATCGATGCCGACGCCGTCATGCCGGCCATGGTCGATCGCCAGGCGCAGCTTGGTTCCCACGCCGTCGTTCGCGGCCACCAGCAGCGGGTCTGCATAGCCCGCCGCCCGCAGGTCGAAGAAGCCGCCGAAGCCGCCGAGATCGGCGTCGGCACCGGCGCGCGCGGTGGAGCGGGCGAGCGGCGCGATGCGGCGGACAAGGGCGTTGCCCGCGGCGACGGAGACGCCGGCACCGGCGTAGGTGTAGCGGGGAGGTGCGGAGGTCATGCCGGCCAGCCTTAGCGTTTCGCGCTTGGATTTCCATGCCGCATTGGGCAAAAGGCCGGCTCTGCCCATGACTGCCGTTTCCTCCTCCATCGCCGTCCCGAACCGCCGGCAGCGATCCGGTCCGGTGCTGCTGACGGGCGTCGCCGTGGCTGTTCTGCTCCTCGGCGCCACGCTCGCGGCCCAGGTCGGAGGCGAACGCGGCATCGCTCCGGTGGCGGCGACCACCGACATCCAGGTCAGCGGCATCGAGGTGAATGTGCAAGGGCCGAGCGCCGAGGAGGCGCGCGACAGCGCCTGGCGCGAGGCGCAGCGCAGGGCCTGGGAGAAGATCGGCGGACCGGCGATCTCCGACAGCCAGCTTCAGGGGCTGGTCTCCTCCATCGTCATTGAGCAGGAGCGGATCGGTCCCCGCCGCTACATCGCCCGCCTGACGGTGGTGTTCGACCGGCAGCGTGCCGGCGGACTGCTGGGGCAGGGCGGGCAAATGGCGAAGTCGCCGCCCATGCTCGTCATTCCGGTCACCCTGTCGGCCGGCACCGCCACCACGTTCGAACTGCGCAACGAGTGGCAACGCGCCTGGGCCGAGTTCCAGGCCGGAGGCAGCCGGATCGACTACGTCCGTCCTTCCGGTGCGGGCGGCGAATCGCTGCTCGTCAATTTCGGCCAGACCGACCGGCGCAGCCGGCTGTGGTGGCGCAACATCCTCGACCAGTTCTCCGCCTCCGGGGTGGTGATTCCGATCGCCCGGCTGCAGCACCGCTTTCCCGGCGGTCCGATCGACGGGGAATTCACCGCCCGGCACGGGCCGGACAACCGCTTCCTTGCCCGCTTCACCCTCACCGCGGAGACGCCCGAGGCGTTGCCGCAGATGCTGGCTGAGGCGGTCCGCCGTTTCGACGCCATCTTCACCCAGGCGCTTGCGCGCGGCGACCTCGGCGTGGACACGACCCTTGCGGCGGAAGGCGGACGGATGGATCCCGCGTTCGCACGTCTGGTCGAGATCGGCATGCAGGTGCGCGCCGGCGAACGGCAGCGCGCGGCCGCCGCGGCCCAGGCCGCTCGCCCGGTGCCGGTCGATGCCGGAGCGGCGGTGCCGGCGGGCGAAACGCCGGTCACCGCCCCCGCACCGTCCGCCACGCTCACGACGATCACGGTGCAGTTTGCAACGCCCGACGCAGCGAGCGTGGACGCCACCCTTGCAGCGGTGCGCGGGGTGAGCGGCGTGCGCGGCGCGTCCACGCGCAGTCTCGCCCTTGGCGGCACATCGGTCATGGTCGTCCAGTACGAGGGCGCCATCGGCGACCTAGCCGGCGCGCTGCGCGGGCGCGGGTTCACCGTCCAGCAGGGTGGATCGGCCCTGTCGATCAGCCGCTGACGGGTTGCAGCGCATGACGCAGCTGCTCCTGCCCCTCGACCCGGCGAGCGCCGGCGCCGGGGACGAGGCGGGAGTGCTCATCGGAACGGCCAACGCCGCTGCGGTCGAGGCACTCGCCCGGCCGCACAGCTGGCCCTACCGCACGGCGGTGCTGTCCGGTCCGCCGCGATCCGGCAAGACCCTGCTCGGCCGCTGGTTCGCCGCCGGAGTCCGGGCGGCGACCGTCATCGACGATGCACACCGGGAGGCCGAGCCTGTGCTCTTCCACGCGTGGAACAGGGCGCAGGAAGCCTCAGCGCCGCTGCTCCTCATCGCGGGAACAGAGCCATGGATGCCAGCCTTGCCCGACCTTTCCTCGCGGGTGCAGGCGGCGCTTGCGCTCAGCGTGGGCGAGCCGGACGATGCCCTGCTCACGGCGCTCCTGCGTCACCATGCACGCCTCCGGCGCCTTGTTCTGGACGAGAGCTTCGCTACCTATCTGGTGCCCCGGATGGTGCGATCATACGCCGTGGCGGAGCGGCTCGTGGCCGAGATTGACCGGCTGAGTCTGGAACTGAAGATTGCGCCGGGCCGTTCGGTGTGGCGCGCCGCGCTCGAGGCCGTCTGCGGACCGGCGCAGCGGGATTTGGCCTGACCGGCGGAGAGGACGAGGCGAACATGGCAAGTGCTTTCCTCTCCTATCTCGACTCCGTCCGCGCCCGCGACCCTGCCGCCCGTTCGCGGGCGGAAATCCTGCTGTATCCGGGCGTGCTGGCGCTTGGCCTCCATCGCGTCGCCCATGCCCTGTACCGGGCAAGGCTGTTCCTGCTTGCCCGCTTCGTCAACCATCTGTCGCGCATCCTCACCGCCATCGACATCCATCCCGGCGCGCGCATCGGACGCAATTTCTTCATCGACCATGGCTTCACCGTCATCGGCGAGACGGCGGAGATCGGCGACGACGTGACGATCTACCAGTGCGTGACGCTGGGCGGCACCAATCCGGCCAACGGGATCGGGGGCAAACGCCATCCGACGATCGGCAACGGCGTCATCATCGGCTCGGGGGCGCAGGTGATCGGGCCGATCACCGTCGGCGAGCGGGCGCGCATCGGCGCCAATGCCGTGGTGCTGGACGACGTACCGGCGGGGGCGACCATGATCGGGTTCAAGGCCCGTTCGACGCTTGTTCCCGTCGAGACGTACATGCGCGCCTTCATGCCCTATGGCACGCCCTGCGAGGCGCCGTGCGAGCCGTCATCCGCCCGTCTGGAGGCGCTGGAGCAGGAGGTGCACGCGCTTCGGGACGAGATCGCCGCGCTGCGGCGCGCAGGCGCGGACCAGCCGCGCAACGGCACCGGCCGCTGAACGTCGTGACGAACGACCCGGCGATCCTGTCCTTTCCCCAGCCGCGCCTCGGGCAGGTCGGCTTCACCCGGCAGGAACTCCAGCGGATCCTTGATCTGTACGGCCGGATGGTCGCGGCCGGGGAGTGGCGCGACTACGCGATGAACTTCGACCGCGACGCCGCGAGCTTCGCCGCCTTCCGCCGCACGGCCGAACGTCCTCAGGCGCGGGTGGAGAAGCGGCCCGCCAACCGCAACCGGCAGGGCATGTGGACGCTGTTCGGCGAGCACGGTCAGGTGCTGAAGCGCGGGCATGAGCTGCCCGGCGTGCTGGCGCCGGTGGAGCGTAGGCTGGTCAAGCTGGTCGACGGCTAGGCGGGCAGCGCCGGTGCCGCTCGCATGACGGGCATCGCGGGCGGGACGCGCTCCTGCCAGGCCGCGGGCAAGCCCATCACCAGCCGTGAGCGCAGCGAGGTCCAGAACGCCGACAGCATCAGCAGCGCCGAGCCGATCACCAGCGCGGTCAGCGCGACGTTCAGCTCGACCGCGCCGAAGCGGTCGAACAGGAAGCCGAGCGCCGCCAGGACATAGGCCAGCGCCGAGACCAGCAGCGCCCGCCGGTCGATGACGAGGGCGACCAGCCCGAACAGCACATAGATCGCCACGACCACCAAGGCCGCGCCGACGCCGACCTCGTCGCCGCCATCCATGATGCCGAGCGAGTAGAAGATCGGGTGCGCGATCATTGGCGCGGCCAGCAGGTGCAGCCAGAAGGCGACGTCGCTGCGCCGCGTCGTGCGCGCCCGGTCGGACATGTCCCAGCGCATGGCGAAGGCGAAGATGGCGAGGCCGGCGAGGAACACGAGCCACAGGATCATGGTGCCGGTATCCTCCACGCCCGCCGCTTTGAGCACGCCGGCGATCAGCGACAGCACGGTCAGCGCGAGAGCGCCGACCCCTGCCGCAACCGTGATCGGCACCATGAAGCGCCGCCAGTGCAGCCAGGCCGCGCCGGCGGCAACCAGCCCCGCACCGGAGATCATCAGCGCTCCGGTCGTCTCGTTCGCGCTCCGGTTCAGCACGTCGCCCACGCCGGAGAATGCCGCGAACACGCCGCCGACAAAAGCCAGCAGCAGCAGGATGGACGGCAGCGCCATCCGCCGCCTTCGCGTAAACACCTCCGCCAGCGGCCAGGCGGTCGCGGCAACCAGCAGGCCGGAAAACAGCCGGCTCATTGCGGATCTGTAGGCATTCTGCCGCGCCCACGCGTCCATCGCGGCGTTGTTGACCTGAGCATCGACGGGGAAGACCGGTTCCGGTGCAAACGCGCCCGCCAGCGCCTGCCCGATCGCGCCCGCCGCCACCAGCATGATGACGATGGCGATGGCCACGAAGATGTCGTTGAAGCTGTTGACGAGGCGGAATCCTTCCTCGTCGCTGCGCGGCATGGCGCGCACACGCGTCATGTGCGCGCGGAAGGCCGCGGCCGCATCGGGCGTCAACGCCCCTGCCGCCACGGCCGAATTGATGTCCTCTTCGCTGTACATGGCCTGCCCCCCGACACCTGTCCGGCGACAGGCTAGGCCAAGCGTATTATCGGGTCAATGCACCCTCAGGCAGCCCCAGCCGCCTGCATGGCCTTGAGGATCGCGCCCGACTGCTCGGCGCCCGACTGCGGCGCGTGGAGGTTTTCCTGCGCGCTGATGCGGTCCCAGTGCGCAGCGAAGCCTTCCACCGTGCGCTCCCCCTCGGGCAGGAACACCGCGTCGTTCATCACCACCCAGGCGGAGTGGTAGCCACCCGCGCCCGCGCCGACGATGGCGTTGGTGGGCGCATCCTCGCTGACGAGGTAGAGGGCGGCCGGCACGACGTTTTCCGGGCTGAACAGCTTGAACGCTTGTTCGGGGAACAGATCCTCGGTCATCCGCGTGCCCGCCACCGGAGCCAGCGTGTTGACCTTGATGTTGTTCTTCGCGCCTTCGAGGTAGAGCGTCTTGGTCAGCCCGGCGAGGCCCAGCTTGGCCGCGCCATAGTTCGCCTGTCCGAAATTGCCGAACAGGCCGGTCGAGGACGACGTCATGAGGATGCGGCCGTAGCTCTGCTCGCGCATCGTTTCCCAGCATGCCTTGGTGGCGTAGGCGGACCCGAGGAGATGGACACGCACCACGAACTCGAAGTCCTGCGGGGTCATCTTGGCAAAGCTCTTGTCGCGCAGGACGCCGGCATTGTTGATGAGGATGTGGACGCCGCCCCAGCGGTCCTTCGCCTCGGCGACCATCGCCTCCATCTGCTCGTACTCGGTGACGGAGGCGCCGTTGGCCATCGCCTCGCCGCCGGCCGCCTCGATTTCCTGCACGACCTGCGCCGCCGCATCCGAGGCTCCGGTGCCATCGCGCGCGCCGCCCAGATCGTTCACCACCACCTTCGCCCCGCGGCGCGCCAGTTCGAGCGCATACGCCCTGCCCAGTCCGCCGCCCGCGCCGGTGACGATGGCAACCTTGTCGGTGAAGTCGATGCTCATGAACGGTTCCTCGATGCGTTGAAGGTCGGAGCGGTGCGGTGGCAAAACTTGCGCCGCAGCGCAACAGCGGGTCACAGCGTCCCGAGTACCGGGATCAGTTCGGCAAAGGACCGGATCACCGCATCGGCTCCCAGCTCCGCGGCCGGCCTGTCGCAGTACCCATACGCGGCTGCGAGCACCGGAACACCCGCAGCTCGTGCGGCCATGACATCGTAGCTGCTGTCCCCGACGAAGGCGAAGCGTCGGCCGCCGCACGCGTCGATGGCGGCAAGCACCGGGTCGGGTGCCGGTTTGGCCCGGCCCTTGCCGAGCGTGTCGCCGCCGATGATGGCGTCAAAGCGGTCCGAAAGCGCCAGCGCGGCCAGAATGTCGCGCGCGAAGCTTTCGAACTTGTTGGTGACCACCGCCATCCGGATGCCCCGCGCGGCAAGGTCATCGAGCGTTTCCACGACGCCGGGATAGGGGCGGGTGTGCACGGCGGCGTGGGCGCCGTAGAACGCCAGCAGCGCCTTGTAGAGGCGGCGGAACTCGTCAGCCGGGACACCGCCCTGACCCTCGAGCGCGCGGGCCAGCATCCGCTTGGCGCCGCCGCCGATCAGCCCCTCGACCTCCTCGACCGGCACCGGCCGGAAGCCGCCGAGGGCGAGGGCATGGTTCACCGCCGCGCCCAGGTCGCGGTGCGTGTCGAGCAGGGTGCCGTCGAGGTCGAAGCCGATCGCGTCGAAGGGAAGCGGGGTCATGGGTCGCAGCCGGTGGCGCAAGCCGCTTCAAACCGCAAGCGAACGGTGGCAAGGGGCTTGCGATGCCTGACCTGCCACACTCCGCGCCGCCGCACCGTCCCGTCGCCGTCATCATCCTTGCCGCCGGCAAGGGAACGCGCATGAAGAGCGACCTGCACAAAGTTCTCCATCCGATCGCCGGCGAGCCGATGCTGCGTCACCTGCTCCGCTCGGTCGACGCGCTCGCGCCGGTGCACAAGGTCGTGGTCGCAGGGGCCGGCCGCGACCAGATCGAGCGCGCCGTCGCCGACACGGCGCAGGTCTGCGTCCAGGAACCGCAGCTTGGCACCGGCCACGCCGTGCAGCAGGCTGGCGCCATGCTGGCCGGGTTCGAGGGCGACGTGCTGGTGCTCTATGGCGATGTGCCCTTCGTGCGGCCGCAGACCATGAAGGCGATGCTCGACCGGCTCAATGCGGATGATGCCCCGGCGGCGGTCGTCCTGGGCTTCGAACCGCACGACTCACTGGCCTACGGACGCGTCATTGCCGACGCGGATGGGCGGATCGCGAAGATGGTCGAGTACAAGGACGCCAGCGAAGAGGAGCGCGCCTGCCGCCTGTGCAATTCGGGTCTGCTTGCCGCGCGGGCTGCCGATCTGTTCGCTCTCCTCGCGCGGGTCGGCAACGACAACGCGCAGGGCGAATATTACCTGCCCGATGTCGTCAACATCGCCATCGCCGCCGGACGGCCGGCGGCCGTCGTGCGCACGGACGTACCGGGCGAGGTGGCCGGCATCAACAGCCGCGCCGAACTCGCCGCGGCCGAGGCGCAGTGGCAGGCCGACCGGCGGGAGCAGGCGATGGCGGACGGGGTGACGCTGCGCGCCCCCGAGACGGTGTTTTTCAGCTGGGACACCACGCTCGGCCGCGACGTGGTGGTGGAGCCCAACGTCGTGTTCGGCCCGGGGGTGAAGGTCGCCGACGGCGCGGTGATCCGCGCGTTCAGCCATCTGCAGGGAGCCGAGGTGGGGGAAGGGTGCGAGGTTGGCCCCTTTGCCCGCCTGCGCCCCGGAACCGTGCTGAAGCCCGGCAGCAAGGTCGGCAATTTCGTCGAGATCAAGAACGCGGTCATGGGTGAGGGCGCCAAGGCCAACCACCTGTCCTATGTCGGGGACGCCGGAGTGGGCGCGCACGCCAACATCGGCGCGGGCACGATCACCTGCAATTACGACGGGTATTTCAAGTACCGGACCGAGATCGGCGAGCGGGCGTTCATCGGCTCCAACTCCGCGCTCATCGCCCCGCTGCGCATCGGGGCGGATGCGATCGTGGCGGCGGGCAGCGCGGTCAGCCGCGACGTCGCCGACGGGGAGCTGCGCATGGTGCGGGGCGAACAGCTAGTGAAACCTGGCTGGGCCGACAGGTTCCACGACACGATGAAAAGGAAGAAGGCCGAGCGTGAGTAACGGCGAGGCCCGCCCCATGGCGGCAGCGCCCGGTTTCGGGTGGCGCCGGCGCTGCGTCAGCAACCCGCAGGACAGCGATGCCGCGGCGGGGTGAGCCGCGCATCCCGGCGGACGAGCCCGGACCTGAGGAGGAGGCACCGCCCATCTGCTGGCTGTGCGAGCGCCCCCTTGGCGAGCGAGTCGAATGGCACCATCCTGTGCCCCGCTCGAAAAAGGGGCGCAAGACGGTCGCCATCCACCCGATCTGCCATCGCACGATCCACAAGCTGTTCACCAACGCCCAGCTTGCCCGCATAGGTGACCGGCGCGAGACATTGCTTGAGAACGAGGAACTCGCGCGGTTCCTCGCCTGGCTGCGGACCCGTCCGGCTGATTTCGACGCCCCCGTCCGGTGATCGGGCACGCCAGGCGCCGGGCAAAAGAACGTTAATCTTTGCAGAAGTTGCGTCCTTTTGCGGGACAGCGCGTTATGCTTGCCAGAACTTTAATGGACCCTGCGCGTAATCGTGCTAGGACAACCATGTGTCGGTTTTGGTGCCTATGACCCAGAAAGGGAAATTTGCTGTTGCCGCCGTTCTTGCGCTTCTTGGCGCAGGACTGGCGACTTATGGCATCAACCGTCTTCAGGATCCGGCGACCTGGAATCAATCGAGCAGTGCCACCCCGATGGCGCAGCAGTCGGCCGGCGGGGACATGCAGGATGGCGAGAGGCTGACCGGGATCGACGTGGTCGACGATGTGCTCGACACGCTGCTTGGCCGTTCGCCCGGTGAGCGGCGCGTCGCCGTGTCCGGCAAGGGCAAGGGGCCGGCGCGGGCCTACCGCTATGTCCGCAGCCCCGCGTCCCGTGCCTTGCAGGACGCGTTCGACTCGCCTGTCGGGGCGCGACGGGTGATCGAGGAGACTGCGCCGCCCGTGGGGGCAACGCCGCTGGTGCTGCCTGACGATCTGCTGGCAGCCGCGCCGGCACCCGGCATCACGGAGGCTGTTCTGCCGCCGACCGGCGGGGTTGTCGCTGGACCGGGTGGCGGACTGTTTTTCCCTCCCGGCGGCGGCATTTCGATCGGCGGCGGAGGTGGCGGTGGCGGCGGCGTTCCGCCAACACCTGAAACCCCCGTGCCGCCAGTGCCACCAGTGCCGCCGGTTCCGCCGGTGGCGCCGATTCCGGAACCCTCGACCTGGCTGATGCTGTTGCTGGGGATGGCGTTCGTCGGAGCATCGCTGCGCGCTGGCAAGACGGGCGCTGCCGCGCTGTCCGGGCACAGCGACCCGGCACACATCTGAGAATGTCCCGATCACCCCGGCTGTGGGCAGCGTTGGGCCTTTTCGCGGTCGCCTGTGTGCTGCTGGTTCTGTTGATGCCGATGCGCGCGCCACCGCCTCCGCCGGCGATGAACGGGCTGAGCGCCATGGCCGCCGCCCCGCAGGAGGAGGCGCTCCCCAGCCGCAGGGATCCCGAGCATGAAGGCCGCATCCTGCTGAGCGCCGCCGACGCCGCGGCCGCCGCGCGGCAGGGGTTGATCCCGGCCGATGTGCGTTCGGTTCTCGACGTGCGCGAACGGATGCGGCATGGCCAGTTCGTCTGGCAGGACAACGGGCGCGTCTCCGGTCGGCTGGTGATCTGGGCGGATCTCGACCGGCAGCTCGTGTCCGCGTTCCTCGACGGGCACGAGATCGGGACGTCGGTCATCCTCTACGGCACCGAAGGCAAGGCCACCCCGGAGGGCTCGTTTCCGATTAAAGACAAGCGTGAGCGCTACCATTCGCGCACCTATGACGCGCCCATGCCCTATTCCCTGTGGCTGACGGATGACGGTGTGGCGGTGCATGGCAGCGACGTGCGCTGGGGTCGGGCGACGCATGGCTGCATCGGAGTGCCGCTGGCGTTCGCGAGGCGCCTGTTCGCAGTGGCCGAACCCGGCGACGTCGTGACGATCGTCCGCTCCTCGGCGCATGGCACCTCGAGGGAGCCTGCGTTGCCGCAGGGCTGAGGCTCCGCGCTTCCGGGCTGCCAAGCCGCCGGCGTTCACCTTTTCTTTAGACGCGCTCCGGCATAGTGTTCCGCCATGAAGCGGCAGCCGACCTTTGCGGCCTTGCAGTCTGCCATGGGCCGATGCGCCTCGCGCCTGCTGGCCGCGGTCGGGGCGGCCTTGCTGCTCGGCGGCGCCCACACGCCATTGGGTGGCGCGGACGCGCGCATCCTCGCGGCCCACAACCGCGAGCGTGCGGCGCTCAATCTCCCTCCATTGGCCTGGGAAGATTCGCTGGCCGCTGACGCGAAGGCGTGGGCCGCGACGCTGGCGCAGACCGGGCAGCTTGCCCACGCGCCGCAGAGCGGCGGCTCCGGACAGGGCGAGAACCTGTGGATGGGCACGGCCGGACGCTTTGCGGCCGAGCAGATGGTCGGCGCGTGGAGCGCGGAACGCGCACAATTCCGCCACGGCGTGTTCCCGCAGGTGAGCGCCACGGGCGACTGGGCGGACGTCGGCCACTACACGCAGATGATCTGGCGCGACACCACCCATCTCGGCTGCGCGGTGGCATCCGGGCCGCGGTACGACGCGCTCGTGTGCCGTTATGCCCGGCCCGGCAACGTCATGGGTCGCGCGCCCTACTGAAAGCCCTGGTTGCCTGCGGGAACCCGTCCCGACCCTGTGCGCTCGTCCCGAAACGGCTCGAGGGAAAGTGGCAGTGGTTTCGTGGAAGCGGCGCGCGGTCAGGACCGCGGCTTTGGCCAGCTTGGCCGGAACGGTATGGCTCCTGCGCGAGCGGGCCGCTCCCCGACCGCATCACCGCCTGATCCTGAGCGATGAGCCTTTCGAGCTTAGAGCCTATCCGCCGCAGCTTGTCGCTGCGATCAGCCATGCGGGCGCGCGGCACACGGTGCTGAAGCGTGCCTACAGCCGACTCAGCCGCTATCTCGACGGACGGGACCGGGTATCCTCGGAGCGCCGCAGCGCGCGTCTTCCGATGATGGTGCCGGTTCTGCACAGCCGCGATGGAGAGGGTGGCTGGCGCACGTGCGTCCTGATGCCGGAGGGATGGGGGCGGGAGAACCTGCCTTCACCGCTCGCAGGAATAACCCTCGAAGCGATCCCGCCGCGGACGGTGGCGGTGGTGCCTTTCCGCGGCTCTCCCGACGAGCGCGGAATGCGGCGTCACGAAGACTCCTTGCGAAGATGGATGGAAGAGCGAGGTCTGCGGCCGATCGGCGTTGCCGAGCACGCCTGCTACAATTCGCCGACAGTTCCGCCGCCGCTGCGGCACAACGAGGTGTGGGTGCAGGTCGCGCCCGGCTGAGGTTCAGCCGGCCGCCGTCTGCTCTTCCACGTCTTCTGCAAGAACGGTGAGGCCGCTGTCGCCGACTTCGGCAATCCCGCCCCGGATTTCAAGGGTTTCGGGTGTGCTGCCGGCGGTGCGGTAGACCCGCAAGGGGCCGTCCTTGAGTGCCGACAGGAAGGGCGCATGGCCTTCGAGCACCCCGAACTCGCCCTCGGCGCCGGGCACCACGACCATGTGCACCTCCTCCGAGCGGACGAGGCGGGCGGGAGTGACGAGTTCAAAGCGCAGGGGCACGTGTGTCTCCAGGCGGCGAGCAGCGGAAGGAGGGTGGCGGGACGGGCGCTCAGGCCTCGTCCGCCATTTTCTTCGCCTTGGCGACGGCCTGGTCGATGCCGCCGACCATGTAGAAGGCGCTCTCGGGAAGATGGTCGTACTCGCCGTCGACGACCGCCTTGAAGGACTTGATGGTGTCCTCGAGCTGGACGAACACGCCCGGAATGTTGGTGAACACCTCCGCGACGTGGAACGGCTGGCTGAGGAAGCGCTGGATCTTGCGCGCCCGGGCCACGGTCAGCTTGTCCTCTTCGGACAGCTCGTCCATGCCGAGAATGGCGATGATGTCCTGCAGCGACTTGTACTTCTGCAGCGTTTCCTGAACCCGGCGCGCCGTGTCGTAGTGCTCCTGCCCCACGACCCGCGGCTCGAGCACGCGGCTGGTCGAGTCGAGCGGATCCACCGCGGGATAGATGCCCAGCTCCGAGATGGCCCGCGAGAGGGTGGTGGTCGCGTCGAGGTGGGCGAACGAGGTCGCCGGCGCGGGGTCGGTGAGGTCGTCCGCCGGCACGTAAATCGCCTGAACCGAGGTGATCGAACCCTTGGTGGTCGAGGTGATCCGCTCCTGCAGGTTGCCCATGTCGGTCGCAAGCGTCGGCTGATAACCCACGGCCGACGGGATGCGGCCGAGCAGCGCCGACACTTCCGAGCCCGCTTGGGTGAAGCGGAAGATGTTGTCGACGAAGAAGAGCACGTCCTGCCCTTCCTGGTCGCGGAAATATTCCGCCATGGTCAGGCCCGACAGCGCCACGCGCGCCCGTGCGCCCGGCGGCTCGTTCATCTGCCCGAACACCAGCGCCACCTTCGACCCTTCGGAGGTCGCATGGCCATCCGCGTCCTTCGCGATGACGCCGGCGTCGAGAAATTCGTGGTAGAGGTCGTTGCCCTCGCGGGTGCGCTCGCCGACGCCGGCGAACACCGACACGCCGCCATGACCCTTGGCGATGTTGTTGATCAGCTCCTGGATCAGCACGGTCTTGCCCACGCCCGCGCCGCCGAACAGGCCGATCTTGCCGCCCTTGGCATAGGGAGCCAGCAGGTCGATGACCTTGATCCCGGTGACAAGAATGCTGGCCTCAGTGGACTGGTCCACGAAGGCCGGCGCCTCGGCATGGATGGGCGCCGTCATGTCGGCACCGATCGGCCCGCGCTCGTCGATGGGCTGGCCCACGACGTTCATGATCCGGCCCAGCGTCTTCGGCCCGACCGGGACGCGGATTTGCGCTCCGGTGTTGCGCACTTCCTGTCCGCGCACCAGCCCGTCCGTGCTGTCCATCGCGATGGTGCGCACGGTATTCTCGCCAAGGTGCTGCGCCACTTCGAGCACCAGCGTGGTGTCGCCGTTGCGTGTCTCCAGCGCCGTCAGGATCGGCGGAAGCTCGCCTTCGAAGGCGACGTCGACGACGGCGCCGATCACCTGGGCGATGGTGCCGGTGTCGGCCATGTTCGGAGCGGTGCGGGTCAGATCGTGGGCGGTAGCCATGAGGGATGTCCTTCGAAGATCAGGAAGGCCGCGCGGCGTTGGCGGCGCACACCCGGTCGGGTTCGTTGAGGTTCCAGGCGCCGTCGGCGGCCGTGAGCGTCGCGCGGTTGCGGCGGTATTCATCATTGCCGAGACCGTACTCGCACACGACATCGGCAGAACCCAGTCCGGCGCGGCGGCACAGCGCCGTGCTGACCCGTTCCGCCGAAGGGCAGGCTTCGGCGAACACGGTCCGGAACACGCCTTCGTCCGGCGGCGGCAGGCCCGCAGTGGCAAGGGGCTCGGCCGGCTGGGTGGGCTGCGGCGCCGGAGCGGGTTCCTGGCCGCACGCACCGACGATGAGCAGGAGCGGCAGAAGGGCGAATCTGGTCATGACTGCGTGTGATTTCCTTGGGATCAGAGAGCCTCGGCCCCGGCGATGATCTCGACGAGTTCCGTGGTGATGGCGGCCTGGCGGCTGCGGTTGTACTGGATGGTGAGCCTGTTGATGAGGTCACCGGCGTTGCGCGTCGCGTTGTCCATGGCGGTCATGGACGCCCCCTGTTCCGATGCGGCGAGTTCGAGCAGCGCCGCGAACACCTGCGTGCGCACAAAGCGCGGCAGCAGGTCGGCAAGGATCTCTTCCTCGCCGGGCTCGTAATCGACCACTCCGCTCCCGGCGGCGCCCGCCTCTCCCTGTGACGCCGCCACCGGAATGAGCTGCTGCACCACCGGATCCTGGGAAAGCGCCGACTTGAACACCGGGAACACGAGATGCGCCACGTCGAAACGCCCTTCGGCAAACATGGTCAGCAGTTCGTCGGCGATGGCGCGCGCCTCGGCGAAACCGGGATTGCGGACCTCGCTCGTGTCGAACTGCCGGGCCACGGCATCGGCATGATCGCGGCGGATGGGCGCGCGCCCCTTCTTGCCGACGAGGAAGAACGACACGTCCTTGCCCTGTGCCAGCAGTTCGCGCGCCTTGACCTTGGCCGCCTTGACGATGTTCGCGTTCAGCGCGCCGCACAGCCCCTTGTCGGTGTTGACCACCACGAGAAGGTGCCGCTGGTCGGACCCGGTGCCGCGCAGCAGCAGCGGCGCGCCGTCGCCCGTGACCTTGCCGGCGAGCGAAGCCATGACCGCGGACAGCCGCTGTCCATAGGGGCGCGCCGCCTCGGCCGCAGCCTGCGCCCGGCGCAGCTTCGCGGCGGCGACCATCTGCTTGGCCTTGGTGATCTTCTGGGTCGACTTGACCGAGTTGATCCGGTTTTTCAGTTCCTTGAGACTGGCCATGCCGGCGTCCTTGCTGCGTGGCCGCTCAGGCGAACTGCTTCGCGAAGGTGTCCAGCGCCGCCTTGGTCTTGTCGGCCACGGCTCCTTCGAACTTCTGCGTGCTGCGGATCTCGTCGAGGATCTCGGGGTGCTCGGACCGCATGAAGCTCAGCATCGCCGCCTCGTATTCGGTCACGCGGTCGACCGGGAGGCCGTCGAGATAGCCGCTCGTGCCGGCGTAGATCGAGACGGTCTGCTCCTCGAACGGCATGGGGGAGAACTGCGGCTGCTTCAGCAGCTCGGTCAGGCGTGCGCCGCGGTTCAGCAGCTTCTGCGTCGCCGGATCGAGGTCCGACCCGAACTGGGCGAACGCCGCCATTTCGCGATACTGCGCAAGGTCCAGCTTCATGGAGCCGGCGACCTTCTTCATCGCCTTGGTCTGCGCTGCGCCGCCCACGCGCGACACGGACAGGCCGACATTGATGGCCGGACGGATGCCCTGATAGAACAGGCCAGTTTCAAGGAAGATCTGCCCGTCCGTGATGGAGATGACATTAGTCGGGATGTAGGCGGACACGTCTCCGGCCTGCGTCTCGATGATCGGCAGCGCGGTGAGCGAACCGCCACCATGGGCATCGCTCATCTTGGCCGCACGCTCGAGCAGGCGGCTGTGCAGATAGAACACGTCGCCCGGATAGGCTTCGCGACCCGGCGGGCGGCGCAGCAGCAGCGACATCTGGCGGTAGGCCACGGCCTGCTTCGACAGGTCGTCATAGACGATCACGGCGTGCATGGCGTTGTCGCGGAAGAACTCGCCCATGGCGCAGCCGGTGTAGGGCGCAAGGTACTGCAGCGGGGCGGGTTCGGACGCGGTGGCGGCCACGACGATGGAGTATTCCATCGCCCCGTTCTCCTCGAGCTGCCGGACGATCTGGGCGACCGTGGACCGCTTCTGCCCGACCGCCACGTAGATGCAATACAGCTTCGTGGATTCGTCAGAGCCGGCGTTGTTGCCCTTCTGGTTGATGAAGGTGTCGATCGCCACCGCGGACTTGCCGGTCTGGCGGTCGCCGATGATCAGCTCGCGCTGGCCGCGGCCGACCGGCACCAGCGCGTCGATGGCCTTCAGCCCCGACTGGACCGGCTCGTGCACCGACTGGCGCGGGATGATGCCGGGCGCCTTCACCTCGACGCGGCGCCGTTCCTCGGCCACGATCGGACCCTTGCCGTCGATGGGGTTGCCGAGCGCGTCGACGACCCGGCCCAGCAGTCCGCGACCCACGGGCACGTCGACGATCGTGCCGGTCCGCTTGACCGTGTCGCCTTCCTTGATGTCCGCATCCGACCCGAAGATCACCGCGCCGACATTGTCCGCCTCGAGGTTCAGGGCCATGCCCTGAACGCCGTTGGCGAATTCGATCATCTCGCCGGCCTGCACGCTGTCGAGACCGTGGATGCGGGCAATGCCATCGCCGACCGACAGCACCGAGCCCACTTCGCTCTCCTGCACCTCGGTGCCGAAGTTGGCGATCTGTTCGCGGATGACACGGGATATTTCTGCGGCGCGGATGTCCATTGGGTGTTCAGCCTTTCGATTGCCGGTCAGCCGTTTGCCATGGCCTGGGCAAGAGCGTTGAGACGGGTGCGGATCGAGCCGTCGATCCGGCGCGAGCCGATCGTGACCACCAGCCCGCCGAGAAGATCCGCGTCCGTGGACGCGGCCAGCTTGACCGTGCGGCCCTCCCGCTGCGTCAGCTTGAGGCGGAGCGCGGCAAGCTGCTCCTCGGTGAGGGGGTGCGCGCTGACGACATGCGCGGTTACCTCGCCACGCTGCGCCGCCGCGATGTCCCGAAACGCGCGGATCACGGCCGGCAACTGGGCTAGCCGGCGGTTCTGCGCGAGCACGCCGAGAAAGCGGGTGGTGAGCGGGTGCAGATCGAGCACCGAGGCGACCTCGCGCAGCACCTGCTCGGCCAGGGTACGCGACACGCGGGGGTTGGTGGTCAGCTGCCGCAGCTCTGCCGATTCGGCGACCGCCGCGTCGAGGCGTTCAAGATCACCTTCGACCTGCGTCACCTGCCCCGCCTCGGCCGCCAGGTCGAACAGCGCGGATGCGTAGCGCCCCGACAGGCTGGACCGTGTAGCGGCGGAAGTGACCACGCGTACCTCTTGAAGCGAGCGTTAGAACAACGGGCAACCGGGCGCACGGTGCGCGCGCATGGGCGGAAGCCGCATCGGAATTGGCGCGCGCCTATCACCGCCATCAGCCGAATGCAACCATGCACCGGCCCCCGTCCGCACCGTCACCGCGGCGCGCAGCGATAGACCAGCCGTTCGTTGGGCCGCTCGGGCAGCTGTTCGAGCAAGGCTTGTTGCGCCTCCCCGAGCCGCGCTCCGGCATCCCGGTCCCCGCATGCCGGCGCCTGCACACGCGACCGCGCTTCGCGAAGGCGGCTCATGGCCTCGCGGTCGAGCAGAAAACGTTCGGCGATGAGGGTCCGCGAGGCAGGCAGGAAGGTCTGCACCGTCACCGCTTCGCTTTCCTGCGGCACGAGCACCCGCTGCCAGCGGTCCGGCGACGCGGTGCCATACTGGGTGCGCCCGTTGACGCACCCGTCGGCACGCCAGCCGAACGGCACGTCGGCGGTGTCGGCGCTCGTCACCCGGCTGCGGTCGAGGTCCGCGCGGCACAGGAATTCCCCTTCGCCGGCCGCCGCCAGCGCACCGGCGTCGCCAAGCGCGCCGCCGCCTCTTTCCGCGAGCGCGGCGGTGACATATGCTTCGAGATCGTCAATGCCGGGCCGGGTCAGCCATGCCGCCGCCGCCCCGATCAGCGCCGCTCCCGCGCCGATCGCGGCGACGATCCCGCCACGCCGGCGTTCCGGGACCTCGCGCCAGCGCCACGCGAGAGCGCCGAGCCCCAGACCGGCGAGCAGCAGCACGAAGGCGCCAGCCACGTGCCGTTCGCGTGCGGCCATGATGGCGAACTGAGCCTCCACCAGAGCGCGCTGCCGCTGAAGGGCGGTGGCTTCGGCGGCCGCCGCGCGCCGGTCCCGCATGGCCTGGTCCTCGGCGGCGGCGCGCGCGCGTTCCTCGGCCTCGATCTCGGCGAGGCTGCGGCATGGCAGACTGCTCACCTCGGGCGACACCTCGTTACGGCGCAGGAAGGGGATCAGCTCTCGGTTGGAGACGGCGAAGAAGAATTCCGCGCCCGATCCGTCGGCTTCCGTGCCGAACGAATTCACCCCGATCACCCGGCCGCAGGAGTCCAGCAGCGGTCCGCCCGAATTGCCGCTGGCGATGGGTGCGGTGTGGAGCAGGGTGTCGAGATCCCGCGAGGGGCGATTGCCGGACAGAGAGCCGCGGCTCTTCACCGCCGGCTGCGAGCGGAGAATGTCGCCGATCCCCAGCCCCTGTGCCCGGTCGACGTTCATCGGATAGCCCACCGCATAGACATCCCCGCTGACGGCGCCGCCCGGCGCCACGAGCGTCAGCGGCGGGAGGCGCAGCGACCCGGTGGTTTCGATCAGGGCGAGATCGTTGCGCTCGCTCACGCTGAGGATGCGTGCATACACCGCCGGGCGCCCGTCGCCGGGCACAATGCCGATCCGCAGCTCGTCATCCTCGATGGCCTCGCCAAGCACATGGGCATTGGTGACGATGCGCGTCGGGGTGACGGCGAAGCCCGTGCCGTGGCTGATCGGGAAGATCGTGGTCCCGTCGCTGCCGATCACGACCACCCGCACGACACCGCGCGCCGCGGCATCAATGTCGGCCGGCTCGGCTGCCGCTCCCGGCGCGAGCAGCAGCGCAAGCAGCGCGGCCAGAACGGAGGCAAACCAGCGGGTCATGACCCGCGCCTTACGCGTCCTCGGGCTTTGACCGCAAGCTGCGGGATGCGGCGGAGCTGCGCCTGCGCTATGCCGTTGGCATGAGCGAGGACAACCCACTGGACGAGGCGCGGGCCTGGCAGGCGGTGCTGGACCGCGACCGGTCGTTTGACGGCCGCTTCGTCACGGGAGTCCTCACGACCGGCATCTACTGCCGCCCGAGCTGCGCCGCCCGTCATCCCAAGCGCGGCAACGTGCGCTTCTTCCGCCATGGCGCCGCGGCGCGGGCCGCGGGCCTGCGGCCCTGCCGGCGCTGTTCGCCCGACAGCCTGGCCGGCGACGAGGCGGCGGTGCTCGCCGTGGTGACGGCCCTGAACGCGGGAGGCGTTGCACGGCTCGCGGATCTGGCTGCGCTCACCGGCTATTCTCCGGCGCATCTGCAACGCGTCTTCACACGTGCCACGGGCCTGTCCCCGGCAGCCTATGCGCGCGCTCTGCGCGAGGAGCGGGCGCGCACGGCTCTGTCGGGCGCGGCGCGTGTCACGGACGCTGTGTACGATGCCGGGTATGCAGCGCCGAGCCGCTTCTACGCCGAGACGAAGACGCGGCTCGGCATGGCGCCGGACACCTGGCGCAAGGGCGGCGCCGGAGAGGTGATCCGCTGGGCCGTGCTCGCCACGACCCTTGGGCCGGTGCTGATCGCGGCGACGGAGAGGGGCGTTTGCAGGATTGCGTTCGGAGAGGATCGGGAGGATCTCGTCCGGCGCTTCCCTGCCGCGGATCTGAGACCGGCGGACGGCTCCTTGCGCGACCTGCTTGGCCGGGTGCTTGACGCTGTCGAGCGCCCGGGCGCGGGAGAACACATCCCGCTTGACGTGCAGGGCACCGCCTTCCAGCAGCGGGTCTGGGCGGCGCTGCGGACCATTCCACCGGGCGAGACACGGTCCTACGGCGAACTGGCCGCGATGATTGGCGCGCCGGGCGCGGCGCGTGCCGTCGGCCGTGCCAACGGGGCGAACGGGGTGGCGGTGCTGATCCCGTGTCACCGGGTGGTGCAGGGGAACGGCGCGCTTGGCGGCTATGCGTACGGCCTCGCGCTCAAGGAGGAGCTGCTGCGGCGCGAGCGGGAGGAGCGGGGCTGAACCCATCGATCCGGCCCGCAGCGGGCGTTCTGACGGCGGCTTCGGAACTGCCGAACTGAGAAGCGAGCTGCCTGCGGCAGGCAAGCGTCGCGGCAGGTTCATGCCGCGCTGCTTAATGCCGACACGGAGGCCGGCTGCTCCGGCACGCATCCGGCAACATGGCGGGGTGCAATTGATGACCCACGCCGTCTCGAAACGTCGCCGCCTGACAGGCGGAAAAGCGCAGCGCCAAAAGTCCGCGGAGCAGGCCCATGGGAAAGCTGTGCTCAGCGTAATCTTCTTCCGGCTGCAGTTTTACCCGCGGCAGGCCCTGTCCGGCGACCCCGGCACGCCCTCGTGCGCCCGCGCCGCGTCCGCCACTGTGCCGCTGAGATCCCCGCCCGGCAGACTTGATGTTCCGGTCGTTGTGAATCTCGTCGACCAATCAAGCCGCAAGGGGCAGGCCCGAGAGGTCGTTGCGGCCCACGCGAATGGCAGCCATTTCCGCCGCAGCCGTCGCCCCCACAGCGCCGTTCAAGCCATCATGTCCGCCACCATCTGCTCGCTCACAAACTGCCCATTCAGCGCGACAGTCAGTCCACATCCAACCAACATGCTCCGAAGGAGGTGTTTTCATCTTTGACTTCTACCAAGGGCGCTGAACGGGCCCCTATGAAGGCCGACGGTGGAGCGCACGAATGCCGGATGGATCAATAATCGTCACTTTCCAGACGCTCTCGTGCCTGACCCGGACGATTGCTATTGCCTCTTGGGAAAAGCATACCTCAGGCTGCGAAACCCCATGAAGAGCACTCGCCGGCTGGAAAGACGCTTGCGGTATGTCGCAGAAAATAGACTTGCTGTCAGTAAATTATGTGGCTTTTAAACTGGGATTATGATGAAGAACCTGACCATATTTTTCCCGGCAGGGGATTTTTTTGAGGCCCTTCGTCGACATAGTGCAGGAGATTCGCAATTATATGCGACCCACAATGAGGTATCTCAGCTGCTGCTTGACCTTGAGAAAGCAGACGTCAAGGTAGACGTTTTTTCGATGGCAGGTTCGGAGCCCTATGATCGCCGATGGAGCGATCATATACGTGTTGTCCAACTTGTCGGTGACAGCGTCGATTCACCTCAAACAAATGCTGTCTTCAGTCGTCAAGACAACGATGGCATCATTGTCCATTATCCGAATCGCTCCCTCCTCCAGAAAGCTGCACGGTCGAAGGCGCGTGTGCTGGCTGTTCTTGGTACAACCTACAACGGCAAGTCTCTGCGCGCCAAAATAGGTGCATGGCGTATCGCGCGCGCTCTCAATCATTCAGGCATCGAATTAGTCTCGAACCACTGCTTTCCATCGACCTATGGCTTGGCCGATCTTGGAGTTAAGAAGAACAAGTTGATCGCCTGGGATGTCCCACATGCTTTTACTCCCGACCAGTTCAGTACCAAAACTCTCGGACAGCATGAACCAAAGAGGCTCGCCTATGCCGGGTCCATTGCGGAGTCGAAAGGTGTCGGTGATCTCCTCGAGGCGGTGGCTGTGATGTCAAATGGCGGGCGCTCTGTGGTGCTGGATGTCGCCGGTGGCGGGGCGGCATTGTCGGACATGAAGGATCGTACCGCAAGACTGGGGATCGACAAAAAGGTTAATTTTCACGGGTTGATTTCCAACGACCGGGTCGTCGAGTATTTCAGGAAAGCAGACGTCGTCATTCTGCCAAGTCGTGACGGATACTCCGAAGCCTTCCCGCTGACCCTGTTCGAAGCCGTCGCGTCGCGCACTCCCATTGTATGCAGCAGCCATCCAACCTTTCGTGCCGTGCTGCGTGACGGGGTGGATGCCTGCATCTTCAGAAGCGAAGATCCGGTTGATTGCGCGCGGGTCATCGGCCGGGTGCTGGACGATCCTGAACTCTACAGTCGCCTGTCTGATGCTGCGGATCGAAGCTGGATCCGCTTCAAGGGTCCGGTTGACTGGCGAACGATGGTCAAGACGTGGATCTTCGACGGGCCGCACGCGCCTTGGCTGGAGCAGAACAAGCTGCATCACTTTCCCGACCTTCAAGAGAGGCTCGCGAAACTGGAATCGGCGACCTAGAAGTTCACGTCGTAGGTTCGGCCCATTTGACGCGGGGCGAGCGCCCGGCAGCGTTTCGGCCGCCGGGCGCAGACGATCTTGGTCCTCAGCGCAGCAGGGACAGGACGTTCTGCTGGCTCTGATTGGCCTGGGCGAGCATTGCCGTGGAGGCTTGGCTGAGGATCTGCGCCTTGGCGAGGGCGGTGGTCTCGGCCGAGTAGTCCGTGTCCTCGATCTGTGAGCGGGCGTCGGCAAGGTTGACGGCGTTCGAGGACAGCGTGTTCACGGCCGACTCCAGCCGGTTCTGTCCTGCGCCCAGAGTGGCCCGTGCGCTGGAGATCGAGTCGAGTTCGCCTTCCAGCGACGTCAGCAGCGCATTGGCGGCGGCGGCGGTGGAGACGTCGTAGGATCCCGCTGCGCCGCCGGACGCCGCCAGGGTCGTGAGGTCGGCCATGGCGAGATCGATCGTGTCGGAGGCGTTGGCGCCCGCCTGAATGGTGACCGTGGTCGTCGAGCCGTCGAACAGGCTCACGCCGTTGAATTTGGTGTTGGTGACGACCTGATCGATCTGCGCGGTCAGCTCGTCCACCTCCTTCTGCATGTAGGCGCGGTCAGTGGCGTCCTGATACGTGCCCGAGGCGGATTGCGTCGCCAGTTCCCGCACCCGCTGAAGCATGTTGGACACTTCCTCCAGCGCGCCTTCTGCCGTCTGGGCAAGGCTGATGCCGTCATTGGCGTTGCGGATGCCCTGATTCATGCCGCGGATCTGGGCGGTCATGGACGTCGCGATGGCAAGACCTGCGGCGTCGTCCTTCGCGCCGTTGATCCGTTTTCCGGTCGACAGCCGCTCCATGGCGGTTCCTTGCAGCTGCTCTGCGCGCGCAGCCGCATTGCTGGCGCGAAGCGCGCCGATGTTGGTGTTGATGACGGCCATGAATGCTCTCTCCTGAACGCGTGCCGGCCGGCCCCGTGCCGCGGCTTGCCCCCTCATGAACGACCCTCGGGCGCCCGGTTTAAGCCGCGGCGCCGCAGGAAAGTCTCGCTCACGATCCTGCCTGCGTAGGAATACGGACTGTCGCGGGGTGGGGTGGAGCAGGTACTGCGGTGGAACAAACACGCAACACCGCCACAGGATTGCACCTCGCCATGACCAGGATAATCATGCCTCCAGACGTGGAGCGCCGCCATGCGCCGGCGGCGCGCCGGATCGCCAGCGCGCTGGCGCAGGCCGGAACCCACGAATGCATCGTCGTCTCCGATGACGGACCGGCACCCGCGCGCCGGCCCGGCGACCTGCTGGTCACGATGGCACGGGGCGATTCGCCAACAGTCCGCCGGGCCGGTGCGCACGGCATCCGGGTGCTCTATGCCGACCCGGACGAGGGTGCCCTCGTCCCCGCGGCGCTGGCGGCGGCCGCGGGAGCCGACCCGGTGCTCCGCGATCCGGCCATGCTCGCGCTCAAGGCCATGGCGACACGGGTCGCGGCGACCGACGTTCCCGTCCTGATCGGTGGTCCGACGGGCACCGGCAAGGAGGTGATCAGCCGCCTCGTGCATCGGTGCAGCCGGCGTGCCACCGGGCCGTTCGTCGCGGTGAACTGTGCAGCGGTTCCGGAGACCATGATGGAAGCCCTGCTGTTCGGCCACCGCCGCGGGGCCTTTACTGGCGCGGCCGAGGCGGGGGAGGGCTTCTTCCGGGCGGCCCATGGCGGAACGCTGCTGCTCGACGAGATTGCGGAACTGCCGCTGGGCCTCCAGGCCAAGCTCCTGCGCGCGCTTCAGGAAGGGGAGGTCACGCCGCTGGGTGCGACCCGGGCCGAACCTGTCGACGTGCGGGTGATCGCCTGTGCCAACCGCGATCTTGCCGGTGAAGTGAATGCCGGGCGGTTCCGTGCCGACCTGTTCTACCGCCTCAGCGTGTTTCCGCTCCACCTGCCGGCTTTGCGGGAGCGCACAGCTGACATCGCGCCCCTGGCCTTCGCCATGCTCGCCCGTCACCGGGCGGGGGCGCACGGTCCTGAGTGGATCTCGAGGGACGCGGTCGCCCGGCTGGAGGCGCACCCGTTCCCCGGCAATGTGCGCGAACTGGAGAACGTCATGCGGCGCGCCCTCATCCTCGCCGATGGCTGCCCGGTGCTTGACGAGAGCCACATCGTCTTCGACCGGGCAGCCGCCGGCGTGCCGCCACCGGAGCCGCTGGCTGGACAGGCGATGCAGCACGAGCAGGGGAACGCCGCGAGCCTGTCGCATGCCCTGCGCCGGTCCCGCGCCGCGGCCGTGGCCGACGCGCTGGACGCGTGCGGGGGCGACCGGTCACGCACGGCGCGGATGCTCGGCATTTCCGAACGCACGCTGCGTTACCGCCTCGCCGAAATGCGCAGCGGCTCGGTCGCGGGAGGCGCCGCATGAGTGCGGCCGCCATTGGCGGCGCCGGCAGCAGCGTGCGCGAGGTGCTCGACCTGCGTCGCCAGCTGATCGAGCGGTCCGAGGCTTTGCGCGGGATGCAGGCGGCGACGGCCGCGCCGGCGCCTTCGCCCAACCCGGCAGGAGCGGGCTTTGCCGACCTGCTCGATACGGCGGTGCAGAGCGTCAGCGCCGTGCAGGCCAGGGCCGCTGATGTCGCGGCCGCCTATGAACGCGGCGAAGTGACCGACATCGCGCAGGTCATGCTCGCCCGTCAGGAGGCTGGCCTCGCCTTCGAGACGACCCTGCAGGTGCGCAACAAGCTGCTGTCCGCCTATCAGGACATCATGCGGTTGGGGGTCTAGCGCATGAGCGAAGCACCCTCGTCCGCTCTCGCCGTCGTTCCCGCGCCGACGGCCGCTTCGCTCGCCACGGGTGCGGGCTGGGCGCGCCTCTCGCCCGGCATGGCAGAACGGCTGCGCGCATTCCTCGGCCAGCCGGCGGTTCGCCGCGCGTTGCCGGCGATGGCGGCGGGCGGCGCCCTCACCCTCGCCGGCGGGCTGTGGCTCGCTCTGTCCGATCCCCCGCAGCGCACCCTCTACGAGGCGCTGAGCGATGCCGAGCGGGGTCAGGTGGCGGCTGCTCTCGAGGCGGCCGGTATTTCCTACCGCATCAGTCACGACACCGGACTTGTGACGGTTGCGCAGGATGATCTGTATCGTGCCCGAATGACGGTGGCGAGCAACGGTTCGCTGTCGTCCCCAGAGACACACCCGGACCCGCTTGCGGACATGCCGCTCGGTGCCAGCCGGGTGCTGGAGACCGAGAAGGTCCGGTTGGCGCGCGAACGCGAGCTGATGCTGACCATTCGCACGATTGACGGGGTGGAGGCCGTCCGCGTGCACCTCGCCATGCCGGAGCGGTCGGTGTTCGTGCGCGAGCAGGTGGCGCCGAGCGCGTCGGTCATGATCCGCCTCGCGAGGGGGCGAAGCCTGTCGCCCGCCCAGATCGACGCCGTTGCCGCACTGGTCGCGGGCGCGGTTCCGGGCCTGCCGGTGGACGCCGTGCGGATCGCCGATCAGAGCGGCCGCCTGCTCTCGCGCGGCGGCGGAATGGCGCCGGCAGGTCTGGACGAGCAGGCCGCGCGCGAGGAAAAGCTGCGTCTCCAGCTTGACCAGCTGCTGCTTCCGCTGGTGGGCGAGGGCAATTTCTCCGTTCAGGCCCAGGTGGAGCTTGACCGGTCCGACACCACGCGGGCGCAGGAATCCTATGACCGGGACGGCGTGGTGCGCAGCGAAAGCGAGACCCGCTCGCAGCAACCCGCGGCTCCTGGCGGATTGGGTATTCCGGGTGCGCTCAGCAACACCCCGCCGCCCGACACCACGCTCGACCCGGCGCCGCCCGCGGGCAACGAGGCACCCGCCGCCGGTGCGCTCGCCAGCGACGCCAGCGCGCGGCGGGAATTCGCCATCGGACGTGCCGTCTCCGTCGCGTCGAGCCGCCCGGGCGGGGTGCGGCGCATCTCGGTGGCGGTGGCGCTCAACGCGGAGGCTCTGAAGCAGCTCCGCCCGGCCGGACTGCCGCAGGTCAAGGAGCTCGTGGCCGCCGCTGCCGGAGCCGATCCGGCGCGCGGCGACACCGTCACCGTGGTCGCCGGAACCTTCAGCCAGCCTCTGGTGCCCGAGGCGGCCTGGCATGAGCAATGGTGGGCCGCGCCGCTGCTGCGTCACGCCGCGGCGCTTGTTGCCGTGCTGCTGGTGCTGCTGCTCGTCGTAAGGCCGCTGGTGAAGCGCTTGACGCCGGCTTCGACGGATTCCGCCGAGCCGTCCGGCCCAGAGGGTCAGGCCGGCGTCGCGGCAGCGCCCGAGGAGGATTCGCGCGTCGACCATCCCGGCCTTGCGCGGACACTCGCCAGCACGCATCCGGCCGTGGCGGCGGACGCCCTGCGGCGCCTGTTGCACGCCCAAGGCGGACGGGCGGCATGACGGCTGGCGAACCGGCAGTCGCGCTGTCTTCCGCACAGCAGGCAGCGGTCGTGACGCTCCTGCTCGAGGAAGAAGTGGCCGCCTCCGTGCTGGAACGGCTCGACCCGGAGGATCTGCGGGTGCTCGGCGACGCCATGTGTGGCCTCGCCTGCGTCGAACAGGCCGCGGTCGAGGACGCTGTCGGCGCGTTTCTGGCGACTGCCGAGGCAGGCGCGCTCCATGTCGGCAACAGCGAGGAACGGGTGTCGAGCCTGTTGCAACGCGCGGTCGGCGCGCCGCGGGCGGCGTTGCTCGTTGAACAGATGGAGGGTGCCGCAAGCGCGCGTTCGCTCGCCATCGCCCGATGGCTTGACCCGCACAGCCTTCTCGCACTGGTCGGCGGCGAGCCGCCGCAGGTCATTGCCGCGCTCCTCCTGATGCTCGAGCCTCGTCAGGCCGCGCGTGTTCTGGCCCTGTTGCCTCAGGACCTTCAGGTCGAGGTGGTCGGTCGTGTTGCCAGGCTGGAGCGGCTGCCCGCGCGTGCCCGCGCGCTGCTCGACACCCTCCTTGATCGGCGGATGGACGAGAGTTTCGGCACCCTGCCGCTGCGGGCGGGCGGGCCGCGCGATGCCGCGGCACTGATCAACGCCGCGAGCCGGGATGTCGAACACCATGTCCTGCCCGCCCTTGCGCGGCAGCACGCCGATCTGGCCCAGGCGATCACGGACGAATTGGTGACCTTTGCCATGCTTCTCGAGCTTCAGCCCGCCGACATGGGTCGACTGCTGCGGGAGATCGACGCCGCGATGCTCGTGGACGCGCTCGCCGGGGTCGACGAGCGCGGGCAGGAGCAGGTGTTCGCCGCCATGTCCGCACGCGCGGCCGAGGGTGTCAGAGACGAACTGGCCCAGCGCGGGCGCGTTCCGGGAGACGCCGCCGAACGCGCGCGGACCGCGATGGTCACCGAGGCGCGGCGGCTGGCCGCAGCCGGCGAAATCTCGCTCAGGGACGAGAGCGATGGCTGAACCGGCGGTGCCCGAGCCGCGCCAGCCTTTCGGGCCGATCGCCCGCTTCGCGGACTTCTGCAGGGACACGCGGTTCGGCGGGGGAAGTGCTTTTCGCCCGCTTGTCCGGATTGAAAGTGACCACGCTCCGGCGCGCGGCGACGAAGCAGACGGCCCGCCGCCGCACCAGAGCGCCTGGGAAGCCGGCCATGCGGCCGGCTACGCCGCCGCGGAACGGCTCGGCGAGGAGCGCCTGGCCGCCGAACGGCGGGCCTGCGCCGACCTGCGCCTGGCGTTCCGCGCGCTCGACCTCTGCGCGCAGGACGTGCTGGCCGAAAAGCTCGCCGCCACGGTGGAACAGCTGTGCGCCGACCTGTTTCCTGTCGATGCCGACAGTCTCCGGAACCGTTGCCGCGAAGCCGCGGCGCTGATCGGGGCGGTGCCGGCCTCGCTGGTTCTGCATCTCCACCCCGAGGATGCCGAGCTCTTCGCCGATGCGGACGAGAGCGACTGGCAAGTGGTGCCCGACCCCGCCGTGGCAAGAGGGGGGCTGCTGCTGCGGTCGGGCGAGACGGCGGTGAGCTGCGGCGTCGACGAGCTGCGCGCCTGCATTCGCAGCGCATTTGCCGCATGCTGACCCTCTGCGATGCCGCCCTTGCCGCTCCGGTGCCGTTGGCAAGGCATGCCGTGTTCCGCCGCAGCGGCGTGCTGACGGCCTTTGAAGGCGGCATCGCGACGATTGCCGGCCTGCCCGTTCCGGTTGGCGCGGTGTGCAGCATCGAGACCGGACCGGACGCTGCCACGCCTGCTGAAGTCATCGGCTTCCGCGGCGATGCCGTCGTCGCGACGGTTCTTGGCGCGGCCGATCGGCTGACGCCCGGCTCGCGGGTGACCTCCTCCGGCTCTGCCGGGAAGGTTGCGGTCGGCGACGCCTTTCTGGGGCGTGCCGTGGATGCGCTCGGCCGGCCGATCGACGGCGGCCCTCCTCCCCGGGCGGAAAGCCTGCGCCCGCTGCTGGGCGAGGCTGGCGGCGCGCTGCGGCGCATGTCGGTGACAGAGCCGTTCGACTGCGGGGTGCGCGCCATCAACGCGCTCGCGACCATGGGCGTCGGCCAGCGCCTTGGCATTGTCGCGGGTTCGGGAGTGGGCAAGTCCACCCTGATGGACATGATGGCCGGCGGCGCGAGCTGTGACGCCGTGGTGGTGGCCTTGATCGGCGAGCGTGCGCGCGAGGTGGCCGACTTCGTCAACCGCCACATGCGGGGTGGCGCGCGCCGGCGGATCGCCATGATCGCAGTGCCCGCCGACGAGGCTGCCGGGCTGCGGCTGCGCGGCGCGCGGTTCGCCACTGCCCTGGCCGAACACCTGCGGGCCCAGGGCGCCTCGGTGCTCCTCATCATGGACAGTCTGACGCGGGTCGCGCATGCCGCGCGGCAGGTCGGTCTGGCGCTGGGAGAGCCGCCCGCGGCGCGCGGCTACCCTCCGCAGGCGATGGCCGCGATCACAAGCCTTGTGGAAAGGGCCGGGCGCTGCGCGTCCTCGGGGGGCTCCATCACGGGGCTCTACACCGTCCTTGCCGACGGCGACGATCAAGACGACCCGGTCGTCGATACGGCCCGCGCCATCCTGGATGGCCAGATCGTGCTGTCCCGCGCCCTGGCGCAGCGCGGTCAGTTTCCGGCGATCGACGTGTGCGCCTCGCTGAGCCGCGTTGCCTCACAGGTCACGGACCCGCATCACCAGGCTGCGGCGGCCCGGTTCCGCCGACTGGCGAGCGACGCGGCCGCGGCACACGAGCTGCTCCTGCTCGGGGCCTACCGCCAAGGGGCAGACGCCGCCTATGACGAGGCGTTGCGGCTGCGCGCGCAGTTCGACGCCTTTGTCTCGCAAGGGGTCGGGGAACGCTTCACCTTGGCGCAGAGCCGAATGGCGCTGGAGACCGTTCTTGCGGACTGACGGCCGGCGCACGGCGCGTTTGTGGCTGCTGCTCCGCGTGGCGCAGGCCGATGTGCACGCCGCGCGGCAAGCCGCCGTCGCCGCCGCAGACCGTCACGCGGGGCTTGAGGAGAGTGCCGAGCGGCTCGCCGTGGCCGCTTCCCTCGAGATGCCGCGCCGCGGCGGCGCCGAACTGCTGGTTCAGCGGCTCGCCTTCGGCAGCCACGTCACCGCGGCACGGCGACAACTGGCCGCGGTGACGAACACGGCCGAGCGGCACGCCGCTGCCGCGCGGCAGGATCTTGCCGTCCGGGAACGGCGGCGCGAGCGGCTCACCCGTGCCGCCCACGCGGCGCGCGCCGCCGATCACGCCCGGCATCTGCGGGAGCAGGAGCATCTGGCACTGCTTTTGCAACGGCGACCGCAAGCGCGCTGAGCAGCGCAGAGCAGGGGACACCGGTGCCGATCGATTTGCCACTTGCCTCCACCTGTCTCTCCGGGGCGACATTGAAGGCTCCGATGTGCGCCAATGCCCCTGACGGGACTGGGGCCTCGGCGCCGGATTTCGCCGTCGTCCTGGCGGCGCAGAACGCAGGTGAGCGTCCCGCGCTTTGCAATGATGCTCCGGCCGAGCTGCCCGGGCGCGTGACCGCCGGTTGCTGGGACGAGCCGCCGCCTCCCGGATGCAATCCTCCGCCGTCCGGAGATCGCAACCCGGACAGGCTCGTGGCGGCTGATGATGAGGATGTGTCGGCGGACGGCGGGCCGCCCGACCCTGCGGACGGGGCGCCCGGCGCAGAGCAGCGTGCCGCGCCGCCGTCACACGCGTCCGAGCCGCAGGTCCGGGGCGCGCCGGACGCGCCCCGGCGGGATGCCGCCGCCTTGCTGCCGCATCGGCCGCAGCAGGAGAGCGCACATGACGCCGCAGCACAGGTGGTCCAGCCCTCCGACCACATCCTCCACGTCCCCGCGCCGATGCCCGGAAGCAAGGATGCGGCTCTGCCCTCGACCGATGATCCGGCCCTTCTTTTCCAGCAGCCCGATCCGGAACCCGACCCGCGGACGGTCGGCCAGACCATCGCCGTGCCGGTAGAACCCGCCAGCCTTCGCGCGGATCAGGCCGCCAGCCCGGTCGGACTGAACACTGCCGTGCCCCTACCGGGTGCCGCCAACGCGATCATTACCGATGGGAACGTCCCTCAGGCGCCGTCAGCCACCCCGGCGCCGGCCATCGCCAGCGGCGAGGGCGCGGCGACGGCCCGGCAGGACGGGACGGAGCCGCCCTTGCAAGGTCCTGCGGACGGAGGGGCGAGGGGCGTCATGCCGGGCGTTGATGAAGGCCGGGTCCGGCTCTCCGTCACGCACAGGGAATTCGGCCCCGTGCGCATCGACATCGCCGCAAGACGCGAAGGCGGGGCTGACGTGGCACTCGTCTCCGGAGACAGCCGATTCGGTCCGGCGGTTCTGCTCGCGCTGGGCGCGACCGGTTTGGCGGAGCGCCTCGTCGGCTCATCCGCACCGCTGCGCGATGATCCGGGTGGCGGTGGCCAGATGCCGCACGAAAACGGATCAAACAGCGGCGAGCGGGAGACGCCGGATCAGCGTCGCGGTTCGCGCTCCGCCGTGCTGCCTGCTTATCCGGAATGGAGGCATTCCGCAGCCCGTGAACACGAGGTTCGGCTACGCACCGCCGGAACGCGGGATGGGGTGTACGTCTGACCCGCGGCCGGAGGAAGGGTGAGATGGTGGTCACACAGGTCCGCAACACGAACGACGCGGGTTCAAAGGAGCCGGAACGCGGCGGCGCCGCGCGCGGCAAGGGCAAACGTCTGCGCATGGTGGCTGCCGGGGTGCTGCTGGCCGCCGCGGGCGGCGGAGCGGCCTGGGCAGGTCTGGCATGGGGATGGCTCGGCCCGGCCGCGCCGGCGACCGCGCGCGAGCCGCAGTTGCTCCTGAAGGGACAGACGGACCCGTACCCCGCCCCGGCCGCCGGGCCGGAGGATGGCCCCGAGGGGGAGGGCGGAAGCGTCTACCGCATTCGCTACTTCCGTTTCACGGACAGCTTCACTACGAACCTCGCCGGCTCGTCCGGTCTGATCCAGGTCACACTCGCGGCATCGACCCGCCGCGACGGCCGCGTGCTGCAATGGCTTCAGCGGCACGAGCTCGCCCTTCGCTCGGCGATCCTCGTCGAGCTCGCCGCGACACCGGCGGCAGCGGCGGACACCGTGTCCGGCAAGGCGGATCTCCAGCGGCGGCTGACCGCCGCCATCAACCGCGTGCTGGCCGAGAACGAGGGGTTCGGCGGGGTCGATCAGGTCCACTTCCAGGGATACCTGGTGCAATGACGCCGCAGCCTGCGTTTCCGCAACCGCGCCTGCTCGCCCGCCATTGCGCCGAGCTGGTGCAGCGGCACGGACGGCCGCCGCGGCCCTCGGCGGTGTCGCCGGTCCTTGGCCGGATGCTCGCCGACCGCTTTGCCGAACAGCTCGTCTGCGTGTTTGCCGATCCGGAATTCGATGTGAGATGGGATGGCAGCGGACCGGCGGCGCCGATCGCCGAAGATCCCGGCGCGGAGCAGGAAAGGCACGAGAGCGCGCTTGCCTGCGCCGGCGCGAGCGTGCCCCTTGCCTGGTGCACCCGGGGCCTGATGTGGCTGACCGAGCACCTGTTCGGCGGCGCCGGCGAGAGCATGTCTCCGGTCACACTGCCGCGCCGGGTGCTGCCCTGGTCATTGCGTCTCGTGGCCGAGGAGCTTGGCGCGCGCCTGGCCGACGCGCTGAACCGCGCGTGCGGTGCCGGAACGGACTGGCGCGCGACGGGCGCGGTGGGCGCCGCACCGGCAGCGTCTGATGGCGGGTCGGAACCGGTCGAGGCGTGCGTCTCGCTGATGATCGTGCGCGCGGGGGAGGTGGGCTGCCGCGTCACCCTCTCGTTCGGCGCGGCGGCGCTGCGGGCGTGCGGAATCCTGCCGGATCCGCGCGTGCATGGCGAGACGGATCGCGCGGACCGCGCGGGTCAGCTTGCGCCTTTCGCCCGCGACGTGCCCGTCGTCGTCCGGGCTATCGTCGCGGAGCGGCGTCTGCCCCTGTCGCGGGTGGCCGTGCTGCGTGCGGGCGACCTCATCCCGCTTCCTCAGTCCGGCGGCGCGCGCCTCGTCGCCGGCGGAGCGACCATCGCCGAGGGCATCATCGGATCGGCCGACGGCTGCATGATGGTGCGTCTGAGGCCTGCCAGTGACATGCGAAACGGAGCCCAATCATGACCATGGCCGCGCTCGCCGACCTGCGCCTCCTGCGCAATGTGGATGTCACCCTCTCGGTGGAACTTGGCCGTGTCCGCATGACCCTGGAACAGGTGCTTGCGCTCGCGGCGGACGACATCGTCCGGCTCGACCGCCTGACCGACGAGCCGCTCGACATCCTCGTCAACAACGAGCGCATCGGCCATGCCGAAATCCTCGTTGAAGACGGCCGCTTTGCCCTCCGGGTGCTCGCGCTCGACGGCACTGCCCCCGGGTCCGGCGCCCTCGCCGCCGGTTCGATCTGATGGGCTGGTACCTCGTCAAGCTGGCCGTGCTCCTCCCCGTGCTGGGGGGACTGGTCTGGGGCAGTCTGCGGCTGTGGCGCCTCGCGCAGACGCGCCTGCGCGCCGCCGCCCCATCGCGTGCGGCGCGCGTGGTCGAGGTCACGCTGCTTGCTCCGGGAGTCCGCCTCGCGGTGATTGCCTTCCGCGGACGCGAGGTGCTGGTCGGCTGCACCAGAGGCGGCCTCACCCGTCTTGCCGATGTTCCCGCCTCGCCGGTGGACGGCCTTCGGGACGAGCGGTCGTGACCTGCCAGCGCCGTTGCACCGCCGTCGCCTGGGGCGTCCTCGTCGCCTTGCTGGCCGCCGGGCCGGCATCTGCGGCCGAGCCGGTGCTGTCGCTCGCCCTCGACCGTGCGCTCGGCGCGGCGAGTGCAGAGGCCCGCGCGCCGCTCAGCCTGTCGCTCCAGCTGCTGCTGGTCATGGGGGCGCTCACGCTCCTGCCCGGCCTGTTGCTGATGATGACCAGCTTCACGCGCATCATCATCGTGCTTTCGCTGCTGCGACAGGCTCTTGGTCTCCAGCAGTCGCCGCCCAATCAGGTGCTCATCGGTCTCGCCCTGCTTCTGTCCATGTTCGTCATGGCCCCGACGCTGGACCGGGTGCAGGAGACCGCGCTGGCACCTTACGCCGAGGGACGGATGACGGGCGACGAGGCCATTGCCGCCGCCGGCGAGGCGTTTCACGGCTTCATGCTGCGCCAGACCCGCACCGCCGAACTGGAGATGTTCGCGGACCTCGCCGGACATTCCGCCTACCGCGATGGTGCGGCGGTGCCGTTCAGCGTCCTCCTGCCGGCCTTTGTCACCAGCGAACTCAAGACGGCCTTCCAGATCGGCTTCATGCTGTTCCTGCCGTTTCTCGCCATCGATCTCGTCGTCGCCGGGGTGCTGATGTCGCTCGGCATGATGATGCTGTCGCCAACCCTCGTCTCGCTTCCGTTCAAGCTCCTGCTGTTTGTCCTCATCGACGGGTGGAGCCTGCTCATGGGGTCGCTGGCGATGAGCTTCCTGTGAGGGGCGGAGACGGTCATGGATGACACCGCTGCGCTGCTGTCGCTTGCCGACCGGATGCTGTGGACCGCCGCGATCGTGGCCGCCCCGGTGCTGCTGGCAACGCTGGCCGTGGGCCTGATCGTCGGCATCCTCCAGGCCGCCACATCGGTCAACGAGCAGACGCTGACCTTCGTCCCCAAGTTGGCCGTCGTGGCGCTGGTTCTGGTGGTCTTCGGCGCGTCGATGCTTGATCTGCTGGCGGATTTCGCGCGCGACATGTTCGCCGTGGTCGCGGCACTGGGTCGATGAGCGCTCCGCTCGCCGCGCTGGTGGCCTTGGAGCGGGACGTGCTGCACGTCCTGTTCCTGATGGTCAGGCCCGGTGCGGCGCTGATGGCGGCGCCCGTCTTCGGGGCCATGGGTGTTCCCGTGCAGGTGCGCCTGCTGTTCGGCGCGGCGCTTGCAGTCTATGTGGCGGTCTGGCTTCCTGTCGCGCCGCTGGCGGATCCCCTGTCGCTGGCCGGCGCGGCCGCCGTCGCCGCCGAGGTGGCGCTTGGTCTCGCCATCGGCTTTTCCTTGCAGCTGGCGTTCGCGGCGCCCGCGCTGGCTGCCGAGCTCGTCGCGGGCAGCATGGGCATGGCCATGGCGAGCGCAGTGGATCCGGCGACCGGCGGGCAGGCCGGCGCTCTTGCGCAGTTTCACGGGCTGGTGCTGGCGCTGGTGTTCCTCGGGCTCGACGCGCACCTCATCTGGCTTCGCCTGCTGCTGGAAAGCTTCGCCGCCGTGCCTCCGGGCAGCGGACTTGCACCCGACCGGGCCTATGCTCTGGCCCGGTTCGCCACGACGCTGTTCGCGGCCGGCGCGACGCTGGCGCTGCCGGCGGCGCTGGCGTTGCTGCTCGTCCAGGTCGCGACGGGCGTGATCAGCCGGGCGGCGCCGGCACTCAACCTGTTTGCCTTGGGCCTTCCGGCAGGCGTGCTCGTCGGGCTCGTGGCTCTCATTGCCGGATTTTCCCTGTTCACCGAGCAGCTGGCCAACCTCGTTGGCACGGCTCTGGCGCAGGCGCAGGAGGCCGCGGCTCGATGAGCGGAGAGAGCGGCGAGAAGCGGTTCGCGCCGAGCGCCAAGCGGCTGCGCGATGCCGTGGCAAGGGGCGATGTGCTGCGTTCGCGCGATCTGGCCACCGCCGTGTCTTGCGGGGCCGCGACCGCCGTGCTGATCGTGGCCGGGCCGGCGCTGGGGGACACGCTTGGGCGCCTGATGCGCGACAGCCTGACCTTCGACGCGAACTCGCTCCACGCGTTCGCATTCGCGGCAATGATCCGGCAGAGCGTCGGCGAACTGTTGTTCCCGCTTCTGCTCATCGGCGGGGCGAGCGCCGCGACGACCATTCTGGTGCAGCTCGTGGCCGGCGACGGGCGCTTCGTCGCCGCGGCGTTCCGCCCGCGTCCTCAGCGGCTTTCCCCGGTCGCCGGTGTGAAGCGGATGGTCGGTCCGCATGCCTTGATCGAGCTTGGGAAATCGCTGGCCAAGGTGGCCGTTCTGGCGTGCGTCGCCTTCCTTTGGTGGACCAGCCATGCCCCCGCCTGGCCTCTGCGTCCGCCTGACGGCCTGAGGGGGTTCATCGCGGTCCCCTGGACGCTGCTGTCGTCGCTGCTCGTGTGGCTGGCCGCAGGATTGCTGCTGCTCGGTCTCGTCGACTGGCCGCTGGAGCGATGGCGCCGCCTGCGCCGCCTGATGATGAGCCGGCGGGAAATGACAGACGAACACAAGGAAACCGACGGCAATCCCGAACACAAGGCGGCGCTGCGGCGGCGGCAGCGGCAGCTTGCCCGCGGCGGCGTGGCGAAAGCCGTGGCCGAGGCCGATTTCGTGCTGACGAACCCGACGCACTTCGCCGTGGCGCTCGCCTACGATCCGGCGCGGGCAGCGGCTCCGGTGGTGCTCGCCAAGGGCCGCGATCAGCGGGCGCTGGCGATGCGCGACCTGGCGGCGGAGGCGCAGGTGCCGGTGCTCGAATACCCCGAACTGGCACGCTCCCTCTATTTCACCGCCCGCGAGCAGGAGGTCATCCGCGCCGAACTCTATGCCGCCGTGGCCCGCATTCTGGCGTTCGTGCTCGCCCTGCGCCGCGGGGAGACTCCCGCGCGTCCGACGGTCACCCTGCCGGTGATGCTGCGCTTTGACGCGCAAGGCCGCCTGATCCGCGCGTGAAGTGTGGCCGCTCTTAAAGTGAGGCGCCTGGCGTCGTTCACGACGGCATGAGCGGAACACCAACCGTCGGACCGGGCGCTGTTCGCGGGGGCAGCGGCGTCGACATCAACGCGCTCGCCGCCGATCTTGCGGCGGCACGCTTCACGCCGCGGATCAAGGCACTGCAAGGCAAGTCGCAGGCCGTGTCCGTGAAACTGGACGCCGCCGCGAACCTGCGCGCAAAGGTGGCGCAGCTGGCCGCGGCGTTCGGGGAGAGGGTGCGCGCGGGCGCGCTGGCTCCCCAAGCGTCCGTGACCCCGCCCGGCGTGGCGACAGCGTCGCTGCTGCCGGGTGCGGTGCTTCCGGCGCCCTTCACCCTCGAAGTCCATCAGCTCGCATGCGGCCAGGTGTGGGTGGGTCCACCTTACGATGCCCCGGACGCGCGGGTCGGAGCGGGACAGCTGGAGATCGCGTTCGGCGCCGTGAGCGGATCCGCGTTCGATCCCGACCCGGAACGCGCACCGCTCCGTCTGGACCTGGGGCCGGACGACACGCTGACCACCCTCGCCCGGCGGGTCGAGGCGGCACGGGTCGGCCTTTCCGCTCAGGTGCTGCAAGGCGAAGGCGGCGCCCGCCTCGTCCTCAAGGGACCGGACGGCAGCGCCAACGGCTTTGTCCTGCGCGGCAGCGCGGCGGAACCCGACGGCGGGCCGTCGCCACAGCCGTCCCCCGCCGCGCTGTCGTGGGCACTGGCGGACGGAACGGCCGCTTTGCACCAAGTGGCGCGCGATGCGCAGCTGAGCCTCGACGGAGTGACCATCCGGCATCCGTCGAACCGCTTCACCGAACCCGGGAGCGGCCTTGTTCTTGCCTTGTCAAGCACCAGCAGCGGGCAGCCGGCAACCATCACCTTCGCTGCTGCCCTGCCCGCAATGCGGGAGGTCATGGCCGACCTTGCAGCAGCACTCGACGAGGTGGGGCGCAGCGTGCGCGATGTGGCTGCCCCGCTCGGTGGACCGATCGGAGCCGACAGCGGCGCACGCCTGCTCAAGCGGCTGCTCGCCGATCTTCCGGGCAGCACCGTCATGCCCCGGGCGGCCGAAGGCGCGCCGCGCACCCTCGCGGATCTGGGGCTTGCATCCGACGGGAACGGTGGCTTCGCGTTCGAAAGCCACCGCTTCGACCGCCGGGCAGCCGAGGATCCTCAGGCCGTCGCCGCGTTCTTCACCGCCGGGCTGCACGGTGCCTTCGCAACCCTCGACCGGCTGGCCCGAACCGCGGGGCTGTCCACCGATCCCGGCTCGCTGGGCGGGTCGGTGCGGCGCTACGAAGCGCAGCAGGCGCGGATGGAGTTGCGCCGCGAGACGCTGCTGGCGCAGCAGGAGGCTCTGCGCCAGCAGCTCACCCGGCGTCTTGCCCGTTCCGAAGGGATGGTGCGGGCGTCCAACAGCGTTCTGGCGCAGCTTGAACTGCAGATCGGCCTTGCCCGTGGCGACCGCCGCTGACCTTGCCGTCTCGGCTGAGGTGACGGAAACCTACCGCCGGGTCGAACTCGCCGCGCTCGCGTTGGGCGGCACGGCGGCCCAGCTGACCTGCCTGTGCCTGTCGGAGGCAGAGCGGGCGCTCGGCGCGGCGATAGCGTGTCATGCCCGCGCGCAGCCGGTGCGGCGGAACGCGGCGCTCATGCGGGCGATGGCCTGCATTCAGGCGCTGCAGCTCGGTGTCGACCGGACGCAGCCGCTCGCACCGGCCCTGCTGCTCGTCTATGGGGACGCCTGGCGGCGGCTTGCGGCGGCCGCGGCGCGCTTCGATGCCGGTGCGGTCGGCGCCCTGCGTCAGGAACTCGCGGAGCTTCACAGCGCCTTTGCCGGGGCCTGATCGATCGGGCCGTCGACGCGGGCGCAAAGGCGTTCGCGCACCATGGCGAGCGCACGCGCCTTCAACTGGTGCACGCGCGGCACGCTCACGAGCAGCACCGCGGCCACTTCGGCGAGGCTCAGCTCCTCGAGGTAGTACAGCTGAAGAACCAGCTGCAGCCGCGGGGGAAGAGCGGCGATGGCCGCGGCAAGGACGGTCCGGTTTTGCTGATCGGCAAGCTGCGCGAAGGGGTCGGGCCGGTTGTCGGCGAAGGCCAGATCGCGGTCGTGGTCCATCTCCGCAAGCGGTGCGAAGGCGACGAGGCGCGTGCGCGGTGCCGCGCTCCCGCCGCCCTCACCATGCGTGTTCGCGTGCCCGTGTGCGCCGCGCCGCGCCGCGCTGTTGCGGCTGCCGGGCACGGTCTTGCGGGCGAGGTCGAGCATGGCGCCGCGGACCCGGGTGCGGGCGTAGGCGGCAAACCCGTCCTCGGAAGGGCCGGCGTGGCGCGTGGCGCACTCCGTGAGGGCGAGGAAGCCTGTCTGGACAAGCTCCTCCCGTTCGACCGCTCCGCCTGTCAGGCGGGCGATGTCGTGCGCCGCGCGGTGAACAAGCGGCGAGAACTGGCGGATTCGCCCTTCCACCTTTTGGGCGGCAGCGCTGGCAAGTGCCTCGTCAAACTGAGTTTGGGTGTGGATCATGCGGCTAGGCACTCCGGTTCTGGGACGGCGTCCTGAGGGTTCGTGGAGGCTGGCGCGCCGATGACGGCGACGACCTCCACCGGCTGGGTCCGCGGCAGTTCGGCCACCGACAGGACCGCGCATCGCGGCGAGTGGCCGCGAAGAAGCAGGTCGAGCGCGCGGCGGGCGGAAGGCTGAACAATGACGGCGGCACGGCGCTCGCCAAGGTCGAGCAAGGCGGCCTCGACCGCCCGTCGGATGGCGGCTGCACAATCAGGCGCAATGACCGGCTGTCCCGTCGCCGGATCGCGCAGCCCGCCAAGGATCGCCTGCTCGAGCGCCGCGTCGAGGGCGATCACGGCAAGAGTCTCGTCAGGGTCGCACAGGCGGGCGGTGAGCGCCGGCCCCATGCTGATCCTGACGAGATCGACGACGCGGTCGAATTCCTGCGTCGTCTGCAGCGCCATGGCGATGGCCGAGAACAGCGGCAGAGGATGCGCAAGGGTGATCCCCTCATCGAGCAGGTTCCGCAGGAGCCGGGTGCAGGCCGTCAGCGAGAGGGGATCGGGCGTCACGCCTTCAAGCACGGCCGGGTTCCGCTGCGCCAAATGGTCGAGCACCTCGCGCACTTCCGCTGCTCCCAGAAGGGCAGAGCTGCGGCGGCGCAGGACCTGGTCGAGCAGCGTGGCGATGACCGTGGCGGGATCGACGACCAGGAACCCCTCGGCGATGGCGAGATCGCGGTCGCCCGTGGCGATCCACAGGGCGGGGCAGTCGAAGCTGGGGTCGCGGGTTGCCTCTCCCCGCACCTCGTGGCCGGGCACCACCTCGCCTGCATCGATCGCCAGGAGGCATTCCGGCCGGATCTGCGCGCGCGCCGCCACGACCCCGCCGACAAGGATGCGGCATTGCCCTGCGGGAAGCGCCAGATTGTCGCGGACACGGAACCGCGAGAGCACGAAGCCGAGTTCCTGCGACAGCTGGCGGCGCACGCCGGCGAGCCGCGCGACAAGCGTGGCACCCCGGTCGGCCGCCACAAGGCCGAGCAACGCGACACCGACTTCGAGCGACACGAGCGTGTGGTCGCCCACGTCCTCGACCGCGACGGCGCTCAAGTCTGCGTCCGGCGTCGAAACGTCCGCGGCGTCCGCGGTGCCTGGCGTGGTGCGCCGCCGCTTCAGGGCCCATGCCAGCCACAGGGCGCCGCCGGTTGCGGGGAGAAAGATGGTTTGCGGCATCGCCGGGATCAGCCCCATGGCGCCGAGCACGAGGGCAACCGGCAGCCACGCGCGAGGGTCCGCGAACTGCCCGGCCACCTGCCCTGCGAGGTCGCGGGCATCGTTCACCCGGGTGACGATGATCGCCGCCGCGATCGACAGCAGCAGGGCCGGCACTTGCGCCACCAGAGCATCGCCCACGGCAAGGGTGACGTAGAGCTGTGCCGCTTCGATGGCGGAGAGCCCGTGCGAGAACACGCCCAGGGCGAAACCGGCGAGGACATTCACCCCGAGGATCAGAAGCGCGGCGACCGCGTCGCCTTTGACGAATTTGGATGCGCCATCCATGGCACCGTAGAAATCGGCTTCCGTGGCCAGATCCTCGCGGCGGGTTCTTGCGTCATCGGCGCTGAGCAACCCGCCGGCGATGTCGGCGTCGATCGCCATCTGCTTGCCGGGCAGGGCGTCGAGGGTGAACCTGGCCGACACCTCCGACACCCGGCCCGCGCCCTTGGTGATGACGACGAGGTTGATGATCAGAAGAATGATGAACACGAACAGGCCGACGGCAAAATTGCCGCCCACGAGAAAGTGCCCGAAGCTCTCGATCACCTGACCGGCCGAGCTGCTGCCGGTGTGGCCATTTACCAGCACGATCCGTGTCGACGCCACATTGAGCGCGAGGCGCAGCAGTGTTGCAAACAGCAGCACCGAGGGAAAGGAGGAGAAGTCGAGAGGCCGGTTGGCGTTCATCGCCGCCATCAGCACGGCGACGGACAGCCCCATGTTGAGGACGAGGAACACGTCCAGCATGACCGTCGGGATCGGCAGCACCATCAGCACGATCAGCATGAGGATGGCGCCGGGAAGGAACAGGGGTGTTCCGTTGCGGATCAGCGTCCTCACAGCCCGACCGCCCGCAGCCGCGCATAGGCCTGACGCACATGGGTGGTGCCCGGAACACCCTCTGCGGCCAGCCCGAACTCGCGGGCAAGGGTGCCTGACATGGAACGCCCTTGCGCGCCGGTATTCTCCAGGCGAACGCTGGCAAGGCGCGTGGCGGGCACGGCTTGCCGAGGAGAGGAGAACGGGGCGGGTGGCTCGGGGAGCGGGGTGGCGGCGCTGCCGGTGGCGGCCTCGACCTTGCCGCGCAGGTGGTCCACGAGTTCCGCCACCGACCGCGGCCGGCCTCCGGCGAAGAAGATCGCCCGGTTCGCTGCGGCCGCCGGCGAAAGGAGGGCGGCGGCGGACTGCGTCGGGTCGGCATCAAGGGCGGCCAGCATCGTGCGGGCCCCGCCGATGCCGAGGAAGTGGGCGAGGTAGAGTTCGCCCGCATCGGGTTCGCGCCCGAGCGTGTTCCTCAGCGCAAGACGGTGGTCCTCGGTCAGGGCGCCGGCCATCAGGGACGCGACGGCGGGATCGTGGCGAAGGGCAAGGATCTCGCGGCGCAGGCTGTCGCTGTGGACCACGCTTCTGCCGCCATGCCGCTCGATGGCGGCGGCAAGGTGGCCATAGCCATGGGCCGGTCCGTGTCGCGCAAAGGTGTCCAGCCAGGTGCTGTCGATGAACTGGAACAGTCCCGATGCGGAGGAGGTGCGGGCGCGGGCTTCGGGGTTGAAGCCGGATTCGAGCTGCGCCTTCGCCATCAGCACGGAAAAGTCGGCGCCCGTGCGGCGGGAAGCGTGGGCGATGGCGCGCACGGTCGCCGGGGACGCTCCGCGCCCGTGACCCGCATGCCGGGTCGAGGCGGCGTCGGCGGGAGAAGACTGCACTGGTGGACTCAAGGCACCGGCTCCGATGATCGCCATGGACGATCAGCACAGAGCAAGGACCGTGCCAGTTTGCGCAGCGCTCCCGCCGCCCGTCAGGTCGAGCTGCCGTCTGCCGGTCGGCGCAGGGTGTAGCACGCCGCAGCGCCGGTGAGGGCGTCGAGCCGCGCGGCGGTGTGGGCGGCCAGCAGGTTGCGGGTGCGCCGGTTGAGGTCGTTCAGCGCCCGCGCCGTTTCGGCAAGGCCGCGCTCCTCATCCGTCAGAGGTCTGGCCGGCGCACCCGCAAGGCTGGCGCACAACGCATCCTTGTGGGTGGTGGCAAGGCTCAGCGCCTCCACATCCATGCCGGCAAGAGCCTGCCGCTCCGCTTCCAGAGCGGCAAGAAGCTGCCGCAGCGCATCGGTCATCATCGCGCCTTTGGTGGTCATCGCGGTTCCCCGCGCGCCGCGGCCCGGCTCAACGCCGCAGCGGTCGCCTCGGGATCGAGCCGGTACGACCCTGCGGAAATCGCGGTGCGCAGCTGCGATACCCGCGCCTCGCGGATGGTCGCGTTCACCTCCCGGGCGACGGACGCGCCGGCGCGGGTTCCGTGTCCGTCTGAACGCTCCGCCGGTGCAGGCGCGTCCGGCGAAAGGGGCGCATGCAGGCGCGCTGCCGAAAGGGGCGGGAAGGGCGAGGGCGGGCGATCGATGCGCATGGGCTGGTCTGCCGGTTGGGAACTGGGGATGAGGACGTCGGGAACGGGCGGAACTTAACCCGTCTCACCGGACGGCCACCGTTGCGAGGCCGGGATGGACGAGCCGGGCGCGCAGCGGCGCGGCGCGGTCGGCCGGCTGGACGGTGATCCACCCGTCTTCGTCAGCGGGGCCAAGCACCTTTGCAGTCGCCGTGACAGTGAACGCGGGTCCGACGACCTGCAACCGAACCGTTTCGCCCCGGCGCAAGGTGTGCGGCCGCGTCTCCGGCGGCACTTCGGCGCCACGCACCGCGACGAACAGCCGCCACCCTCCGCGCGTTCGGCATTCGACTGTCACCACATGGCTGCTCCCGCTGAGCCACGCGAGGGTCAGCGGCACCGGACAGACAGCGAGCCTCAGCCGCCGATCGACCGGTTCCGGCACGCCCCGGCGCGGCTCCGCCTGTGTTTCCAGGAACGCGGCGACCGCGTGGTCGATGGCCGCGTGCGGCATATGCGCGCGGGACGGCACTTCGCCGCCGGAGGCGAGGGATTGCAACGCCGCCACGAGCGTCAGAAGGCGGGGCATGGGCGTCTCGCTGCCGGTCCGCGCGCGGGGCGTGCCTGAACACGGGCGCAAGGCTGCATGGGGAAGGTGTCCTCGAGCTGCACTGTCAGCCATTGCAGAACGGCGCGGCGTTGCACCTCCGTGTTCCGGGTGCGCCGCTCCAACCCACGCGCGGCGGGGATCAGACCGAGCTGCGCAAGCGCGAAGCCGGATCCGACGCACAGGGCGGCGCCGGCAAGGGCGGCTGCGGGCGCAACGCCGCCGAACCGCGCCTGCGCCAGCACGGCGGCGGCGAGCCCCATCACCGGCGCGCAGGCGGCGGCGTCGGTCAGGATGCGTGCCGCGATCCCGGCATTGCGGAGACGCCGCCGGCTCAGCCGTGCAGCGGCACCGGCCATGCAGTTCAGGCACCTTTGCCGGGCGAGCGCGTCGAGCGCGGTGGCAAGATCACGGTCGGGCAGGCGGCCTCGCGGCGGCTGGTCGAGCCTGCCCCTGCGGGCGGCAACGACCCACGGGGCAAGAGCGGCCCGCGTCATGACGAGCCGGTGCCGCGACCGCCACGCGGCACGCATGGCGGATACAAGCGGCCACCACTCGCCGCGCCCGACGCGCAGAGCGGTTGCGCCCGCCGTGCCGAGGAGGATCACGGCAAGGCTCCACGCATTGAAGAGGAAAACGTCACGCACGGCTCGGCTCCTTGTGCGAGTCAAGAACGGCTTCGGACGCTTCTCTTTCAGCGGTGGCCAGCGTTTGCCGCTTCCCGGCAAGCGCCTGCCGCCAGAGGGCCGCACTCGCGTCTCCCGATGCCCTGCTGCCAGAATGGCACGCTCTTTGCTTCGCTAGTGGCGAACGAGACAGGCCCGCCGCGTCGTCGGTTGGTTCCGCTTCGTTCCCCGCAAGCGGACGCAAAGGAGCAGCGCGTGTGACACAGGACTGGCTGGGCATTCACGGAGCGGCCCTGGAACTCCGGTCGCGGCGGCTCAGCCTGCTGACGGCCAATCTCGCCAATGCCGCGACGCCGGGCTACCGTGCTCGCGACCTCGATTTCGCCGCCGCCCTGCAGCTTCATGAACGTGGCGCAACCGTGTCGAGTGCCGGCGTCGCCGCGACACGTTACCGGGTTCCGCTGATGCCGTCTGCGGATGGCAACACGGTGGACGCCACCACCGAGCAGCTCGCCTTCGCCCAGAATGCCGTCGCCTACAGCGCCACCCTGGCCTTCGTTCAGGGGCGGGTGGAGACGCTGACGCGCGCTCTCAGAGGAGAATGATCATGCCCGAGCCCATGACCTTGTTCACCCTCGTGCAGCGCGGCCTGTCGGCGCAGGTGGTGCGGCTGAACGCCGCCGCATCGAACCTCGCCAACGCCGGCCATGTCGCAGGCTCGGCTCCCGCCGCCTACCGGCCGCTGCGCCCGGTCTTCGCCGAGCTGGTCGATCGCACGACCGGCGTCTCGACGGTCGAGGTGCGCCGCCTTGCCCGCTCCCCCGAGGAGCCGGTGCGGCGCCACGATCCTGCCCATCCGGCCGCCGATGCGGACGGCTTCGTGTGGCATGCGCGAGTCAACGAAAACGCGGAAATGGCGGAGGTCATGGATGCCTCGCGCCAGTACCGCAACCTTGTCGAGGCGATGCAGACCGCCAAGCAGCTGATGCTCGACACGCTGAGGGCGCGATGATGCGCGCAGGAGGCGTCCAGGGCGACGCATCGCCACCCGCCGCACGGGTTTCCGCCACGTCCCGGACGCTGGAACAGGCGGATTTCCTGCGGCTGCTCACTGCGCAGCTGCGCCACCAGGATCCGACCGCTCCGGTCGACAACAAGGACATGCTGGGACAGCTGGCGCAGTTTTCCGCGGTCGCCGGAACCGCGCGGACAAACGCCACGCTCGATCAGATTGCCGCGCGGCTGGACGCGCTGCTCGCCCGGCTGCCCGCCTCTTCCTCACAGACGGAGACCTGACCCATGTCCTTCTACACCTCGCTCAGCGGGCTGCGCAACGCGCAGACTGATCTGGGAGTGATCGCGCACAACATCGCCAACGCCGAAACAGTCGGGTTCAAGAAGAGCGACACGCGCTTCGCCGATCTCGTCGCCGGCGGCGCGTCGAGCGACCCGCGCATGACGCGCGGCATTGGCGCGGCGGTTGCCGCGATCGCCCAGGATTTCGGGCTCGGCGCGATCGAGCAGACCGGCGGGGCCACGGACCTCGCCATCGCGGGCGAGGGGTTCTTCGCCCTGCGTGACGCGGCCACGGGCCGGCTGTCCTTCACGCGCAACGGTGCGCTGTCGCTCGGCGAGGACGGGCATGTGCATGACGGGGCGGGGAACCGTCTCCAGATGTTCGATGCCGGGTCCGGCGGCGCGCTGACGGATGCGCGCGTGGCTGTAATCAACGCGGCGGGCGCGGAGCTGGCGGGGATCGCGATTGGGAAGGACGGCATGCTGAGCGCCACCTACGCCGACGGCACCATCGCCACTGCGGGCACCATCGCGCTCGCCACCTTCACGACGCCGGCCGGGCTGCGGCAGATCGGCGGCGGAAAGTGGGAGGCGACCGGACTGTCCGGAGTTCCGCAACTGCGCGCCCCCGGGGAGGGGAGGGCCGGCGACCTGCTGGCCGGAGCGCTTGAACGGTCCAATGTCGACCTTGCCGAGGAGATGGTCGGCCTCATCGCGGCCCAGCGCAATTTCCAGGCCAATGCCAAGGCGATCGACGCGGCGTCGCAGATCTCCCAGACCATCATGAACCTGCGGACCTGAGCCGATGGACCGCATGATCTACACCGCCCTGAGCGGACTGGACGCCGCGATGAACCGCCAGCGGGTGATCGCGCACAACCTCGCCAATGCGCAGACGCCGGGTTTCCGCGCGGACGGCTTTGCCACGGCCGTGCTGACCGTGCGTGGCGCCGGGGTCGAAGCCCGCGCCCTGGCGAAGGGTGCGCTGGCGGGAGTCGATCTCGTGGCCGGAACGCTCGTGGCCACAGGCGATCCGCTCCACGCCGCCGTGAAGGGCGATGCGCTGATCGCGTTGCAGGGGAAAGACGGCGCAGAGGTGTACAGCCGTCGCGGAGACCTGTCCGTCGGCGCGACGGGCGTGCTTCAGAACGGCGACGGCTTGCCGGTGCTCGGCCGGGAAGGGCCGATCACCGTCCCGCCGGGTCAGCCGGTGCGGATCGAACCCGACGGCACGGTGCGCTCGGCGGACGCAAGCGCGTCCGGCGCACAGCCCGAGGCTTTCGGCCGCATCAAGCTCGCCAGTCCCGCCGGCAGCCGCATCCTCAAGGATCAGGACGGCATGCTGCGCGTGCCGGACGGCATTCTGCCGACCGACGAAACCGCGACGCTGGAGACCGGCATGCTCGAGCAGTCCAATGTCGACCTCACCACGGTGCTCGTCGACATGATCGAGGCCCAGCGCGGTTTCGAGCGGCGGGCCAAACTCTTCGCCACCGCCGGCGACATCGACCAGGCCGGCTCCCAGCTCCTCAGCCTGCGGCCCTGAACCCCGTCCCGGCCATTTCGCCGCGCCCGCACAGGAGATCATCATGCCCCTTTCAGCCCTGCACGTCGCCCGCACCGGACTCGAGGCTCAGGATGCCCGCATGCGGGTCATCGCCCACAATCTCGCCAACATCGGCACCACCGCCTTCAAGCGCGAGCGCGCCAGCTTCGCGACGCTCGCCTATCAGGACAACCGGGTCGCCGGACAGCGCGCCAGCGGAGACGCCGCCTATGCGATCGGCATCAATTTCGGCAGCGGTGTCGCCCTCCAGGGAACGAGCCGCATCGCCGTGCAGGGTGCGCTGGAGGGGACCGGCAACGCGCTCGACGTCGCACTCGACGGAGACGGCTTCTTCCAGGTGACGCTTGCCGACGGGAGCGCCGCTTTCACCAGGGCCGGCAACCTGACCCTGACCGCGCAGGGCGAGGTGGTCACCGCCCATGGACACGCGCTTGATCCGCCGATCTCCGTGCCCGCCGGCGCCGGCAGCCTCACCGTCGCAGCGGACGGCACGGTCACCGCGGTCGTTCCGGGATCGAGCGAACCGCAGCAGCTCGGGCAGATCCTTGTCGCGCGCTTTGCCAACAGTGCCGGTCTGCGTGCGGGCGGCGACAACCTGCTGTTCGAAACCGCGGCGAGCGGTCCGCCCGATGCCGGTCCTCCGGGAAGCGAAGGACGGGGCGCGGTGCGGCAGGGGATGCTGGAGACGTCCAATGTCAATGTGGTGGAGGAGATGGTCGCCATGATTGAGGCCCAACGCGCCTACGAGATCAGCACGAAGATGGTCCGGGCTGTCGATGACATGCTCCGCAACGCCAACCAAGCGCTGTGACGGCCATGGTGCGCGCGCTCACGCCCCTGTTGGCGGTCATGATGGTGGCAGGGTGCGCCGACCCTGCCGCGCCGCTGCGCCTGTCGCCGCCGCCGCTGGCCCGGTCGGAGGTGCCGCCGCCTCCACCCGGCAGCGGAGCCATCTTCAACGCCGCCGTTCCCTATGCGCCGCTCCATCAGGGTCTGCGTGCCCGCCGGGTGGGCGATCTGGTGACGATTGTGCTGGTGGAGGACACCCGCTCGCGCAGGAGCGTGGAGGCGAGCAGCGCCCGGCAGGGCGGTGCTTCGCTGACGCTGCCGGCCGAGGGGCCGCTCGCGCTGCTCGGCGCCGATGCCCTTAAGATGTCGTCGGGCGCGTCGTTCAACGGCAGTGCCGCTGCCAGGCAGACCAGCAGCATCGCGGGTACGGTCACCGTCACCCTCGTGGCGGTCGAGCCGGGCGGCACGGCGCAGGTCGAAGGAGAAAAGCGCATGGTTCTCAGCCAAGGCGAGGAATGGGTGCAGTTCACCGGCCGCCTGCGCCTGGCGGACATCGACGCGGCCAATCGCATTCCATCGACCCTCATCGCCGATGCCCGCATCCGCCATTCCGGCCGCGGCGCCCTGCAGCAGGCCAGCCGTCCCGGATGGCTGAGCCGCTTCTTCGCCCGCGTGGCGCCTTTCTGAGCATGCCGGTGATGCGTTGCACAGTCGCGCTCGTGCTGGTGATCGCCCTCCTTTTCGGCGCCTCGCCGGCGGCAGCGCAGCGGATCCGCGATCTCGGCGCCTTTGATGGCGTGCGTGCCAATCCGTTGACCGGCTACGGCGTGGTGGTCGGGCTGCCGGGAACCGGCGACGACAACCTTGCCTACCTCACCGAAGCTGCGCGCGGCGTGGCGGGGCAGCTGGGCGTGCCCTTGCCGGCAGGCGCGGCGCCGGGCCTCAAGAATGCCGCGGCCGTGATCGTGACGGCCGAACTGCCGGCCTTCGCCAAACCCGGACAAAGGCTGGACATCACCGTCTCGGCACTGGGCAAGGCGCGGTCCCTGCGCGGCGGCACGCTCATCCTGACGGCGCTGAAGGGCGCGGATGGCGAGATCTACGCTCTTGCCCAGGGCAGCGTGGTCGTCGGCGGTCTCGGCGTGTCTGCGCGCGACGGATCGCAACTCACCGTCAACATACCCACTGTCGGGCGCATCGCCCAAGGCGGGATTGTCGAACGGGCCGTCGCATCGGCCGCCGGCGTGCGTGCGCAGGCGCGGTTCAACCTGCACGAGGCGGACTTTCTCACGGCGACCCGGGTGCGCGATGCCATCAACGCCCGGTTCGCCGGCACCGCCCAGATCACCGACGGCGTGACGGTGATCGTCTCCCTGCCCGGCGACGAGGATGCCGCGGCGCTGCGCCTCGCCGAGATCGGGGTGCTGGAGATCGTTCCCGCGCCTGCCTCGGCCCGCGTCGTGGTCAACAGCCGCACCGGCACCGTCATCATCAACGGCGCCGTGCGCCTTGCACCTGCGGCGGTGAGCCATGGCAAGCTGGTCGTGCGGATCGCCGAGCGGGTGGAGGTTTCGCAACCCGGCCCGCTGGCCTCCGGGCGCACCGTTGCCTCCCCTGCGAGCGAGATCGAGGCATCGGAGGAGGGAAGCCGCCTTGCCCTCGTCGCTGGCGGAGCCGATCTCGGGCAGGTGGTGGACGCGCTCGGCACCCTGGGTGTGGCAGCGGCCGATCTCGTCGCCATTCTCGAAGGTCTGAAGCAGGCCGGCGCCCTGCAGGCCGAACTGGTGATCCTGTGACCGCCGCGCCGGTTCCACCCGCAGCGCCAGGCGCGGCAAGCGCGGACCGCTCGGCACTGCGCCGTGCGGCTGAAGGGTTCGAGGCCATGCTCGTGCGGCAGATGTTGGCGGCAGCCCGCAGTGACGGCGATCCTCACGAAGATGACGCACCGGACGCCTTCGCCGGGATCCTCGACGCGCGGCTTGCCGACGTCGCGGCCGCGTGCGGTGCCTTCGGCATCGCGGACGCTCTGGAACGGCAGCTGGCGTCCCGCCTGCAAGGAGGACGCAGGCCGTGACCGGAACGCTGCTTCAGATCGGCAGGAGCGGCGCCCACGCGGCGCGCGCGGCGCTTGACACGTCGGCGCACAACATCGCCAACAGCGCGACGCCCGGCTACACCCGCCGCGCCGCCCGGCTGAGCGTTGCACCAGCGGGTCTGAACCCCGCCCGCGGGCCGATCGCGGGTGGGGGTGTGACGGTGGCGGGCGTTTCGCAGCCCGAAACCCGGTTCCTGCGCGCCGAAACGCGCCGTGCCGACACCGCACTCGCCCGCGCCGCGGCCGAGCTCGACGGTCTGCTGAGCGGCGAGGCCGCGTTGCAGCGCGCCGGCCTGTCGGCGTCGCTGGACCGGTTCGAGGCCAGTCTGGCGAAGCTGGCGTCCGCGCCGCTCGAGCCTGCCCTGCGGCTCGAGGTGCTGGAGCGGGCAGGCGCGGTCGCCGCCGGCTTCAACGCAGCGCATGGCCATCTCGCCACCGCCGGCGACGAACACGCGCTGCGGATCGAGGAGGGAGTGGCGGCTGCAAACGGCCTTGCCGCCTCGCTCGGCGAACTGAACCTCCGGCTGTCGCGGAGCCAGCCTGAAAGCGCGGCGAAAGCCACTCTCCTTGACCAGCGCGATGCGCTGCTTGCCCGGCTTGTTCCGCTCACCGGAGCGACGGTCCGGCTGGACGCCGTCGGCCGGGCGGTTGTGCAGCTGGGGGATGGCGGGCCGCTGCTGCTCGGACCGGCCGGGGCCGCCGCCCTGCGTGTCGAGCGCCAGTCGGACGGGGCGATGCGGTTCCTTGCTGGCGCCGCCGACGCACCGGGTGTCGGCGGCGAACTTGCTGGCCGGGAGCAGGCGCGGTCCCATCTGGCGCGCGCCGTGACGGCCCTCGACGACGCTGCCCGCCAGCTCGCCGGCATCGTCAACACCGCGCAGGCGGGCGGTGCCACACCGTCCGGGAGCGCGGGCGCGCCGCTGTTCTCTGGCGAGGACGCGGCTACCTTGGCCGTGTGCCTGTCCGATCCGGACGCTCTGGCCACCGCGGGCGCGGGTGCCCCGGTGCGCAGCCGCGACACCCGCGCTCTTGACGCCTTGCGGACGGCCTTGGCCCACTCGGGTCCGGCCGCCGCGGTGGACGCCATCGGCGCCGGTCTCGCAGCCTCGATTGCGGCCCGGACCGGCACTCGTGACCTTCACGCCGCCTTCGCGCAGAGCGCACACGAAGCGCTCGGTGACATCGCCGGGATCGATCTCGACGCGGAAGCAGCCAGCCTGCTGCGCTTCCAGCAACTGTTTCAGGCCAGCGGCAAGGTGATGCAGACCGCGGCGCGGGTGTTCGACAGCTTGCTGGAGATCGGCCGATGACGGCGCATGTGTCCACCGCCGGAATGTTCAGCAGGGTCATCGCGCGCATGGAGGGCCTGCGGCAGTCCGCCATCCGCCTGCAGGATCAGGTGTCCACCGGCCAGCGCCTTCAGCGCCCCTCCGACGATCCGGCTGCCGCGGCCGGGGTGAGACAGGGCGAGCGCGCGGACCGGCTCGCGGAGGCAGACGGGTTCGCGCTGTCGCGCGCGGCCGAAAGGATCGCCCTTGCGGACACGGCACTGGAGACGATCGGCGAGGGCCTGCTGCGGGCGCGCGAGCTTGCCCTCGCGGCGGCGAGCGGCGCGGGCGGCGGGGATGCGCGGCAGGCCGTGGCCGCCGAACTGATGTCACTGCACGACACGCTGCTCGCGGCTGTCAACACGTGCGACCCGGCCGGCGTGCCGTTGTTCTCCGGCAGCGCCGGACACCGCGCCTTCGTGCTCGATGAGGAAGGCGTTGCGCGCTATGCCGGCGATGCTGCCCCGCCGCTCCTGCGCTTCCATAATGGCAGGGCGCTGGCGGTCGGCGTCACCGGGCAGGACATCTTCAACGCAGGGCCCGCCGGTGACGCGCTCGCACTGCTCGGCCGCGTCGCCGGCGCTTTGCGCAGCGATCCCGCAACGGCACAAGCGGTCGCGGCAACCGCCGTGACCAGCCTTGACGATGCGCTGGCGGCGTTTGCCCAAGTTCGCGCGCGCCTTGGCGCCATGGACGCGGCGACCGGAACGCTCAGGGACATGCATGCGGACGAGGCGCTGGCGCGGGCGGAGCTGCGCGACCGTCTTGGCGGCGCAGACCTGGCCGAAAGCGTCGCCCGGCTCCAGCAGACACTCGCCGCTCTGGAGGCAAGCCGGGCGACATTCAGCCGCCTGTCCGCTCTCAGCCTGTTCGACCACCTTTGATCCCCTGGCGGAGACCTTCATGTTCCCAGCGCTCGGCATTGCAGTCCTCCTTGTCATGGTCTTCGGTGGTTTCGCCCTGACCGGCGGCGCGATCGGACCGGTGCTGGCAGCGGTCCCGTTCGAGATGATGATCATCGGGGGTGCGGCCGCCGGTGCCCTGATCGCGGGGAATTCGCTGCACGAGCTCAAGGCGCTGGGCGCGGGGCTGGTGCGGGTGTTCAAGGGGCCGCGCTACAGCAGTGCGGATCATGTCGACGCCATTGCCCTGTCGGCAAGGCTCATGCGGCTGTATCGCCAGGACGGTCCCCTGGCGCTTGAACAGCACGTGGAAAACCCCCGCTCCTCGCCGCTGTTCGGCGAATTTCCCCGCATCGTCGCAGATCCGCATCTGGTGCAACTGCTTGCCGATCCGCTGATGCTGCTGGTGGTGTCGTCGGGCAGCCTTGATCCGCACGCCGTCGAGGAGGTGCTCGACAACGCCATCCGCGCGCGGCTTGGCCAGATGGACGAACCGGCGCATGCGCTGCGCGAGCTGTCCGATGCGCTGCCCGCGCTCGGCATTGTCGCGGCGGTTCTGGGCGTGATCAAGACCATGGGATCGATCGACCAGCCGCCCCCGGTTCTGGGCAAGATGATCGGGGCCGCGCTTGTCGGAACCTTTCTGGGAGTTCTGCTCGCCTACGGCATTGTCGGACCGCTGGCCGCGCGTCTGAGGCAGATCAACGCGCAGGATCAGCAGATCCTCCATTCCGTCAAGCAGGTGATCGTCGCCAGCCTGCACGGACACCCTCACGCCCTCGCTGTCGAGGGCGCGCGATCGGGCCTGCCCGATGCAGTGCGGCCGTCGCTGACGCAGCTTCTCGACCTGCTCAAGGGCCGGTGAGGTGACTTCCGCCTCGCCCGACGCAGCGCAGGCCGCGCCTGCAACCTTGCCGGCGCCGCCGCAGCAGCTGATCGTGCGCCGGGTTGTCGTGACCGCAGGCGACCGGCATCACGGCGGCGCGTGGAAGGTGGCCTATGCCGATTTCGTCACCGCGATGATGGCCTTCTTCCTGCTGCTTTGGCTGCTCGGCGCGACCGACGAAAACAAGCGCAAGGGGCTGGCCGACTACTTCACCCCGACCCTTGTGAAGACCCGCGAACAGAGCGCCGGCTCGAACGGTCTTCTGGGCGGATCGTCACGGATCGATGCCGATGCCCATCCGTACGCTGCCCGGCAGACGGGCACACGCGCGCTCACCGTCCCCATGAACGCACGGGGCGGACCAGGGGAAGGGGGCAACGATGCGGAACGGGCAGCGCGCCGGACCGCCATGGCCGCCGCGATCCGCGCCCGGCTCGCCACCCGCCTCCAGGCGCGCCCGGACCTGCGCGGTCTGCTCAAGCAGGTGCGGGTCGTCGCCACGCCCGAGGGCGTGCGCATCGACCTTGTGGACGATGCCGACTTCTCCATGTTCACGCTGGGCACGGCACGCATGGTGCCGCGCGCCGAGGCGCTGACACGGGAACTCGCGGAGGTGGTGCGCGGTGGAACTGCGCCGATGGTGGTGCGGGGGCACACCGACGCCCTGCCGTGGCGAACCAATGCCGGCGCCAACAACTGGACCCTTTCGGCCGGCCGGGCGGAGGCCACGCGTGCGGCGCTGGTCCGGGGCGGTGTGGCCGGTGCCCGTTTCCGGCGGATCGAAGGAGTGGCGGCCACGGAACCGCTGGTGCCCGCCGCGCCCGCCGATCCGCGCAATCGCCGCATGTCGGTGCTGCTTCTGGACTGAAGCATCACCGCGTGCACCCGGCGCGCCGCAGGGTCGGCAGGCGTGCCGCCGGCCCGGGTGCACGGGTTGAAGTCAGTCCGCGAGGCTCGCGCGCAGCATCCAGGCGTTCTGCTCGTGCTGTCCGATCCGCGCGACCAGCATGTCGTGGGTGAACAGATCGCCTGCCTCATCCGCAAGCCGCGCGAACTCGCTCATGCGGCGCGCGACCTTCTCGTTGTCCTCGACGAGTTCGGCGATCATGTCGCGCGTCGGCTTGTGCGGCGCGTCGTTGTCGATGACCGTCAGCTGGCGGAACGCCTCGTTGCCGGTCGGCGCGAGCTTGCCCAGCGCGCGGATACGCTCGGCAATGGCGTCGGCCGCCTCGTGCAGCTCCTCGTACTGTTCCTCGGTCATCACATGAAGGCCGTGAAAGCCGGGGCCCTGGACGTTCCAGTGCACGCCAAGGGTCTTGGCATACAGGGTGTAGCTGTCGGCGGTCGCCTTGCAGAGCGCATCGGCGACCTTGTCGCGGACATCCGGTTCGACGCTGGTGTGCAGCGTGTGCCCGTCGCTCTCGACGCGTTCGTTGTCGGTAGTGGTGGCATGGTGGTCGGTCAAGGTCATCTCCTGATGGGGTTGTGGTCTGCAAACGGTGTCAGCCGCCCGCTCGCGCATGCGCAGGCGAGCCTGCCGAGGGGGCCGGCGGGTTCTCCGGTCCCGGCAGTGTCGGCGGCTGCGGCGTCGGCTCGGGCGTGCCGTCGGGCTGACGGACCGGGTCCGGGGCGTAGGGATCAGGGGGCAAGGTGGCCATGCGAAATCGTCCTGGTGAGTGTCATCACCACAACAGCCGAGCGCGCCATTGGTTGCGCGACCTCGTCAGCAAGCATGCGGGTTGCAGACGGATGCCGGTGGGAACGGAGCCGGGTTCCGACCTTCTCTGGGCTGTAACCCATTGATTATTATATCACGACTTTGAGTTCGAATCCCATTTGAGATCGGTTAAACATCGTTCGCGGGCACGACCCCCGACTCTTTTCCTTGCCCGAACGACACATGCTCGCTTACACCTCAATAGGCCCACTAATTGGATGGGTTTGGAATCTGATTTGAGGGCGGCCATGTGGGAAGGCAAACCAAGTCTACGATGGAGCGTGGAGCAAAAGCTCCAGTTCATCGAGTTCCGCCTCTTCTGGGAAGGTCACGTCAATAGAGCCGATCTAATGGACACATTCGGTGTCTCGCTGAACCAGGCATCGGGCGACCTCAACCGCTACATAGCGCTCGCGCCCGACAACATGGTCTACGACAAGAGCGGCAAGACCTATGTCCGTTCACCAGCTTTCAGCCCCCACTTCATGAAACCTGACGCCACCCAATATCTCGCTCAGGTACGTTCTGTTGCTGAAGGGATTGTCGCTCCTGAAGATGCATGGATCGGCAACCTGCCGGCTTTCGATGCTACACCCGCGCCTGCCCGGGGTATCGATCCAGCCGTACTACGTTCGATAGTAATCGCTATTCGGCGGCGTGAAGCTGTTGAGGTCCGATATCAGTCGATGTCGTCCCCCGATCCCGAGTGGCGCTGGATTGCGCCGCATGCGTTGGCATTTGATGGCTTCCGTTGGCACGCACGATCATACTGCGAGAAGAGCGGGGAGTACCGTGACTTCGTCATTTCGCGGATTATCGAGACCCGTCAGTCACGGTCCACTCAAATGCAAACGGCGGCTGATGCTGATTGGGACGAAATCGTTCAGCTTGAGATCGGCCCGCATCCAGCTCTCAGCCAAAATCAGAAGCGAGTGATTGAATTCGACTACGGGATGCAAAATGGTCGGGTTGTTACCCCTGTCCGCCGAGCCTTGCTTTACTACGCATTAAAGAGGCTCGGGCTTGATACGGATCCCGCTGCACGTAAGCCGCAAGATCAGCAGATCATTTTACTCAATACCAATGACGTTCCGGGGGCATCGGCATGAACATTTTCGACCTCGATAAGGCCCTTGTTGACCGTTACGCCTCTTTTGCCCGCTCATTCTCTTCGATCCGTGCTCCGGAGATCGATCACCAGATTCGCGACATTTACAAGCAGGGCAAATTCTGGCCGGCCCCTCTCATAACCATCAACCCCCGCTTCCTGCCTGGGCAATCGATCGATGAGCTTGTCGCATCAGGCGATGTTGCGCCAGAAATTGCATCAGTCTTTGCCGTCGGCCCTGAGCGAAATCCGATCCGCCTTCACCGACACCAGGAACGCGCCGTAGCCAAAGCGAGAAATCGCGAGAGTTTCGTGGTCACGACAGGCACCGGCTCGGGCAAGTCACTCTGCTTCTTTGTGCCGATTGTGGACGCCATCATCCGGGCCAAGAAGGCGGGTGAAGCGCCTCGCACCAGGGCGATTATTATTTACCCGATGAACGCGCTGGCGAACTCGCAGCTGGGGGAAATCAAGAAGTTCGTCGACGATGCGGGACTGCCCCCGCATCTGCGCCCGACCGTTGCCCGCTACACAGGGCAAGAGTCCGAAATTGAGCGTCAGCAGATCTCCAGGGACAAGCCGGATATTTTGCTGACAAACTTCATGATGCTCGAACTCCTGATGACCCGGCAGGAGAAACTCGATCGTGCCGTGATCGAGAACGCTCAGGGCTTGGACTTTCTGGTCCTCGACGAATTGCACACCTACCGAGGGCGACAAGGTGCGGATGTCGCCATGCTAGTGCGGCGGGTCAAGCAGCGCTTAACGCCGTCCAAGGACCTGATCTGCATCGGAACTTCGGCAACTATGTCCAGCTCGCCAGATGAGCAGGAACGCGCCGCAGCGGTGGCAGAGGTCGCGACCAAGCTGTTTGGGCAGCCAATTTCGTCTGGCAGTATCATAGATGAGGCGCTCGACCGGGCGACCTCCCATGCGATCAAGGCTGAAACACTAGGTGAGCCGTTGCGCCAAGCGGTCCTGCAACCGCTGGCTCCAGCTTTGTCAGATGCGGAGTTACACGTTCATCCGCTTGCCTGCTGGATTGAGACGCAGATCGGCCTTGAGGACGGCGAGAAGCTCCGTCGACGCAAGCCGATGACGCTTCCTGATGCAGCGGCGAAACTGGCAGAGCAGACAGGGCTGACCCAGACCGATTGCGCGCGGGCCATCGCCGATATGTTGGCGATGATGGGCAAGAGGGAAGATCAGCGCGGTGGCAACTCATCGCGGGCGTTTCTTGCCTTCAAGCTGCACCGCTTCATTTCGGGCGCTGGCCAAGCCTATGCGACGCTGGAGCCCGCAGACAAACGCAGGGTCAGCCTGGAAGGGCAGAAGTATCACCCCGAGGATGAGAGCGCCCGCCTATACCCACTCTTCTTCTGCCGCGAGTGCGGGCAAGAACATCACAGCGTCTCGGTCACCTTCGCTGATGGAGCACATCGGGTTATCGCCCGGCCAATCGATGAACCAGCCCGCGATGAAGCAGAGCCCGACGGCACTGAGACCGGCTATCTGGTGCCTGCCGTCAATCAGGCCTTTCGGTTCTCAGGGGACGTCAATGACTATCCGGATGAATGGCTGGAAGTCGCAGCGAACGGCCAAGAGCGCCTGAAGGCGTCACATCGGGGCAAGCATGAAGGGCGCCTGGTTATGGTGCGCCCTGATGGCAGTTTCGGAGACGACGGGGTTCCCGCATGGTTTTTTGCGGGCAAGTATCGCTTCTGCCCTGAATGCGGTCATCAACCTGCCTCCGGTGCCCGAGAGATCAATAAGCTGGCAGGACTGTCGGCTGAAGGTCGCAGTTCAGCGACCACACTAATTGTTTCGACGATCCTTGCCTGGATGGAAAAGGATGAATCCCTCGATCCGCATACCCGCAAGCTGCTGGGGTTCACGGACAACCGTCAGGATGCGGCTTTGCAGGCCGGCCACTTCAACGACTTCATTTTCGTCACGCTTCTGCGTGGCGCGATCCTGCGTGCCGTCAGAGCTGCTGGGTCTCAGGGACTGAAACCGGACAAGTTTGGCGAGGCGGTGCGGCAGGCCCTGGGATTCGACCTCGACGAAAAAGAACGCCTTGGGGAATGGATGCTCGATCCCAATGCCAAGGGTTACCAGAACCGGCAGGAGGCCCAGGAAACCCTATCAGACATTCTGGCTCACCGCCTGTGGGCGGACCTCCGGCGTGGTTGGCGTTATACTAACCCCAACCTTGAAGAGGTGGGCCTGATCGCTGCCCAGTTTCCGGGGCTGGATGACCTCGTGCAGGATGACGAGGAGTTCGTGGGTAACGAACGGCTTGCCCAAGCCTCTCCTGATCAGCGACGCAAGCTTTATGAGATCCTATTCGATCACATGCGCCAAGGACTGGCAGTCGCGACTGACGCGCTAGACCGCGGCAAAGTTCGGCAGGCTGCCGAAGTGTCGCGCAATAGGCTCCGGCTGCCTTGGGCGATCGATCGTGAGGAAGAAAACACGCTGCGCGAGTGTGGCTTCCTGATGATCAACCCGCCTCGGAACAACACCATCAGGGCATCGGAAGCGGTACTGATCCTGAGGGCTGGCCGACAGAGCAAGCTGGGGAAAGCCCTTCGACAAGCCTCGCTCTGGGACAACCAGCAAGTCCCGGCCAAGGAATATGATGAGCTGATCGAAACCCTGCTCAAGGCAGCCGAAGCGCATCAGTTCGTCCGCAGGGTCAACGTCGGGTACGAAGCCCCGGCATGGCGCATGGCGCCGACGGCAATTCGCTTGCTACCTGCCGAAGAACGTCGCGACAAGAAACGCCAGAACCTGTTTTTCCGGGAGCTGTACGAGCAGGTCGCCGATATGCTCGGCCACGAGGGTGAGCTCCCTTATAGCTTTGAAGCCCGCGAACACACTGCGCAGGTCGATCAGGACGTTCGCGCCTGGCGCGAGGACCGTTTCCGCTTTGAGCAGGCAGATCAGGAACGCATCAAGGCAAACCTCGATCAAATGCGCGAACAAAGTGAACCTGACAGCTTTCTGCCGGCACTGTTCTGCTCGCCGACCATGGAATTGGGCGTGGACATCAGCGCCCTCAATGCGGTCTACCTTCGGAACGTCCCACCAACTCCGGCCAACTATGCGCAGCGTTCAGGCCGCGCAGGTCGAAGCGGTCAGGCCGCTCTGGTGGTTGTCTACTGTGCGGCACAATCCCCGCATGACCAGTACTACTTTGCTGACCAGCCCGCACTGGTTGCTGGTGCGGTTCGACCCCCGGCTTTGGACTTGGCCAATCAGGATCTGTTGAAGAGCCACTTGCACGCTGAGTGGCTTGCGGCTGCATCAGTACCGCTCAATTCTTCCATCCCTGAAAATCTCGACATGGGCGGCGACAACATGCCGATTGCTGCCGAAATCGCAGAGGGATTGAAGCAGTTGGCCGCATCTGGTGCTGCGAAGCCCATCATGCGTCAGTTGATCAACTCTATGCTATCAGCGGTGGAGCTGCGCGATGCGCCTTGGCTGGAAGACGTGGAAGCCTTTGTCGAGCAGACTGACAAAAACGCATTCTTGGAGTTCAGTCAGGCATTCGATCGCTGGAGGAACCTGCACAACAGTGCCCGTCACGAGCAGGAACAGGCGCACGCAATTCAGAACAAGATCGGGCTAAAAGCCGGTGAACGCACCGCAGCTGCTTCTCGGTATCGAAACGCATCCAGAGAACTCGAGATTCTCGAGTGCGGCAAAGCTTCGAACAGTTCCGATTTTTACACCTATCGCTACCTGGCCACTGAGGGGTTCCTGCCAGGTTATAACTTCCCGCGCTTGCCGCTCTACGCCTTTATCCCGGCGTCGAAGAGCGCTGTACTCCAGCGCCCCCGCTTCCTTGCGATCGCTGAATTCGGCCCCAACAGCATGATTTATCATGAGGGCCGCGCGTTCCGGGTGACCAAGGCCAAGCTACCCGCGGAAGGTCGGTTGGATAATGGTCAGCTATCTACCACGACCCTGATTCTTTGCCCTGAATGTGGGGCTGCTCACACCGATGAACTCCAAGAACGTTGCCACGCCTGTGCCGCGCCTTTGGGCGGTGCCGAGCGCCTCGACACAGTTTTCCGTATCGACAATGTCGAAACTGCGCCCTCAGAGCGGATCACTGCGAATGACGAGGATCGTCAGCGGCGCGGGTTTGAGATCCAGACCGTGTTCCAGTGGCCCGTCCACAACGGCTCGCCGGACATTCGATCAACGACCCTATGCGCCGACGACACGGAGCTGCTCAGGCTCGACTATGGTGCAGCGACCAAGCTCTCCCGGATCAACAAGGGGCTCAGGCGGCGCAAGTCGAAGTCCATCTGTGGCTTCTTCATAGACCTTAATTCCGGGCGATGGCTCAAAGATCCAGAAACCGGCGATGATGACGATGGCATGGGTGATCCCACCCAGGCAAAGCCGCAGCGCATCGTGCCGATGGTCGAAGACCATAAAAATGCCCTCCTGCTGCAGCCCAAGGTCTCATTGAGCACCGAGGACATGGCGACCTTCCAGCATGCGTTTATTCGCGGCATCCAGTTAGTCTTCGAACTGGAAGAGGGAGAAATCCTTGGCGAGCCTCTGCCGACCCGGGACATTCGTCACACCATTCTGCTTTATGAAGCGACTGAAGGTGGCGCGGGCGTTCTCAACCGACTGGTTGCCGATCCCGCCAAGGTAGCCGAAGTGGCGCGCGAGAGCCTCAAGCTCATGCACTACAAGGAGCCACTCGAGCCTGGTGACATGATTGAGACTGAAGATGCCTGCGTCGCGGGGTGCTATCGCTGCATCTTGTCCTATTTCAATCAGCCCGATCATGAACTGATCGACCGCCGAAACGACAACGTGATCAGCCTGCTTTGCGAGCTGACAACCGCAAACGAAAGCGAGGCCGAAACCGCCAGTGCAGGCGACCCTTGGGGTAAGGCTGTTCGGCAGTGGGGGCTTCCTACCCCGTCAGGGCTCAGCATGGCGGGGATACAACTGCCCCTGTTCTGGCCAGCCAAAGGGGTACTCGCTGTGCCTGGCGGGGCATCACCTGAACTCGTCAACGAGGCCGCTGCTCTCGGTATCCTCGACATAATCGATCTGCCTGATCGTCCGGCTGAGCACGCGCCAGCCGAACTACTTATTGCACTTGGAGTTTCCCGATGAACGCGGTCGTATTTTCTCCTGGTGACATGGTCCGTGCTCGCGGGCGTGAATGGATTGTTCTGCCATCGCCCTCCGAGGAACTGCTCAACATCCGGCCACTGTCGGGAACCGACGATGATGCGCAGCTGATTGCGCCCGCCCTTGAGGCAACACCTGTCAGCGCTGCCAGCTTCGCGACCCCCACGGCCGACCGTCTCGACACGCAGGACGGGGGCCGTTTGTTGGCCGATGCCCTTCGCCTCTCGCTTCGTCGCGGCGCTGGACCATTCCGAAGCGCTGCGCACTTGGGCGTCGAACCCCGTGCCTATCAGCTTGTCCCACTGATGATGGCGCTTAAGCAATCCGTTGCACGGCTGTTGATTGCTGACGATGTTGGTATCGGCAAGACCATCGAAGCAGGCATGATCCTTCGCGAGTGGCTGGATCGCGGCCTTACCGATAGGTTCACCGTCCTGTGCCCGCCGCATCTCGTTGATCAGTGGGTCAGCGAACTTACCGAGAAGTTTGATATTGATGCCGTGGCCGTCACGGCAGCACGGGCTCGCGGGCTCGAGCGGGGCTTGCCTACCTCGCAAAGTCTGTTCGAGGCTTACCCGTACACCGTCGTCAGCCTCGACTATATCAAGGCAGACAGTAGGCGTGATGAGTTTGCCCGGGCGTGTCCGCAATTCGTCATTGTCGATGAAGCGCATGCGTGTGTCGGTAATGAGAGGGGGAAGCACCAGCGCTTCGATCTTCTGCAAACGCTGTCTGCAGATGCCGACCGACACATGCTCCTTCTGACTGCGACGCCGCACAGCGGCGACATTGTGGCTTATGACCGCCTGCTGGGTCTGGTCCATCCTGATCTGGCCGGCGGCCCGGAATCAGGGGATGCCAATGCCCGTGAGCGCTATGCCCGCCGGTTGGCTCAGCACTTCATCCAGCGCCGTCGCCCAGACATCCAAGATGGCTGGGACGAGAAACGTGCCTTTGCCCGGCATGAGACCAAGGAATCGCCATTCACGCTCGCAGGTGATTTTGCCACCTTCCAGGAGGCAGTCCTCGATTACTGCCTGAACGTTACTGAGCGTGCAGGATCAGATCAGAGGCATCGCCGTCTCGCCTTCTGGGGGACGCTTGCACTCATGCGCTGTGTGGGGTCGTCCCCTGCCGCAGCGGTCAGTGCTCTTCGAAACCGCCTTGGTGGCATGGCAGAGGAAGAAGCAATCGAACCGGTCGTGTTCGATGCCGAAGATGGCGTTCTCAATGAGAGCGACGTGGAGCCGGCTACTGCTATCGAAGACCGGGAGGAGGCAGCGGGACTTAGCAGCCTCATCGAACTGGCCCAATCCCTAGACGCCAGGCGGGATGAGGACCCCAAGGTCAAGAAGCTCATTGCTGAACTACGCCCCATTCTCAAGGAAGGCGCCAAGCCCGTCATCTTCTGCCGTTTCATAGCTACGGCTGAGGCACTGGGAGAAACCCTGCGAGCCATCTTCCCGAAGGCAGCCATAGCCGTGGTCACGGGTACTCTTCCGCCTGATGAACGACGCAGCCGGGTCGATGCGCTTGAGCCCTTCGAAAACCGGATCCTCGTTGCGACCGACTGCTTGTCGGAAGGTATCAACCTCCAGAGCCTGTTCGACACGATCGTCCACTACGACCTGAGCTGGAACCCGACCCGGCATCAACAGCGCGAGGGCCGCGTCGACCGTTTCGGACAACAGGCGCCCGTTGTCCGCTCGCTCATGATGTATGGCGAAAACAGCCCAATCGACGGAGCTGTGCTCAACGTAATCCTGCGAAAGGCCGAAGAAATCCAGAAGGCAACGGGCGTCAGCGTTCCGATGCCGGAAGACCAGGAAAGCGTGACCTCAGCTCTGATGCAGGCGGTCTTGCTGCACCGTGGCGGCAGCGCGAAAAGCCAGATGACTTTCGACTTCGGCCCGGGTGCAGACCTGTTCGAGCGGCAATGGCGCGATACGGCTGAGGGGGCAAAGGCAAGCCGCGCCCGCTATGCCCAGGGATCATTGAAGCCTGACGAAGTTCTCCCCGAGTGGCGCAAGATGCGGGCGCTCAATGGTGGCCCCAAGGAAGTGGCCCGCTTCACGGAGCGGGCGCTAAAGCGCCTCCAGGCCCCGTTAGAACCTCTGCTCGGCCATTCGCTGCTTCACCTCGACTTCCTGCCCGAGATGATGCGTGAGCGGTTGGGGCAGCGAGGTTTGCATGGCACGAAGCGGGTCAGCTTTGAAGACGACCCGTCTCCCGGTGTAACCCATGTTGGCCGCGTCCACCCGGTAGTTGCCGTCTTGGCCGAGACTTTGGCTGAGGGCGCACTGGACCCAGAAGCCGCAGAAGGGCGCGCCCTCGGTCGCGCTGGCGTCTGGCGGACCCGTGCGGTGAGCCAGATGACAACGCTGCTGCTGCTGCGCCTGCGCTACAAGCTGGTGACCAGCGGCCGTATGAACCGTCTCCTGCTAGCGGAAGAAGCCACCGGGCTGGCCTTCTCGGGGCTTGGCCATGACGTCTCGCTGAGCGCTGAAGACGCGCTGGCCCTGCTTGAAGCCGAAGCTTCGAGCAATATCGATGAAAGTGCACGCATCCGGCAGATCGACGCTGCCCGCGACCGCTTGGCTTCCTACACGCCCGCTCTTGAGGCGTTCGCTCATCAGCGCGGTGAGGCGCTTTCGGTTGACCACCTCCGCCTGACCGAGGCCGCTGGCGGCGGTGCCACCGTCAAGGTCAGTCCCGTCCTGCCGGCCGATATCATCGGCCTTTATGTCCTGCTGCCGGAGGTGAACTGATGTCCCGTGCCATGAAGCGCGCTGCCGACATCGGCTTTGCCGCGATCACAATTGAAGGTGGGCTGATCTCCCCCGCCCAAGTGCAGGCGATTGCCTCCGCTGCGCCCGATCAGAAGATGGCGGCCGACTATGGTTGTCCGAAGGGCACCGGCCTGCGCGATGAGATTACGCGCTATTTCCGCATCGGGCAGGCCCATTGGCAGGCCTATGTCCGGCTTGATCAGCCCACGATGCAGCAGACCGCCGATTTTGCGCGAAATTTGCTGGAACAGGCATTTGGTTTCGAGCTCACCGGACCGCACCATCATACACGCGAAGATCGGCGCTACACCATCGCCTGGGAAGCCAGGGGTGGACGCGTGCCGGTAGTCGTCGCACCGCCAGCACCAGCAGAAAAGGGCAAGGCAGGCGATGGGTTCGCCCGGGCATTGCCGGAGTTCGGAGATGGAGCAAGCGGTCGCATTGCACGCCGTTCGCCTACCGTGCTGTTGCAGGAATGGCTCAATTCCAACCCGGACTTCTATTGGGGCCTCGTATTTGCAGGCGACCGGGTACGGCTGATGCGAGACAATGCCAGCCTGACCCGCCCGGCCTGGATCGAGGCAGACCTCGGGGCGATCTTCCGCGACGAGATGTTCGCAGATTTCGCGGTCCTGTGGCTGCTGATCCACGCCAGCCGTTTCGGTGAAGAAGGCGCAGGCGCCAGTGATTGCGCGCTGGAACGCTGGCGCGAGGCCGGCATGCGGGCGGGAACTTCCGCGCGCGAGCGGCTGCGGGTCAACGTCGAGGATGCGCTGATGGCACTGGGTCAGGGCATCCTCGATGCCAACTCCGCCATCCGGGACCGGCTCGACACCAATGAGCTCACAATGCCGCACCTGTTCGAGCAGATGCTGCGCGTGGTCTACCGCCTGATCTTCCTCGGCGTGGCCGAGGATCGCGATCTGCTGCATCCACCCGCGACGCCCAAGGCCGTGCGCGATCTTTACAGCAGCAACTATGGTTTTGCCTGGCTGCGCGACCGGTCGACGCGCCGCAATGCGCATGACCATCACCATGATGCCTGGGAAGGCGTGAAGGTGGTGTTCCGCGCGCTGGAGCGTGGGGAAAAGCTGCTGGGCTTGCCCGCGCTTGGCGGCCTGTTCGACCGGGCGCTCACGCCTGATCTGGATGCCGCGCAAATCCCCAACCGCGCACTGCTCGCGGCCGCGTTCAAACTGGGCTGGCTGATCGAGGATGGCCGCCGCGTGCGGATCAACTGGCGCGATATGGCGACCGAGGAACTGGGCAGCGTCTATGAAGGCCTGCTCGAACTCGTGCCCGTGCGTGAGGATGGCGGACGCACCTTCGGCTTTGCGGGCGGTGCTGAAGCGCGCGGCAATGCGCGCAAGGTATCAGGCAGCTATTATACGCCGGACAGCCTGGTGCAGTGCCTGCTCGACAGCGCTCTCGATCCGGTGCTGGACCGGGCCGAAGCAGAGGGCGGCGCAGACGCCATCCTTGAGCTCAACGTGATCGACCCCGCCTGCGGATCGGGCCATTTCCTGCTGGGCGCGGCGCGGCGCATGGCGACGCGGGTGGCGCAGCTGCGCGATCCCGATGCGCCCGATTACAACGCGGCCATGCGCGATGTGGTGCGTGGCTGCATCCACGGGGTGGATCGCAACCCGATGGCGATCGAACTGGCCAAGGTGGCGCTGTGGATTGAATCGGTGGAACCGGGCAAGCCGCTTGGCTTCCTCGATGCCAACATCCAGTGCGGTGACAGCCTGCTGGGCGTGTTCGATCTGGCCGCGCTGGAAGAAGGCATCCCCGATGAGGCTTACAAGCCGCTGACAGGCGACGACAAAGATACGACTGTCTGGTTCCGCAAACGCAACAAGGCGGAGCGCGAAGGGCAAGGCAGCTTTGATTGGGCCGCAGGGACCGGCGGAGGTCTGCCCCCGGCCAAGCTGGCCGCCACGATGGACGATCTGCGCCACCTGCCCGAAGATACCGTGGCCCAGGTCGCGGAAAAGCGCCGCCGCTTCGCCGCATGGGAGGCGGACCCGAAGCGCTATGCCACCAAGGTGGCTTGCGACCTTTATATCGCCGCCTTCCTTCTGCCCAAGACGGGCGCCGCTCCCGCCAACGCGAACAGCGTGACGGTGCCGACCACCGCGCATGTGCGGAAAAGGCTGGGCGGCGGGCAGATTTACGGCCCGTTGGAGGCTGCTTCCGTTGATGCGGCGGGTAATGCCCGTGCATTCCACTGGCCGCTCGCCTTTCCGGAAGTGATGATCGGCAAAGGCGGGTTTGATGTCGTGCTGGGCAATCCGCCGTGGGAGCGGATCAAGCTTCAAGAGCAGGAGTTCTTTGCCAGCCGCGATGCCGATATTGCGGGTGCCCCCAATGCAGCCGCGCGCACGAAAATGATCAAGGCGCTGCCCAGCGCAGTGCTGGCGGATGGATCAGCGGACATGCCACGCCGCCAGCTTCATGCCGCGTTCGAAGCGGCCAAGCGCACGGCGGAGGCGTCTTCGGTTTTCTTCAGCTCGCCCAAAGATGAAGACCCGACCAAGATCGCGCTGAGCAAGGTTTCCAAGGCGCGGCGATTCCCGTGGACCGGGCGCGGCGATGTGAACACCTACGCCCTGTTTGCCGAGCATTTCCTGAATCTTCTGCGCCCCGGCGGGGGCGGCGGGCTGATCGTGCCCACCGGCATTGCGACCGATGCCACCACCGCCCCCTTCTTCGGCCATCTGGTGGCCAGCCAGCGGCTGGCCGGGCTGATCGACTTTGAAAACCGCGAAAAGCTGTTCCCGGCGGTGGACAGCCGGATGAAGTTCTGCCTGCTCACCCTGGGCTGGGGCGTGGCGGCGGCGGACTTTGCCTTTTTCCTCACCGATCCGGCCGGGCTGGAACAGGCCGAACGCCGCTTTACCCTCTCGCCCGCCCAGATCGCCCGGATCAACCCCAACACCCGCACCGCGCCCGTGTTCCGCGCCCGTGCCGATGCCGCGCTGACCGCCGCCATCTATGATCGCGTGCCGGTGCTGATCGAGGAAGGCAAAGGGCCTGCGGGCAACCCCTGGGGCGTGGGGTTCATGGCCATGTTCCATATGTCGAACGACAGCGGATGCTTCCGCACCGCCGCGCAATTGGCCGCGGCGGGCTATGTCCGCGATGGCAGCGATTGGGCGGGTGGCGGCGGGGCGCGCCCGCCACAGCCGGCACTGGCGCTGTCCGGCGGGCACGATGCGCGTCATCTTGACCTGTCAACCGGCAAGGCTGCGCCAAAATTGGGACGCCATGTGCCGCTCTATGAAGCCAAGATGATCCACCAGTTCGATCACCGCTGGGCCACTTATGAGGCCGACGGCGAAACCAGCCGCGACATGACGCTGGCCGAAAAGCACAACCCCGCCTGCGAACCCGCGCCGCGATACTGGGTGCCGCAAGCCGAAGTGGCCAGCCGCCTTTCCGCCAAGGGCTGGAATCGGGGGTGGCTGATGGGCTGGCGGGACATCACCAACGCAACGAACGAGCGGACTGTGATTTCTGCGCCTTCACCCGTGGCCGGTTGTGGCGACACCCTGTTGCTCATGTTTCCCGCTGAAGAACATATCCGCAAAGTAGCCGGGCTATGCGCGAACATGAGCGCCATAGTCTTTGACTATGCCGTCAGGCAGAAAATTGGCGGAACTCATCTCAAGTATAATGTCTTCAAACAGAACCCCGTCCTCCCCCCCGCCGCCTATGACGACGCCTCGCTGGCCTTTATCGTCCCGCGCGTGCTGGAGCTTTCCTACACCTCCCGCGCCATGGCCCCCTTCGCCCGCGATCTGGGTTATGAAGGCCCGCCCTTTGCCTGGGATGAGGGCCGCCGCGCGCAACTGCGCGCCGAGCTGGATGCCTGGTTCGCGCTCGCCTATGGCCTGACCCGTGATGAACTGCGCTATGTGCTCGATCCCAAGGACGTGATGGGCGCAGACTATCCATCCGAAACCTTCCGCGTCCTTCAGAAGAACGAAATCGCCAAATATGGCGAATACCGCACCCAGCGCCTCGTCCTCGCCGCCTATGACGCGCTGGTGGCCGGCGGCATGCGCCCGCGCACGGAGGGATATCGCTGATGCAGATTTCGACGATCCTGAACTATATCGACAATGGCCACATGGCCCTGCCGGAGTTTCAGCGCGGCTATGTCTGGGGCGGCGATCAGGTGCGCGGGCTTTTCGGCTCGCTCTATCGCAGGCACCCGGTCGGTGGGCTGCTGGTCTGGGCCACGCAATCGGAAGGCGCGCAATTTCGCGGCGATCAGGAACTTGCGCCGGGCGTGGTCAAGCTGCTGCTCGATGGCCAGCAGCGGATGACCTCGCTCTATGGCGTAATCCGGGGCATGCCGCCCAAGTTCTTCGACGGGAATGAGAAGGCCTTCACCAACCTGCATTTCCATATCGGACGCGAAGAGTTCCAATTCTATCAGCCGATTGCGATGAAGGACGATCCGCTGTGGATCGACGTCAGCGCCCTGTTCAAGGGCGGCAATGATGGCTTGGGCACTATGATCGCCGCGCTGGCCGCGAAACCGGAGCACGCCCCGCAGATCGGCGACTATGCCGGCCGCCTGAACAAGCTCCTCGGCATTCGGGACATTGATCTGCACATCGAGGAGATCACCGGAGCGGACATGACGCTCGACGTGGTGGTCGACATCTTCAACAAGGTGAACAGCGGCGGCACCAAGCTATCAAAGGGCGATCTGGCACTGGCCAAGATATGCGCCGACTGGCCGGAAGCGCGTGCCGAAATGAAGACGCGCCTCTCGACATGGAAGCAGGCGGGATACGACTTCTCGCTCGATTGGCTGCTGCGGTCGGTCAACACCGTGCTGACGGGGGAGGCCAAGTTCCTGCACCTGCATGAACGCTCCGCAGAAGAGGTTCAGGGCGCCCTTTCACGCGCCGGCAAGCATGTGGAGGCAGCGCTGAACCTGATTGCCGGGCGCCTTGGCCTTGATCACGACCGCGTGTTCTTTGGCCGCGGGGCAGTTCCCGTCATGGCCCGTTACCTCGATCAGCATGCCGGGCCGATGAGCCAGCAGGAACGGGACAAGCTGTTGTTCTGGTATGCGCAGGCTGCCATGTGGGGGCGTTTTTCAGGTTCGACCGAGAGCTTCATCGACGCAGACCTTGAAGCACTGTCTGCCGGTGGGCTCGACCGCATGCTGGATGTCCTGCGTCTGTGGCACGGCGGCCTCCGCGTGGAACCGGGCCATTTCACCGGTTGGAACATGGGATCCCGCTTCTACCCGGTGCTCTACATGCTCACCCGCATGGCCGAAGCACGCGACTGGGGGACCGGACTACCGCTAAAGGCCGATATGCTAGGCAAGCTCAGCAAACTAGAGGTCCACCACATCTTCCCCAAGGCGCAACTCTACAAAGCGAATTTCAGCCGGGCCGATGTCAATGCGATTGCTAATTTTTGCTTCCTCACGAAGGGGACGAACCTCAACATTTCAGATGAGCGCCCTGAGGTGTATTTCGAAGAAATCGAAGCCAACCATCCGGGCGCACTGGCAACTCAGTGGATCCCTATAGATCGCAATCTTTGGCGAATTGAAAACTATCAGGACTTCCTCGCTGCACGGCGCGAACTGCTGGCAGCCGAGGCTAATAAGCAGCTGGCCAGCTTGCTGGGAGCAGAGGCGGATCGTTGGCTTGCCAGTGCAGCCCCCATTCTGGCCGCCCCCGCAGTGATTGGCGGGTTCGCCACCGAGGAAGAAGAGAATGAATTGGTCGAACTCAATGCCTGGACGCAGGACCGCGGGCTGGCGGAAGGCGTTCTGGCGTTTGAGTTGGTAGATGAAGCTACCGGCGGACAGCAGGCTGTGCTCGACATCGCTTGGCCTAATGGTGTCCGGCAGGAATTGACGGAAGCGGTGGCAGTGCTGATCGACGAAAGCGCAGAGCTGATGTCGCTCGCCAATTCAGCCGGTTTCAGGTGCTTCACGACTGCAGAGGCTTTCCGCCAATATGTGATCCATGAAGTCGAGGGTGAGCCTGTCGCATGATCGATACCAGAGATCGGCTATCTGAATATCCGTTCGCGCTGGAATCCGAACTTCGCGACGCTGCCAACGAGCATGGCTATCGGATCCCGCAAGGACAGGCAGCGGGCTGGTTGTTCTTCTCGTCGGCGTCAGCGCCCGGTGAAATCGCAGTCGCGGCATCAACAAATGGGATGGCCGGACCTTTCTTCCTGTCCGTCGCGCATCCCGGGGCGGCACGGGAGCTGAAGGCTGAGCTGGCCGGGCCTTGCGCAAAAGGGCACGCCGGAGCCTTCGCATTCCAGGATAGAGATGGCCTCTTCGAAGCAGTCAGTGCCGTCTACCGATTGTCGATGTGCTTGCCGACACTGCCTTACGAGGACTTCCTCAACGATACCGCGCATCTGGGCGATACCGAGGCCGAACGAGAGCAAAAAGTTCGCATCGGCCAGAACCGGTTTCGCTCGGCACTGGTGGACTATTGGAATGCGACCTGCCCCCTAACGGGTGTGAGGGAACCCGAACTCCTGCGGGCATCACACATTATTCCGTGGGCGGCGTGTAGCAGCGACCAAGAGCGGTTGAACGTCCACAATGGCCTGCTGCTCTCAGCCTTGTGGGACGCGGCCTTTGATGCCGGTCTTGTGACATTTGATGATCTGGGAAGGTCGATAGCTTCCCCAAAGCTGGGACTGGATGCCCGTGAAGCTCTGGGACTGGAAAACGTTCCGCCACTGCCACTTTCAGACCAGCATCGGGAACGCCTAAAGTGGCACCGCGACAACATCTGGATTTCGGCTGAAGGCTAAACGATCAATCTTCTTCAGCCAGAGTTCGGAGGAATGCGATGTCCTCGTTCGGCTCGTCCCACCGATCAGCGATCCTGGCCCAGCGATCGACACGTTTGACGTGACCCCCAGCTTTCCCCCAGCTGGGATTAGAGCCGGTCGGTTGTTTTGCGCATCAGCGCGGTTGAAGCACTGGCCTACTTCGCTACGCCCTACGGGCTCCGCTACGCAGCCCATTGCTTATCCAGTTCGGCGGCGAACGCCGCCGGGGTTGCATAGCCAAGGGACGAGTGCGGTCTCTCCCTGTTGTAGTCTTCCACCCAGGCCGCGATCTCGACCCGGGCATGGGTCAGGCTGAGGAACAGTGTCTCGTTGAGCAGTTCGTCGCGCATGCGGCCGTTGAAAGCGAAGCTGGCCGGAGGCCAACCTCTCGACGTAGCCGTTCTGCATCGGCCTGCCCGGCGCGATGTAATGCCACTCCACACCGATCTCCCCGCACCAGGCCAGCACGGCATTGCTGGTGAGTTCGGTGCCGTTGTCGCTGACGATCATGGCGGGCTTGCCACGCTGATCGATCAGCTGGGTCAGCTCGCGCACGACCCGGCGACCCGAGATCGAGGTGTCGGGCACCGCTGCCAGGCACTCCCTGGTCACGTCATCGACCACGTTGAGCACGCGGAACCTTCGGCCCGACGCCATCTGGTCATGTACGAAGTCGAGGCTCCAGCGCTGGTTCGGCAGCGCCAGCACCGGAGAAGGCGCTCTGGTCCCCACGGCCCTCCTGCGGCTGCGCCGCCGCCTGACTGCCAGCCCTTCCTCCTGGTAGATACGTTGGGTCCTCTTGCGGTTGATCATCACGCCCTCCCGGCGCAGCAGAATGTGCAGACGGCGATAGCCGAACCGGCGACGCTGGTTGGCCAGCTCGCGCAGCTTCTCACGCAACCCGGCATCATCGTCCCGGGTGGAACGGTAGCGCACGCTCTTGCGATCAGCATCGATGACACGGCACGCCCGCCGTTCGCTCATCCCGTGGCAGGCCTGAAGATGAGCCACAGCTTCCCGCATGGCGGCGGGCGTCAGAACTTTTTTGCCAGAAGATCGTTAGCTTCGCCGCCCTTCGGGTCAGCGCAACGTTGTCCAGCATCGTGTCGGCCAGCAGCCGCTTGAGCTTCGCGTTCTCGCTCTCAAGCTCCCGCAGCCGTCGGGCCTCGGAGACCTCAAGGCCGCCATACTTGGCCTTCCAGTTGTAGATCGTCGCTTCCGTTACGCCGTGTCGCCGAGCCAGGTCAGCCACTTCGCACCCGCCTCCGCTTCCTTCAGCACGCCAATAATCTGCTCTTCCGTGAACCTCGTTCGCTTCATCTGTCCGTCCTTCCAAAGGGCCAGACTCTAATCGGTGTGGAGGAAAATCAGGGGGTCACGTCAGATAAAGCTCTACACTGAAACCGGTGTAGTCGAGAGCTTTGGAGAATATCGGCCGCGAGAGAGCATGGTGAGGGGCATATCCGGCTAAACCCGGTGGACAGCCCATGGCCTATAACCGTTGAAACAAACGGGATTTTTCGCGCTCAACCCAAGGAATAGAACAATTCCAATGGGTTGAATGGCGGAGCGGGAGGGATTCGAACCCTCGATACGGTTTTGCCGTATACACACTTTCCAGGCGTGCGCCTTCGACCACTCGGCCACCGCTCCGCATGTCCCTGGACGGACAGGCTGTGCGCCTTAGCAGGCTTGTGGACAGGCGCAAGGCTCGCGCTTTTCCCAGGTCGCAGGCAGTGTCACACTGCTTCCATGCTGAAGCCCGCGTTCCTCTTCGTCGCTGCCGTCGTCGCCACATCCGGGGCGGCACGGGAACAGGACCGGCGATCCCCGAACGAGATCGTCGCCGCTGCGCCGGCGTCCGACTGGGTCGCCATCGCCCCGTCCGACCTGCTGGTGATGACGCTGGCACCCGATGCGGGGGGCAAGCCGCGGCAGGTGGTCATCCAGCTGATGCCGCCGCCTTTCAGCCAGGGGTGGGTGGAGAACATCCGCACGCTGGCGCGAGCGGGATGGTATGACGGGCTGAGCGTAAACCGGGTGCAGGACAATTACGTCGCGCAATGGGGCGACCCGGACGGAGAAGACGCGGCGAAGGCGAAGAAGCTGCCGGCGGGGCTGCGGGTCATGGACAGGGCCGACTACGCCCATCAACTAAATGCCATTGCCGTTCTGATGAACCCGTGCGGAGATCGCTCGAAAGTCAGGTCGGTATGGCTGTGTGATCCATACGCTCCCGGTGCGAGCTTTAGGCGCGGCTGGCCAGTCTCGACAGACGGCGCTCGCGAGTGGCCCGTCCACTGCTACGGCATGGTCGGCGTGGGGCGGGGGATGCCGCCGGACACCGGATCAGGCGCGGAACTGTACGCGGTGATCGGCCATGCGCCGCGGCATCTTGACCGCAACATCGCGCTGGTCGGGCGGGTGGTGGAGGGGATCGAGCACCTCTCCAGCCTGCCACGCGGGACGGAGGCGCTGGGGTTCTACAAGACCCCGCAGGAGCGGGTGCCGATCGTCTCGATCCGCTTGGCCAGGGACCTGCCCGAAGCCGACCCGGCCTCAAGCAGCGAAGCGGCAGGCCAGCAGACACGTCCGCGCTTCCAGTACCTCTCGACCGAGAGCGCGACCTTCGCCGCCTACGCTGACGCGCGGGCGAACCGGCGCGACCCGTTCTTCATCCAGCCGGCGGGCGGTGCGGACGTCTGCAACATTCCGGTGCCGGTGCGGCGCCTTCCCGCGCCCTGACGTTCGGGTGCCTCCTCACCCAGACGGCCGCCGTCCGGGTGAATTGCTGTTGCAGTGCCGCCGCGTGCCCCTACGATGAACCGCGCAGCCGGGTCGTCGCGCTGAAGGAACAGCAGCTGCAACGCGTTCAAGAGGATAGTGCGGGAGACTCGGGATGAAGCATCTGTGGGCATTGGCATGTGCGGCGGCGTTGGGCCTGTCGGCAAGCGGCGCGTCCGCGTCCGATCCGGACGGCAACGATCGGCGCGTTCTCGTCATCAACGAGGCGTCAATCGCGATCTGGGAGCTGCGAGGCTCGAACATCTCGCGAGACACCTACGAAGAGGACATTCTTGGTTCCGAAACCATCGCTCCCGGCGACACGCGGGTGATCAATTTCTACGATGGGACGGATTATTGCCGCTACGACCTCAAGGTCACGATGCGGACCGGACGTGAGGTGATCAGGCGGGATGTCGATGTGTGCCGTCTGGTGCGGTGGCGCATCCGCGACGGCGACGACCAGCTCGAGTTCTGAGCCGCTCGGGCCACACAGGCGCGCGCGTGTTCAGACCCGTTCCGCGCCGCTGATCGCATCGCTGGCGCGAAGGGCGCTGAGAATGCGGTGAAGGTGCTTGGCATCCTGCACCTCGACGTCCACCTCGTAGGTGGTGAACGGCGGATCCCGGTGCGTCTGGTGCAGTCCGCGCACATTGGCGAGGTTGCGCGCGATGATCCCGGCCGCTTCCGCCAGCGTGCCCGGCCGGTCGTAGAGGGTCACCCGCATCCGGCCGACGGCACCCTGGGACCGCGGACCCCACGAGAGATCGCGCCAGTCGGCGTCGAGCGCCTTGGCCACGGCGAGGCAGTCGATGTTGTGCACCTCGACCGGCTGATCGGGGCGGCGCAGGCCGACGATCCGGTCACCGGGCACCGGATGGCAGCATTCCGCCAACTGGAACCCCGCGCCGGGAGACAGGCCGCGGATGGAGATTGCGCCTTTCTGCTTCCAGTCCTCTTCCGGCCCGAGTTCGGCGGTGCACCCCGGCACCAGCGCCTCCATGACTTCCTTGTCGCTGAGCTTGGCGGCGCCGATGGCGTACATCAGCTCCTCCTCCTCCTCCATTCCGAGGCGGGCGACGGCCGCGCGGGTCGCCTTCTTGCCGATGCGCGCCGGAACGCGGCTGGCGATCTCGTCGAACAGCTTTTGCCCGAGAGCCGCGACCTCGGCACGTTCTCGCGCCCGCACCGCGCGCCGGATCGCCGCCCGGGCCTTCCCGGTGACGACAAAGCCCAGCCATGACAGCTGCGGCTCGGCCTCGGGGTTCTTGATGATCTCGACCACGTCGCCATTGGCAAGCTGCGAGCGCAGCGGCACATGCCGGCCGTTGATCTTGGCGCCCACCGTCTGCAGGCCGAGATTGGTGTGGACCGCAAAGGCGAAATCCACCGGCGTGGCGCCGCGGGGAAGCTGGAACAGCGCGCCCTTGGGGGTGAACGCGAAGATGCGATCCTGGTAGATCGCCATGCGGGTGTGCTCGAGGAGTTCCTCGGGGTCGTTGCTGGCGTCGACGATCTCGATCAGGTCGCGCAGCCAGCCGACCTGACCGTCGGGGCGCGCGCCCTGCTTGTAGGCCCAGTGCGCGGCCAGCCCAAACTCGTTGAGCCGATGCATCTCGCGGGTGCGGATCTGCACCTCGACCCGCATCGAGTTTTCGTACAGCAGGGCGGTGTGCAGGCTGCGGTAGCCGTTGCTCTTGGGCGTGGAGATGTAGTCCTTGAACCGGCCGGGCAGGAACTGCCAGGTGGTGTGCAGCACGCCCAGCGCCCGGTAGCAGTCGAGTTCATCCTCGCAGATGACCCGGAAGGCCATGATGTCCGTGATCTGTTCGAAGGTGACGTGGCGTTCGGCCATCTTGCGCCAGATCGAGTAGGGGTGCTTTTCGCGGCCGGTGACCTCCACCCGCACTCCGGCCTGCGCGAGAACGTGCTTGATGTCGAGCGCGATGGCATCCACCTGCCCCTTGTCCTGCCGCCTGATCTGCTCCAGCCGCTGCGTGATCGTCTGGTAGCCGTCGGGCTCGAGCTGCTCGAAGGCAAGGAGCTGCATCTCGCGCATGTATTCGTACATGCCGACCCGCTCGGCCAGCGGCGCGTAGATCTCCATCGTCTCGCGTGCGATGCGCTGCCGTTTTTCGGGGTTCTTGATGAAGTTGAGGGTGCGCATGTTGTGCAGCCGGTCGCCGAGCTTCACCAGCAGCACCCGGATGTCCTCGCTCATGGCGAGCAGGAACTTGCGCAGGTTCTCCGCCGCCCGCTCGTTCTCGGGCATCTGCTCGATCTTGCTGAGCTTGGTCACCCCGTCCACGAGCCGGGCGACGTCGGGGCCGAAATTGCGTTCGATGTCCTCGATGGTGGTGAGCGTGTCCTCGACCGTGTCGTGGAGCAGCGCGGTCGCGATCGTTTCCTGGTCGAGCTTCAGATCGGTCATCAGCCCGGCCACCTCGACCGGGTGCGAGAAGTACGGGTCGCCCGAGGCGCGCTTCTGCGTGCCGTGCTTCTGCACCGTGTAGACATAGGCGCGGTTGAGCAGCGCCTCGTCGGCTTCCGGATCGTACTCCTTGACCCGTTCGACCAATTCGTATTGCCTGAGCATCAGAACACGATGATGTGGGCTGGCATGCTGCATTGCAACGGGATTGTGTCAGGAGCGGCAGCGCAAGCAAGAGAATGCCACATTGGTCAGTTGCTTGATGTTGCACCGAGGCATACAAGGCGGGGGCGCAGGAATGGCTTTTCGAAGCGCAGTCGAGCGCATGGACGGCTCACTGAACAGCAGATCATTCCTCGCCTTTCTTCTACCGCTGTTTGCGGTTGCTGCCTGTATCTATGTATTCGCAGGATTGGCCTTCTTCTATCGCTCGGATGTTCAGGCGCTTGATTACGACGAATGGGAATATTGGCAGCTCAGTGCCGGCTTAATTGAAGGTCGGTTCGATGATCCCGGTCGCAGAACCTTGGGATTTCCCGCGCTTCTTGCAGCCCTGCGCATGGTCAGCGACGATTTCCTTTTCGTGCAGATAGCCGTCAGCGTGATTGCCGCCACCGCTCCACCGCTGCTCTCCGTTGCGCTTCGTCGGAACGGAGCGAGCCGAAGCGCGGCTCTTCTCGCGGGCACCGCATTAACCCTTTGGCCTCCCCAGATCTTCATCGCGGCGTCGTTGTACAGCGAAACTCTTGCTCTCCCGTTGTTGCTGTCAGCTTTGGCAGTCATGCCGCGAACTGGCGGGTCTAGTCATGCGGCACGCTGGTTGGCGGCGGGCCTTCTGTTGGGTGCGCTTGCTCACGTGCGAACGATGTATCAGTTGCTGATGCCGATTGTCTTGCTCATGGTGTGGCTGGAGTGCGGGCAGCTTCGCTCGGCAGCACGCAACTGGCTTCTGGTCATGGCCGGATTCGCTTTGGCCGTGTTGCCATGGTCGATTCACGTGTCGCACAAGCTCGGGACACCGGTGCTCCTGACCGCCAACGGTGGCGAAACTATGGCGGGAGGTCTCAACCCGGTTCTGTTGTCCACTTCAGAGGGGGTTGCAAAGCTTGAGCGACGATCGACATGGACGGGGCCAGGAAAGTGGCTGCCGGTCAGCGGCAACGGGTATCTGAGCGCGGAAGAACAAGATCTTCCATACACAGAGCAAGATCGTCTCCTGCAAAGGCGCACGTTCGAGTGGATTGCGTCGGCGCCAGCAGCGGCAGCTTACCTCACACTGCGCAAGCTTGCCTATCAGTGGACCGGCTATCCATGGCGAAACAGTGAACTGCGTCAGATCCTGTTCGCCTCGCTGCCGATCATCGCCCTTGTGGTGACATTCTTAATAGCTGTCTGGCGGCACCCGCGCATGGCGCGCGAGCAAGCGCGCTTTGCGCTCATGCCCTTGTTCGTCATCGGGGTGGCACTGATCAGTTGGGGCAGCTGGAGATTTCGGCAGCCTGCCGACGCTGCGATGATCGCGATCGTGGCGTGTGCACTCGTCTCATCATTGCGACGGGATGCAATCTCGTCTTCATCGAGGATTGCAAGCACATATGCCTGAACTTTCCGTTATCGTTCCGACCTACAACGAGGCCGACAACCTGCCCTTGCTGCATGCGCGGCTCAGCGACGCGCTGGCCGGTGAGGCGTGGGAGATGATCGTTGTCGACGATGACTCGCCCGACGGCACGGCGGCGCAGGCCCTGGCCCTGCACGAGGCCGGTCATCCGGTGCGGGTGATCCGCCGGATCGGCCGGCGGGGCCTGTCGACGGCGGTGATCGAGGGGATGCTCAGCAGTCCGGCGCCCGTCTTTGCCGTAATCGACGGGGATCTGCAGCATGACGAGACCCTGCTGCCGCGGATGCTGGCCACGCTGCGCACGACGGACGCGGATGTGGTGGTCGCCACCCGCTACGCGGGCGAGGGGGGTGTCGGGGCTTGGAGCGCGCAGCGGGCGCGGATGAGCCGCCTTGCCACCGCGATTGCCACAAAGGTGCTGCGGGCGCCGGTCAGCGACCCGATGAGCGGGTTCTTCATGATCCGGCGCGAGGCGTTCGATGCGGCCGTGCGCAATCTTTCGGGCGAAGGCTACAAGATCCTGCTGGATCTGTTCGCCAGCTCTCCAAGGGCGCTGAAGGTCGCCGAGCTGCCCTATGTGTTCCGCACAAGGCAGCATGGCGAAAGCAAGCTCGACACCGCGGTGCTGCTTCAGTTCGGCCTGCTGCTGCTCGACAAGACGGTCGGGCGCTTCATCCCCGCCCGGCTCGTCTTCTTCGCACTGGTCGGGGGGCTCGGGGTCATCGTCCATTATGCGAGTTTCGCACTGGCCTTCTTCGCCGCCGGTGCGAGCTTTGTCGCGGCGCAGACACTGGCGACGGTGACGGCGATGACCGGGAACTACATCCTCAACAACATGCTGACCTATCGCGACGCGAGGCGGCGGGGCGTCTCCTTCTTCACCGGGCTGCTCGGCTTCTACCTGGTGTGCAGCATCGGGCTGCTCGGCAATGTCGGGATCGCCTCCTATGCCTTCTCGCTCCACTACGAGTGGTGGCTGGCGGCATTCGCAGGGATCGTCGTCGGGACGGTCTGGAACTTCGCGGCGTCGTCGATCTTCGTCTGGCGCCGGCGCAGCTTCTAGGTGGCCGCGCTCAGCTCCAGACAGCCTCCGGCGGCAGGGACATCAGGATGGCGTCGATGTTGCCACCCGTCTTGAGGCCGAACAACGTGCCCCGATCGTAGACGAGATTGAATTCGGCATAGCGCCCGCGCCACTCCAGCTGGCGCCGCTTGTCGTCCGCGGTGAAGGCGCTTGCCATGCGGCGCCGCACCAGCTGCGGGAAGATGTCGAGAAACGCCTCGCCCACATCGCGGGTGAACGCGAAATGACGCTGGAACGCGGCCTCGTCGTCGCATTCGAGATGGTCGTAGAAGATGCCGCCGACACCGCGGGCGACCCCGCGGTGGGGGATGAAAAAATACTCGTCGGCCCACTTGGCGAAGCGTTCGTAATAGGTGGGGTTGTGCGCCATGCAGGCCGCGCGCAGCCGGGCGTGGAACGCCTCGGTGTCGTCGGCGTACGGGATCGGAGGGTTGAGATCCGCCCCGCCGCCGAACCACGCCTTGCCCGTCACGAGGAACCGGGTGTTCATGTGCACGGCGGGCACGTGGGGATTTGCCATGTGCGCGACCAGGCTGACGCCAGTGGCGGTGAACTGCGGGTTGTGCTCGTCCGCGCCATGGATGGTGGCCGCGAAAGCCGGGGCGAAGCGGCCATGGACGGTGGAGACATTCACACCGACCTTCTCGAACACCGCGCCCTTCATCAGGCCGCGCGTGCCGCCGCCGGGATCAGGGTTGCCGTCCTCCTCGCGTTCCCAGCGAACATACTCGAACGACGCATCCGAGCCGGCTTCGCGTTCGATGGTCTCGAACTCGGCGCAGATCCGGTCGCGCAGCGACTCGAACCACCCGCGGGCCGCTTCGACTTCGTGCTGCCATGGCGTCATGGAACCGCTCTTGCCAAATGGCGCCGAGGGGGGCAAGGGCCGCCCATGGTTCCCTTTTCGTTCGCAGGCGAGGCGATGCTGCTGGCGGCCGGGCGCGCCGTGTACTGGCCGCGCGAGCAGGCGCTGCTGGTCGCCGACCTGCATCTGGAAAAAGCCAGCTTCTTTGCCCGCCACGGCCAGTTCCTGCCGCCCTATGACAGCCGCGAGACGCTGGAGCGCGTGGCTCTCGCCATTCGGGAGACGGGCGCGCGCCGCGTGATCACCCTTGGCGACAACTTCCACGATCCCGACGGGGCGGCACGGCTCGACCCGCATGTGTGCGGGATGCTGCAGGCGCTGACCCGGGCGGTGCACTGGGTCTGGATCACGGGCAATCACGATGGTCCGGCCACGTCGGGCGCCGCCGAATGCGGCGGCGAGCGGGTGGAGGAGCTGCAGCTCGGCCGCGCGGTCCTGCGCCACATCGCCCGAGCGGGAGAGGTGCGGCCGGAGATGTCCGGTCACTTCCATCCGCGGGTGCAGGTGCGTGTCGGCCGCCGGCGGATCAGCCGGCCGTGCGCGGTTCTGGCCTGCGCGCGCGACGGGGCGGAGCGGCTGGTGCTCCCGGCGTTCGGCACCCTCACTGGCGGCATGGCGGCGAACGATCCAGCCATCATCAAGGCGCTGCAACCGGCCGAGAAGATCAGCGCCGTGTTGCGCGCCGGAGACAAGCTGGTGCAATTTCGCCTCTGGGAGCGGAACGCCTGAGCAAACCTCTGGCGCGGGCGCCGCTTCGCGCCTACATAGCCCGCCTGATCTGCAACACCAGGAGACTGCCCCATACCCCGTCCGCCTCGCCGCATGCTTCAGCCGCCGATCAAGAGCGGCCCGCGTTTCGATCACTTCATTCAGGCTGACAAGGTCCGCGTCATCGACGACGAGGGCGAGAACCTTGGCGTCATGTACACGCGGCAAGCCATCGAACAGGCGGCCGAACTCGGGCTGAACCTCGTCGAGGTGTCGCCCAACGCCGATCCGCCGGTGTGCAAGTTCCTCGACGTCGGCAAGTTCCGCTACGAGGCCCAGAAAAAGGCCAACGCGGCGCGCAAGACCCAGAAGACGCAGGACATCAAAGAGATCAAGATGCGCCCGAACATCGATGATCATGACTATGACGTCAAAATGCGCAACGTCGCGCGCTTCATCGAGGATGGCGACAAGGTCAAGATCACGCTGCGTTTCCGCGGGCGCGAAATGGCGCATCAGCAGCTCGGGATGGACCTGCTCAAGCGGGTGCAGGAGGACGTGGCCGAAACCGCCAAGGTCGAAGCCTATCCCCGCCTCGAAGGCCGGCAGATGCTGATGGTGCTCTCGCCCAAGTAAGCTTCAATCGCCCGGCTACCGGGACTATTCGATCCGGAAGTCGAGAATGGTGAAACGAGCCGGTCCGGTGGCGAACACGCCATGGCCGCGCCCGCTCGCTGCCGATCCGAAGACAAAGCCCACGCGCGCCGTGTCGCGCCGTGCCGCGGCGAAGTCCTCGGGCAGATCGTGGGAAGTGCCGCCGAGGACCGCGACCCACGGCTCGTTCATGGCGACCGTCACCGTGTGCGTGCCCGGACGCAGGGGCATGACCTTGCTGGACGGCGCGTACCAGCGGTGGGTGGGAAAGCGGCGGGTCCAGCCATCGCCGCGTTGTTGGAAATAGAGCGACAGGCTGGCTTCTTCATGCGGCGCTTCCTGCGGCACGAAGCGCACGCCGGGGGCGGCATCGATCCGGTAGCGCAGGGTGATCCGGCGCGCGCGTTCCAGCGAGCTGACGGGAACGGTGACGTAGTGCACATGGCCTGCTGCGGCGCTCGGCTGCGGAAAACGGAACGCCGGTCCGTCGCGCGTGGCCTCCAGCGTGGGCGGCATGCCGGGCGACAGGCTGCGTCCGCGCTCGACAGGACCGATCTCCCACTGCTCGGCAGATGGCGACTGCGCCTGCGCGACAAACGCAACGGGGAGAGCGGCGAGCAGGCACGGGGCGGCAGGCAGGCGGATCATGTTCCGAATCCTGACCGAGGGGAGCTTGCACGCCCCTGAACCCGCGCGACGTCGTGCCGAGGTCGGGCGGGCCGGAGATTGAAAGCGCCGCGTGCCCCCGTTAATCGTCGCCTCCCATGCTGCTGGTGGCGGAGATGCGGTCCTGCGGAGGTTAGGATCGCCAGCGCCCCTCCGGCACGACCTGCCCCCGCCTTCCTGGGGGCCACACGACCAAGGAAGGTTTTTTCATGCCCGATGCACTCGATTCGTCCGGCAATCCGCTCCCCCGGCGCAAGCCCAAGCCGGAGGTGACGAGCCTCAATGGCCGGAGGCTCAAGCCTGCGACGCTGATGATGGGCTATGGCTACGATCCGGTGCTGTCGGAAGGATCGCTGAAACCGCCGGTCTTTCTCACCTCCACCTTCGCCTTCGAATCCGCGGCGGCGGGCAAGCGGCATTTCGAGGGGATCACCGGCATCCGCGAGGGCGGGGCGGAGGGCCTCGTCTATTCGCGTTTCAACGGGCCGAACCAGGAAATTCTGGAGGACCGCCTGGCCATCTGGGACGGGGCCGAGGACGCGCTGTGCTTTTCCTCCGGGATGACCGCGATCTGCATCCTGATGATGGCCTATTGTTCGGCCGGCGACGTGATCGTCCACTCCGGGCCGCTCTACGCCGCATCCGAAGGGTTCGTCGCCAAGACGCTGAGCCGGTTCGGCGTCTCCTATGTCGATTTCCCCGCCGGCGCGACCCGCGACGAACTCGACAACATCCTTGCCCGCGCGACCGAGATGGCGTCCGAGCAGGGAGGCAAGGTGGCGATGATCTACCTTGAGTCGCCCGGCAACCCGACCAATGCGCTGGTCGATGTGCAGGCGGTGCGCGATGCGCGCGACGCGGCGTTCGGCGCGGACGGCCCTCCGATCGCGATCGACAACACCTTTCTCGGCCCCTTGTGGCAGCGGCCGCTGGAGCACGGGGCCGACATCGTCGCCTATTCGCTGACCAAATATGTCGGCGGTCACAGCGACCTCGTTGCGGGAAGTGTGGCGGGGGCGAAGAAGTGGATGAACCCGGTCCGCTCCCTGCGCAACACGATGGGCGGCATTGCCGACCCGAACACCGCCTGGATGCTGCTGCGCAGCCTCGAGACGGTGGAACTGCGCATGACGCGCGCAGGCGAGAACGCCGCCAAGGTCTGCGCTTACCTGCGCGACCACCCGAAGGTGGAGGGGTTGGGCTATCTCGGCTTCATCAGCGATCCGCGCCAGCAGGACATCTACGAACGCCATTGCCTCGGCGCCGGCTCGACCTTTTCCGTGTTCCTGAAGGGCGGGGAGGAGGAATGCTTCCGTTTCCTCGACGCGCTGAAGGTGGCCAAGCTCGCGGTGAGCCTCGGCGGCACGGAAACCCTGGCGAGCCACCCGGCGTCAATGACCCACCTGTCCGTGCCTCAGGGGCGGCGGACGGAACTGGGGATCTCCGACAACCTCGTGCGGATCAGCGTGGGGATCGAGGATGCGGACGACCTGATTGCGGACTTCGAACAGGCGCTCGGCGCAGTCTGACGGGAACCGCTTTCTCTCTCCCCGGCAAGAGAGAAAGCGCTCCGCTCGCTAGCGCGCCGCCCGCGCTCCGCCGCTCGATCGCCGGCCTCCGCCGCGACCCGCCCGTCCGCGCTCGCCGCCCTGCGGCGGCCGCGCGCCGCGGTGCGGTGCCGGCTTCGCCTGGACCTTCAGGCGCGGCTCGGGCCGGCTGTGCACCTGCCGCGAAGGCTCTTCCGGCATTCTCCCGAGCTGCTCCACCGCCGCGCGGAAGGACGGCGGCAAGGGGATCGGCTGCAAGGTCTGGCGGGTCAGCTTCTCGATGTCCTTCAGATACGCCTTCTCGTCCGGCGCGCAGAAGGCGATGGCCGAGCCGTCGCGGCCCGCCCGCGCGGTGCGGCCGATGCGGTGGACATACTGTTCGGCCACGTTCGGCAGCTCGAAGTTGAACACGTGGCTCACGCCCGGAATGTCGATGCCGCGCGCGGCGATGTCGGTCGCCACCAGCACGCGGACGCGGCCTTGGCGAAACTCGTCCAGAGCCCGTTCGCGCTGCGGCTGGCTCTTGTTGCCGTGAATGGCGTTGGCGCGGATGCCGGCCTTGTCGAGATGGCGCACCACCCGGTCGGCGCCATGCTTGGTTCGTGTGAACACCAGCGCGCGGTCGATCTCGTCCGATGCCAGCCCCTTGCTCAGCGAAAGGGTGAGCAGCGCCTGCTTTTCCGGCTGGCTGACATGGCAGACATACTGCGTCACCCGTTCGGCAGTCGTCGCCGCCGGCGTCACCGAGACATGCGCCGGCTCGCGCAGATACCGCGCCGCCAGATCCTTGATGGCCTTGGGCATGGTGGCCGAGAACAGCAGCGTCTGCCGCTTCTGCGGCAGCAGGCCGACGATCTTCCTCAGCGCGTGGATGAAGCCGAGGTCCAGCATCTGGTCGGCCTCGTCGAGCACGAGGATCTCCACATGGTTCAGCGTCATCGCGCCCTGATCGAGCAGGTCGACAAGGCGTCCGGGCGTTGCGACCAGAATGTCGACACCGCGCGCCATCTTCTGACGGTCGCGGTTGACGGACGTGCCGCCGACGATGACCGCGGTGGAGAGCCCTGACAAGGCGCCGTAATCGCGCGCGGCATCGGCAATCTGGCCCGCCAGCTCGCGTGTCGGAGCGAGCACCAGCATCCTGCACGAGCGGCGCGGCGTCCCTCTTTCGGCCGCGCGCAGCCGGTCGATGGAGGGAAGGGTGAAGGCGGCCGTTTTGCCGGTGCCGGTCTGGGCGATGCCCATCAGGTCGCGGCCTTGCAGGACCAGCGGGATCGCCTGTTCCTGGATGGGCGTGGGCGCCGTGTAGCCTTTTTCGCTGAGCGCCTGGAGAACGGGCTGGGACAGCCCGAGCAGTTCAAATGACATTGGATTTGGTGTCGCTTTCATGTGCGGCGACGCACGAGGCCGAGCCACGCGCGAAGCGGGTTCGGAACGACCCGCGTGAAAAGGGAAGCTCTTGGACATGACGGGGCGCAGCTCGCGGCCTCTTCGCCGCCGTTTCACGCTGCCAAAGCGTCCCGTCTGCGGGCCATGTGGGCGTGTGGAGCCGGAAAGTCAACCAGCGATACCTTGGCGGCCGCCGCGCGTGGCTGCGTCCCCCGGGGATCAGCCGCGCCACGTCCGCCGTTCTTCGGCCGCCTTCAGAACCTCGTAGGCGAGCTGGAGCCGGCGGAACTGCTGCGCCGCGTCGGCGTCGTCGGGGCGGACATCGGGATGGACGAGCTTGGCGCGTTCGCGCCACGCCCGCTTGACGGCGGCCATGTCGGCGTCGGCGTCGAGGCCGAGCACACCGAGCGCCCGCATCTCGTCGGCCGAGCGCGAGCCGTCGCCATCGCTTGCCCAGCCGTAGTGCTGCGCCCGCGCATAGCCGTCGGCCGTGTGCCGTTCAGAGCGGACGCGCTGTTCGCGTTCCTCCGCCTCGAGACCGGCGAAGTAGTCCCAGCGGCTGTTGTATTCGGCGGCGTGCCGGCGGCAGAAATGCCACCGCTCCGTGCTGTTGGGCGCCTTGGGTGCGGGGCAATCGCCCGGTTCCTCGCACCCGTGCCGGTCGCAGAGACGCACCTGTGCCGCTTCGCGAGAGCTGCCGTAGCCGCGCCAGCGAGGAAATCCCCAGTCGAGGGATCGACGTGAACTGCTCACGAGATGCACCGGAACGGCATCGGCGCAGCATAGGACCCGCGCATGTTCAAGACCAGCCGTTCCACTGCTGCCGAAAGGCGGGCCGCACCCGTGGCGGTGCGGCCCCGTCCGTTCAATTGATGACGACGGTGACGGCGCGCCGGTTCTGCGCCCAGGCAGCCTCGGTGGAGCCGAGCGCTACCGGCCGCTCCTTGCCGTAGCTGACCGTGCGGATGCGGCTGTCGGCGATCCCCAGGCCGACCAGATAGTTGCGCGCCGCGTTCGCCCGGCGTTCTCCGAGCGCGAGGTTGTATTCGCGCGTGCCGCGCTCGTCGGCATGACCCTCGATCGTGACCGTGACGTTCGGGAACTGCCGCAGGTATTGCGCCTGCGCCTGCAGGGCCGCCTGGTCGGCGGAGTCGATGTTGTACCGGTCGGTGTCGAAGTAGATCACCGTCTGGCCGCCCACTGTCTGCTCGAAATGCGCCTGGGTCCCGGGCTGCGCCGCGCCGCCGGTGCCGGTGCCGACGCCGGTGCCGGGCGCCGTGGAGGGCGGAACGGGCGTGGGTGGCAGTTCCTCGGGCGCGCGGCTGCGGCATCCGCCAAGCACCAGGGTGCCCGCCGCCAGGGCCATGACCAGATGGTGTGATTTCAGCATGTCGATCCTTCCCCAGTTGTGGATGATGTGCGCCGCGGCGCAGGATTGGAACGGTTCACGGCAGGATCGGTCCCCATGCAGGGTCCGACCCGTCCACCGGCGTCGGCAGCTGCCGCTCGTTGCGGCCGGTGAGATCGACCTGCCACAATGCCGTGCGGCCGGACCCGCGCTCGGTCCGGAAGAACTGGATGATGCGACCGTTCGGCGACCATGTCGGCGCCTCGTCCTGCCAGCTGTTGGTGAGATGGCGCAGGTTGCGGCCATCAGGCGTCATCGTGGCGATGCGGAAATTGCCGGCGATGTGGGTGAAGGCGATCTGGTCGCCGCGCGGGCTCCACTCCGGGGTGGCCGCGCGTCCGCCGTGAAACGAGATGCGCCGCTGGTTCGAGCCGTCCGCGTTCATGATGTAGATCTGCTGCGACCCGGACCGGTCGGATTCGAACACGATGCTTCGCCCGTCGGGCGAGTACGACCCGCCCACGTCGATGCCAGGCGCGTCGGTCAGCCGCTCCACCGGACCTCCGGCTGCCGGCACCCGGTAGATGTCGGTGTTGCCGGCCACCGCCATCGAAAACATGATGTAGCGGCCGTCGGGCGACCACCGCGGCGCGATGGTGGGATTGCGGTTCTCCACCACCAGCCGCTGCGTGCCGGTGCCCACGTCATAGACGTAGATGCGCGGATTGCCGTCGACGTAGGACAGGTAGAGCAGCTTGGAATAGTCGGGCGAGAAGCGCGGGGTGAGCGCGGTCGAGCGGCCGTTGGTGATGAAGCGGTGGTTGGCGCCGTCCGAATCCATGATCGCCAGGCGCTTGACCCGGTTGTCCTTGGGTCCGGTCTCGGCGATGTAGGCGATGCGGCTGTCGAAGAACGGGTTTTCGCCCGTGAGGCGCGAATACACGAGATCGGCGCACTTGTGCGCGGCCCGCCGCCATTCGCCCGGCTGGACGACCCAGCCTTCGCGCGCGACCTCCTGCCGCAGCGCCACGTCGTAGAGGTAGCAGCCGATCGTCAGCCGGTTGTCGGCACCTGCCCGGACGAAGCCTTGCAGCAGCATCTCGTTGCCGCGGGCGCTCCAGACGCTGTAGGTCGGCGCGGTGACCTGGGCGAAGCCGGTCTGCGGCAGCGCGTCCGGGCCGACGGGGCGGAACAGGCCGTTGTTGCGCAGATTGTTGTAGATGACCTGCCCGATCGCCCGACCAAGGGCGGCGGTGCCCTGGGCGTTGGCAGGGGTCGGCTGGTCGCGGTCGGTCGCGAAGGCCGGAATGGCGATGGAGAGATCCTGCCACTCGTTCTCGTCGGTGACGGTGAACGTCAGCCCGTCCGCCTGCGGACTGGACGATCCCTGCACCGGAACGCGGTCGACGCCGCCTTCCGGCGGGAGACGCTGGCCAAGATCCTGCGCTTGGGCGAGGACGGGAAGGGTCAGGGCTGCGGAAAGCAGCAGCGCGGCTTTGCCAAGGGCTTTCATCATTGCGATAGGTTCCTGTCGAAACGGGCGCCGGTGATGTTCCGCCAGGCGCTGTAATCCTCCCGCGGGAGGTCGAAGGGCGCCGCCAGTTGCACGGCGCGGATGGCGCGTTCCGCGTGCAGCGCCCGCTGCGCGGCGTTCGCCTCGGTCACGCCGGACTGGCTGACCACCCGCGGCCGTCCGGCAAGGCTGCCATCCTCGTTCAGCGTGAAGGCGAGGATGGTGACGAGCCGTTCCGCGTCCACGCCCTGGGGCGCACTCCAGTGCGGCTTGATCTGGCGGGTGAGCGCCGAGATGATCGACGCTTGCGAGCGTGCGCCGGCGCGCGTGGCGGGTGCGCGCGTCTCGTTGGTGTCCGCGCTGCCCATGCCGGCAAGGAAATCGCTGCCGATGCGGCTCGCCGCCTGACGCTGCGCGGGTGCGGGGCGGGCGGCGGGCGCGGACGGGGCTGCCGGAGCGGTGTTCTGGCGCGCGGTGGGGGCTGCGGCCCGGGTTGCGGGCGGGGCAGGTGCCTGGGCTGCGGGTGCCGGCGCAGGACGAGCCGGCGCGGGCGCCTGTTGCCGGGGCTGGGGCTGGGGCTGGGCGCGCGCCTGAGGTTGCGGCTGGGGCTGCGGTTGCGGACGAGGCGGTGGCGATGCGACGGGCCGCGGCACCGGCTCCGCGATGGCGGGCTGCGGAGGTGCAGGCGGAGCGGCGGGCGGCACCGGGGCAGGCAGCGGCTCGGGGAGAGGAGCGGCCGTTTCGGTGTCCAGCTGCGGGGCCACCGCGGCCCGGCTCGCCGGCACCGGATCGGGCGCCGTGTCCGACCGGCCGACATCCGGCGACAGGTTGACGACCATCCTTTCTTCGCGCGGCATCGGCGTGGGAGCCGGCGCGGGACGAGTGAGGAGAAAGGCGAGCAGCCCGGCATGCAGCGCGGCGGCAACGATCAGACCGACGCGCTCTTCACCGGAGTGGCTCGGGATCGTGCTGGCGACGGCTCTCGGCATGGCAGGGCTCGACGCTAGGGCGCGCTGACTGAACTGTTTGTGACCAGCGAAATGGAGTTCAGGCCCGCCCGGTTCAGCTCGCCCATCACGGCCATCACGTTGCCATAGGGCAGGGTACGGTCGGCGCGCAGCGTCACGGCCGGAGCGGAGCCGGATGACTGGACGGGCGCGAGCGCCGACAGGCGTTCCGCCAGCTCACCGGCGGGCACGACGGTGTCGTCGAGGTAGATCGTCCCGTCGGAGGTCATGGAGATGGTCACCTGTTCCCGGTCCTGAGGCAGCGCCGCGGCCCGGCTGTCGGGCAGATCCACCGCAACCCCGGCCGTCAGCAGCGGCGCCGTCACCATGAAGATGATGAGCAGCACCAGCATGACGTCGACGAAGGGAGTGACGTTGATCTCGGCCATCGGCGCGCGGCCGCCGCGGGCGCCCTTGCGGCGGGTGGTGCCAAGGCTCATCCCCATCAGGCGGCCTCCTGCTCCAGCTCGCGGCTGAGGCTGGCATGCAGTCGGCCGGCGAAGCGCTGCAACCGGGCCTCGAACCGGTTCACCTGGTCGGAGAACCGGTTGTAGGCGACAACAGCCGGGATGGCGGCGAACAAGCCGATCGCGGTGGCGAACAGCGCTTCGGAAATGCCGGGCGCCACGACCGCCAGCGAGGACGATTCCTGGGCCCCGATCTGGAAGAAGCTGTTCATGATGCCCCAGACGGTTCCGAACAGCCCCACGAACGGCGCCACCGCCCCGACGCTGGCGAGAAAGGTGAGCCGCTGCGACAGGGCATCGGCTTCCTCGGCAATCTGGTTGTCCATCGCCGTGGCGATCCGTTCGCGGGCGGCGACCTGATCGACGGCGCCCGCCTTCACCGACTGGCGCAGTTCCGCAATCGCCGCCTCGGCCACCCGTGCGGGCGGGATGTCGCGCCGGCGCCGGGCCGACTGGACAGTCTCGAAATCGCCGGTGCGCCAGAAATCGTGCTCGAACCGCGTGCTGTCGGCTCGCAGGCGACGCATGCGCAGGACGAAAGCGACGATGATGCCCCAGACCCAGATGCTCGCCACCACCAGCCCGATCATGACGAGCTTTACGACGATGTCGGCCTGGAGAAACAGTTCGAGCGGGTCGAGGCTCGTCGGCGCCGCGGTGAGAAGGAAACGGTCAAACATGCTGGGATCAGGGCCTCGCAGGCTGGGCGGTGACAAAAGCGGTGAAGCGGGCATGCCAGTCCGCCGGCTGACGCCGCGGGCGGCCGCTCGGCGAGACGAAGCCGACGCGCAGGGTCGCGTCCGCGCACAGCGTCTCGCCGATAAAGGCCTGCTGCGCCATGCGGCAGCTGGCGGCGCGCAGTTCGGTGCAGCGGGTGACGATCAGCACGTCGTCGTCGAGCCGGGCGGGGCTGAGGAAACGCAGGCCGAGGTCGGCGACCGCCCATGCCCCTTCGCCGGCTTCGACTGCCGCGCGTTGGTCGATGCCCAGGCGGCGCAGCAGGTCGGACCGGGCCCGCTCGAACCAGCGCAGGTAGTTGGCGTGGTAGGCCACCCCGGACAGATCCGTATCCTCGTAGTAGACGCGCACGGCATACAGATGCCGGTCGCCGTCGATGACGCCGTCGGGGAGGGCGGGTGCAGGCGGTGGCGCGGAATGGGTGTGCATGTGCGGCCCACCCCTAGCCGAGGGCAGCAGCCGGGGGCAACCCGGCCACGCCGCGCATGGCCGATGCCCTATCGCGCGAGCATGGGGCCGAGCGGAGCGCCACCGAACAGGTGCACGTGGAGGTGCGGAACCTCCTGTCCGCCATGCCCGCCGACATTCGCCAGCAGGCGGTAGCCGGGCGCGACGAGCCCGTGCGCCCGCGCCACCGCTCCTACGGCGCGGATGAAGCCGGCGATCTCCTCGGCGTCCGCCCGCGCGGAGAAATCGTCCCAGCTGACATAGGGGCCGCGCGGCACGACAAGAATGTGCACGGGCGCCTGGGGGTTTATGTCGTGAAAGGCAATGGCCCATTCGTCCTCGTGCACGATCCGCGCCGGCAGCTCCCCGCGCAGGATCCGGGCAAAGATGTTGCCGTGGTCATAGGGTTGCGTCGCATCAATCGGCATCGCGTTCACTCCGCATGGCTTTCTCCTCCAGCCCGGAGACACCCTCCCGCCGGGCCAGTTCATTGAGCACGGCGTCGAACGGCACCTCCCGGGCGGACAGCAGGATGAGGAGATGGAAGATCAGGTCGGCCGCCTCGCCGACCGTCTCCTCGTGGCTGCCCGACAGCGCGGCGACGACCGTCTCCACCGCTTCCTCGCCCAGCTTGCGGGCGATCACCGGAAGCCCGCGCCGGTGCAGCGCCGCCACGTAGCTTTGCGCATCGTCCGCCGCGCGGCGCCGCGCGATGGCGGCCTCGAGCCGCGAGAGAATGCGGGGATCAGCCACGGGCCGGCAATCCGGCCGCACGCAGGGCGGCATGCGCCTCGCGCACGGTGTGCTGGCCCCAGTGGAAGATCGAGGCGGCCAGCACGGCGCTGGCGTGTCCCTTCGTGACGCCGTCGACCAGGTGCTGCAGGGTTCCCGCGCCGCCGCTGGCCACGACCGGCACCGGCACCGCGTCGGCCACGGCACGCGTGAGTTCGAGGTCGTAGCCCTCACGCGTCCCGTCGCCATCCATCGAGGTCACCAGCAGCTCCCCCGCGCCCAGATCGGCAAGCCGGCGCGCGTGCTCGACCGCGTCGAGACCCGTGGCCCGGCGCCCCCCATGCGTGAACACTTCCCATCCGCGCGCGTCGCCGCTGGTCACGGCGCGGGCGTCGATGCTGGCGACGACGCACTGGCTGCCGAAACGGTCGGCCAGCCGGGCGACGAGATCGGGGTCGGCAACGGCGGCGGAGTTGACCGCCACCTTGTCGGCGCCAGCCAGCAGCAGCGCCCGCGCATCCTCCACCGTCCGCACGCCGCCGCCTACGGTCAGCGGCATGAAGCAGACCTCGGCCGTGCGCCGCACCACGTCGAGCAGCGTGCCGCGCCCCTCGTGGCTGGCCGAGATGTCGAGGAAGCACAGTTCGTCGGCGCCGGCCTGGTCATAGGCGCGCGCCTGCTCGACCGGATCGCCCGCGTCGCGCAGCTCGACGAAGTTGACGCCCTTCACCACGCGGCCGTCCGCCACATCGAGACAGGGGATGACGCGGATGCGGACCGTCATGACGCGCGCCCGGCCAACGCCAGCGCGGCGCCGAGATCCAGACGGCCGTCATACAGCGCGCGGCCCGTGATCACCCCCTCGATGCCGTCGGCCGCGTGCAGGGAAAGGAGGTAGATGTCGTCCAGCCCCTTCACTCCGCCGCTGGCGATTACGGGAAGGCTGACCGCGCGGGCCAGTTCCACCGTTGCATCGACGTTGACCCCTTTCAGCAGCCCGTCGCGGCCGATGTCGGTGAACAGCAGCGCCGCAACGCCGGCGTCCTCGAACCACCGCGCCATGTCGGCGACGGGGACGTCCGACACGTCGGCCCAGCCGTGTGTCGCCACCATCCCGTCACGCGCGTCCACCGCCACCACGATGCCGTTCTCCCACGTGCGGGCCATGTCCCGCACGAACGGCGGGTCGCTCAGGGCTGCGGAGCCGATCACGACCCGCGACACGCCCGCCGAGAACCACCGTTCCACCGCCTGCGCGTTGCGGATGCCTCCGCCAAGCTGCACGTGGCCGGGAAAGGCGTCGATGATGGCCTCCACCGCGGCAGCGTTGCGGCTCTCTCCGGCGAACGCCCCGTCGAGATCGACCACGTGGAGATGCTGCGCGCCCGCTTCCGCAAAGGCGCGAGCCTGCGCGGCCGGATCGCCGCCATAGACCGTCGCGCGGGCCATGTCGCCTTCGGACAGGCGCACGACCTGACCATCCTTGAGGTCGATGGCCGGAAACACGATCATGGTCGCCACTCCAGAAACCGCTCGAGCAGGCCGATGCCGTAGCGCTGGCTCTTCTCAGGATGGAACTGCACCCCGAGCATGTTGTCGCGTCCCACGGCCGCCACCAGCCCGCCGCCATGGTCGGTCATCGCGGCGATGTCGCGGCCGCTCACCGGATGAAAGGCATAGGAGTGCAGGAAGTACGCCTCCCCGTCGACGAGCAGTTCGGCGGGGCCGGGGTGCGGCATCGGCACGACATCGTTCCAGCCCATGTGCGGCACCTTGACCGTCGGATCCGCGGGATCGATCCGGCGCACGGTCCCCGGGATCCAGTCCAGCCCGGCGCTTTCGCCGTGTTCTTCTCCCGTCGTGGCGAGCAGTTGCATGCCGACGCAGACGCCGAGAAACGGCACCCCGCCGCCGCGCACCCGGTGGTGCAGCGCCTCGATGACCCCGTCTGCCGCGCGCAGGCCGGCGGCGCAGGCGGCAAAGGCGCCGACACCGGGCAGGACGATCCGGTCGGCCCTGGCGATCACATCCGCGTCGGCGCTCACCGTGACCGTCGCCCCCGCAACCCGCAACGCGTTGACGACAGAATGAAGGTTGCCGCCGCCGTAGTCGACGAGGCAGACCGCGGCGTTGTCAGCCACCGAGCTGTCCCTTGGTGGACGGCACCGCCTCGCCCTTGCGGCGGTCCTTTTCGACCGCCTGGCGCAGCGCGCGGGCAAACCCCTTGTAGATTGCCTCGCAGACGTGGTGGTTGTTGGTGCCGTACAGCACCTCCACATGCAGGGTGATGCCCGCCGTCTGCGCGATGGAGTGGAACCAGTGCTCGATCAGTTCCGTGTCCCATTCGCCCAGCTTGGCCTGGGTGAAGCCGGCGCGCCAGACGAGGTAGGAGCGCCCCGAGAGGTCCAGCGCCACCCGCGCCAGCGTCTCGTCCATCGGCGAATAGGCGTGGCCGTACCGCCCGATCCCGGCCTTGTCGCCGAGCGCCTTGAGCAGCGCCTGCCCGAGCGCCAAGGCGCTGTCCTCGGTCGTGTGGTGCTGGTCAACGTGAAGGTCGCCTTCCACCTTCATGGTGATGTCGATGAGCGAGTGCTTGGCGACCTGCTCCACCATGTGATCGAGAAAGCCGATCCCGGTGGCCACGTCGTAGCGGCCCGTTCCGTCAAGATCGACCGCGACCTCGATGCGGGTTTCGGCGGTGTGGCGGGAGATGGTGGCGCTGCGCATGATGGGTGGGGCTATAACGGCTGCGTGCGGCAATCCAAGCGCTGCATTCGTGCTTGACCGGGGGCGGCGGGCAGGTCACGACACATCCATGAGCGAGGAGCCACGCGACAGCCTGATCCCTTACGACACGATCGTGCAGGAGGCGCTGCGCGCCGTGGTCGGCCGGGTTCTGTCGATCGTGGAGGACAGCGGCGGCGTGCTGCCGGGTGCGCACCACTTCTACATCACCTTCAAATCGGGCGCTCCCGGTGTGGACATCCCGCCGCATCTGCGCGAGCGGTTCCCGGACGAAATGACGATCGTCCTGCAGAACAAGTTCTGGGATCTCACGGTGGACGAGCTGGGCTTCAGCGTCGGCCTGTCCTTCAACCAGCGTCCGGCCAAGCTCACCATTCCCTTCGCGGCGGTGACCCAGTTCGTCGATCCTGCGGTCGATTTCGGGCTGCATTTCCAGGCCGTCGCCGCCGATCCCGAACCTCACGGCGCCTCCGACAGCGTCAATGACGGGGGGGAACCGGCCTCCGCGCCCACGGTTGAACAGGGCGAGGACGGCTCGAACGTCGTCACGGTCGATTTCGGCCGCAAGAAGTAGGCGCCGGGCGCGAACACTCTCCCGGCCAAGGTGCATGGGATGACGTGATGACGAGGAACGCCACCGGGCAGCACGGGCGCAAGGGCGGACGGCGGGGAGCCGCCGGCGCAAGCGACGAGCGGGACGAGCATGTCACCGACATGGCGGGGCGCCAGCTCAGCCGCCTGACGAAGCCGCTGGCGCGCAGCGACGGGCCGGGAACGCTCGGGCTGTCGCCCAATCCGGCCACCAACATGTTCATGGCCGACATCGCGATGCGCGGCATCTCGCAGCTGATGCGCAACACCGTGCACAAGTCGGTCCTGCAGAACCGGTATGACGACACGCAGGCCAAGCGGATCGTGGAGAAGAAGTCGATCCTGCGCACGCTGGCGCTGGCGGGGGCGAGCCGGGTCGCGACCCGGTCGGTGCCGGGCGCGGCGCTGGTCGGCGGCACGCTGCTGGCCAAGGCGCTGTACGAACGGAGCCAGGCCCGGCGGAAGGGCAAAGCCAAGGCGCAGCGGGAGGGTGAAGACACCCTGGCCAGCATGGCCGATTGAACACGGGGGGCGCGCTGCCAGCGGCCCCTTGCGCAAGGCGGCCGGTTTGCGCCAACAGCGGCTATGCCTCCTGACAGCGTGCCCGCCAGTCGTGACCAGCTTCAGCGCCGCGGCCTGATGTTCATCCTCTCCTCGCCCTCCGGCGCGGGCAAGACCACCGTTGCGCGCAGCCTGCTGGAGAATGACAGCGACATCCGCCTGTCGGTGTCCGTCACGACCCGGCAGCCGCGACCGGGCGAGGTCGACGGGCGCGACTACCACTTCGTCACGGAAGCGGCGTTCCGCCGCATGGTCGACGATGGCGAACTGCTCGAATGGGCGGAGGTGTTCGGCCACCTGTACGGCACGCCCAAGGCGCAGATCAAGGCCGGGCTGAAGGCGGGACAGGACTTCCTGTTCGACATCGACTGGCAGGGAACGCAGCAACTCTATCAGAGGATGGAGGTGGACGTCGTCCGCGTGTTCCTCCTGCCCCCCTCGATCGCGGCGCTGGAGGAACGGCTCCGCTCACGCGGATCGGACAGCGAGGACGTGGTCCAGTACCGCATGGCCCGCGCCCGCTCTGAGATCAGCCACTGGGACGGCTATGACTACGTGGTCGTCAACGACGACTTCGACCGGTGCTTTGCCGCCGTGCACGGCATCCTGAAGGCGGAGCGGCTCAGGCGGGCGCGGCAGACCGGGCTGGTCGATTTCGTGCGCGGCCTGATGGGGTGAGGGCCGTATCCATCGGCCCCCTGTCCTCTCACCGCCCCGACGGATCGACGAAGTTTCCAGCCCCGACATTCGCGTTCACGACCCCGCCGTCGATGGGGATCGTCGTGCCTACCACATAGTCGCCCGCGCGGCTGAGCAGGTAGATCGCGCCCGCCGCCATGTCCTCGGTCACGCCGACCCGGCGCGCCGGAATGCCGCGGCTGACCATCTCCTCGTTGTCGCGGGCGGCGCGGTTCATGGCGGACGGAAACGCTCCGGGACCGATGCCGTTGACGACGATGTTGTCGCGGATCAGCCGCGCGGCCATCCGGCGGGTGAGGTGGATGAGGCCCGCCTTCGACGCCTGATAGGGATAGGTTTCCCACGGATTGCTCTTCATCCCGTCAATCGACGCGATCATGAGCACCTTGGCCGGGCGGTCGGGCGAGGCGGCGGCTTTCAGCAGCGGGTAGAGCTTCTGCGTCAGGAAGAAGGGCGTCTTGAGGTTCAGGTCCATCGTCCGGTCCCAGCCGGCCTCCGGAAATTCCTCGAACTCCGCGCCCCACGCCGCGCCTGCATTGTTGACGAGCAGATCGAGCCGGTCCTCGCGCGCGGCCAGCTCGTCCGCGAGCCGCTGGATGCCGTCCATCTGGCTGAGATCGCCGACAAGGCCGATCACCTTGCCGCCCAGCGCGTCGACGGTTTCCTCCACCTGCTCCGCCTTGCGGGCGACGATGTAGACCCACGCCGCGCCCGCGGCGAGCAGGCCTTCGACGATCATCCGCCCGATGCCGCGCGATCCGCCGGTGACGAGCGCCACCCGGCCGTCGAGGGAGAAAAGGTCTGTAAGGTTCATTGAGGTGAACTCCGCTTGTTCTCAGCCAGTCAGCCGCCGTGCGTCGAGCCGCGCCTGGGGACCTGCATCCGCCCGGCGGATCAGTATCCGCTCAGCGCCGCGACCCGTCCGGCATGATAGTGCTCGTCGCCCAGGAACTCCGCCAGCGCCCGGTCACGCTTCATGTAGAAGCCGATGTCGTATTCATCGGTCATGCCGATGCCGCCATGCATCTGCACGCCCTCCTGAACCGCCAACCGCGCCGCCTTGGCAACCTTGGCCTTGGCGACGCTTGTCATCAGGTCGGCCTGCTCGGCGCCGGCATCGAGCAACTGCGCCGCTTTCATCACTGCCGCCCTGGCGATCTCCACCTCCGCATAGAGATGCGCCGCCCGGTGCTGCAGGGCCTGGAACTCGCCGATGAACCGGCCGAACTGCTTGCGCTGCTTGAGATAGCCGACCGTCATGTCCATGGCGCCGCGCGCGACGCCCACCCCTTCGGCCGCTGCGCCGACACGCCCGGCACGGAGCATGGCGTCGAGCACCACCCGGCCGCCGTCGACTTCGCCGATCACCGCGTCGCCGTCGAGTTCCACGCCGTCGAAGCGGGTGTGTGTCGCCACCGAACTGTCGACCAGCCGCACCGGCTGGTGCTGCATTCCGTTGGCATCGCGCGGGACGGCGAACAGGGTGATGCCGTCGGTTTCACCGTCCTCGCCGGAGGTGCGCGCCGCGACCACGATCATGTCGGCGCTCGCCCCGTGCAGCACGAAGTCCTTCTGACCCGTCAGGCGGAATCCGTTGCCCGAACGCTCGGCGCGGCAGGCGATGCGCTCGGGGCGGTGTTTCGGCCCCTCGTCGATCGCGGCGGAGTAGACGGTCTCGCCCGAAAGCAGGCCGGGCAGCCAGCGCCCGCGCACATCGTCGCTGCCATGGCGCAGCGCGCTGGCGACCAGCACGGAGGTGGCGAGGAAGGGCGAGGGCGTGAGGTTGCGGCCGACCTCCTCGAGGAGGATGCCCGCCTCGACATGGCCCATGCCAAGACCGCCGTCCTCTTCCGCGACGAGGATGCCGGTGAACCCCATCTCCGCGAACTGCCGCCACAGCGCATGCCCGAACCCGTCGGGGCAGTCGCGGTCGCGCCAGTGCCGCAGCTGCCGGGCAATGCCGCCTTCCTCCGCCATGAACGGCGCAACGGTGTCGTGCAGCATCTGCTGGTCGTCGGTGTGGTAAAGCGGCATCCTCTTGTCCCTTCCGTCATCAGCCGATCGTCGGCCGATGCGCACTCGTCCTCTGCTGTGATCGCGCCGGCGGCGCCCCTTAACCGCCCGGCAGGTCGAGGATGCGCTTGGCGACGACGTTCAGCATGATCTCGCTGGTGCCGCCCTCGATGCTGTTGGCCTTGGTCCGCAGCCAGTCACGCGCCGGCTTGCCGCCCGCGGTTTCCTCGCTGTCCCATTCCAGCGCGCGCGAGCCTCCGACCGCCATCATCAGCTCGTGGCGCCGCTTGTTCAGTTCCGTTCCGGCGTACTTCATCATGTTCGGCTGCGCCGGGTGGGCCTTGCCGACCTTGACCTCGTCGAGAAACTTCTCGCCCATGCACGCGTAGGCAAGCGCGTCGACGTCGAACTGGGCAAGCTCGGCCCTCAGCAGCGGGTCGAGACTGCCGCCGCCGCCCTCGGCCACCCGCTTCATCGCGGCCCCTATTCCTGCGGTGCGCTCGGAACTGTCCGCGCCCGAGATCATCTCGCGCTCGTGGCCGAGAAGGTATTTGGCCACGTCCCAGCCGCGATTGACCTCGCCCACCTGCGCGGGGATGTCCTCGCCGTAGCTTTTGGGCACCTTCACGTCGTCGAAGAACGTCTCGCAGAAAGGGCTCGATCCGCTGATGAGCTTGATCGGCTTGGTCGACACGCCGGGCGTCGTCATGTCGAACAGCATGAAGGTGATGCCGCGATACTTGTTCTCCCGATCCGTGCGTACGAGGCAGAAGATCCAGTCGCACTTGTCCGCGTAGGAGGTCCACACCTTCTGGCCGTTGACGAGCCAGTGGTCGCCCCGGTCCTCGCCGGACGTCTGCAAGGAGACGAGGTCCGATCCGCTGCCCGGTTCCGAATAGCCCTGGCACCAGCGGACCTCGCCGCGGGCGATTTCGCGGAGGAACCGCTGCTTCTGTCCCTCGGTGCCGAAGTGCAGCAGGGCCGGTCCGAGCATCCAGATGCCGAAGGAGGACAGCGGCGGGCGGGCGCCGATGCGGGCCATCTCCTCGCGCAGCACCTTGGCTTCCGGCGGCGACAATCCCGCGCCGCCATACTCCTTGGGCCAGGCCGGAACGGTGTAGCCCTTGTCGCGGCACGCCTCGAACCAGACCCGCTGCGCCTCGCTGGCGAAGCGGGCGTCGCGCCCGCCCCAGTAGATGTCGTCCTCGGACCGGACCGGCTCGCGCATCTCGGGCGGACAGTTCTGTTGCAGCCAGGTGCGGGTCTGTTCACGAAACTGGGTCAGGTCGGCCATGATCCTCATCCTTCAGCCCGCCGCGTCGCCCCGCGGCCGGCAGACACTAGGCCGCGTCATCAGGGCTCCGCAACCCCGCGATGGCCTTCGCCCGGATGCCGTAGCGTCATTGCGCCCGCCATTGACGGTGCTCCGGCGCGCCCTAGGCTTGGACCGGCAAGCTGCGGGAGTCGGCATGGAGCAGGCGGTGCGGGATGAGGAGCTGGCAGGAACGCCGCGCCGCGGCGCGGCGCCAGCGTCCGCGGCGCAGCCGCTCCCCCTCCGGATCAAGCTTGCCAACGGGTTCGGAGCCGTGGCCTTCGGCGTCAAGGACAACGGTTTTGCCGTGTTCCTGCTGCTCTACTACAATCAGGTGCTCGGCATGCCAGCGGCCACCGTCAGCCTCGCGCTGATGCTGGCGCTGTTCATCGACGCGTGCATCGATCCGCTGCTCGGCAACCTGTCCGACCGCACCTACACAAGCTGGGGCCGGCGCCTGCCGTGGATGTATGCGGCGGCCGTGCCGCTCGGCATCATGTGGTCGGTCCTGTGGGCCTTTCCCGGCGAGGAGCCGTCCTTCTGGCGGCTGCTGGCGGTTGCGGTCACGGTGCGGCTGCTGCTGTCGATGGTCGAGGTGCCCTCCGCCGCCCTCGTGCCGGAACTCACCCGCGACTATGACGAACGGACCGACCTGTTCCGCTGGCGCGGGCTGCTGGGGTGGGCGGGCGGGCTGCTGATGCTCCTGCTCGCCTATGGCGTGTTCCTGTCGGGCGGGATGCTGGACCCGGACGGCTATGCCGCGTTCGGCATCTTCGGCGGCGCGCTCATCACGGTCTCGGTGCTCGGATCGGCGCTGGCGCAGCACCGGCGGGTGGCCGGATACCCGGCCCATCGGCACGCCCCGTTCTCCTTCCGCGGCGCGTTCTCCGAAATCCGCGAGGCGTTTTCCGAACGCGCCTTCGTGATCCTCGCCGCCGGCTCGGTGGCCGCCTATGTGAGCCAGGGCATCACCTTCGCGCTCATCAACTACCTGTATCTCTATGTCTGGCAGTTCACCCCGGGCGCGTTCAACATCCTGCCCTTCGTCCTGTTCGCCAGCATCGTCGCCGTGTTTCTCACCGTGGGGCCGCTCCACCGCCGCTGGGGCAAGGCGGTGACGGCGTCGCGGATCGTGCTGCTCGGCGTGGCCTGCTGGCTTACGCCCTACACGCTGTTTCTCCTCGGGTTCTGGCCGGAACCGGGCGGTGTGGCATCCACGGTCCTGATCTTCGGCTTCCTGCTGGTGGCGAACTGGGCCAGCGTGGTGGTTCTGCTGTCCGGGTCGTCGATGGTGGCCGAAATCGTCGAGGCCTTCGAGGAGCGGACCGGAAGGCGTGCGGAGGGGTCGTTCTACGCCGGCAACTGGTTCATCCAGAAGTGCGCCGGCGGGATCGGCATCTTCGCGGCCGGGCTGATCGTCGCCTTCGCCGGCCTGCCGGAGGGCGCGGTGCCCGGCGCGGTCGACGGCGCCGTCATCGATCGCCTGATCCTTGTCTTTGCCGCCGTGTCGCTGGTGCTGGCGGTGGTGACGTCGTTCTGGCTGGCGCGGTTTCCCATCAACCGCGCCGATCACGAGGCGCGGCTGGCGGCGCTCGCCGCCGCGGGGCACAATCCGGGCGCGAGCACGCCGGGCGTGCCCTGAGCGGGTTGCGCCCGGCGCGCGGACACGGCATCCCGTGCCCACAACAGAGAGGACGCACAGCCATGGATTTCCACCCCACCGAGCGGCAGCAACACTGGCAGGGGCGCGTGCGCGACTTCATCACCCGGCACGTCCGTCCCGCCGTGCCCGTCTATGACGAGCAGGACCGCGCGGGCGAACGGTGGAAGGTCATCCAGGTCGTCGAGGATCTGAAGAAGGAGGCACGGCGGCAGGGCATCTGGAACCTGTTCATGCCGCCGCGCAACGCCGGCCACCAGCATGTCGACGACAGCTTCGAGTTCGACGGGCCGGGGCTGACCAATCTCGAATATGCCTTGTGCGCCGAAGAGATGGGCCGGATCGGCTTCGCCAGCGAAGTGTTCAACTGCTCGGCGCCCGACACCGGCAACATGGAAGTGCTGCACCGCTACGGAACGGCCGAGCAGAAGGAGAAGTGGCTGCGTCCGCTGATGAACGGCGAGATCCGCTCCGCCTTCCTCATGACCGAGCCTCAGGTCGCCTCATCCGATGCGACCAACATCGAGTGCCGCATCGAGCGGGACGGCGACGAATACGTCATCAACGGCCGCAAGTGGTGGTCGAGCGGAGCCGGCGACCCGCGCTGCAAGATCGCCATCCTCATGGGCAAGACCGACACCAGCGCCAGCCGCCATGCGCAGCAGTCGATGGTGCTGATGCCGCTGGACGCGCCGGGCGTGACCGTGCTGCGCCATCTGCCCGTGTTCGGCTATGACGACGCCCCGCATGGGCACATGGAAATCGAGCTCAGGGACGTGCGGATCCCGGCCGAGAACATGCTGCTGGGCGAGGGGCGCGGGTTCGAGATCGCGCAGGGCCGTCTGGGGCCGGGACGCATCCACCACTGCATGCGGACGATCGGGGTCGCGGAAGAGGCGCTGGAGAAGATGTGCCGCCGGCTGCAATCGCGCGAGGCTTTCGGGAAGCCGATCTACAAGCATTCCGTGTGGGAAGAGCGGGTCGCCAGGGCGCGCATCGACATCGAGATGACCCGGCTCCTGTGCCTGAAAGCGGCCGACATGATGGACAAGGTCGGCAACAAGGCGGCCGCGCAGGAAATCGCGATGATCAAGGTGCAGGCGCCGGTGATGGCGCTCAGGATCATCGACGATGCCATTCAGGCGCATGGCGGCGGGGGTGTCTCCGATGATTTCGGCCTCGCGCGCGCCTATGCCCACCAGCGCACGCTGCGGCTCGCCGACGGGCCGGACGAAGTGCACGCGCGGGCCATTGCGCGGATCGAGTTCGCCCGCCACGCGGCCCGACCGGACGGCAATGACGGTGTCGGTGCGGGCCTTGCGGCCGGCAGCGGCGGCGGCAGCGCGGGCGCGAGCGCCGCATGAGCCGGGCGGCGGTTCTGGAGCGGACGGGGGAGCCGCTTGTCCTCGACACGCTGACAGTCGACAAGCCGGGTCCGCGGGAGGTGCTGATCCGCACCGCGGCCTGCGGCCTGTGCCATTCGGACCTGCACTTCATCGACGGCGCCTATCCCCATGCCCTGCCGTGCGTGCCGGGCCACGAGGCGGCGGGCGTGGTCCTCGAGGTCGGTTCGGAGGTGCGGACCGTGAAGGCCGGCGATCACGTCGTCACCTGCCTGTCGGCTTTCTGCGGACATTGCGAATTCTGCGTGACGGGCCGCATGGCACTGTGTCTTGGCGGCGAGACGCGGCGTTCGCCTCAGCAGCCGCCGCGCCTTCGCCGGGGCGACGGTCCGGTGCACCAGATGCTCAACCTGTCGGCGCTGGCGGAAACGATGCTCGTGCACGAACACGCCTGCGTCGCCATCGACCGGGACATGCCGCTCGACCGGGCGGCCGTGATCGGCTGCGCGGTGACGACCGGCGCCGGGGCGGTGTTCAACGCCGCGCGGCTGGTTCCGGGCGAGACGGTGGCGGTCATCGGCTGCGGCGGGGTCGGGCTCGCCGCCATCAACGCGGCGAGGATCGCGGGAGCGGGGCGGATCGTGGCTGCCGATCCGCAGCCTGAGAAGCGGGCGCTGGCCGAGGTGCTGGGGGCAACTGACACAGTGGATGCCCTCTCCCCGACGGCCGCAGAGGAGATCGTGGCGCTCACCAAGGGCGGCGTCGACCATGCCATCGAGGCGGTCGGCCGGCCGGAGTCGGCGGCCCTTGCGGTCAAGGCGCTGCGCCGTGGAGGAACGGCAACCATCCTCGGCATGATGCCGCTCGACTGCAAGGTGGGGCTGTCCGCGATGGATCTGCTCAGCGGCAAGCGGCTTCAGGGCGCCATCATGGGCATGAACCGCTTTCCGGTGGACCTGCCGCGGCTGGTCGACTTCTACATGCGCGGACTGCTCGACCTCGACACCCTCGTCGCCGAGCGGATCCCGCTCGCGCAGGTGAACGAGGGTTTCGACCGGCTGCGCGCGGGTCATCAGGCCCGTTCGGTGGTGGTGTTCGGCTGATGGCGGGGATCGACTACGAACAGGAGATGGTCGGCATCATCGACGTGCCCGAGCGCGACCGACTGGACGAGGCCGCGCTGACGGCATGGCTGCGCGACCACGTGGAAGGGTTCGCCGGACCCGTCGCGCTCGCCAAGTTCAAGGGCGGCCAGTCCAACCCGACCTACCGCATCGACACGCCGGGGCGCAGCTACGTGCTGCGCCGACAGCCCTTCGGCAAGCTCCTGCCGAGCGCGCATGCGGTCGATCGCGAATACAGGGTGATGACGGCGCTGGGCCGGACGGGTTTTCCCGTCCCGCGCATGTTCGGTCTGTGTGAAGATGCGACGGTGATCGGATCGAAGTTCTTCGTCATGGAGCTCGTCGACGGACGCAGCCTGTGGAACGGGGCGATGCCCCGCGCGTCCGCCGATGAACGACGCGCGCTCTACCATGCCATGATCGACACGCTGGCCGATCTCCATCTGACGGATGCCGACCCGATCGGTCTCGCCGACTACGGCCGCTCGGAAGACTACTGCGCGCGGCAGATCGCCCGCTGGTCGACCCAGTACCGTTTGTCGGAAACCGAAACGCTGCCGGAGATGGACCGGCTGATCGAATGGCTGCCGCAGACGGTGCCGCCGCAGCACGCCAGTGGGATCGTGCATGGCGACTACCGCCTCGACAATCTTCTGTTCGCTCCCGATGCGCCGCGCGTGGCGGCGGTTCTCGACTGGGAGCTGTCCACCCTCGGCGATCCGGTGGCCGACTTCGCCTACCTCATGCTCAACTGGGTGAACCCGCCCGACGGAAGGGCCGGGATCGGTGGGCTGGACCATGCAGCGCTCGGCATCCCGACCATGGAGGAGGCGGTCGACCGCTATGTCGCGCGGACCGGTTATCCGGTGCCGCCGATGGACTGGTATTTCGCCTACAACCTGTTCCGGCTGGCGGGGATCATGCAGGGGATCAAGAAGCGCGTGATCGATGGCACCGCGTCGTCGGCGCATGCGCGCCAGATGTCCGAACGCGTCGGGCCGCTGGTCCACACCGCCTATCTGTTTGCGCGCCGCGCCGGCCTGCCCTAGAAGGAGCGGCTCCAGCTCAGGAGCAGCCCGGCATCATCCGGAGCGGCGGCGACATGGCCGGGCTGGCGACGGTAGAACAGGCTGGCGCCTGCCTGTCCGTGCCACAGCGTGCCGGCCCACGACAGTTCGCCCGCCAGTTCGCGTCCGCGCGGCACCAGCGGCAGGCGCCGCGACCCCAGCACCGGAGCGGCAGCGGCGTAGTCGTAGTCGACCGGCAGCAGCAGATCGAGGCCGCCCGACGTGACCCGCAGCGGCTGTGACAGGCGCAGGCCGAGCATGTCGTGCGTCTGGAGCACGCCTGTCCGCACAAGGTCGAGCGTGAGCGCGCGGCTCCTGATCGCGCCGGCGCCGCCGGCGGGCGATCCCGTGCCCGTGAACCCGTGGCGCGTTGCCGCCGCGAGGGTCCATCCGCGCGCCGGAGCAAAGGCCAGCCGCGCATCGGCAAAGACGGTGTTCGCGCCTGCAACACCGAGCGCCGGGTGAAAGTAGCCGCCGAGCACCGTCTCGCGCTCGCTCAGCCAGGTCAGCGACCCGGACAGGTCGACGAGGCCGACCGTGCCGTCGAGCGCCAGTGCCAGGGTCGTGGCCGGGCGGCGCTCCCGCCGCTGCGACAGAGTGTCCCAGCCATGTCGGTAACCGCCGAGATACGCGTCTCCGCTCGCCGCGCTGGCTGTCCACGCCCACGGACCGACGTCCTTGCGCAGCGCCACGGCAACCGTGTCCGTGCGGGCAAAGCCGCTGTCGCTGCCGCTCTCCCCGACCATCCGGAACGGCATGGGCGCGCGGCCGTCGAGATGGCGGACAAGCGCGTCGGCGCTGCCCTCCACCGCGAGGCCCAGCGTGGTGGAGCGGGACAGCCGCGCCGCCGCGGTGGCCGCAAGCACGCGGGCGCCGGCGGCTTCCTGAGCCGTGAGCGCGAGCGGCAGCGGCATCGGCGCCACGGACGGACCATGAGCCTCGCCGGGCGCCCCGATCGACACTGCCAGCGCCAGCGGCCCCTCGGAGCCGCCCAGGGAGCGGCCGTGCTGCCCGACCGCCGCGTGCAGCCGCTGCGCCGGCGCGGCGGCGGTCATGCCGCGGCTGAGATCGATGGCGTAGGCGCGACGATACCCATCCGTCAGCACGCTGTTCAGCGCGCCGCGGGCAAGCGCATCGCCCATCGCCGGCGAGGCGACCCCGGTGCTGTCGCCGAGGGCGAGCCGCGTGTCGGAGCCGGCGAGGCTCGTCGCCCCGCGCGGCGCGAAGGCGCGGGCGATGTCGAGGATGCCGCGTCCGTACACCTCGTCGACACCGGCGGCCCCGGCATCCCGGGCGCTGTCGAGGAGGATGCGCACGATATCCGCGCCGGTCAGGTTCGGAAACGCCTGCGCCAGCAAGGCCACCGCGCCCGACACCTGCGGCGCGGCGAAGCTCGTCCCCGAAAACACGGTGACGAAGCGGCGGCCATCGGCCTCGGTCGTGACCCGGATGTCGCCGTTTTCGTACACGCAGCAGATGCCCTGCCCCTGTGCCGACAGGAAGGATGGCGCGCGCGAGCCGGCGCGGTTGCTGAAGCTGGAGAAAGCCCCGTTCTCATCGACCGAGCCGGTGATGATGACATTGGCACCGCCGGCGGTCAGGATGCCGGAGGCGAAGGGATCCGGCTCGGCCGGATTGGCATCCGCGCCGGTTGCGTTCCCGCCATTGCCCGCCGCCACCACGATGACCACGCCTGCCTGCGCCGCGCGGTTGATGGCGTTGCGAAGCGTGACCGTCGGCGTGCCGCCGCCGAGGCTGAGATTGATGACGCGGGCTCCCGCCGCCACCGCCGCATCGACGCCGCGGGCGATGTCGCTGTCGAAGAACTGACATCCTTCCAGCGAGCCGTCCGAACGGCGGGCGCAGGTGCCCGGACGATCGGCGCGCAGCGCCATGATCGTGGCCTGGTGCGCAATGCCGACAACACCGGTGTTGTTCAGCGCCGCCGCGGCCACGAGGGCGACATTGGTGCCGTGATCGTTTTCCGCCTGCACGCTTGCGTTGCCCGCCACATCGCGCGAAGCGGCGGAGATCCGGCCGGTGAATTCCGGGTTGGTCTGGTCGATGCCGGTGTCGACAATGGCGATCGTCTGCCCGCGCCCGGTGATGTTGCTGCGCCATGCCGTCACGGCATTGTGGAACTGCGGTCCGTCAGAGCGGCGCACTTCCGCGGTGTCGAAGTTCGGCGTCGGTGAGGGACTTGGCGACGGAGCGGGCGCCGGCCCGCCGGTGGGGGGAGGCGGGGCCGGGTTGACGCGGCTTCCGCCGCTGCCGCCGCACGCCGACAGCGCCAGCGCCGCCGTTCCGGCGAGAACAAGTCTCAAGCCCACGCCGCACCTGATCCCCATTCCCCGATGTTCCATCTGCTATCCTGCGCGTGTTCTCCTCTGTCACTCGGTCCCAAGCCGTTAACAGGCGCTTAAAGGCGCGGCCGGGTGCGCCGCAGGGTGGGGTGTGCGACGGCGGCTTGCAGGAGGAAAGCGGCGCGCCTACGGCCAAGCATCGACACACCACGAAAGGGGGAAAGGCAGCGATGGTCGGGGATCTGCAGCACCGGATCGAGGCGGCATGGGAGCGCCGCGGCGAACTCGGTCCGGGCGACGGCGAGATCACGGCGGCCGTCAACGCCGCGCTGGACCTGCTCGACAGCGGCGACGCGCGCGTCGCCTCGCCCGATTCCCACGGCGGGTGGACGGTCAACCAGTGGCTGAAGAAAGCTGTGCTGCTGTCGTTCCGGCTCAACGACAACCGGGTGATGAGGAGCGACGGCGACACCGACGGCGTGCCCGGGCCGTGGTTCGACAAGGTGCCGCTGAAGTTTGCCGGCTGGGACGAGGGGCGCTTCCGCGATGCCGGCATCCGCGCAGTGCCCGGCGCCGTCGTGCGGCGCGGCGCCTTCATCGGGCGCGGAACCGTGCTGATGCCGTCCTTCGTCAACATCGGCGCCCATGTCGGCGAGGGGACGATGGTCGACACCTGGGCCACCGTCGGGTCATGCGCCCAGATCGGGCGCAACGTCCACATCTCCGGCGGTGCGGGGATCGGCGGCGTGCTCGAGCCGCTGCAGGCAGAGCCGGTGATCATCGGCGACGGGGCGTTCATCGGCGCGCGCAGCGAGGTCGCCGAAGGGGTTCGTGTCGGAGAGGGTGCGGTGCTGTCGATGGGAGTCTATCTGGGCGCCTCCACCCGCATCATCGACCGGCAGAGCGGGCGCGAGTACCGCGGCGAGGTGCCGCCCTATTCCGTCGTCGTTCCCGGCAGCGCGCCCTCGGCGCGCGAAGGTGGGGGGACGGGCGATCCGCGGCTCTACTGCGCGGTGATCGTCAAGACGGTCGATGCACAGACGCGGAGCAAGACCGCCATCAACGAACTGCTGCGCGACTGATCCGGGCGGGCCATCCACAGAAGCGCCTGCTGGAACCCGGCGGGCGGTGGTCCGTTGCGACGTCACCAAGGGGGCGAAGGTCCGCCGCAGGACCGCATCAAGGAAAGCAGCAATGGCGAGTCCGGACGAGGAAATTCACATCCGCGATGTCGAGGCATCGGCGGGTTCAAAGAACAATGTGGCGCGATGGGTGCTGATCTTCGGGACGGCGATCGCGGCCATCCTGCTGCTGTCGGTGTGGATCATCGGCGCCTCGACCCAGGATGAAATCGAGGGTGCGGCCACCGTCGATCAGCGCATCCGCGCCGCGGAGGACCGCGCCGGCGGAAGCAGCAGCACGGACGGTGTGCTGCTCGGCGACGAAGGTTCGGCCCGCACCCTGCAGAACCAGCCGGGCGCCGCCGACGCCAACACCACCACCACCATGCCGAACCCGGCCAACCGGAACTGAGGCAGGCGGCGTGGCCGACAACCGCTTCTCCAAGGGTGACACGGTGACGTGGCACTGGGGCGGCGGCACGGCCGAGGGCAAGATCGTGGAGCGGTTCGAGCGCGACGTCAGCCGCACCATCAAGGGCAGCAAGATCACGCGTCACGGGTCAAAAGATAACCCTGCCTATCTCATCAAGCAGGATGACGGAGACAGGGTGCTCAAGCTTGGTTCCGAACTGAGCAAAACATGACCCATGCGGCCGCTCGTTCCCGGAAGGCTCGGCGGCGCTGAGGGACACGTGTGGTGAGCGCGCCGCCCAAGCGCGGCGTCATGAGCCTGGCAGGATCCGCTCTCCATCCAGCGCGGCGAGGGCGAACCGGCGGGCGGTGGCGAACTCGGCGCGCCGGCGCCTGCGCCGCTCCTCCGCCGTCGTTTCGCGGCCCCATTGCTCGGCCTGCCACTCCTCTTCAAGCGTGGCCGCGCTCCACAAGGCGTCTTCGTCCGCGCCGGGCAAGGTCGCGAGAAGGGTGATCACCAGCGAGGCCGAAAGGCTCGCCATCTGCTCGGCGGCGGCCAGAACCACGGGATGAAGCGGCGTGAGGACGTCGTGCAGAGCGTGCAGCGTTTCGGGATGCTGCGGCCGGTAGCTTACGCCGCCGATCCGTCTGAAGCGGACGCAGAGGCGGCGTTCGAGGTCGGCGAGCAGCGGATCCCAGACAGCGATCTGGCGCACATGGAGCGGTTCATCCGGATGGGCGCGATAGCACAGCGTGTCGGTCTCTCCGAACCGCAGGATGCGGCCGGTCGCCGCTTCGGGGGCGTGGGCGATTTCCTCCAAGGCGAAATCGGCCAGCGCGCGCAGCGGAAAGTCGGACGGATCGATCGTGTCGCCCTGGCGCGCCCATTCCTCAGCCAGAAGCTCGGCGCTGGCCCTGCTGGGCAGGCACTGGATCCGCCGCTCGCGCTGGGTACGCAGCACGCGGCCGTCGAGCGCGACGGCGAACCCGCCGTCCACTTTTTCCACGGTCGCATCGCGGTAGAACCGCTTCACCGGCTCCTCCACCGTTTCGCCAGCAGGGCCGGCCCGGCGAAAAAGCCGGCCGCGCCGAGCAGGAGGAGCGGCGCGCCGAGGTCGGGGCGGGCAAGACCCCGCTCGGCCAGCGCGTAGACCCCGAACAGGGCCGCCGCGACGGCCACCATGCGGACAAGCTGCATCACCGCCCAGCGACGGCGGGCCTGATGGTCAGAAGGCGGCAAGCAAGGCTCCCAAATCTTGCGCTCTGTCGGCAACGGCGGTTGCGCCGGCGGCGAGCAGGTCTGCACGCGTGTGGTAGCCCCATGCAACGCCGACGGCACGGGCGCCGGCCGACACCGCCATGTGCATGTCGAACACGGTGTCGCCGATCATCACCGTGTTCGACGGCTCCGCGCCTGCGTCCGCCATGGCGGCGAACAGCATGGACGGATGGGGCTTGGATGGGTGATGGTCGGCCGTCTGGACCGTGGCGAAGCTGCCCGCAAGGCCATGCGCCGCAAGGGTGGCTGCGGCACCGCGGCTGCTCTTGCCTGTCGCGATGCCGAGGGTCCAGCCGCTGTTCCGCAGATCCCGCACCAGATCCTCGATCCCCGGGTACAGCGGTTCCTGATGCGCCGTCCCGTCACGCGTGGCCGCAAAGGCGGAGCGATACCGCTCGGCGAGACGGCTGCGCCGTGCCGCAGTCTGGTCGGGCGCAAGACGCGCAATCGCCAGCGGAAGGCTGAGGCCGACGACCTGGCGGACCGCGGCATCGGCGGGCGGGGCGAGCGCCTCCCCGGCGAAGGCAGCCCGCATGGCCTGACACACCATGGCCTCGCCATCGACCAGCGTGCCGTCACAGTCAAAGACAGCCAGCCGGATCACGGGTGTCGCATTTCAGCCGCCAAGCCGGGATTGCCGGCGGCCTCCAGCCCGAGCACAACGCCGGCCCGGTCCCGCGCGGACCTGTCCTGACCCAGCTTGCGCGTGGCGCGGACCTGGTCGACCGCAAGGGCGAAGCCGGCGATGCCGCGGACCATCCGGGCGATGCGGTCCGGATCCACGCGTGATCGGACCCACGGCGTGCCGCTCATCTGCGGCTCGTGGCGCTGCGCCAGAGCGTCGATGTGTTGCAGCAGGTCCGGCTCCGGCACCAACCGCACGGTGCCTTCCAGTTCGACGGCGATGTAGTTCCAGGTCGGAACGCTTCCGCCACGATCATGATACCAGGCCGGCGTGATGTAGCCGTGGGGACCGAGGAAGCTCAGCACCGCGCGCGTGCCGGCGAGGTGCGGGGCGACGCGGTTCGCGCGCGCCAGGTGGAAGCAGAACGTCCGCGCGTCTGTGCGCACGGCCGGAGCATAGGCTAGGGCAGGGCTGCCGTTCACCACGGTGATGATCTGCGCGAAGCCGATGCGGTCCGCCGTGGCGAGTGCGCGCGGTTCGTCAAGATCCGCATAGGTCGCATCCGGGTGCATCAGCGGCGGCGCTCCCGGTGCCCCGCTTGTCTGCCACGGCCACGCCTCTCGCCGCGCCGCGCCTTCCGGTAGGTCTTCGCATGCGCGCGCGCCGCACGCTTCTGGTCCTCGGGCGAGCGCGGCGGCGGCGAGAAGTCGCTGGGCGCCGCATCGCTGGCGCCGGGGTCGAAGCCGAGCTGCTCCATCGAGGCGGCGAAGTGGTCGGGCAGGTCGGCCACGACGTCGATCCGTTCGCCACCCGGCGCACCGATCACCAGCCTGCGGGCATGGAGGTGCATCTTGCGGCTGATCGCGCCGGTGAGGAAGGCGTCGGCGCCGCCGTACTTTCCGTCGCCCACGATCGGATGGCCAAGTGCGGCGCAGTGCACCCGAAGCTGGTGCGTGCGGCCCGTCAGCGGTTCGAGTTCGAGCCAGGCGGCGCGCTTGCCCGCGCGATCGACCACGCGGTAGCGCGTCCTTGCCGGCTGCCCGCCGCTTTCGTCGACATGCATCTTCTCGCCACCCGTCCCCGGCTGCTTGGCGAGCGGGGCGTCGATCGTTCCTTCCGGCACGTCCGGCACACCCACCACAAGCGCCCAGTAGACCTTGCGCGCGCTCCGGCTGGCGAATTTCTTGGCGAAGTACGCGGCGCTTCCCGGTGTCCTGGCGACCAGCAGGACACCGGACGTGTCCTTGTCGAGCCGGTGCACGAGGCGCGGCCGCGGTGCCTCTCCCTCGGCGAACGCGTCGAGGAGGCGGTCGACATGACGCTTCGTTCCGGTGCCGCCCTGCGTCGCCAGCCCCGGCGGCTTGTTCAGCACGAGCGCCGAAGGCGTGGCGCGGATCACCATCGCGGCGGCCAGTTCCCGCTCTTCCGGACCAAGGGACACGGCCGCCCGCGGCGTCGCCGGCGCACCTCCGGGAGGAACGCGCACGATCTGACCCTTGGCGAGGCGATCGTCCGCCGCGACGCGCCGGCCATCGACGCGGATCTGTCCGGTGCGCGCCCAGCGGGAGACGGTGGCAAAGCCGATCTGCGGCAGGTGCCGCTTGAACCAGCGGTCGAGCCGGATGCCGTCGTCATCGGCCGACACCTCGAACTGGCGCACGGAGCCGCCGGGATCGGCGCCAGTCATGCGACGATCCGACCCAGCGCAAGACCGCCGAACAGGGCCATCACTCCCCCGAGCAGCGACGTCCCTACATAGGCGGCCGCTTTGAGAGCCGCGCCGCGCTCGATCAGCAGAGCCACTTCGAGGCTGAAGGTGGAAAAGGTCGTGAAGCCGCCCAAGACACCGGCCGCCAGGAACAGGCTCCAGCCGTGCCACTGGGCCCCCTCGCGCAGAACCACGCCGGCGAGCACGCCGAGCAGCAGGCTCCCCGCGATGTTGGTGATGAGGGTCGGGTAGGGGAAGGCCACGGCCGATGGACCCATCCACTTGACCACCGCCAGTCCGAGCACGAACCGCATCACCGCGCCCAGCGCGCCGCCAAGCGCGACGGGGGCAAGGGACGACAGGGTGGCGCTGCTCATGCCGCCGCCATAGCGGGGCAGGTCGCGCGTGACCAGTTGCCCGCTGCGGCTGGGGTGGTTCGGCAATGCTTGCGCAGCCGCGCGGTGTGCTGTAGGGAGCAGGAGACGAAGCTGCACCCGGTTCCGGGAGCGGCTGTTTGTTGTTTGCAGTTCATGCGGCTAGGCGATGGTGCCCGCGTGTCCGGTTCATCGAGGTGTGTTGATTTATGCAGATCATGGTTCGCGATAACAATGTTGACCAAGCCCTTCGCGCGCTGAAGAAGAAGTTGCAGCGCGAGGGCGTGTATCGCGAAATGAAGCTGCGTCGCCACTACGAGAAGCCGAGCGAGAAGCGCGCGCGCGAGAAAGCGGCCGCCGTCCGCCGGGCGCGCAAGATGGACCGCAAGCGGGCCGAACGCGACGGCGTCAAGCTCTGACGCTTCGGTGACGCCGCTGCCCGCACGGAGCGGTGCGGAGCGGCGCTGCCGATTGCTTCTTCACTTCCGGGCTGGATCAGGCGAAGGCTGAACATGACCGAGATCACGCGCGTTCCCCTTCAGCCGCTGGCCCGCGGGTCGCGGACCAAGCTGTGGCTGGCGATCGCCGCTTCGCTGGCGCTCGCGGGGGGCGTGGCGGTGGCCACCGTTCCGCGCGGACTGCAGGTCGAGACGCTGACTGCGGGAACGGGCGCCCGGCCCTCCGCCGACGATGTCGTGTTCGTGCGCTACCGCGGCACGTTGGCCGACACCGGGGAAGTCTTCGACGAATCGCAGGATCTGCCCCTGCCGGTTCAGGGCATTTTTCCCGAGGGTGTGCCTTTGCCGCTCTCCAACATGATCCCGGGTTTCCGTGACGGGCTGCTGCAGATGCAGAAGGGCGGACGCTACCGGCTGGAGATCCCCTCGGACCAGGCGTACGGGCCCAACCCGCAGCCCGGTTCGCCGATCCCGCCGAACGCCGACCTGGTGTTCGAGGTCGAGCTCATCGACTTCATGCCCGAAGGGGAGTTCCAGCAGCGTCTCGCCGTCTTGCGGCAGCTGCTTGGTCAGGGCCACGGCGCGGCCCAGCCCCAGCCGGAACCGGGCGCGCCGGATCCGCGGGGGCGGCCGCAGGGGCGCTAAACGCGCGCTTGATGGTTGCCGCGCCTGCCGGTAACGCGCGCTCCATGTCCGTCACATCCGAAGAGGTGGCCCGCGTGGCCCGGCTCGCGCGTGTCCGCATGAGCGAAGACGAGCTGGCGCGCCTCGCGCCGGAACTGTCCAAGATCCTCGACTGGGTCGAACAGCTGTCGCGGGTCGACACCAGCGCCGTGGAGCCGATGACGGCCGTGATCCCGAACCGCCTCCGCCTGCGCGAGGATGTCGTCGATGCCGATCCGGACACGGGCGGCGGGCGGCGCGACGATGTGCTCGCCAACGCTCCGGCGGCCGAGCACGGCTTTTTCGGCGTGCCCAAGGTGATCGAATGACGCAGCTGACTGACTTGGGTGTGATGGCCTTGCGCAACGGGGTCGCACGGGGCGATTTCACCGCAGCCGAGGTTGCGAATGCCTTCAACGCGGCCGTGGCTGAGGGGGGCGCGCTCAACGCCTTCATCGTCACGACGCCGGACCACGCCGCCGCCGCCGCCGCCAGGGTCGATGCCGACCGCGCTGCGGGGAAGCCGCTTGGACCTCTGGCCGGCGTGCCGATCGGGATGAAGGACCTGTTCGCCACCCGCGGCGTGCAGACCACCGCCGCCAGCGCGATTCTCGAAGGCTTCGTGCCGCCCTACGAGTCCACCGTGTCGCAGCGGTTGTGGGATGCGGGCGCGGGGATGCTGGGCAAGCTCAACCTCGACCAGTTCGCCATGGGGTCGTCGAACGAGACGAGTCACTTCGGCAATGTCGTCTCCCCCTGGCGGCGCAGCGACGGCGGAGAGACGCCGATGTCGCCGGGGGGATCCTCCGGCGGGTCCAGCGCCGCCATTGCGGCGCGGCTGTGTCCTGCCGCCACCGGCACGGACACGGGCGGCTCCATCCGGCAGCCGGCGGCGTTCACCGGCATCTGCGGCATCAAGCCGACCTACGGGCGCTGCAGCCGCTGGGGCGTCGTGGCCTTCGCCTCGTCGCTGGACCAGGCCGGCCCGATGGCGCGCAGCGTGGAAGACTGCGCGGTGATGCTGGAGGCGATGGCCGGGTTCGATCCCAAGGACGCCACCAGCCTTGATGAACCCGTGCCGCAGTGGAGCGCTGCGCTGGATGCGGACCTGCGTGGTCTGAAGGTAGGCGTTCCGTGCGAATACCGGCGCGAGGGCATGGACGAGGCCATTGTTGCCGTGTGGGAGCAGGGCAAGGCATGGCTGCGCGACGCGGGCGCGCAGCTGGTCGACATCAGCCTGCCGCACACCGACTACGCGCTGCCGGCCTACTACATCGTCGCGCCCGCCGAGGCGTCGTCGAACCTCGCGCGCTACGACGGCGTGCGATACGGCCTGCGGGAGGCGCCGGCGGGTGTGGGGCTGCAGGAGATGTACGCCGCCACGCGTGCCGCCGGCTTCGGCGACGAGGTGAAGCGGCGGATCCTGATCGGCACCTATGTGCTCTCCGCCGGCTTCTACGACGCCTATTACACCCAGGCGCAGAAGGTCAGGACGCTGGTCGCCCGCGACTTCCGGAATGCTTGGGCCGAGTGCGACGTGATCCTCGCTCCGACGACGCCGACCGCCAGCTTCCCGCTCGGATCGCTCTCCGAAGACCCGCTGACGATGTATCTGAACGACGTGTTCGCCGTCCCGGCCTCGCTCGCCGGCCTGCCCGCGATGAGCGTCCCCGGCGGCCTGAACCCCGACGGTTTGCCGCTGGGGCTGCAGATCATCGGCAAGCCGCTCGACGAACAGGGCGTCCTGAACGCCGGCCTCGCCATCGAGCAACGTGCCGGCTTCACCGCCCGCCCGCAGCGGTGGTGGTGACGGTGATGATGGACGCGGCCAAAGCCGATCGGGAACCAGAATGACCACCTATCGCATCCAGGGCAGAACAGGCGAATGGGAGGTCGTGATCGGCCTTGAGGTTCACGCGCAGGTGACGAGCCGCGCCAAGCTGTTCTCGACCGCCTCGACCGCCTTTGGCGCGGAGCCGAACACGCAGGTCAGTCTCGTCGATGCCGCGATGCCGGGGATGCTGCCGGTTCCGAACCGGGAGTGCATCCGGCAGGCGGTCCGCACGGGGCTGGCGGTCGAGGCGACGATCAACCGGTGGAGCCGGTTCGACCGCAAGAACTACTTCTACGCCGACCTGCCGCAGGGCTACCAGATCAGCCAGCTCTACCACCCGCTGGTGGGCGAGGGCACCTTGCTCGTCGAAGCGGACGAGAAGGCCGGCATCCTTCAGGACAAGCGCATCGGCATCGAACGCATCCACGTCGAGCAGGACGCGGGCAAGCTGATGCACGACCAGCATCCGAGCATGTCCTATGTCGATCTCAACCGCTCGGGCGTCGCCCTGATGGAGATCGTCAGCCGGCCCGACATGCGTTCGCCGGCGGAAGCCGGCGCGTATCTGCGCAAGCTGCGCGCGATCCTGCGCTATGTCGGCTCGTGCGACGGCAACATGGAGGAAGGTTCCCTGCGCGCGGACGTGAACGTGTCGGTGCGCCGCCCCGGAGAGCCGCTTGGCACCCGGACCGAGACGAAGAACGTGAACTCGGTCCGCTTCGTCATGCAGGCGATCGAGCACGAGGCGCGCCGGCAGGTCGAGCTGATCGAGGACGGCGGCACCGTGGTGCAGGAGACGCGCCTGTTCGACCCCGGCACGGGAACCACGCGCTCGATGCGGTCGAAGGAGGACGCGCAGGATTACCGCTACTTCCCCGATCCGGATTTGCTGCCGCTGGAACTGGACGAGTCCTTCGTGGAGGAGTGCCGTGCGTCCCTGCCCGAACTGCCCGACGCCAAGCGCCGCCGCTACATCGAGGTGCTCGGTCTTTCCCCCTACAACGCGCGCGAGCTGACGGCGGAGGTGGAGACCTTTGCCCGGTTCGAGACGCTGCTGGCCGAGACGGCGCGCAGCAGCGGCAAGGGCGAGACCGAGGTGGCGACGGCGGTCGCCAACTGGATCCTGTCGATCGCCCCGGGCGTGATGAACGCTCTGGGGGCCGAAGCCAATCCGGCCTTCGCCACGGCCGCGGCGCAGGCGGCGATCCTCGACATGCAGGCGAGGGGCGACATTTCCGGCGGGCAGGCCAAGGAAATCTTCGAGCACGTGCTCAGGTCAGGCCGCGCCCCGAAAGAGATCGCCGAAACAGAAGGGTTGAAGCAGGAATCCGACGCCGGCGCGATCGAGGCGGCGGTGGACCGGGTGCTGGCCGCCAATGCCGAGAAGGTGGCCGAGTATCGCGGCGGCAAGGACAAGCTGTTCGGCTTCTTCGTCGGGCAGGTGATGAAGGCGATGCAGGGGAAGGGCAACCCTGGACTGGTCAACGCCGTGCTGAAAGCCAGGCTCGACGGGTGACGGGCGCCCCGTGCTCTCCATCGTCCTCGTCCAGCCGGAAATCCCCGGCAACACCGGCGCTGTGGGCCGGACCTGCGTGGCGCTCGATGCAGAGCTGGTGCTGATCCACCCGCTCGGGTTCGAGATCACCGATGCGCGGGTGAAGCGCTCCGGCCTCGACTACTGGCCGCATGTGCGGCTGGCGGAATATGCGAGCTGGGACCTGTTCATCGCCGCACGCCAGCCGCGCGACGACCAGATGTTTCTGTTCGAGGAGCACGCCAGCCGTTCGTTCTTCGAACCCGACTACCCCGAGGACGCAGTACTGGTGTTCGGGGGCGAGACACGGGGCATTCCGCACGCGGTATGGGGCCGCTTTCCCGGTCGGCAGTTCCGGCTGCCGATGTGTTCGCCCCACATCCGCTCGCTCAACCTCGCGAACACGGTGGCGGCGGCGGCCTATCAGGCTGTGCGCGCGCATGTCTGAAGCACGGCGTCAGCCGTCGGGCGAGGAGCAGATTTCCCTTCTGTGATTCAGGACGCAAGGACGGCCGCAGCGTATCGCCGCGGCCGTCCCGCTCTGGAATCGCTCAGTTCTTCCGCGTACCCGTCAGCGGCATGTCACCGAAAGCGCCGGCATTCACCTTGCCGGTGAGCTGGTCGCCATCGACCGTCGCCGTGCAGTTGAGGGTCATCGGCATGGGCACAGTCATGTCCATGGACCAGCTCAGCTCGTTGCCGTTGATGGTGCCGTTCTTCACGTCCATCGATCCCATGCCGCCGGCCATGGAACCGGTGAAGCTGCTGCCATCGTCGCTGGGCTGAACGGTGAAGGTGCCCTTCTGATCGCCCATCGGGCTCTTGACGACGGTGTCGTAGGTGCCGGCAACTGACATGCATTCTCTCCTTGCAAAGTGAGGGGGTTCGTGCGGATCCCGTGTCGTTCAATTACCACTGGTGAGCGACGCGAGTTCCCGGGTCTCCACCGCCAGACCCAGCCGCTGGAGCTGCGGGGCGACGACGCTCGCGTCCCCGACCACGACCCAGACGAACTGCCCGGGGCGGATGGCGGCACGCGCCGCGGCGTCGAGACTGGCGCGGGTTTGTCCGCGGTAACGGTCCGCCAGCGTCTCGTAGTAATCGTCGGGCCGGCCGTACAGCGCGTTCTGCTGCAACGCGCGCAGCACGGCACCCGAAGTCTCGAACTGGCCGGGCAATTCGCCGATCCGCGAGGTGACGATGCGGGACAGCTCCGCGTCGCTGACGCCGCTGGTGGTGACAAAGCCCTGCAGATCCTTGATCAGCTCCGCCAGCGCGTCGCCGGTGCGGTCGGCCTGAACCGGCGCGGCCACCTGGTAGGTGACGGCCCGCTCAGCCAGCCCCGCGCTTCCGCGAACGCCGTAGGACCATCCCTTTGACTCGCGCAGGTTCATGTTGAGCCGCGACAGAAAATCACCGCCCAGTGCGCTGTTGGCGTTCAGCAGGTCGACAATGGTCGCGTCACGGGCGGAGGCCGGCGTCAGCTGTCCGCCAAGGATGTAGGACTGCGGCGAATTGGGCCGGTTGACGAGCACGATGCGGCTTGCCGCGGGCGCGGCGGCGAAGGCGCCGAACGCCTTGTTCCCGCGCGGCGTCGTGGGCGCCTGCCAGTCGCCAAGTGTCCGTTCCAGCACCGGCAGCACCGCGCTCAGCGGGCGATCCGAGACCACGAAGATCTCGCCATTGTCGGGCCGGATCCAGGTGCTGTGGAAGGCCACCAGATCGTCGCGCGTGATCGCACGGACGGAAGCCGGAGTGCCGCTGGCCGGCCCCCCATACGGGCTGTCCTCGCCATAGATGATCGGCGTGAGCACGCGGGCCGCGATGGAGGCGGGCGTGCGCAGTTGCTGCTGGATACCGGTCAGCTGCTGGGTGCGAACCCGTTCGAACTCGCCGGGGTCGAACGCGGGATTGCGGACGATGTCGGCCAGAAGATCGAGGGAGGGTTCAAGATTGGCGCTGAGCGCGTCGAGCGTGAACACCGAGCGGTCGGCGCTGCTGCCGGTGCTGATGGCCGCGCCGAGCCGCTCGCGCGCTTCGGCGAGCTGCTGCGACGACAAGGAGGTCGTGCCCTCGTCCATGAGGTTGAGGGTGAGCGTCTCGAGACCGCGCCGGGCAGCGGGGTTGGCCGCACTGCCGGCGTCGAAGGATACGCTGACGAGCGTGTTGGGAATGGCGGTGCGCTGGGCGTAGGTGACGCGCATCCCGTTGGCCAGGGTCGCCCGCTCGACAGCCGGGAAGTCGAGCGCGGGCACGGGGCCGATCGGCGGCGCGGGGCGCACCTTGCTCACCGTGATCTGCTCCTCGGGCGCCGCCGGCCGGTTGACGACCGCAGCCTCCGCGTAGGTGCCGTCACGCTCACCCGGCTCGAGCACGAGCGTCAGGGCGGGCCGCCGCAGCCAGCGCTGCATCGCCGCGCGCACGTCGGTCGGGGTCAGGGAGGCGAGCACTTCGAGTTGCCGGGCATAGAACTCAGGGTCGCCGGCCAGCACCTCGCCCGAGGCGAGCGTCACCGCCTTGCCGTTGAACCCGCCCACCTGCTCCAGCCCGCGGATCGTGCCGGCGACATTCGTGGTGGTGGCCCGGCGCACCTCGTCTTCCGTCGGGCCTTCGGCGATGAAGCGATCCACCACGGCGTTCATGCGCGCCTCGACCGTGGCGGGGTCGCTGACGGGGCTGGCCGTGGCGCTGACGGAGATGATGCCGACCCGTTGGAAGGCGAAGTTGCCGGCCGACACGCTGACGGCGATCTTCTCGTCACGCACCAGGGCGTTGTCGAGGCGGCTGGACGAGAGGCCGCCAAGGATCTGCATCCCCACCTGAAGGGCGACCAGATCCCGGTCGAGGATGCCCGGTGCCGACCAGTAGCGGGTGATGGACGGTGCCGCGACCTGATCGCGCATGACCGTGCGCACGTCCTGCGCCAGTTCCGGCACATTCGCTTGCGCCGGCTCGTTCACCGGCCCGCGCGGAATCGCTCCGAACCACTTTTCCACCAGCGGCCGCGCCTCGGCCGCGCTGATGTCGCCGGCCAGCACCAGCGTCGCGTTGTTCGGGCCGTACTTGTCGCGGAACCAGTTTCTCACATCCTCCAGCGTCGCGGCGTCGAGATCCGCCATGGAGCCGATCGGGGTGTGATTGTAGGGGTGCGGCGCGGGAAAAAGGGTGCGGGCGACTTCGTAGAAGACCAGCCCGCCGGGCTGATTGTCGCCCTGCCGTTTCTCGTTCTGGACCACGCCCCGCTGGTTGTCGAGCTTCGCCTGGGTGACGGCGCCCAGAAGATACCCCATCCGGTCGGACTCGAGCCACAGGGCCTTTTCGAGCGCGCCGCGCGGGACCGTCTGGAAATAGTTGGTCCGATCGAAGCTGGTCGTGCCGTTGTAATCGGTCGCGCCCATCTGCTGCAGGTACTCGAAGAAATCCTCGGGCGCGTTCTCCGAACCGTTGTACATGAGGTGCTCGAACAGATGCGCGAAGCCGGTCCGGCCCTGAGGCTCGTCCTTCGAGCCGACATTGTACCACACCGCCACCGCGACGATTGGCGCCTTGCGGTCTTCGTGAACGATGACATCGAGACCGTTGGCGAGGGTGAACTTCTCGTGCGGGATGCGCACTTCACCGACAAGCCGGTCCAGCGGAGCCGCGGTCTGCCCGTCGGCGCCGGCGGCGGGAGGAGCCGCCGGGGTGATGCCCGTCGGCACGGTTGTCGCACATGCGCACAGAGCAAGTGCCGCGGCCCCCGCCCACATCGAACGAATCTTCATACAGAGGCCACCTTCACCCGGAATGCGCCATATGGCTGGCTTGGGGCGCTTCCTTGCCAAGATGCGCCCGGCGGAGCAACGGCAATTGCCATCAACCGCCGGAATTGGCCAAATTGTTGCGCACACCGTTTCGATCGGCGCGAAATGTCGTCACCTCTTGCGTTGCAAAACTGCAACACTATCTGACGCCAGACTGCTTGTGAGGGAGAGCACATGAACCTCGAGAAATTCACCGACCGCGCCAAGGGCTTCCTGCAGGCCGCGCAGACGACGGCCATTCGCCTCAATCATCAGCGGATTGCGCCGATCCATCTGCTGAAGGCGCTGATCGACGACGGCGAAGGCATGGCGTCGGGGCTGATCACCCGCGCCGGGGGCGATCCGCGGCGTGTGCAGGCGGAAGTGGATGCGGCACTTGGCCGGATCCCGGCCGTGACCGGCGGCGGCGCGCAGCAGACGCCCGGGCTCGACAATGACGCTGTCCGCGTGCTCGACCAGGCACAGCAGATCGCGGAGAAGTCGGGCGACTCGTTCGTCACCGTGGAGCGGCTGCTGGTTGCGCTCGCTCTGGCGACCACGACGTCGGCGGGTCAGGCGCTCAAGACCGCCGGTGTCGATGCCAGGGCGCTGGAGCAGGCGATCACCCAGCTGCGCGGCGGCCGCACTGCGGACAGCGCCAACGCCGAACAGGCTTACGATGCCATGAAGAAGTATGCGCGCGACCTGACGCAGGCGGCGCGCGACGGCAAACTCGATCCGGTCATCGGCCGGGACGAGGAGATTCGCCGCACGATCCAGATCCTCGCACGGCGGACCAAGAACAATCCTGCCCTCATCGGCGAGCCGGGCACGGGCAAGACCGCCATCGCCGAGGGGCTGGCGCTGCGCATCGCCAATGGCGACGTGCCGGACAGCCTCAAGGGCCGCACCCTGATGTCTCTCGACATGGGAGCGCTGATCGCCGGGGCGAAGTATCGCGGCGAGTTCGAGGAGCGGCTGAAGGCCGTTCTCGACGAGGTGAAGGCGGCTGAAGGCGACATCATCCTGTTCATCGACGAGATGCACACGCTGATCGGCGCCGGCGCCTCCGAAGGAAGCATGGATGCGTCCAATCTTCTGAAGCCGGCGCTCTCGCGCGGCGAGTTGCACTGCATCGGCGCCACGACGCTCGACGAGTACCAGAAGTATGTGGAGAAGGACCCGGCTCTCCAGCGCCGCTTCCAGCCTGTCTACATCGACGAGCCGAGCGTGGAGGACACCATTTCCATCCTGCGCGGGATCAAGGACAAGTACGAGCTGCATCATGGCGTGCGCATCACCGACGGCGCGATCGTCGCCGCGGCGCAGCTGTCGCATCGCTACATCCAGAACCGCTTTCTGCCGGACAAGGCGATCGACCTGATGGACGAGGCCGCCAGCCGCATCCGCATGGAGGTCGAATCGAAGCCGGAAGAGATCGAGGCGCTCGATCGTCGCATCATCCAGCTCAAGATCGAGGAACAGGCGCTGCAGAAGGAGACCGACAAGGCATCGCAGGACCGGCTTGGCAGCCTGCGCGCCGAACTGGCCAATCTGGAGCAGCAATCCGCCGAACTGACCAGCCGCTGGCAGGGAGAGCGCGACAAGATCCAGGCCGAAAGCCGGCTCAAGGAGGAACTGGATCAGGCGCGTATCGAGCTTGAGCAGGCGCAGCGCGAAGGAGACCTGGCCCGGGCGGGGGAGCTGTCCTACGGCCGGATCCCCGAACTCGAGCGGCATCTGGCCGAGGCGCAGGGGCAAACCGCCAACGCGCTGCTGCGCGAAGAGGTGACGGAGGATGACATCGCGGCGGTCGTGAGCCGCTGGACCGGCATCCCGGTCGACCGCATGCTGGCCGGCGAGCGCGAGAAGCTGCTGAAGATGGAAGAGATCCTCGGTCGCCGCGTGATCGGCCAGGAACGGGCGGTGTCGGCGGTGTCGAAGGCGGTGCGGCGCGCCCGCGCCGGGCTGCAGGATCCCAACCGGCCGCTCGGCTCTTTCCTCTTCCTTGGCCCGACCGGGGTGGGCAAGACGGAGCTGACCAAGGCGCTTGCCGGGTTCCTGTTCGACGACGACAGCGCGATGGTCCGCATCGACATGTCCGAGTTCATGGAGAAGCACGCAGTGGCGCGGCTGATCGGCGCGCCTCCGGGCTATGTCGGCTACGAGGAGGGCGGCGTGCTGACCGAAGCGGTGCGGCGCCGCCCCTATCAGGTGGTGCTGTTCGACGAGGTCGAAAAGGCGCACGCCGACGTCTTCAATGTGCTGCTCCAGGTGCTCGACGACGGGCGGCTGACGGATGGGCAGGGGCGGGTGGTCGATTTCGCCAACACGCTCATCATCCTGACATCCAATCTCGGCAGCCAGTATCTGTCGGCCATCACCGAGGACCAGAGCGTCGCCGATGTCGAGCCGCAGGTGATGGAGGTGGTCAGGAGCCACTTTCGTCCCGAGTTCCTCAACCGCCTCGACGAGATCATCCTGTTCCACCGACTGGGACAGGAGCACATGGCGCCGATCGTCGATCTACAGGTCGCGCGGGTGCAGAAGCTGCTGGCCGACCGGAAGATCACCCTCGACCTCAGCGAAGCGGCGCGCAAGTGGCTGGGCCGGGTGGGCTACGATCCGGTCTATGGCGCCCGGCCGTTGAAACGGGCGGTGCAGCGTTACCTGCAGGACCCGCTGGCCGAGAAGCTGCTGATGGGCGAAGTGACCGACGGCAGCACGGTGCGCATCGACGAAGGCGACGGCGAGCTCGTCATGGTGGTCGAAGGCAGCGCGGCCGCCAATGCACAGGCGGCCTGATCCGATCGTCCATTCCTTGGCCAAACGGAAAGGGCTCCGGCATCATGCCGGAGCCCTTTCCTTTGCGGCTCTGCCTTACGGTCAGAAGGTGAAGACGGCACCCGCGTAGAAGAAGCGGCCGACGTTCGGGTAGATCCCGCTGCCCGCTCCGCGTCCGTCGAGCGGCGACGGCGGCAGCTGGTCGAGCACGTTGTCGACACCCGCGTAGAACCGGAACCGCGTGCCTTCCGGTTCGAAGCCGAACCGGATGTTGTGGTACAGGATGTCCGGATAGTGGGTGAACGGGAACGCGTCCGGGTTTTCCGGCGGACGACCCTGATGCGAGAACTGCGTCTCCCACGCGCCCACGGTCATGCGGCTGACGAAGCGCGCGTTGTAGGAGAAGTCCACCTCGCCGAAGTCGAGGGTCGAGAACAGGCTCGCCGCCCACTCCGGAATGCCCAGAACGCCGTTGAGCCGCGTGGACCGTTCCGGATCGGTGATGAAGGTGAAGTTCTCGCGTTCGAGGTTGTGCGTCACCAGCAGGCGTGAGTTCAGGCGGATCGTGTCCGACAGGGCGCCCACATAGGCCACCTCGAAGTCGATCCCCCGCGCCCGCAGTTCAGCGAAGTTGAACGGCTGGTTGATGAACGAGGGGCCGATGCGCGGAATGTCGATCTGCGGCACGCCGGGGAAGGTCCGGTTCTGCTGACCCTGGAAGGTGAAGTCGGTCAGCGGATCGTTCGTCCGCCGACGGAAGACCGCGGCGCAGAACGGATTGTCGAGACCCACCGGATCATCGTAGCAGCGGTTGATGATCGCCTGCGGATCCAGCCCGCTGATCACTTCCGACACCTTGATGTCATAGTAGTCGGCCGAGAACGAGAACCCGGACAGGAACGACGGCTGGTAGACGAAGCCGACCGTGATGCTGTCGCTCTTTTCGGGAGACAGGTTCGGGTTGCCCTGATTGAAGCCCGAAATGCCCGACGCGGCGACGTTCGTCCACGGACGGGTTTCGCCGCCCACCACGATGGTCGTCGGGATACCCGCCGCGGCGCAGTTGCGGGCGCGGTTCGGGTTCTCGTTGATGACCGTCTGGTTGCAAGGATCGACGAGGCCGTTGAGGAAGGTTTCCGACTGGGTGGAGTACAGGTTGCCGATGTTCGGCGCCCGCACCGCCCGCCCGTAGGCCGCGCGGATGCGCAGATCCTGGAACGGCGACCAGATCACCCCGGCGTTGTACGCCCAGACGAGATCGTCCTGCGTGTTGTAGTCGGAGACGCGCACCGCGCCCTCGACCGTCAGTTCGTTGAAGAACGGAACGGCCGCAAGGATCGGCACCCGCAGTTCCGCGAAGGCTTCGCGGATGGTCTGCGCCGGCGGATCGAAGGCGCCGATGGCGTTGAGGAAGCTCTGCCCGCTGACGGTGAAGTCGTCATAGGCCGAGAACGCGTCCTCGCGGCGGTACTCGACACCGAGCGCGAACCCGGCCGGGCCGCCCGGCAGGTTGAAGAACCCGCTGCTGTCGCCGGAGATGAACGCCGTGGCGTTGAGCTGCTCTGCCCACTGCTCGCGCGAGGAGACGGCGAGGACGTAGTCGCGGGCCGCCTGCGAGGCGTTGCCGTACCCGAACGGGTTGAGCGGGGCGCACGCCGGATCGGCCGTGGCCGGGTTGAGGTTGATGCGGCAGACGATGTTGCCGTTGGCATCGCGCGCGGCGTCAGTGGCGTTGTTGTAGCGCGCGATGTTGATGTTGCCGCCGGTGTCGTAATACGTCTCCGACCGGCCGTAGTTCAGCGCCACTTCGTAGCGCAGGTTGCCCGTGGTGGACAGGTCGCCCGCCACGCCGCCGACGATGCGCCACAGCTCGCGTCGGTGATCTTCCGACCGCGTGCCGAGGTCGTAGTTGAAGCGGAACGACTGGAAGGTCTGCGTCCCGTTCACCACTGCCGGCGCCGCCGGGTCGAGGCCGTTGATCTCGATGATCTGCTGCCGTGCCTGAGGGGTCAGGAACGGGTTGTCGAGGCGGAAGGTGCTGCGCAGCAGGCCGGTCGAGAAGGTCGGCTGGGTCGACTGCTGGACGGCGTCGATCCGCACATACTTCGCTTCGAGGAAGGGACGGAAAGCCGTGCCGAGATCCGCATTCAGCAGGACGTTGAAGGCATAACGCTCCAGCTCGGGCCGCAGCTGCGCCTCTTCGAGACCGGTCGATCCCAGCCCGCCGATCACGCCGCCACCCTGAGGGCGCAGGTCGCCGGTCGGCACGCTCCGGACGAGGAACTGGCCGGTCGGGTCGAACGACCAGAAATGGTTCACGCCCCCGCCAGTCGGGGTGAAGCTGTTCGGAACCAAGCGGCCCTGCGGGTCGCGGGTGACGGAGGCGCAGCTCAGCTGAAGGCGCTGCTCATGCCGCGCGCGGGCGGCTGGAGACAGCGCGTCGTACTGCGCGTTGGTGAGGTACGGACAGACCGTCTGCAGCATCCCGTTCTCGTTCAGCTGCGCGAAGCGCAGGCCGCGGACCAGCGTGGTGTTCGGGATGCCGTTGTTGTTGCGGTTCGGCACCGGAGTGGTGGTGCGCGTCAGCGGGTTGTAGGTGGTGGTCGGTTCCGTTGTCGTGAAGTTGGGGAAGCCGGAAAGCGCGCCGGTGAAGCTGTCGCGCTGCCGCGAGAGCAGCTGGTCCTGCCGGTCCCATTCCGCAGAGAACGCGACGTTCAGGCGGTTGTCGAACAGGTTGCGTCCCGCCGTGATGCTGGCGAAATATCCCGCCGCATCGCCCTCGTCCGACAGGCCCGCCTGTCCGCGCACCCGCACGCCGTCAAAGTCGCGGCGCAGGATGAAGTTCACCACCCCGGCGATGGCGTCGGACCCGTAAACGGCCGAGTTGCCGCCAGTCACCAGGTCGACCCGCTCGAGCAGGTCGGACGGGATGGTGTTGGTGTCGACATCGTACGTGCCGGGCTGCGACGTCACGTGACGGCGGCCATTGACGAGCACCAGCGTCCGCGCCGAGCCAAGGTCGCGAAGGTCGAGGGTGTTGATGCCCGCGGTGCCGATGAAGCGGGTCGAGTTCGCCTGGGTGAAGGCAGAGCCCAGCGCCGGCAGCTCGGCCAGCGCGTCACCGATGTTCGGCGTGCCGCGTTCGGTCAGGTCCTGCGCCGTGACCGACGCGATCGGAGTGGTCGACTCGAGGTTGGGACGCGCGATGCGCGAGCCGGTGACGATGATCTGCTCGCCCGTCGTGCCCGTGTTCGTCCGCGCGACTTCTTCCTCGTCCGGGATCGTGGCGGTGGTTTGCGCAAACCCCGGAGCGGCGGCGGCGAGCGCCACGACGCCGGCGCCGGTAAACAGGGCGGCGCGGCCGGTCATGGCCTTCGCGAAAGCATGTCTCATGTTCAAACAGTCCCCTTATCGAGCCAAAGGCAAGGCGGAGACCGTTAAAGCCGAAGCAGGCAATGCCCCGCAAGCCGATGAAGGGCAAATGAACGAGCGGGGCTGAAGCTTTCTCAGCGGATGTCACCCAAATGCAACAAGAAGGTGCGGCGGGGGCGGCGGCGAGCGAAACATCGTTGCGCGGCCGCTGGGAAGCGGGGGCGGCGCCTCAGTTGCCGCGTGAGCCCCCGCGGCCGTGTTCGACATATTCCTGCGCCTGGGCACGGTGGTCGTCCGCCAGGCGCCGCCACTCGGCCGCGGTGCGGCACACCTTGCGCTTGCGCACATGGGAACCGGTCACGTCCTGCACCCGGCAGATCTGCGGCTCCGGGCCGGTCGGCGCGCCTTCAGCCGCAGCGTGGGGCGCCCCTGACGCGTCAACCGCCTGCTGCTGGGCTGCGAGAGGCTGGGCCGTGACAAAGGCCGTCAGGAACGCGGCAAGGCTCAGGCTGGTCGTCCGCATGATCATGTCTCCTCGGGGTTCCCCATAGCAGAAAGGGGGCCGCAGACGCGACCCCCTTCCCGTTCACCGATTTTGCCGGCCTCAGAACTGCAGGTTGACACCCACAGCGTAGCGACGGCCCAGCGGGTCGTAGGTCGACGGATAGGTGTTGCCGCTGTTGAAGGCGGTGGCACCGATGGTGCTGCCCACGATCGGCGGATCCTTGTCGAACAGGTTGAACACGCTGAAGATGATGTTGGCCCGGTCGGTGATCTCGTAGCGGGCCGACAGGTCGAAGTAGTGCTTCTCGTCGATCCGTTCGAAGCGCGGCTGGAAGTCGCCGGCGGCGTCATCCTGCACCCGCAGATCGTCGATGAAGCGCCACAGCAGCGACAGCGAGACCCGGTCGAACGTCAGCGTGGTGCGCTGCGAGAACGAGAACTCGGGCAGCGGCGAGGCGCAGTCCAGCCCGTACTGGCCAACGCACTCCAGGTTCTCGCTCAGCGGGGTCGGCTGGAACTGCGACTTGTCGGTCCAGTTGCCGGCGAAGCTGAGCGCCAGACCGGCCCAGCCCAGATCGCGCTGGTAGTTGGCGATCAGGTCGACACCGCTGCTGCGGATGATGCCCTGGTTCGTCAGCGGCAGGGGCAGGCCCGGCGTCGTCGACACGTCGCCGTCGATGCCGCCCGTGACCGGGTTGCGCCGAATGGCCGTGCACGCCGGGTTCGTCGCGGCACCGGCACCCGGATCAACCGGGGTGGTGGCGCTGAACGACGAGGTGCCGAAGCAGCGGAAGAACACGTCGCCCACGGTGGGCGAGGTGATCGCGTCCGTGACCTTGATGTTGTAGTAGTCCGCGCTGATCGTCAGGCCGGGGATGAACACCGGCTGCAGCACCACACCGGCGGTGTAGGTGTCGGCCCGCTCGACATCGAGGTTCGGGTTGCCGCCGAACGTGATGTTGATCTGGCCGGCCGACGGCGGCTGGATGTTGCCGATCGTGCTCGCCGGCGCGCCCTGCGCAAGGCAGACCGCGCGCAGGTTGGCGTTCAGCGTCGGCAGAGCCAGCTGGCACGGATCGATGGCGCTGTTGTCGAGACCGGTGCGCAGCGGGTCGAACAGTTCGGCCACGTTCGGCGAACGGGTCGCACGGTTGTAGCCGCCGCGGAACTTGATGCTCGGCACCGGTTCCCAGCTGCCGCCGATCTTGTAGGTCCAGCTCGTGCCGGTGGTCGAGTAGTCGGACACGCGGGCGCCGAGTTCGAGCTGCAGGCTGTGGAACAGCGGACGGTCGACGATCAGCGGCGCGATCACTTCGACGAACGCTTCCTTGACGTCATAGCCGCCGAGGACGTCCGGCGACGCGGCGCCGTTGCCCAGCACCTCGCCCGGCGTCTGCTGAGCGATGTCGGACGAGCGGCCGGCGCTGTAGTCGCGGTATTCGCCGCCGATGGCGAAGCCGAACGCTTCCGTCGCCCAGGGCGAGGTGAAGCCGATATCGCCGGAGATGACACCGCGCACCGTCGCCAGGCTGGCGATGTTGGAGCCGCTGGCCGAGGCGTTGATGAAGTTGAACGCTTCGGGCGTGATGCTGCCCGGCCCGCCGAAGATGTTGAGCGGGACGCAGCCATTGGCGGTGTTGCGGCACGCGATCTGCCCGTTCGGCAGGCGCACCGCATCCACCGACTGCCGAAGACGCGACAGCAGGCCGTTGTTGCGCTGGCGCTGCGTGTTCTCGCTCTCGCCGTACGAGCCGAACAGGTCGAAGCCGATGTTGTCCGTGATGTCGCCGCGGACACCGATCACCGTGTCGAACAGGGTGGTGGTGTACTCGGACACGCGACCGCCGCCTTCGACAAAGCGGCGCTGCACGATGTTGGTCAGGCGGATGTCCGCCGCCGAACCCGGAGCAGCCGTGCGCGCCGCCGTACAGGCCGCCTGCGTCGCGCCGGAGGCGAGGCACAGCGTGTTGGCGGCCGCGTCGCTCAGGAACGGGTTGTTCACGCCAAAGGTCAGCTGCGAGCCGAAGGCGCCCGACGGAGCGATGATGGTCGAGACCGTGTTCTTGGAGAACAGGCCGCGGGCATAGACCTCGATCCCCGGCGTCACCTCGTAGTTAGCGGCGCCGTAGATGTTGAAGCGCTCGAACGGCGTCTGGAAGATGTTGAACGGGTTGAAGTTGAACGCATCAGCCGGCGTTGCCGGGCGGAACACGCCGTTGTCGAGCACGCGGGTGCCGGTGCCGGGGATGAACACGCGGGTCGGCACGCTGGTGCCCGAACCGCCGGCATTGCCGGAAACGGAGTCGACGTTGAACCGCGAGAAGTCGCGCGCGCCTTGGAACACCGGGTTGGCGTTCTGGTAGCCGACCGACAGCACGGCGTTGCCGCGGCCATCGTCGAAGTTCGCGCCGACCGTCAGGTCGCCGCGGAAGATGTTGCCGTCGCCGCGCTCGGTGATCTGCTGGCTGAGGCCGAGATCGATGCCGGCGAAGTTGCGGCGGGTGACGAAGTTCACGACACCGGCGACCGCGTCCGCACCGTAGGTGGTCGAGGCGCCGCCGGTCAGCACGTCCGTCCGCTCGAGCAGGGCGAGCGGGATGTTGTTGAGGTCGACCGCGCCGCCGATGTTGGCCGGCACGATGCGCCGCCCGTCAACCAGCACCAGGTTGCGGTTGGTGCCGAGGCCGCGCAGGTTGACGAAGGAGGCGCCGCCATTGCCGTTGTTCACCTGCGAGCCGATCGAGGGCACGACGCCCGGGATCTCGCGCAGCAGTTCCTCGGCGACGTTGACCTGCTGCAGCTCGACTTCGGCGCGGCCGATGGAGGTCACGGGCGCCGACGCTTCGATGTTGGGGTTGCGGATCAGCGTGCCGGTGACGACGATTTCAGAGCCGGGCTCGAACTGGCTGTCCGGCGCCGCTTCGGCCGGGGCGACCTGGAGGTTCTCGGCCGGGCGGTTCTGGTCCCGGGCGGCCTGCGCGTAAGCGGGCTGAGCGAGAACGAACGCGCTCGCGAGGAGCGATCCGGTCATCAGGTGACGGCGGTAGGATTGCGACATGGATGACGTCCTTGCTGGTGATTCGACAATGCACGCGCCGCCCGCAGCGAGGCGTGATTGGCTGCGGTGGTTATTCAGGAACAATGCGCCCCGCAATCGCGCAGTGCCGCCGCGCCTCATGATCCATCTGCACTGTCGCAAAACAGCAACATTGCTGTTCAAGGCGCGCCGGCGCAAAAAGGCGGGGCTGATTGAGGCTGAGGGTCGAGGATTTGCTGACATGACGAGGTCTTGCCGAGTGCTTCTGGCCGCGTGGGCGGCGGTTCTGGCGTTGCCGGCTGCGGCGCAGGAAGGACGCAGTGCTTCCGCCGAGCCGCCGGCGCCGTTGCGGGCGGTGGTCGACTGCAGGAGCCTGCCGGCCGATGCCGAACGGCTCGCCTGTTACGACCGTACGGTCGCGGCGCTGGAGGAGGAGCGGCGGGAAGGCCGGATCGCCGTCACCAGCATCGAGGAGGTGCGCGCGGCCCGCCGGTCGCTGTTCGGCCTGCCACTCGGCGGAGTGCGGCTGTTTCCGGGTGTGCGGGACGGTGGCGCGGACGAGGAACCGGAATCGGTCACGGGCACCATCCGGGCGGTGCAGACGACGCGCTCGGGCAACTGGCTGGTGCAGATCGACGATGCGGTGTGGCAGACGACGGAGAGCGGCTACTTCCAGACACTGCCGCGTGTCGGGCAGGAGGCGACCGTCACGCGCGGCCTGCTGGGCAGCTACAGGTTGTCCGTCGCCGGGCGGCCGGGCCTGCGCGCAGTGCGCGTCCGCTGAGGCGCACCGCCCCCCGGCTTGACCCTCCGGGGCGGCCGCCGTAAACCCGTTGCAAACAGCAACGAGGGAGAGCGTCGTCATGTCCACCGCCTATATCGTCGATGCGCTCCGGACGGCGGGCGGCAAACGCGGCGGGCGTCTGGCCGGGGTTCACCCGGTGGATCTCGCGGCTCATGCGCTGAACGCCGTGGTCGAGCGCAGCGGGATCGACCCCGGCGCCGTGGACGACGTGATCATGGGCTGCGTCAGTCAGGGCGGCGAGCAGGCGATGCAGGTCGGCCGCAACGCCGTGCTGGCCTCGCGCCTGCCGCAGTCGACCCCGGCCGTGACCATCGACCGGCAGTGCGGTTCCTCGCAGCAGGCGATCCAGTTTGCCGCGCAGGCGGTGATGAGCGGCACGCAGGATGTCGTCATCGCCGCCGGGGTCGAAAGCATGTCGCGGGTGCCCATGGGGTCCACCGCCATGTTCCACATGAAAGAGGGGCTGGGGCACTACAAGTCGCCCGGCCTCGAAACGAAATATCCCGGCATCCAGTGGTCGCAGTTCGTCGGCGCCGAGATGATGGCGCAGAAGCACGACCTGTCCAAGGAGGAACTGGACCGCTACGCGCTGCGCAGCCACGAGCGGGCGAAGGCGGCGACGCAGGAGGGGGCCTTTGCCAGGGAAATCGTCCCGATCGAGGTGGACACGCCCGACGGGCCGCAACAGCACGACGTGGACGAGGGCATCCGCTTCGACGCCACGCTGGAAAGCATCGCCTCGGTCAAGCTGCTCAGCCCCGAGGGCCGGATCACCGCCGCGTCGGCCAGCCAGATCTGCGACGGGTCGAGCGCGGTGCTCGTCGTGTCGGAAGAGGCGCTGAAACGTCACGGGCTGACGCCGCTGGCGCGGATCGTCAACCTCACGGTGACGGCCGGCGACCCGGTGATCATGCTGGAAGAGCCGCTGTTCGCCACTGACCGCGCGCTCGAGCGTGCCGGCATGCGGATCGATGACATCGACCTGTTCGAGGTCAACGAGGCGTTCGCCTCCGTGCCGCTCGCCTGGCTGAAGCACACCGGCGCCGACCCGGAGCGACTGAACGTCAACGGAGGCGCCATCGCGCTCGGCCATCCGCTCGGCGCCAGCGGCACAAAACTCATGGCCACGCTGGTCCATGCGCTCAGGGCGCGGGGCAAGCGCTACGGCCTGCAGACGATGTGCGAGGGCGGCGGCGTCGCCAACGTCACCATCGTCGAGGCGCTCTGACCTTTCAGACAGACAGGAGAACGGGAATGGATGTCGGCAGCAGCACGCCCGCCGTGGTGACGGGCGGAGCGTCGGGATTGGGTGCCGCCACCGTGCGGCTGCTGGCGTCGAAGGGCGCCAAGGTGGCGATCTTCGACATGAACGAGGAGAAGGGGCGGTCGCTTGCCGACGAGGTCGGCGGCGTGTTCTGCAAGGTCAATGTCACCAGCGAACAGGATGTCGATGCCGGGTTCGCCACCGCGCGCCAGGCGCACGGGCAGGAGCGGATCCTCGTGAACTGCGCGGGCATCGGCAACGCGATCAAGACCGCCAGCCGGGACAAGCAGACCGGCGAGATCAAGCACTACCCGCTGTCCGCGTTCGAGTTCGTCATTCAGGTGAACCTGATCGGCACCTTCCGCTGCATCGCGAAATCGGCGGCGGGGATGATGACGCTTGACCCGCTTAATGACGAAGGCGAGCGCGGGGCGATCGTCAACACGGCTTCCGTCGCGGCCGAAGATGGCCAGATCGGCCAGGCAGCCTATTCGGCGTCCAAGGCAGGGGTCGTCGGAATGACGTTGCCGATCGCGCGCGACCTGATGAACGAAGGCATCAGGGTCAACACGATCCTGCCGGGCATCTTCCACACGCCGCTGCTCATGGGCCTGCCGGAAAAGGCGATCGAGGCGCTCAACGCCTCCGTGCCGTTTCCCAAGCGCCTCGGCCGGCCGGAGGAGTATGCCCGGCTGGCGCTGTGCATGATCGAGACCGGCTACTTCAACGGCGAGGACGTCCGCCTCGACGGCGCCATCCGGATGGCGCCCCGCTGAACCGCGCAGCGCGGGAGCGGCGTGTCCGCGCCGCGCCCGCGCCGTGGTCCGGCGCCGCTGTGGTTCAGCCGCCGATGGCCCCGCCGCTGAATGCGTCGGAGATGTCGCAGGCGGCCGGACCGAGGATGACGATGAACAGCACCGGCAGGATGAACAGGATCAGCGGGATCGTCATGATCGCCGGCAGGCGCGCGGCCTTCTCCTCCGCGCGCATCATCCGTTCATTGCGGAACTCGGCCGACAGCACACGAAGCGCCGAGGCTAGCGGCGTTCCGTACTTCTCGGTCTGGACCATGGTCGTGACCACGCCCTTCACCGCCTCCAGATTGACGCGGTAGGCAAGATTGTCGAAAGCCTTCTTGCGTTCGCTGAGGAAGCTCAGCTCGATGGAGGTCAGCAGGAACTCGTCGCCAAGCTCGGGATAGGCACGGCCGAGTTCCTTGGCCACGCGGTTGAAGGCGGCATCGACCGTCAGACCCGCTTCGGCGCAGATGACCAGCAGATCGAGCGCGTCGGGCAGGCCCTTGCGAATGGCCTCGGTGCGCTTGGTGGCCAGGTTCTTGAGATAGATTTCCGGCCCCTTGTAGCCGAGGAGGGTGGCGCCGGCGAAGGCGATGAACCGCTTGAATTGGCCCCAGTCCGGGAAGAAGTCGAAGGCGTAAACCGCGAGGCCGACCAGGCCACCCAAAGCGATCGGCAGGACCAGCCGGGCCATGATGACCAGCACGGCCAGATCCTTGTTGCGGAAACCGGCATAGGCGAGCTTCTGCTGAATGTCCTGGATCTGCGTGTCCTGGAGGACCTTCATCCGGCCGAGGGTGTCCTTGACCCGTTCGGTGGTGTCGGTCTTGCGGACCAGGCTCTGCCGCTTTTTCGCGTTGCTCGTGACGATGCCGGCCTTGAGCTGCTCGCGCCGGGCGTTGAGCGCCTTGACGCGCTTGACCATCGGATCGCGCACGGTGACCGCCGCGTAGATGGCGAGCATGACCGCCATCGCCGCCACCGCGGCGAGCACGGTGCCCATCATGATGACGTCGACGCCCAGCAGGGTCGGTCCGGCGGGAGTGTTCATGCGTGCAGCCCCTTCCTGCGCGTCAGATTTCGAAGCTGACCATCTTGGCCATGATGAAGGCGCCGATGCTCATCCAGATCGCGCCGCCGATGCCGGCGACGATCAGCCGCTGGTCCGTGACAAACCCGCTGACATACTCGGGATTGATCCAGGTGATCATGGCCGCGACGAGGAACGGCAGGGCGCCGACGATGTAGGCCGAGGCCTTCGACTCCGAGCTCATGGCGCGGATCTTGAGCTTCATCTGCGCGCGCTTGCGCAGCACGTCGCTCAGATTGGACAGGGTCTCGGCCAGATTGCCGCCGGTCTCCCGCTGGATGGCGAGGGTGATGCAGAAGAAGTTGAACTCGGGAATGCCGAGCTTGTCGCCGGTCTCCTGCAGCGCGTCCTCCATGGTCCGGCCGATCTTGATCCGTTCCACGATCGTCTTGAACTCCGTGCCCACCGGCGCCGGAACCTCGGAGGCGACGACCGAAAGTGTCTCGGTGACGGGCAGACCCGAACGCAGGCCGCGCACGAGCAGCTCGATGGCGTCCGGGAACTTCGCGTTGAAGGCGTTGGTCCGCTTGGTGATCAGCCGCCCGACCAGCAGGTGAGGCAGGCCGGCACCGACGACGACGCCGAACAGCAGGGCAAGCGCGAGCGTGCCGAAGCTCACATAGAGCAGCAGCGCCACCACGAGGGCAAGGCCCAGCGACACGTAGATGTACTGCGTGACCGTCCAGTTCTTGCCGGTGCGGTCGAGCCGCAGGGCGAGGGCCTGGATCCGCGACTGCGAGCCGGCGGCGTGGTGGACCTTCGGCTTGCGCGCGGCGATCGCCTTCTTCAGCTGGCTCTCGACCTTGGCGTCGGTGCTGTCCGAGTGGCGGTAGCGGACCGCCTGGAGGCGGCGCTGCGTGGCCTTGCCTGTGGACGGCTCGCTCACGAGCATGTAGCCCATGATCATCAGCGCGAGCAGTCCCGCGGCCAGCAGCATGGTCTGAACAAAGCTCATCGCGTCACCCTTTCACGATCCGGCACGCGGCGCCGTCGATCCGGCACCCCGGTCAGGCCCCGACCTTCTGCGCCGTCTTTCCCGCCTTGCGGGAGATCATCGACTTGAGATCGAATCCGCCCAGCAGCGACTTCTTGCCCTTCGCCGGACTGTCGGACTGCTCGTCCGCGCTGCCGATGATGGTCTCGCCGATCTGCGCCATCACCGCCGCCGGCTTGCTCGCGCCGTTCGCCTGAACGAAGGGCTGGCCCAGCTTGGCCGCGTGCGCCGCCGCCTTCTGGTCGTACGGGATGAAGAAATCGATGCCGCGCTCGATCGACGCCTCGAAGTCCGCCTTGGAGATCTCGGCCGCCGCGGTCTGCACCTTGTTCGCCGCCACCAGCGTCGTGGCGTGCGAGGCGTTGGCCTTAAGCCAGGAGAGGATGCGGATCGTGTCCCGCGCCGAGGCCAGCGTCATGTCGGTCGTGACCACGACCACGTTCACGTCGGCCAGCAGGTGAGGGAAGTTGATCAGCATGTTGCGCGGGAGGTCCACCACCGTCATCTCGAACGCCTGGCGGAACTCCTCCTGCAGCTGCAGGAAGGCGGTGCCGTCGGTCAGCAGCGGCGAGTTGATCGGCGCCTCCGCCGACAGGATGGCCAGGTTGTCGTTGGCGCGGATCATCGCGCGTTCGATGAACAGGCCGTCGATGCGGCTCGGATTGTCGATCGCGTCCGTCAGACCCCGGCCGGGCTCGAGATCCATGGCCAGCGCGCCCGTGCCGAAATGCACGTCGAGGTCGAGCAGCGCGGTGGGCAGCTTGTGCGTGGTGCTGAACAGCCAGGCGAGCGACGTCGCCAGTGTCGAGGCGCCCACACCCCCGCGCGTGCCGACCACCGCCGTCGAGATGTGGCGCCGCGCGGCGTGGTTATCCCCCGCCTTGGGGGCGGCGAAGATGGCCTGCGCCTGGTTCAGCGCGTCGCGAAGCTGCGTCGCCGAGAGCGGCTTCAGCAGGTAGTCCTGAATCCCGCTGGCAAGGAGGTCGCGGTACAGCCGCACGTCGTTCACCTGCCCCACCGCGATCACCACCGTGCCCGGTTCGCACACCTCGGCGAGACCGTTGATGTCGTTGAGCGGATCGCCGCTTTCGGACAGGTCCACCATCAGGATGTTCGGACTGGCCGAGACGGAAAGGGACTGGACCGCGTTGCGCAGCCCGCCCTTGGCGCATTTCTCGGGCTGCCACCCCATCTCGATGACGACCGGGCGCAGCACGTCCAGCGCCGCTTCGTCGCAGAGGAAGGCGGCGAACGGATCGCGGCCGCCCATGCCGCTTTTCCAAGGTGCGTTCATGCTCAGTTACCTCCGCCGCTGGTGCTGGTTTCCTTCAGGCCGCCGGTCCCGGTGGGCGCCTGCTCGCGATAGCTGTTGATCGCCTTGGTGGAGGTGAGGACCACCGTCTCGCCGGTGCCGGCCTGCCCCTGGATCAGGTCTTCGGGGTTGGCGACCATGGCCGCGAGGTTGCCGTTGATGGCGCAGCCGAAATTGGGGTAGGTCGCGTTGGCGAGATTGATGTCGCTGCGCGCGGACCAGTCGGGGCAACCGGGCATGCTGGCGACCGAACGGACCACGACCACCCGGACCTGACCGGCTGGTGCCGAGCCGGCGGCGAACGCCGGGGCGTCGCTGAGAAGCAGGCCATAGCGTCCCGCCAGTTCCGCCACCGCCTGACGCGTCGCGGGATTGCCGGCGCTGTCGTTGACGGCCACCCGGTCGCCGTAGCGCAGGTTCATGGCCTGAAACCATCCGTCCAGCCGCTGCCGCTCGGCAATCGGCAGCCCGTCGAAGCTGGTCGACAGGTCGAGCGCCATGGTCGTGCGTTCGACCACCGCCTGCTTGGTGCTGTCGAGCGAACGGTTGCCCGGCATGCCTCCGCATCCGCCGAGCGCGACCGCGCATCCGGCAAGCGCAAAGGCCATGCGTGTCGTCAGTGGTTTGCCCGTCATGGTCAGTTGCCTTTCGGATTGAAGGAGAAGCCGGGAACGGCAGCCTCGGCGCGCTGCTGTTCGCGCCCGGAGCGCGCGGCGGCCGGAGCCGGAGGGTGCGCGTGCGAGATGCCGGGAGAGACGCCCGGCGCCTGTCCCTGCGCGTCGCGGGCGGTCGGCTCGGGCCGGACCGCGCCGCTGACACCGTCGTTCTCCTGGAAGCCCAGCACCGCCTGCGCCTCCGTCGGGGCGCGGAACCCGTCCGTCGGCAGGCGCACGTCGCGGGCGTTCACCGGACGCACGAGATACGGCGTGACGATGATGACCAGCTCCGTCTCGCCGCGGCGGAAGCTGCGCGAGCGGAACAGGTTGCCGACGATCGGCAGGTCGCCGAGGATCGGCGCCTTCTCCAGCGTGTTCTGCGCGCTGTTGCTGAGCAGCCCGGCGATCATGAAGCTCTGCCCGGATCCCAGCTCCACCGTGGTTTCGGCCCGCCGCGTGGTCAGCGCGGGGACACGGAAGCCGTTGAGCACGACCGCGCCCGAGCTGGACAGCTCCGACACTTCCGGCCGCACGCGCAGCGAAATGCGCCCGTTGGCGAGCACGGTCGGCGTGTAGGCGAGGCTCACGCCGAAATTCTTGTACTCGATCGTGGTCTGGCCGATGCCCTGCGGGATCGGGATCGGGAACTCGCCACCGGCAAGGAAATCCGCCGTCTCGCCGGACAGGGCGGTGAGGTTCGGCTGCGCCAGAGTGGTGACCAGCCCCTGCTGCTCGGCGAGGTCGAGCGCCGAGGCGATGTCGAGCCCGAGGAAGCGGCCGAAGGCGGCGATGGTGGTTGCCCCGCCGAGCCGGCTGACGATGGAACTGCCATCGGCGCCCTCGGTCAGTCCGGTGCCGAGCGGCCCGCCCGGCGTGTACTGCGGAAAGGCGCCCCGCCCGCCGGCGATGCCGAACTGGAAGCCGCCCGTGGAGTCGCCGCTGGCAAGGTTCACCCCGATGGCGCGGACGAAATCCCGGCGCACTTCCGCGATGCGGACCTGGAGGTTGACCTGGAGTGGCACGGCCATCCGCAACCGGCTGATGACGTTGAAGTTCTCGCCGGTGAAGGCCTGGACGAGGCGCTGGGCCTCGGCCGCATCCTCCGGCGCCGCGACCGTCCCGGTCAGCAGCACGGTGTTGGTCCCCATGGTGGCGACCGAGATCTGCGCGTCGGGCATCGCCAGGGCGAGCATCTGGTCGATGCTGTCGATGTTGGATCCGACCCGGACGTTGGCCGACCACACGATGTCGCCGGCGGCGTTGCTGGCATAAAGCGTCGTCTCGCCCCCTGCCTTGCCGAACACGTAGAGCTGGTTGCGCGACTTCACCTGGACGTCGGCGACCCGGTCATCGGCGACGAAGATGTCGCTCATGGTTCCGGGGATGGTGATGAGCTGGCCCTTGCCGATCGACATCACGATCGTCTGGCGGGCGGGCGAGGCGGCCTGGGCCTGCGCCGCGCCGCTGAAGGCGGGGGTCGGCAGCAGGGCGGCAGTCGCCACGAGCAGGGTTGCGGTCAGGCGTTTCATGGTCTTGCCTTTCAGGTTCGGCAGGCGACGCGGGGCGGATGACGGATCGGTCGCGGTCATCACTTCACCGGCACCGCAGTGGTGGTGTTGCCGCGGGCGACGCGGACGATCGGGCCGGTGGGGCGCACCTCGGCAGGCTGGCCGCCGGGCGCAGCGGCGGGTGCATAGCCGGCCGGCTGTGCGGTGATGACGGGCGCCTCGCTGCCGCCGCCGCCCAGGCCACGACGTGGAGGCAGGGTGCGGCGCTGGAACCGCGACACGTCGCCGCCGGTGGAGTAGGTGCCGCGGGTGTCCTGCGGCCGGCTGGCGAGGCGGCGCAGGATCCGCTCCTCCTCCTCCGGCGTGGCGTTGGCCGGGATCTGCACGTCGCCGGACGCCAGCGCCTCCTCGACGCTGCCGACCGTGTCGGTCAGCGAGCGGAGCGAGAGGCTGATGGTGCCCAGCGACTGCGCCACGGCGACCTTTTCGGCGATCCGCGGCGTGACCTCGAGGGTGACGGTGCGCGAGGTCTTGGCGACCATCTCGCCCAGCTCGTTCTTCTCCTCCTTCATCGACTGGTCGGTGGCGAGGACGCGCACATTGCGCAGGATGGTCTCCGCGGCCTTGAGGCTCTCCCCGTTGTCGCCGTCGACGGACTGGGTCAGGACGAGATCGACCCGGTCGCCGGGGAAGACGAAGCCGGCAACGCCGGTTTCATCCGAGACCGGCACCGTGACGGCCCGCATGCCCGGACCAAGCGCCGCGGCCAGGAACCCGCGCTCGCCCGGCTTCACCAGCGCTCCCTGGGTGACGGGCTGGCCGGCGGTGATTGGAAACCGCACCACCGTGCCGAGCAGCGCCTCGATGTTCGAGTTGCCGTCGAGGAAATAGGCGTCCTGGACCAGCTCGTCCGGCCACTCCTGGTAGCGCAGCGCCTCGGCGGTGATGATGGTGCCGGCCGGCAGCGCGCGCTGCGCCACAAGCACCCTCGGGCCGTTCTTCTGCGGCAGGGTGGTTGCCGCCTGTGCCGTCGGTGCGGCCGCGCCGGCGAACATGGAGCGCGCCACCATCGCGGTGCCGACCGCCACGATCAGCGCGCCGATGAGCAGAACCAGTTTCTTCTTGTCCATGGCCGTGTCAGCCCCCTCTGTCCGCCCGCTCCGTCTGGGACGGGCCCCGTATGGTTTCGGTGTGTATGCGTGCAGTGGTTAAGATGTGGTTGTTGCGGCTCGCCCTCAGACGCCGGTCAGTCCGGCCATGTCGATGCCGAGCACCCACAGCCCGCCGGCGGCGATCGCAACCCCGTACGGGATGACCGGGCGACCCTTGCGCCGGGCAGCGACGTGGAAGGCGGCGATGAGGATCGTGAGCAGGCCGCCGACCAGCGCCATGACGATCAGCAGCGTGCCGTAGGACCAGGGCGTGATCCACAGCGCGAGCGCACCGAGCAGCTTGATGTCGCCTCCGCCGATGAACTTCAGCGACCACAGGCCGATGAGGACGGCCGCGACGAGCACCGCAAAGCCGATCTGCAGGGCAACCTCCGGCCACAGGGAGAACCCCGCCGCCCACCAGTACACTGGTGCGCCGAGCGCCACCGCCGCGTTCAGGCGGTTGCCGATCCGGCGTTCGCGCAGGTCGGTGAACGCCGCCGCCAGCAGGGCGATTGCCAGCATTCCGAGCAGTCCGTAGTACAGCGCGTCATTGGTCATGGTTCAATCCGTTCGGGCACAGGTCGCGTCGATGACGAAGGGTCTTACGCAGCAGGGCTTACCAAACGGTAACCATGTTGCCGGCGTTGAGCCTGCCGGGGGGACTGCCGGCCACCGGCGGCGCAGCATTCCCGACGATGCGCGGGAGGCGCGGTGGACGGCGCCGGACGGGCACGTCATCCGGCGCTTCGATTGGGCTGCGGGCGCCGGCGCGCGCGGTTCGCTGCTGTTCCTGCCTGGACGCGGCGACGCCTACGAGAAATATCTGGAAGCCTTCGGCGAGTGGCACGACGCCCGCTGGGCGGTGACCGCCCTTGACTGGCGCGGGCAGGCGGGATCGGGCCGGCTGGGCCGTGACGCGTTCACCGGCCATGTCGAGGATTTCCGCCAGTGGATCGATGATCTTGCCGCGTTCTGGCAGGAGTGGCGTGCCGCCGCGCCGGCTCCGCACGTGCTGGTCGCGCACTCGATGGGCGGGCATCTGGCTCTGCGCGCGGTCGCGGAAAACAGGGTCCGGCCCGCAGCGCTCGTGCTGTCAGCGCCGATGCTGGGGTTCGTCGGGCCGCCGCTGCCGGTCTTCATGCTGCATCATGTGGCGCGCGCGATGTGCCGCATGGGCGATGCGGCCCGGCCGGCTTGGCGCTGGAGCGAAAAACCGGGCGCGGTGCCCGCCGCGCGGCAGGAGCTGCTGACCCACGATGCGGACCGGTATGCCGACGAGCTGTGGTGGCGCGACGCGCGCCCCGACCTCGCGATGGGGCCGGGAAGCTGGGGCTGGGTCGAGCGGGCCTATGCGTCGATGCGGGCGCTTTTCGCTCCCGGCGTGCTGGAGCGGATCGACATCCCGGTGCTGATCCTGGCGGCGGAACACGACCGGCTGGTGGATTACCGCGCGATCGCGGTAGCGGCGCGCCGCATCCCCGGAGCCACGCTGATGCGCTTCGGCCCGGAGGCGCGGCACGAGCTGCTGCGCGAGGCTGACGGCGTGCGCGGCCGCGCGATGGCCGCGATCGCCGGCTTTCTCGACCGTGCCGCCGCGCCTGCTCGATGACGGACGAGGCGTGCGACATCGCCGTGATCGGGGCAGGCATCGCTGGCGCCAGCATCGCGGCGGAGCTGGCGGCGCTGCTTCCTCGTGACACCCGGATCCTCCTGCTGGAGCGGGAAAGTGTGGCAGGCTACCACACCACGGGACGGTCGGCGGCGTTCTGGGAGGAGTGCTACGGCGGGCCGGCGCTCGTTCCGCTCACCCGCGCCTCGGGTGCCTATCTACGGGACCGCGGCTTTCTTAGCGAGCGGGGCGCGCTCTACATCGCACAGGCCGACGCGGAGGCCGAGGTGGACTCCTTTCTGGCGCGGTTCGCCCCCACGGGCGCCGAGCTTTACCGGCTTGGCGCGGCGGATCTTCAGCGTCGTGTGCCGCAGCTGCGCGCCCGCTGGGTCCACGGGATCTGGCAGCCGCACTGCGCCGACATCGACGTCGCGGCGCTGCACCAGCATTATCTGCGCCGCGCCGCCGCCGCCGGCGTGCGGTTGCGGGTGAAGGCCGGGGTCGGGCCGATCGACCGCACCGGGTCAGGCTGGCGTCTTCGCCTGGACGGCGGCGGCACGCTGACCGCCGGCGCGCTCGTCAATGCCGCCGGGGCATGGAGCGATTGCGTCGCCGCGGCCGCCGGGTTGCGCGCGCCGGGCATCCAGCCGCTGCGCCGCACCGTGGTGCAGGTGCGCGTCGACCCGCCGGCACCCCGCGACCTTCCGCTCGTGCTCGACATCAGCGGCCGGTTCTACTTCCGCCCGGAAGGCGACCGGCTGTGGCTCAGCCCCCATGACGAGACTCCCAGCCCCCCATGCGACGCGGCGCCCGAGGAACTCGATGTCGCCGTCGCCATCAGCCGCCTCGAGGAAGCCACCGGCTGGCGGGTCGAGGCGGTCGAGCGCCGCTGGGCCGGACTGCGCAGCTTCGCGCCCGACCGGCTGCCGGTGTACGGACCCGACCCGGGCGACCGTGCGTTCATCTGGTTCGCCGGGCAGGGCGGCTCGGGCATCCAGACCGCGCCGGCCGCGGCGCGGCTGATGGCGGAGGCGGTCGCGGGCAGTGGCCGCTCCGCGATGACCGCCGATCTTGATCTTCGCCCGTTCGGCCCGGAGCGACTCGGCTGACGGCGGCGTTCAGCCCGCCGCGGCCAGTTCGGCGCGGGCCTGTTCCGCCTGCCGGCTTGCGATCTGGTCGACGCGCTCGTTCTCCGGGTGTCCTGCATGTCCCCGGACCCAGACCCACTCGATCTGATGCGGCGCCGCGGCGGCGATGAGTTCATGCCACAGATCGGCGTTGCGGACCGGCTTGCGGCTCGCGCTGATCCAGCCGCGCTTCTTCCAGCCATGCACCCATTTGGTGATGCCATCGACGACATAGCGGCTGTCGGTGTGCACCGTCACCATGCACGGCTCGATGAGCGCTCCCAGTCCGCGGATGATGGCGATCATCTCCATCCGGTTGTTGGTCGTCTCGCTCTCGTTGCCGCTCAGTTCCTTCTCGTGCCGCCCCATGCGCAGCAGCGCGGCCCATCCGCCCGGTCCCGGATTGCCCTTGCAGGCACCGTCGGTGAAGATCTCGACATGCTTCATGCCCCGGCTATGGCACCTTGCGGCGGATCGGAAAAGAAGCTTGCATCAAGGGAGCGGCAGACGTGCAGCCGCCGCACGAAGGCGAGGGGATCCTTGCGACCTCCGGCGCTCGGCGCGTCGGCATCGAACCAGTCCGCCGCGCGCGAGGCGATGAAGCGCAGGCAGCCGCCGCGCAGCAGCACCGGCATGGCTCGGCGCTCCGCGGCGAGCAGCGGCCTGTGCTCCTCGTATCCGGCGATCATCGCTTCGAGCCGGGGGCGCGCGAACGCACCGTCGCGTTCGTCGAAACACCAGGCGAGCACGGCGATAGCGAGGTCATAGGCGTAGAAATCCGTGGCGGCGAAGTAGAAGTCCAGCAGTCCCGTGACCCTCGCCCCGTCCAGCAGCACGTTGTCCGGGAACAGGTCGCAATGGGCAATCCCGCTCGGCAGGCGGTCGGGCCAGTTCCGGTCGAGGAACGCCAGCTCCTCGGCCAGCAGCGCCGGCAGATCCGGAGCCAGCGTCGCCAGCCTGTCCGGCCCGACCGCGTCCAGCATCCTGCGCCACGCCGCGCGCCCCAGCGTCTGGCGGCGTCCTTTCGCGAAGGAGGCGGCGCGCAGATGGATGCGGGCGAGCGCCCGTCCTGCCGATCGCGCCTGGGCGGCATCGGGGCGGTCGATCACCTCGCCGGGCAGGAAGTGCAGCAGCGCCGCCGCCTTGCCCCGGTGCCAGGTCCACAGCTCCCCCGAGACCGTGGGGACGGGCGCCGGCACGGGCAGGCCGCCGCGTCCGAGATGATCGACGAGGCCGAGAAAGAACGGCAGTTCGGCGGGGTCGATGCGCCGCTCGAAGACGGTCAGGACATGGCGTGTCCGTGCGGCCCCGCGCCGGGTGTGGACATGCCAGTTGCTGTTCGACACGCCGGCGGCGATGGGTTGCGCCCGTTCGAGGTCTCCCACATCCCACGGGCGCAGCAGGGCGGCGAGTTCCGCAGGGGAATAGTCGCTGTAGACCGCCACCGCCGGTCCTGCCCGATCGCGCCGGCCCTAGTCGGTGAGTTCGCGGGGCAGCTTGAAGATCATGTTCTCTTCCGTGCTGACGACCGTGCGCTCCTCGATGGTCCGCCACTGGGCAAGGTGGTCGACAACCTCGCGCACGAGCGCCTCGGGAGCCGACGCGCCGGCGGTGAGACCGATGGTGCCGACGCCGTCAAGCCAGAGGGGATCGATGTCCGCGGCCCGCTGGATCAGACGCGCCGGCGTGCCGCAGCGTTCGGCAACCTCGACGAGGCGGAGCGAATTGGAGGAGTTCGGCGCGCCGATCACCAGCACCAGATCGCTGCCCGGCGCGATCTGCTTCACCGCGGCCTGGCGGTTGGATGTCGCGTAGCAGATGTCCTCGGCCCGGGGCGCGGCGATGTCGGGAAAGCGCCGCTCGAGCTCCGCCGTGATCGCCGCTGTGTCGTCGACCGAAAGGGTTGTCTGGGTGAGATAGGCCAGCGGCACGCCGGCGGGCGGGGTCACCACCTGCGCCTGTTCCAGCGTCTCGACGAGCGTGATGGTGCCCGGCGGCACCTGCCCCATCGTGCCGATCACCTCCGGGTGGCCGGCATGGCCAATAAAGAGGATGTGACGCCCCTTTTCCAGCTGGCGTTCGGCTTGGCGGTGCACCTTGCTGACGAGAGGACAGGTGGCGTCGACATAGATCAAGTCCCGCCGCCGTGCTTCCGCCGGCACCGACTTCGGCACACCATGAGCGCTGAACACCACGGGCCGGTCATCCGGCACCTCGTCCAGTTCCTCGACGAAAACCGCGCCCTTGTCCCTGAGCGAGTCCACCACGAAGCGGTTGTGCACGATCTCGTGCCGGACATAGACCGGCGCGCCATAGCGTTCGAGGGCGCGCTTGACGATCTCGATCGCGCGGTCGACCCCGGCGCAGAAACCGCGCGGCGCGGCGATCAGCAGGGTGAGACCCGGCCGGGTTGCGGCCGCGCCGGCGGTGGGCGGGGTGCGCGGCTCGCGGGCGGCGGACACAGGCAAGTGGGCGTTCATCTTCCTCCCTCTAGCGCTTCCGCGACGCGGCGGCTAGGGCTCGGCCCTGCTGCCGTCTTGCAAGAGGAACCCGTCCACCATGCCATCCTCCCGTTCAGCGCTGCCGCTTCTGCTCGTCGCGGCCGCCGGTGTTGCAGGCTGCGCGCGCGAAGGGGAGCTGGTGCTCGGCGAGGCGGTCGGGATCACGGCGGTGCGCTCCGTGTGTCCCGCGGTGGGCATTCCGGCCCACACGGGAGACATCACGCTGTTCCGCCCCGGAGGGCAGCGGACGGCGAGCGACATCGATGTCACCGCGGTGATCACCAACGTGCGGCCGGCGTGCAACGATCAGGGCGAGCAGGTGTACACCGAGGCGAGCTTCGACGTGCTGGCGCGGCGGCTGGACACGCGCGGCGCGCGCCGGGTGGAGCTGCCCTATTTCGTGACCGTGCTCCGCGGGGGAAGCGCCATCGTGTCGAAGCGGGTCGGGACGGTCGTCGTCGATTTCGGTGACGGGCAGGAGCGGGCCAGCGCCACCGCGCGCGCCGCGGCCTTCGTGAACCGGGCCGAGGCAACGCTGCCGGCGGAGATCCGCGAGCAGATCACCCGCCGCCGCCGCCCCGGCGATCCCGATGCCGCCCTTGATCCGCTCGCCGACCCGGCCGTGCGGGCGGCGGTGCAGAGCGCCACCTTCGAGCTCCTCGTCGGCTTCCAGCTCACGCCCGAGCAGCTGGCCTACAACGTCACCCGCTGAGGCCGCGCGGACGGCGGGAACCGCTCCCTTGCGCTTTCCCGCCAGTCGGCTAACCGGCGGGCGCCATGGATGATGCTGCTGCTGCCGTTCTGAACCTGCCCGTGCATGCCGCGATGGAGCGCCGCCTCCACGCGGTGCTCGACGCCCTTGAACACGAGGGAACCTTGCCGGGTGGGCTTGCGCGCACCGGCGTCGCGGTGGAGCCGCCCCGCGATGCGTCGCACGGCGATCTTGCCGTCAATGCGGCCATGGTGCTGGCGCGCGCTGCGCGGACCAGTCCGCGGGCGCTTGCCGAAGCGATCGCGGAGAAGCTGCGCGCAGAGCCGCAGGTGTCCACGGTGGAGATTGCCGGTCCGGGTTTCATCAACCTGCGCCTCGCGGACAGCGTGTGGCAGGACGAGCTGCGCCTGATCGCGCGCTGCGGGTCCGATTACGGACGTTCGACGCGCGGCAAGGGCGAACGGGTCAACATCGAGTTCGTTTCGGCCAATCCGACCGGCCCCATGCACATGGGCCATTGCCGCGGCGCGGTCGTCGGGGATGCGCTCGCCAACCTGCTCGCGTTCACCGGCTGCGAGGTGATCCGCGAATACTACATCAACGACGCCGGCGCACAGGTCGACGTGCTCGCCCGCTCGGCCCATCTGCGCTACCGCGAGGCGCTCGGCGATGCGGTGGAGGAGATCCCCGCCGGCCTCTACCCCGGCGAATATCTGCGGCCGGTCGGCGCCGCTCTGGCCGACGAGTTCGGCGACCGGTTCCGCAATGCTGCGGAGGAGGAGTGGCTCCCGCTGTTCCGGCGGCGCGCGGTGGACGCCATGATGGCGCTGGTGCGGGCTGACCTTGCCCTGCTCGGCATCCATCACGACGTGTTCGCCTCCGAAGCGGCGTTGCAGGAGGCCGGCAAGCCGGCCGCGGCCGAGGCATGGCTGCGCGAGCGCGACCTCGTCTATGACGGAGTGCTGGAGGCGCCGAAGGGCAAGGCGCCGCCGGATGACTGGGAGCCGGTCGCGCTGCCCCTGTTCCGGTCCACCCGCTTCGGCGACGATCAGGATCGCCCGATCCGCAAGTCGGACGGCAGCTGGACCTATTTCGGCGCCGATCTCGCCTATCACATGCAGAAGGCGCACGGCGCCGACGCGCTCATCGACATCTGGGGCGCCGACCACGCCGGCACGGTGAAGCGGATCAAGGCCGCCGTGGCCGCATTGTCCGAGGGCGAGGGACGCAGCATCCCCTTCGATGTCAAGCTCATCCAGATGGTGCAGCTCCTGCGCGACGGCGAGCCGGTGCGGATGTCCAAGCGCGCGGGCTCCTTCGTCACCGTCGCCGATGTGGTGAACGAGGTCGGCGCCGACGTCGTGCGCTTCACCATGCTGACCCGCAAGCCCGACGCGCAGATGGAGTTCGACTTCGCGCGCGTCGTCGAGGCTTCGCGCGACAACCCCGTCTTCTACGTGCAGTATGCCCATGCCCGCATCTGCGCCTCCCTGCGCAAGGCCGCGGCCGAGGGGCTTGCACCTGATGGCGGCGATCTGGGCGCGCTCGCCGCGGACGAAGTGCAGCTTGTGCGCATGGCCGCCCAGTTCCCGCGGATCGTCGAAAGCGCGGCGCAGGCGCGCGAACCGCACCGGGTGGCCTTCTACCTGTTCGATCTGGCCGCGGCGTTTCACGCGTTCTACAATCTGGGGAACGACGATCCGGCGAAACGCATCGTGTTGACGGGCGACCCCGCTGTCAGCAGGATGCGCCTGTTCGTCGTGGCGCAGATTGGCCAGGTCATCCGCAACGGCCTTGCGATCCTTGGAGTGACAGCTGTCGAGGAGATGTGAGTATGGCCGCCACCCCGCCGCATGACAGCCGCTTTCCGCGCCCCGGCTGGGGCGAGCCGTCATGGGACGACCGGGCCGAAGAGCTGTCACTGCTCGACGACGAGGATCGCCTGCCCTGGCTCGATTCCTCCGACGATGTTGCGCCACCGGCCCGCGATCCGGTCAGGATCACCGCCGGGGTTCTGGCGGCCCTTGCCCTGCTCGCGCTGGTCGGCGGCGGCGTGTGGTGGTTCCTCAACCGGTCGGACGAGCCGGTCGCCGATGGCGGCATCATCGCCGCGCCCGAGGGTCCATATCGCGTGCGGCCCGATGACCCGGGCGGCAAACAGCATGCCGGCACGGGTGACACCAGCTTCGCCGTGGGCGAGGGGCAGCGGCGCGAGGCGCGCCTTGCCGACGCTCCTTCGACCCCCCCGGCGCCCGCGCCGGCAATGCCCGCTCCGACCGCGTCTCCGGCATCGTCCGCGCGCGTGGCGGCCCGGCCCGCCACCCCCGCGACCGCCGGTGCGGCCCCGGCACCCGCCGCGTCCGAGCGTGCCGGTGTCGGGGTGCAGGTCGGCGCCTATTACAGTCCCGCGGCGGCGGAGCGCGGCTGGGCCACCCTCGTGCGGCAGACGGAGGCCCTGCAGGGCGTGCGTCACCGGGTGGTGCAGGGCGTGGCGGACATCGGCACCGTGTACCGGCTACAGGCCGTGGCGCCCGATGTCGCCAGCGCAAGGCAGCTGTGCGAGGCGCTGCGCGCCGACGGGCTGAACTGCCAGGTCAAGCAGTGACAACGGACCCGCCAAGCGCGCGCACGCGATGACACCTGCGATCTTCGGCATCGCCGGTCCGCAGCTCAGCGCGGACGAGACGGCGCTGTTCCGCGAGGCGGACCCGGTCGGCTATATCCTGTTCCAGCGCAACTGCGTCGACCGGGATCAGGTGCGTCGGCTGACCGACACGCTGCGCAGCCTGCACGGGCGCGACACCCTCTTCATCGGCATCGACCAGGAAGGCGGCCGGGTGGCGCGGATGAAGCCGCCTCACTGGGCTGCCTACCCGAGCGGGGAAATGTTCGCCCGGCTGTTCGACCTCGCGCCGGCCAGCGCCATCGAGGCGATCCGCGCCAACGCGCAGGCGATCGGACTGGCGCTCGCCGAAGCGGGGGTGACGGTGAATTTCCACGCGCCGCTCGACCTGCGGCAAGCCGACGCCGACTCGGTGATCGGCGACCGCGCGCTCGGATCGGATGCCCGACAGGTCGCCGCCCTCGGCCGGGCGATGATTGCCGGGTTTGCCCGAGCCGGCGTGGCCGGCTGTCTCAAGCACATGCCCGGCCACGGGCGCGCCGCTGTCGACAGCCACAAGGCGCTGCCGGTGGTGACCGCGTCCGCCGACACGCTCGAGCAGGACATCGCGCCCTTTCGCGCCCTTGCGGCAACGCCGATCGGCATGACCGCGCACATCGTCTACACGGCGTGGGACGCGGATCGCTGTGCGACCCTGTCGCGGCCCGTCATCGAGGAGGTGATCCGCGGCGCGATCGGGTTCGACGGACTGCTGCTCACGGACGACATCGACATGGAGGCGCTGGACGGTCCCATCGCGGCGCGAGGAGCGGCGGCACTGGCGGCAGGGTGCGACGTGGTGCTGAACTGCTGGGCCAGATTGTCCGACATGCACGCTCTGGCCGACACCTTGCCACGCCTGACCGCGGCGGCGGAACAGCGTCTGGCGCGCGCCCTCGCGGCGGATGGCGCGCAGGACCTGTCGCCGCAGGAAGGCGCCGCCCTTCATGACGAGCTGGTGGAGAAGCGGGACGCGCTGTTCGCGGCGGCCGGTCTCCCCCTCGGCTGACGCGTCGCTGTTGAACGGCGGTTCAGGGTGCCACTGGTAAGTGTGGTCCCGAGGGCGTATATCTGTGCCCGTATCCTTAAACGAGGTTCCCCATGTCGCTTGGCCCCTGGCAGCTGCTGATCATCGCGCTCATCATCCTGGTCCTGTTCGGCCGTGGCCGCATCTCCGAGATGATGGGAGACTTCGGCAAGGGCATCCGCAGCTTCAAAGCCGGCATGAACGAAGGCGAGGAAAACCCTGCGCCGCCGCGCCTGCCGGCAGCCGACGCTCCGCCTCCGGCAGTGGAGCCGGTGCAGACGACGACCGCCCGCCCCGGCGACCGGACGGAGTGAGGTGCGGGGCGGGCCAGTGGCCTGCCCGGCATAGCGGTGCATGTTCGATATCGGCGCGACAGAACTGCTGGTGATCGTGATCGTCGCCGTGCTGGCGATCGGTCCCAAGGACATGCCGCTCGCGCTGCGCACCGCCGGACGGTGGATCGGCAAGGTGCGCCGCGTGTCCGGGCATTTTCGCGCCGGGCTTGACGCCATGATCCGCGACGCCGAGCTCGAGGAGATGGAGCGCGAGTGGCGCGAACGCAACGCGCAGATCATGCGCACGCACCCCGACGCCGCCGATCCCGCCCTTGTGCGGGACACGGCCGCGCCGCTGGCCCCGCCGCAGGGCGGCGCGCCGGCCGGACTCTCCCGGACGGGTGTGGAGCCATCCGGCACCGCCGCGGCCGCCGACCTGGCGCAGCCTTCGGATGCCCCGGCGCCTCGCCCGGACTAGATCTCGGCCATGTTCAGCGACATCGACGACACGCAGGCTCCGCTGCTCGACCACCTCATCGAGCTGCGCACCCGGCTGGTCCGCTGTGTGGTGATGCTTGCGGCGGCGTTTGCCGTGTGCCTGTACTTCGCCTCCGACATCTTCGGTTTTCTCGTCCAGCCGCTGCTCGCCGCCTTTCCTGCGGGCGAGGGACGGCTGATCTACACCCAGCTTTACGAGGCGTTCTTCGTCGAGCTGAAGGTCGCGCTCTTCGCGGCCTTCTTCATCAGCTTCCCGCTGATCGCGAACCAGCTGTGGGCCTTTGTCGCGCCCGGTCTCTACGCACGCGAGAAGAAGGCGTTTCTGCCTTTCCTGATCGCCACCCCGGTCCTGTTCACGGCCGGTGCCGCGCTCGCCTACTTCGTGGTCATGCCGACGGCGTTCCGCTGGTTTCTCGGCTTCGAGGGATCGGTCGGAGGACTGCCGATCGAGGCGCTTCCGGCGGCGGGCGAGTACCTTGCGCTCGTAATGCAGTTCATCCTCGCCTTTGGGATCAGCTTCCTTCTGCCGGTCCTGCTGCTGCTGCTGAACCGCGCCGGGCTGGTGCGTCACGAGCAGCTCGCCCGCGCGCGCCGTTATGTGATCGTGGGGGTCGCGATCGTCGCCGCCATCGTCACGCCGCCTGATCCCGGCTCGCAGATCGTGCTGGGCGTTCCTCTCTACCTGCTGTTCGAAGCATCGCTGCTGGTCATGAAGATGTTCGAACGCAAGGAGGCGCGGCTGCGCGCCGCGGAGGAGACAGGGCCGGTTGTGCAGCGGTCCGAGGAAGAGCACGCGTCCTGAGAGACAGGGCGCAGCCTTGCTTGCACGGATCGTCCGAGAGCCGGAGCTGTCCGGGCGATATGCTGGCTCTGAAACGAAAACGGGGCCGCGTGAGCGACCCCGTTCGTTTCGTCAGTAGAACCGACTGATCAGCGGCTGATCGGATTGTCGTTGTTGTCGACGGCGATCAGGATCGCGCCAACCACCGCGGCGGCGGCCAGCAGACCGATGATCACGCTGCTGCCAGCGAGTTCGGATTCACCTTCGACCGGAGCCGAAATGCGCGAGAAATCAGCCTGCGCCACGGCGGGAGCCGCAACCAGCGTCAGGGCGGCGGTGGCCGCCAAGGCATTACGAATCTTCATCGGTAACTCCCCAAGTAAACTCGAAAGACGTCAGTCTCGCCGGACCAATAAGCGACGGCCATGGTCAAGGCAAGCCCGTCCGCGCGCGTTTCGTCGTTGATTTGCCAACGCTCGTCTGCCTGCTTGCGCGGCCGCGACAATAATGTCACAATTTGTTGACCAGCCATTAACCATCATTGACTGATCGGGGCGCCTTCCTCGTCCGCCTGCAGCAGGAGGATCGCTGCGGCCACCACCGCGATGCCGCCGAAGAACAGCAGATCGGACGTGGCCGCCAGTTCGGAGGCGTCCTTCGCCGGCGCGCTTGCACGGGCCGGCAGCTGCGCGGCCGCCAGTGGCGCGGCGATCAGAACCGCTGCGGCAGAGGCCATCGCGGCAAGGCGTTTCGTCATGCTCATGTCATCTCCTTTTGCGGTTCCCGTGCAAGCGGCTGCTCTGACGCGCGCCTCATGAACCGCGCCGGTACACCGGGTAGCCCGCGACCCAGGTTTCGTGCACCACCGCCTCGCGGAGCCGCGCCGCGGGGGTGGTCAGGGGATCGCGGTCGATCAGGATGAAATCCGCCCATTCGCCCGGCACCAGCCGGCCGAACCGCCCTTCGGCGAAGCCGGCATAGGCGCCGCCCGCGGTGAAGGCGGCAAACGCCTGCGCCGGGGTGACCGCCTCTTCGGGCATCCAGCCGCCGGCTGGCTGTCCTGCCGCGTCGACACGGGAGATCGCGGCGGCGAAGCCGGCAAAGGGAGCCGGCGATTCGACCGGGGCGTCGGAGCCGAAGGCCAGGCGCGCCCCGTTCTCCGCCACAGAGCGCCACGCATAGGCGCCGCGCAGCCGCGCCGGACCAAGCCGGGCCTCGGCCATGAGCCGGTCCGATGTCTGGTGCACCGGCTGCATCGAGGCGATGATGCCATGGGCTCCGAAGAGGGACAGGTCCGCCGGGTCGATCACCTGCGCGTGCTCGACCCGCCAGCGCCGGTCACCCGTGTATGTGCCCGCCAGCTCGTGCACCGCGGCGAGGATTTCGGCGTCGGCCGCGTCGCCGATCGCGTGGACGGCCACCTGGAACTGGCCCATGGCCGCGCGGCTCATCAGGTTGCGCAGCCGCGTGTCGTCCAGAAGCCTCAGGCCGCGGTTGGCCGGATCGTCGGCGTAGGGCTGTTTCAGCCAGGCGCCGCGCGATCCGAGCGCGCCGTCGAGATACAGCTTGACGCCGTTGAGGCGCAGACGGTCCCAGTACAGCCAGGGCGTCGGCCCCGGCCCGGCGATCTGGTCCATCGCCTCCACCCCGGCGGCATAGGCCATGATGCGCAGGGTCAGCCAGCCGGCATCGCCGGCCCGGCGGAACGCCTGCCAGTCCTCCAGCGTGGTCCCCATGTCGGCCACCGCGGTGATGCCGAAGGCATGCAGCAGCTCCTGCGCTTCCCGCAACGCGGCGTCGCGTTCGACCGCACGGGGCTGCGGCACGGCGCGCCCGACAAGATCGGCGGCGCTGTCCACGAACACGCCGGACGGAGCGCCCGACGCGGTGCGCTCGATCCGGCCGCCGGCCGGGTCGGCGGCGCGGGCATCGACCCCCGCCACCCGCATCGCCACGCTGTTCGCCCAGCCCGCATGCCCGTCGACGCGTTCGAGCCAGACCGGCCGGTCGCTGACCACGGAGTCGAGGTCGGCGGCGGTCGGGAAACGGCCGAGCTTCCAGCGTTCCTGATTCCAGCCGCGCCCGAGTATCCACGGGCGGTCGGGATTTTCCGCCGCGAAGGTGCGGATCGCCTGCAAGGCTTCTTCCAGGCTGCTGGTGGACGACAGGTCGAGCGTGAGCGCGCCAAAGCCGATGCCCATCACATGCACGTGGGAATCGATCATGCCCGGAATCATCGTCCGCCCGCCTCCGTCGATGCGCGTGCCGCGCAGGCGGGGCAGGCGTTCACCCCGGCGATAGGTCGCCTTCACCTTGCCGTCGGTGCCGATCAGAATGGCGACGAAACGCTGGATCGAGCCGTCGGCCGCGACGGTGAGGCCGTTTACGTTTTCGATCCGCGTGTCCGCGCGGGCGGGCTGCGCCAGCAGCAGGACGGCGGCGCCGACAAGGGCCAGCATCGCGCGGACGAAGGCAGCAACAGGCACGCGGGTTCCTTTCGCATCGATGGAGCAGGGGCGACCGCTCCGGCGGCGCTTGCTTCCATGTTTCGCCGGCGATTGCAAACGCCTTGCGTTGCACGTGCGGGCGGCGGCTCGTATGGCCATGGCGGTGGCGCCCTGTCGGGCTGGCCACGACAGGAGGATCGATGCGGACCGACGCTGTGCAGGGGCAGAAGACGGCATCTGGGCCGCAGCGCGCCGACACACTGACCATCGCGGACATCGAGGCGGCGGCGCGGCGGATCGAGGGGGCGGTGGTCCGCACCCCGATGCTGCTGTCGCAGACCCTGTCCGCCATCACCGGCGCCGAGATCTGGCTGAAGTTCGAAAACCTGCAGTTCACCGCCGCCTTCAAGGAACGCGGGGCGCTCAACGCCCTGCTGCTGCTGTCGGAGGAGCAGCGGCGCCGGGGCGTGATCACCGCCTCGGCCGGCAACCACTCGCAGGGATTGAGCTATCACGGCACGCGCCTCGGGGTGCCGGTGACGATCGTGATGCCCTGCACGACACCGACGGTGAAGGTGATGCAGACCGAAAGCGTGGGCGGTGTCGTCGTGCTCCACGGCGAGACGTTCGACGACGCATCCGCGCATGCCCGCGAACTGGAGGCCGAGCGCGATCTCACCTTCGTGCACCCCTTCGACGATCCGCATGTCGCCGCCGGAGCGGGCACCGTGGCGCTCGAGATGCTGGCGGTGCAGCCGGAGCTGGACTGCCTCGTGGTGCCGATCGGTGGCGGCGGGCTGATCGCAGGCATGGCCACGGCGGCCGCAGCGCTGTCGCCCGCCACGGAGATCATCGGCGTGGAGGCACGGCTGTTTCCGTCCATGCACAACCGTCTCACCCACGCACGGCTGCCGTGCGGGGGCGACACGCTGGCCGAGGGTATCGCGGTGAAGGAGCCCGGCCAGTTCACCGCCGCCGTGATCGAGAAGCTGGTCAGCGACATCGTGCTGGTCGACGAACCGGCGCTGGAGAGCGCGGTCGCCCTGCTGCTGCAGATCGAGAAGACCGTCGTCGAGGGGGCGGGCGCGGCCGGTCTGGCGGCGGTGCTGTCCTGTCCCGACCGCTTCGCCGGGAGGCGGGTCGGCCTCGTCCTGTGCGGCGGCAACATCGACACGCGCCTGCTCGCCAACGTGCTGCTGCGCGATCTGGCGCGGCAGGGCCGGCTGTCGCGGCTGCGCGTGCACCTTCAGGACCGCCCCGGCGCCCTTTACCGCGTCATCAGCGAGTTCAGCCGGCACGACGTCAACATCATCGAGATCCACCACCAGCGGATCTTCACGACCCTGCCGGCCAAGGGTCTGTTCACCGACATCGAGTGCGAGGCGCGTGACGCGCGCCAGATCGAGAAGCTGATCGCCAGCCTGCGCGCGCAGGGCTACCGCATCGAGCCGGTGCAGCTCGACTGAGGGACCGGCGGCGAGCGGTGCATAAAGGCCGCGCGAGACACGGCACGATTTTGATGGTTAAAGGTCTTTTACCTTTGCGCCGGCTTGCACATAAAGGGAAGCAGCCGCCGCAGCGCGGCCACCCACCGGGGCAGACGAGGACTTGCTAGGCACGTGACGGCACCGACCCGCTTCCCTCGCTTCTTTGTCACCAGCCCCGCGCCGTGCCCGTATCTGCCGGGCAGGACCGAGCGCAAGGTGTTCACCGAACTGCGGGGGGAAGAGCCGGACCAGCTCAACGAGGCGCTGAGCCGGATCGGCTTCCGGCGCAGCCAGACGGTCGCCTACCGGCCGAGCTGCGTCGACTGCACCGCCTGCGTGTCCGTGCGCATCGTCGCGGAAAGGTTTTCCGCATCGGCATCGCAGAAGCGGACGATCCGGCGCAATGCCGACCTGATGGCGTCCGAGTGCCGCCCGTGGGCGACGGCCGAGCAGTACGACCTGCTGCAGCGCTATCTGGCCGCGCGCCACCCGCATGGCGGCATGGCAGGCATGGAGGAATCGGACTTTGCCGACATGGTGGAGCACACGCCGGTCACGAGCTGCATGGTCGAATACCGTCGCCCGGACGGGGACCGGCCCGGCGAGCTGGTCGGGGCGTGCCTGACCGATGTGCAGAGCGACGGCCTGTCGATGGTGTACAGCTTCTACGATCCGGTCGATGCGGCGCGGTCGGGGCTGGGCACATACATCATTCTCGACCACGTCCGCCGCGCGGCGCAGATGAACCTGCCCTATGTCTATCTCGGCTACTGGGTGAAGGGTTCGGCGCGGATGCAGTACAAGATCCGCTTCCGCCCGATGGAGAAGCTGACCCGCAGCGGCTGGGTGCTGATCGGCGAGGAGGAGCAGGACGCGCTGATCAGGGCATCCGACGCCGGGCGGGGACTGGCAAGCCCCGGTCCGGCCAAGGAAGGCCGCGTCGGCTCCTTCGTCCGTGCCTGATCCTCGGCCGGCGTGATCCACGCGGCTGCGTGATCGAGCCGTGCCGGTGACGGGGCCGATGTCACCCGAAGCGTGAAAACGGTGCGGGCGAGGGGAGCGCCCCCGCCCGCACCGGCCTTCACACGGCAGGCACCGGAACGCGGCGGTCCCGGTTCTGCAGCATCTGCCGGAAGGTCGCGCTCTCCTCCATCATGGTGCCGTTGCCCAGATTGCCCGAGGCACAGGTGAGCAGCTTGTTGATGCACCACTCCTGCCAGGTGTCGGCGATGCTGTCCTCCCACGCACCGAACCAGTCGGCGTGGAAGGTGGAGCCAGGCCGTGCGCCTGGCATCATCATGTCGCTCGAGAAGCGCCAGGTCGCCGGCCGGTCCGTCGGCAGGATCTTGAAAGCCGCCTGAAGCGTGAACTTCGGGATCTCGTACGGATGGGTGGACGGGCATTTCTCGACCCAGTTGTGCTCCGCTCCGCCGCGCGTGTAGCTCATGTGGCTGCGATGGTCGGGGCTGTCGAGGTTCTTGCCGTCCCAGCAGCCCGGCGAGTCGACGATGGCATAGAGCTCCGCGCCGACCGGACAACGGCTGAGCACGGCCTGCATGTCCGGGCCAGCCGTCCCGACCTCGCTCCACGTGCGCGGGTCGACACACTTGTACTGCGGCTTCACGGTCGGCCAGCCGAAGATGTAGCGCAGCCCGCGCGGCAGGTTGACCGGAGTGACGCCGTTCGCCCGGTACCACGGGTCGCTCGCCGGACGGCGCTTGTAGTAGATGTTGAGATAGGTCGGCATGACCACCTCGTCGCGTCCGGCACCATTCGTCTGGATCAGGGCCGGTTTCCAATAGGCGGAACGGTTGCCCGGATTGATGCAGCTGCTGTCGCCGGTCCGGCGCAGGCTCTCAAAGGTCGAGTCGGCGTTGGCCGCCGTGTTGCCGAAGAACAGGTGCAGGTGCGACTTGCCCGTCTTGTCGCCGGGGAACATCACCGGGTCGGCGTAGGCGAGATGCGAAGGCTGGCACAGAAAGCGGAAGGCGCCCACCACGTCCGGACGGCCGGTGTCGGCGGGCGGGACCTTCTTCAGCAACGGTCCCTGCGCGAGGCCGGACGCGACGGCGGCAAGTCCGTCAAGGCCCGGCGTCGGGATGAACCGGCCGGTCGGCGCGCTTTCTCCGGTCGTTGTGCCCGGCATCGGGGCCGGGGCGGCGGTTGCGCTGGGCGTCGGCGCCGGGCGCACGTCGCCGCCGGCATGGTGCGCGTGGCCGCCGGCGGGGGGCGCTGGCGGTTGCTGCGCCGCGGCCGCCTGCGCCGCCTGCAACTGCGCGAGAATGGCCTTCAGCCGCTCGAGCGCGGTGAAGGCTTCGGTCATTCTGGAGGCGAGGGGCGCCGGTCCGGTGACCAGCTGGTCGAGCCAGCTGTCGAAGGCGGTTCTGGCGCTGGCCGGCGCAACCATGACAGCCGCCGGTATCGCGGCCGCTGTCCCGAGCAGCGCCGCAGAGGCAATCTTCATACGTGAACTCCAATGTGTTCTGGTGCGATCCCGATGCCGGACCTCGTCCGGCGGTCAGCGGGGTCCCTGGCTCGTCCCCGCCGCGTACAGTGCGGCTTCTGCCGCGCGTCTTCGAACCAGCCCCCGCAGGACCCGCCCCCCGGCTCGGGTCCAGCGTCCGAATTCCGCCGCAGCGCCGGCGTAGTCTCCTTCCCTGTGCTTGCGTGTCAGTGTCGCGCGTCCGATGGCGCCGGTGTTGTAGTGAAAGCTCACCAGCGCATCGAACTGCTCCTGAGTTGTAGCTGCCCCCGCGAGCGCACGCGCCACTTCTGCGGCGTAACGGGCAAGGTCTGCGGCAAGTCTTTGGTCGCACTGGTCCTGCGTCCACACCGTGTCCGGCCCGATCTCAGGACCGGTCGCTCCCCAGCCGATCGTCCAGGGCTCCGCCCCGGTCCCCGGATCGGGGTAGGCGGCGACTCGTCCGTCGGCGAGACGCCGCGCGCAGCCCTCGAACCGCTTGACGAGGGCAACGCCCCTGTCGCTCACCGTCCATTGCCGAGCGGCACAGGGCGGGTGATCCGGCGCGTCCCGGCTGCGCGAATCCCGCAGCCCGCCATGCAGCGCGCGGTCGAGCGCGCCATCGAGCGCCCGCACTTCCGCTGCCCGCAGGCGCCGTCCCAAGATCGCGCGAACGGTGTCGAACACGATGCTGCGCTGCATGCCATCACCTCGTCAATGCCGATGAGGCCGGGGCAATAGACACGCGCCGATGCAGTAGGAAAATGGAAATCGACCGCGGCGCGCGGGCAGCGCCTCAGCGAAGAATGAGAAAGGCGGTGTAGCCCGCGAACAGCGCGCACAGCAGCGCGCCTTCGGTCCGGCTCACGCGCCAGCCGCTGCGAAGCTGCACGAGGAGCAGCGCCGTCACGCCGAGCAGCACCCAGACGTCGAACCGCGCCAGTTCGGCGGGAACCGTCATCGGCTGGATCACGGCCGTGAGGCCGAGGATGCCAAGCACGTTGTAGATGTTGGAGCCGACGATGTTGCCGAGCGCAACGTCGGCGTGCTTGCGCGCGACGGCCACCAGACACGCGATGAGTTCGGGCAGGGAGGTTCCGACCGCAACCACCGTCAGACCGATGACGGTTTCCGACACGCCCAGCCTGCCCGCCAGCGTGACCGCCGCATCCACCAGCAGTCTGGCGCCGAAGATGGCCGCGGCGAGGCCAGCCACCACCATCAGCGCGAGCAGCAGCGCGTTCCTCGCCCGGACGTTCGCGTCCGCCGCCTCCGTCTCGTGACGGCGCCGCTCCGCATCGTCGCCGCGCCGCTCCGAGCGGTAGGCCCACACCACATAGGCCGCCAACCCTGCAAGGAGCACCGCGCCGCTCGTCCGCCCAATCGTGCCGGCCAGAACCGCCGCGGCGCACAGCAGCGTGGAACCCGCCAGCGCAAGCGAGTCCCGGCGAAAGGCGGTGCGGTCCACCGCAAGCGGAAGGATGAGCGCCGACACGCCGAGGATCAGCAGGATGTTGGCGATGTTCGAGCCCACGACATTGCCGATGGCGATCCCCGGCGCTCCGCCGAGGGCCGCCTGCACGCTGGTGCTCAGCTCGGGCGTGGAGGTGCCGAAACCGACGATGACCAGCCCCGCCAGCAGCGGTGACACGCCAAGCCGCTGCGCCAGCCCGACCGATCCGCGGACGAGCAGTTCGCCGCCGGCCGCGAGCAGCGCCAGCCCCGCGAGCAGCGAGAGCAGCATCACGACGCCACCGCCAGGAGCAGCCGCGCCCCCGCCAAGGCCGCCACCACCCCGGTGGCGAGCGCGGCGTGCGAGTTGCGGATCTGCGCCCGGTTGATGGCGCAGACGAGCCGGTTGTAGTCCGCGTGGTCGAGCACTTCAGCCCGGCTGACACGGCGCAATCGGCCGCGGCTCGCCCGCAGCCACAGCAGGCTGGACAGCGCCGCGGCGGCGACAATCGCCAAGTCGAGCGCGAGAAGCAGGTGGAGACTCATCGCCGTTCTTCCGCCGGTCAAGAACAGGATGAGTCCGCCGACATCGCGAACGCACCGGCAGCGTTCGCCAGAGGGGCCCGGCAGCACGTGTCAGATAAGCGCCCGGCGACGGGCGCGCAAGCACCGGCGCGGCGTCAAGACGCCGCCAGCCGGGGCGGGCACGCTCGGGTCAGGCGCTGAAATACATGTCGTATTCGACCGGGCTGGGCGTGGTTTCCCAGCGCATCACCTCTTCCCACTTCAGCTCGGCGTAGGAGTCGATCTGGTCCTTGCTGAACACGTCGCCCTTCAGCAGGAATTCGTGGTCGGCCTCGAGCGCCTCGAGCGCCTCGCGCAGCGAGCCGCAGACCGTCGGCACATCGGCCAGTTCCGCCGGCGGCAGGTCGTACAGGTTCTTGTCCATCGCTTCGCCGGGATGGATGCGGTTCTGGATTCCGTCGAGCCCGGCCATCAGCAGCGCGGCATAGGCGAGGTAGGGATTGGCCAGAGCGTCGGGGAAGCGGAATTCGACCCGCTTGGCCTTGTCGCCCGCGCCATAGGGAATGCGGCACGAGGCGGAGCGGTTGCGCGCCGAGTAGGCGAGCAGCACCGGCGCCTCGAAGCCGGGCACGAGGCGCTTGTAGCTGTTGGTGGTCGGGTTGGTGAAGGCGTTGAGGGCGCGGGCGTGCCTGATCACCCCGCCGATGAAGTGCAGGCACGTGTCCGACAACCCGGCGTAGCCGTTGCCGGCGAAGGTGGGCTTGCCGTTCTGCCAGATGGACATGTGCGTGTGCATGCCCGACCCGTTGTCGTCCTTGATCGGCTTGGGCATGAAGGTCGCGGCCTTGCCGTAGGCGTGCGCCACCTGATGCACGACATACTTGTAGATCTGCATGTTGTCGGCCGTCTCGACGAGCGTGCCGAAGATCATGCCGAGTTCATGCTGCGCCGCGGCCACCTCGTGATGGTGCTTGTCGCACTTCAGCCCCATTTCGAGCATGGTCGCCACCATCTCGGCACGGATGTCGACCGCGCTGTCGACCGGCGCGACGGGGAAATAGCCGCCCTTGGCACGCGGCCGGTGGCCCAGATTGCCCGATTCGTAGTCGCGGCCGCTGTTGGTCGGCAGCTCGACATCGTCGATCTCGAAGCCGGAACCGGCATAGCCGTCCTCGAAGCGGACATCGTCGAACATGAAGAACTCGGCCTCGGGGCCGACATAGATCGTGTCCCCGATTTCCGTGGACTTGAGATAGGCCTCCGCGCGCTTGGCGATCGATCGCGGATCGCGCCCATACGCCTCCCCGGTCGCAGGGTCGGCGATGTCGCAGAACAGGATCATCATCGGGGTGGCGCTGAACGGGTCGAGGAAGGTGCGCGCCAGATCCGGCTTCAGAATCATGTCCGATTCGTTGATCGCCTTCCACCCGGCGATGGACGAGCCGTCGAACATCAGCCCGTCCTCGAGCTGATCCTCGTCGAGCGCGCCCGCCGCCATGGACAGGTGGTGCCACTTGCCCTTGGGATCGGTGAACCGCAGGTCCACCCATTCGATGTCCTGATCCTTGATCTGGCTGAGCACTTCACTGGCAGAGGGCATGGCGGTGACTTTCGTGACAGGAGCGGAACACACGGTGCGCGCGGCACGCGGAGAGGGCAAGTTCAGAGCGCATCATCGCCCGCCTCGCCGGTGCGGATGCGCAGCGCGCTTTCGACGTGGCTGACGAAGATCTTCCCATCGCCGATCCGGCCCGTCTGCGCCGCGTCCGCGATCGCCTCGACGCAGCGTTCGGCAAGGCTGTCGGGCACGACGAACTCGAGCTTGATCTTCGGCAGGAAGTCGACGACGTACTCGGCACCCCGGTAAAGCTCGGTGTGGCCCTTCTGGCGGCCGAAGCCCTTGACCTCCATGACGGTCAAACCGCCGATGCCCACTTCCTGAAGGGCATCCTTGACGTCGTCCAGCTTGAACGGCTTGATGATGGCTTCGATCTTCTTCACCCGGCACTCCCGGCGCTGCCGGCCGCCTCGGACATGGCTGCGGCGCTGTGTGGCGGAGAGTATGCGATGCTTGCTGCACTGCAAGATAAGTTTTGCGCGTTATCCACCGCCATCACTCGCCCCCCGTGAACTCGCCATCCAGCCTGAGGCCGGCGGTCTCCGGCAGCCCCGCCATCAGGTTGAGCGACTGCACCACGGCCCCGCTTGCTCCCTTGCCCAGATTGTCCAGCTTCGCCACCAGGCGCAGCTGCCCGCCGCCGGGCGCCTCGAACAGGTGAAGGTCGATGCCGTCCCAGGATGGTGCCCCGTCTTCAAGCAGCAACTCGCCGGGATCCGCACCCCACGCGGCGACGCGCACCGCCGGGCAGTCGGCATACACGTCCAGCCAGCGGGCGTGGAGGTCGCGGGCGGTCGCGTGGGTGCGCATGGCGCCGAGCGGCAGGGGGATGTCGAGCACCATGCCGCGATAGGCGCGCACCACGGAGGGCGAGAACACCGGCGCATGAACGAGGTGCGCATGCGCCTGCATCTCGGCCAGATGCTTGTGCCCCATGGTCAGGCCGTAGGCACGGAATGCCAGCCGGCTCTCGTCAGCGAAGCGCGCGATGAGCGGTTTGCCGCCGCCGGAATAGCCGCTCACCGCGTTGACGGTGTAGGGCCAGTCGGCCGGGAGCAGCGGTGGGTGCCGGTCACACCGCGTCAGCGGCGCCAGCAGGGTGAGGAAGCCGGTCGGGTAGCAGCCGGGGTTGCTGACACGGCGCGCTTCGGCGACCGCGCGCCGGCCGGTGATCTCCGGCAGTCCGTAGGTCCATCCCGCAGCGGTGCGATGGGCGCTGGAGGCGTCGATGATCCGCACCCGGCTGCCGGGATCGACCATCGCCACGGCCTCGCGCGCAGCCTCGTCGGGCAGGCACAGGATGGCGAAGTCCGCGTCGTTCAGCGCCTCCCGGCGCGCGGCGGGATCCTTGCGCCGCTCCGCGTCAAGGGTGACGAGCCGGAACTCGGGCCGGGGTGCAAGGCGTTCGGCCACTTCCAGCCCCGTGGTGCCCGCAGCACCGTCGATGAACAGGGTGGCGGGCACCGCGTCTGTCCGGCCGCCGCCCGTCAGGCCAGCGCCGATGCCGGCACATAGCCGGACGGGCCTTGAGGGCCGAGACACACCCAAATCCACGCTCCCGCCCTGTCGAGGATTTCGAGAGGCTGCGCCGGCGCCAGCTCGGCCACGACCGGGGAGTCCTCGGCGGGTTGCAGGCGCAAGGACGTCGGCCGCGCGCCGACGGCTCCCGGCAGGGGCGCGACGTAGTTCTGCACCAGATGGGTGCGGGCAAGGGCGATGTGCGCCAGATCGCCGCGCAGCGGCAGGGTGCCGGGCACCGGCCGGTCCACCGCTCCGGTCAGCCGCAACGGTTCGGCCGGGATGGTGTAGCCGGAGGCGATCGGTCCCGCGCCTGACGCGGCGTCGAGGCGGGCGCGCGGCTGCGGCTCTGTCACGACAGGAGTTCCATTGCGCACCGCCTATACAGGCGAACGCGCGCGGGACAAGTTGAGCAGCGCGCGCACCGGAGCATTGCGCGGCCGCTCAGCCACGCCCGTAACGCTGCCGCAGCATGGTGAACGCCGCGCGCAGGCCGAGCGCTTCGCCTCCCTTGGGCCGGCCGGGCCGGGCATCTGCGCGCCAGGCGAAGGTGTCGCAGTGCAGCCAGTCGACGTCCGGCTCGACAAAGCGGTCGAGGAACAGTCCGGCCACCGTCGCCCCGGCGAAGGCGTTGCCATGGGCGTTGACGAGATCGGCCACCGGCGATTTCAGCCAGTCGCCATAGGGTTCGTGCAGCGGCAGGCGCCAGACCTCGTCATCGCATCGTTTTCCGGCCGCGAGCATGGCATCGGCCGTGCCGTCGCGCCGCGCCATGATGGCGGGCAGTTCGGGGCCGAGCGCCACCCGCGCTGCGCCGGTCAAGGTGGCGAAATCGATGACGAGATCGGGCTTCTCCTCGCACGCGCGGGTCAGCGCATCGGCGAGGATCAGCCGCCCTTCGGCGTCGGTGTTCGTCACCTCGACGCTCAGCCCGCGGCGGCTTTGCAACACGTCGCCGGGACGGAAACTGTTGCCCGCAATCGCATTCTCGACCGCCGGGATCAGCAGGTGGAGGCGGACCGGGAGGGCGGCGTCCATGACCAGGCGGGCGAGCGCCAGCATGTGCGCCGCTCCGCCCATGTCCTTCTTCATCAGCGCCATGCCGGCCGACGGCTTGATGTCGAGGCCGCCGGTGTCGAAGCACACGCCCTTGCCGACCAGCGCCAGCACCGGGTCGCCCTCCCCCCCCCAGACCATGTGCAGCAGCCGCGGTGCGTGCGAGCGGGCAGCGGCCCGACCGACGGCATGGATGAGCGGGTAGTCGCGGGCCAGCGCATCGCCGCGGATCACGGTGAGCGCGGCGCCATGCCGCCGGGCCACCTGCTGCACCGCGTCTTCCAACTGCGCCGGCCCCATGTCCTCGGCAGGCGTGTTCACAAGGTCGCGCACCAATGTCACCGCGTCCGCCTCTGCCCGCATGGCCTCCACACGGGCCGCATCGCGGACGAGCAGGATCCGCGGCCCCGGCGCGTCCTCCGCCCGGGCGTAGCGGGTGAAGCGGTACTGCGCCAACTGCCAACCGAGCGCCGCCGCGCCGGCATCGCCGGTCACGAGCCGGTAGACGCCCGCCGGGAGAACTTCGGCCAGCCGTGCAAGGCACCAGCTCGACAGCGAGGCGGGATCCGCGACTCCGCCAACGGCGAACCACCCGTGCTGGTCCGGGACGATCGCGGTCTGAAAACCCGCGCCGGTGAAACGCTGCGCCTCGAGGAGCGCGCGCTGGGCGGCCGACAGGTCCCGCGACCAGGCCGCGAAACTGTCCGTGCTGACCAGGTGGATCGCCGTCGCAGCCTCGCCGCGGTCGGCTCTGATCAAGGTTTCTTCGGCAGCCATTGCGCAACTTCCGTGAGCGCGTGCGCGGGCGCACGGCAAGGAGGATGCGGCCTGCTCTGCCGTGTCGCGCGCGGCTTGGCAACCGGAGCGGCGGGCGGCTTGCTGGCATTTGCGGTGTGTGCGGCCTATATCGCCGCCATGACGCAGTATCAGATCATTGAGGGCGACGAGACCGCCTACCGGGACGGCAGCATCAAGCTGCACGGGCCCGACGGCTTTGCCGGCATGCGGCGCGCCGGCCGGGTCGCGGCGGAGATCCTCGACGATCTGGTGACGTTCATCCGTCCGGGCGTGACGACGGCCGCGGTCGACGACCGGGTGCGCTCGCTCATGCTGGCGGCCGGCGCGGTGCCGGCAACATTGGGTTATCGCGGCTACGGGTTCAGTTCCTGCATCTCCATCAATCACGTCGTGTGTCATGGCATGCCGTCGGAACGGGCGCTGAAGGAAGGTGACATCGTCAATGTCGATGTCACCGCGCTGCTCGATGGCTGGCACGGCGACAGCAGCCGGATGTATCTGGTCGGCGACGTGCCGCTGAAGGCACGCCGGCTGGTCGAAGTGACATACGAGTGTCTCATGATCGGCATCGAACAGGCGCGTCCGGGCAACCGGCTGGGCGACATCGGCGCCGCCATCCAGGCCCATGCGGAACGGCAGCGCTACGGGGTGGTGCGCGACTTCTGCGGCCACGGGCTCGGCCGCCTCTTCCACGACGCGCCCGAGGTGATCCATGCCGCGCGCGCGGGCACCGGCCCGGAGCTTCGTCCCGGCATGTTCTTCACCATCGAGCCGATGATCAATCTCGGGCGCCCGCATGTGAAGCTGCTCAGCGACGGGTGGACGGCGGTGACGCGGGACAAGTCGCTGTCAGCCCAGTTCGAGCATTCGGTCGGCATCACCGAGGATGGCTGCGAGATTTTCACCCTCAGTCCCCGCGGGCTGCACGCGCCGCCCTACGCCTGATCCTCCCGCGCCGCGCGCAGGGCCGCGCCGCCCGCGAACGGGGCGACAGCCATCAGCACGAGGCTGACCGCCGCCGTCAGCAGGATCGCCGCGGGTTCGAGCCGCACGAGGCTGCCGGCACCGAAGATCACCAGCGGCACCGCGAGGGGGAGAAAGATCAGCCCGCCGAGAGCCGGCCCGCTGCGCACCCCCGACAGCAGGGCCGCGGTCAGCACGCCGAGCGCTGCCAGACCCGGCGTCCCCGCGAGAAGGCCGAGCAGGAGATAGGCGAGCAGTTCCCCCGTCAGGTTGAACAGCGCCGCGGCAACGAAGGTCGCGAGGAGCAGCAGGGGGGCAAAGCTGAGCCAGTGGGCGACGATCCGTGCGGCGAGCACCGTTTCTTCCGCGACCTCCCGGATGGCGAGCTGGTCCAGCGTTCCGTCCTCCAGGTCCGGCGCGATGAGCCTGTCCACGGGGAGCAGCGAGGCGAGCAGGGCGGCGATCCAGACGACCCCTCCTCCCGTGCGGCGCAGCATGGCTGCGTCCGGACCGACCGCGAACGGGTAGAGCGCCGCGACCGCGAGGAAGAACATCAGTGGCAGCATGCTGCCGCCCTGCTTCCCGCCGCTCAGCAGCATGCCGACGTCGCGGCGCAGGAGAGCGGCGATCAGTCGCATCGAGGAGCGTGGGCGGGCAGGTCGAGGACGGCGCTGCTGGCCAGCGGCAGCATGCGATGCGCAGTGAGCACCACCGAGCCGCCCGCGTCGCGATGGGCCTGCAGAATGCCGGTGAGGACGGTTTCCCCGTCCGCGTCGAGGCCGTTGAACGGCTCGTCGAGCAGCCACACCTGCGCACTTTGTCCCAGCAGCCGCGCAAGAGCCGCCCGGCGCCGCTGCCCGGTGGACAGGAAGCGCACCGGCACATGGAGAAGAGGCGCAATGCCGAGGCGATCGGCCGCCGCCGCCGCCGGCACCGGGCCGCGGTCGATCCGGCTCCAGAAGCCAAGCGCCTGCCCGAGGGTCCAGCTGTCGGGCAGGGCGCAGCGGTCATCGACCAGCCCGAGCGAGGCAGAACGCTCGACCGCGCCTGCGAACGGGCGGAGCAGCCCGGCGAGAATGCGCAACAGGCTCGTCTTGCCGCACCCGTTCGGCCCGCGCACGTGAACGGCGTCCCCTGCGAGAAGCGTCAGATCAAGACCCCGGAACAGCAGGCGGTCGCCGCGCCGGCAGGCGATGTCGCGGGCCACCAGTTGCGCTTGCATGCGCGGGGGGGATAGGCGATGGAGCCGCGCCGGACAAGCGAGGAGGAAAAGGTGCGCAGCGTGGAGGTTCTGACCGCTGAGGAGCGTGATGTGTGGTTGCTCGCGCTCAGGCACTGGACCCTGTCACGCGAGGGCAAGGCCATTGAGCGCCACTTCGAATTCAAGGACTTCTCGGAAGCGTTCGGGTTCATGACGCGGGTCGCGCTGCTGGCGGAGCAGCACGACCACCACCCGGAGTGGAGCAACGTCTTCAACAAGGTCGAGATCGTCCTGACCACCCACGACGCGGACGGGCTGTCCCATCGCGACGTGGAATTCGCCAAGGCTGTCAACGCGCTCGTCTGAGCGGCCGCGGTTCAGCGGCCCAGCGGCTGTGTTCCCGCCCGCGCCATCTTCCTGAGGCGGGCCGGCATCCACCTCGCCGCGAACGCCATGCGCCGCGCCGTCGCGCCCACCAGCGTGTGCAGCCGGTCGCCATGCACCGCCTGCCAGGCGGCTTCCGCGACCTCGGTCACCGGCGTGATTTCCAGCCCGGCGTTCAGGACGCGCTGCCGGATCGACTCGTTGCTGCGGGCGTTGGGCGTGTGGGCGAGCAGCGGCGTGTCGATGAAGGCCGGCATCAGCGAGCGCACGCGGATGCCGTGCGCGGCCCACTCGCCGTCGAGGCTCTCGGTCAGCGCCCGCACCCCGAACTTCGTCGCCGAGTACACGGAGGCGCCGCTGGTGCCGTAGATTCCGGCGGCGCTCGCCGTGTTGAGCAGGCACGCGTCGGGAGCGGTCCTGCGCAGGAACGGCAGCGAGGCCTGAGCGCCGAAGATGGCGCCCTTGAGGTTTATGTCGAGACAGCGCTCGATCTCGGCGGTGCTGTTCTCGGCGAGGTCACCTCCGAGCGGAATGCCGGCATTGTTGGCAACCACATGGAGCTGTCCGCCGGCGCTGTTCTCGAAGGCGGTCAGGGCTTCGTCCCATTGCTCCCGGTCGCGCACGTCGAGGCGGTGCGTGGAGACGCGGCCGGGCGGGAGCGTGTCCGCCGCCCGGGCCATGGCCGCTTCGTCGATGTCGGCGAGGCCCACGAACCAGCCGCGTTCGGCAAACAGGCGGGCCATGGCAAGGCCGATGCCCGACGCGCCGCCCGTGATGAAGATCGAATAGGCCATTGGCTCTCCGGCAGATGGTAGGCGCAGCGTGGTTCATCTTTGCCGCGCCGGATTCCTTCTTCAGTTGCGGGCCACCTCGCGCAGGCCGCGGACATAGTCCGCTCCGGTGACGATCTGCGCCGACGACGGCTCCAGTGCAGCGCCGATCGGCTCGGCGCGGCCGCCCAGACAGCTGCCGAGGAAGTTCTCGGTGACCGCGTTGAAGGCGATGTTGTTCACCGGGCGGGCAAAGCCGTGCCCCTCGTCCGGGAACAGCACGTAGGTGACCGGAATGTTCTTGGCCTGCATGGCGGACACGATCTGGTCGCTCTCCGCCTGCGCGACGCGCGGGTCGTTGGCCCCCTGTCCGATCAGCAGCGGCCGCACGATCCGGTCCGCCTTGTGCAGCGGCGAGGCCTCGCGGATCAGTTGCAGCCCCTCGGGCGTGTTGGGGTTGCCCATCCGGTTGTGGAACTGCGAGATGATCGGCTCCCAGTATGGCGGGATCGACTTCAGCAGGGTTTCGAGGTTCGAGGGTCCGACGATGCTGACGCCGCAGGCGAAGGTTTCCGGGGTGAAGGTCAGGCCGGCAAGCGCCGCGTAGCCGCCGTAGGAGCCGCCCATGATGGCGACGCGATCACGCTGCGCCACACCGCGCTCGACAGCCCAGTTCATGGCGTCGATCAGATCGTCGTGCATCTTGCGGCCCCATTGCAGGTTGCCGGCGTTGATGAACTCCTTCCCGAACCCGGTGGAGCCGCGGAAGTTGACCGCCAGCACCGCATAGCCGCGGTTCGCCAGCCACTGGTGGGTCGCGTTGTAGCCGTAGCCATCGCGCGCCCACGGCCCGCCATGCACCACCATCACCATCGGCACCGGCTTGTCGGGCCGGCCGTCGCCGTCGCGGTCGGACCCCGGCGGGAGGGTGAGGTAGGAGGGGAGGATCAGCCCGTCGCGCGCCGGAATCTCGAAGGCGTGCATCGGCTGCAGGGGCGCGCCCGAGAGTTCGGGGCGCGAGGTGTAGAACTCGGTCAGCGTCCGGGCGCGCCGGTCGTAGAGGTAGGCCTTGGTGGGGGCCGTGACCGGATCGTTCCAGACGATCCAGCGAGTGTCGTCCTCCGTGCGGGACTGCACGCCGAACTGGCCGGGCAGCCGCTCGCGCAGGAACGCCAGCGATGCCCCGATCTTCGGATCGATCGCCGTCCATTCCGGCTTGAGGTAGGTGAAGGAGTAGGCCTGGATTTCGCCCGTGCGCGGATGCGCCAGGACGCCGCCGATGTCGGCGCGCTCGTTCTGCGCGATCACGCGGCGTTCGCCGCTGGCGACATCCTGGGCGATCAGGGCGGCGGTGTTGCGGCCGCGGCTGTCGATCCAGTACATCGTGCGGCCATCCGTCGTGAAACCGGCCGGGCTGGTGGTGAGCGCATCCTCCAGCGTGGTGCTCTCCGACGGTGTCTGCGCCACCTGGTTGTTGACGATGGGGAAGAAGTCGTTCCCGCCCGCGGCGTTGGGACGCACCGCCATGCGCAGGTCGAGATTGTCGTCGGCGAGGAAGCCGGTGAAGCTGTTGTTTTCCAGCACCAGCGTCAGCTCGCCCGTGTTCAGGTTGAGCAGATGCACGTCATGAAACCGCGCGTCGCGGTTGTTCAGGCCGACGAGAATGCGGTCCTTGCGCGATTCCGACGTGCCGACGATCGTCACCCGGGTGCGCTCGAACGGGGTGAGGTTGCGCTCCTGACCGCTTGCCACGTCGATGGCGTAGAGCAGGAAGTTCTCGTCGCCGCCCTTGTCCTGGATGTACAGGACGCTGCGGGCGTCGGGCGACCAGAAGTGCTGCCGGATGGGCCGCTCGGTCGCCGCGGTGATCGACCGCGCGGCTTCGGGGCGGTCGGCCGGAGCGATCCAGATGTTCATCACGCCGTTCACCGGTGCCAGCCAGCTCAGCCAGCGTCCGTCGGGGCTGATCTGGCCGCCCGACCGGGTCGGATTGCCGAACAGCACCTCGCGCGGGATCAGCGGCGCGACCTGCGCCGTGCGGCTGTCGGTGGCGGTGCGGGTGGCGGTCATTGCAACTCCATCGTTTGCAGGGACGGTCGCGCAAGCGCTCAGCGCCAGCGCGGCGCAGCAGCTCAGTGTCCATCGCGTGTGTCGGATCATCATGCGCCTTCCCGTCCTCTCCTGCCGGCACTGCGCCGGTCCGTCGGGCAGAGCATGGCACGCCGGTCACGGCAAGGGCAACCGCTATCGCAGCGGCGGCGCCGCATAGACGTGCCATGCGAGCAGGGCGAGCGCCGACCGGTGCGGGGACCAGCGCGGTCCCATCTGGCGGACAGCGCGTTCGGACGGCCGCTCCTCCAGCGCGAGGATGCGCCGCATGCCCTCGCGCACGGCAAGGTCGCCGGCCGGCCAGATGTCCGGCCGCTGCTCGGCGAACATGAGATAGATTTCCGCCGACCACCGGCCGATCCCGCTGACCCGCGTCAGCGCCTGCACGGCCTCCTCGTCGTCAGCGGGAAGCGCGCCGAGAACGAGCCTGCCGTCGAGAAGGTGCGCTGAAAGCGAGTGGGCATAGGCGATCTTCATCCGAGACAGGCCGCAGGCGCGCAGGCTGGCGTCACTGGCAGCGGCGAGGCGGGCCGGATCGTTCGCGCCGTCCAGAGCCTCGGCCAGCCGCCTCCAGATCGCGTCGGCCGCCGCGACGCTGACCTGTTGTCCGACGATCGTGCGCAGCAGCGTCGCCATGCCGCGCGGGCGCACGCGCGGCTCCGGCCAGCCGGCCTGCTCGAGCTGCAACGCCACCGCCGGGTCTCTGCGGGCGAGGTGACCAAGCGCCCGGCGCAGTTCGTGATGCGCGGGCGTCACCGGACGCTGCGGGGCGGGGGGCAGCTTGCAAATGGCATGCGTGCGCTCTAGCAGCCACCGGCCGCGCACAGCCAGCACCTTCTTGCCAGGAGCCATCCATGCCTGCACTCACCATCGTCGACCGGGAGGGACGCGAAAGCACGGTGGAGGCTACCGCCGGCCTCAGCGTGATGGAGGCGATTCGCGCCGCCGGTTTCGACGAACTGCTGGCGCTGTGCGGCGGGTGCTGCTCCTGCGCGACGTGCCATGTGCATGTGGATCCGGCCCACCTCGACCGGCTGCCGCCGATGAGCGCCGACGAGGACGACCTGCTGGAGAGCAGCGAGCACCGGCGTCCCACCTCGCGCCTGTCGTGCCAGCTTCCGGTCACCGACGCGCTGGACGGGCTGAGGGTGGCGATCGCGCCGGAGGACTGAAGGCGTAGGCTCCGGGCGGTGGCCGCAATTGCTTGATCCTGCGCCTGTTCTGGCGCAAGAGGCGGGAATGGTTTCGAACAGCGAGTTCGTCCGGCGGCTGACCCGCACGGACGGCGCAGGACGAAAACGCCGCCGGCTTGCGGAGCCTGGCGACCGGCGGCGCCGCGGCGAGACGCTGCAGCGGCTGCAATTCGGCGTCGGCGGAGTGGCGGCAATGTTTCTGCTCGTGTCGCTTGCCGATGCCATCGAACGGCGCGCCGATCTCGCCGAGCGGGCGGCCGTGCCCGAAGCCGTGACTTCTCCCTCGCCGCCTCCGTCCCCGGCGGCGACCGACCCTCTGATCAGCGCCGGCGTCGTCCCCAATCTGCCGGACAGCCGTTCCTCCCCGTCACCTGCGAGTTCAGGCCGGGCCGCGGCACCGCCGCCGGCGCCGCAGTGACCCGGGCCTCGGCATGCGCCGAGCCGGCCTGATCGGCGCGGTTCTCCTCGCCCTTGCCGCCTGCGCCCCGGAGCAGGGGGGCGGACACGCGGCGGCGCGGGGGACCGCCGTGCAGGAGCGCACGGCGCTCGGGTTCATCAGCGGTCTGCCGATCTACTGGGGCGAGCCGGACGGCGTGGCCGACGCGCTGCGCGGGCCGCAGGAAACGCACTGGGCGCGAACCGTGCTTGAGGAACGGCATGAGCTGGTTCCGCTGGACCGGCTGGGTGACGACCAGGGCGTCCCGGTCAGCGAGCTGGCCGGGCTGCGCCACCTGTTCATCGCGCAGCCGCGCGCCATCACCGCGGCTGACAACGTGGCTCTGGACCGCTGGGTGCGCGAAGGCGGGCGCGCGATCCTGGTTCTCGACCCGCTGGTGACGGAGCACTCCCGCTATCCGCTGGGCGACCCGCGGCGCTTCAACGACGTGGCGCTGGTGCCGCCGGTCGTGGCGCGATGGGGGCTGGCGATGGTCATCCCCGACAATCAGCAGGATGCGGTCACCGTGGGCCATGCTTCGCTCCCGCTTGACCAGCACGCCGAATGGCGCGTCCTTGACGGCGGGGGTGACCGGCCATGCACCATCGGTGCAGGAGGTGTGCTGGCAATCTGCCGCGTCGGTGAGGGACGGGTGCTGCTGGTGGCGGATACCGCCTTCATGGACCGCGAACGCGACAGCGCCGCAACGCGCGCCGCTTTCGCAGCCATACTCGCTCTCGGCTTCGACACCCCCTGAGGGTCGGCGCCGCTCCTTTCGGGGATTTTACGGGATAGGCGCGCGATCGCGGCTGCGGATGCGGCCATTCCTGTCCCTGCGCGCCCTGCGGCGATGACCTTCGCCCGTCGTGGCGGGGGCGCCGCATTCGCCCGCGTCAGCAAGGATACTGCTGGGATTCAAGAAGTTGGCTGCGTTTCCCGCAAATTCCCGTATTTTTCCCTTCCATCCCCGCATGCGTGTGGTTACACCATCGGAAGCAGAAGCAGGCGCACGTATTCACGCATCCCGGACCACGGGATGAGCGCCCGCGCGAACGCGCGGGGGTGCACGGGGAGGTCGTGTCAGCGGGGTTGTGGCTTTGCTGGAGGCGGCGGGGGAAGTGGCATTCGCAGGGTACAGTGGCCAAGCGTACTCGCCCGCCGGCGACAAGGGCCGCTTCGTGCTGCCGCCGCTGTTCCGCAAGGCCGTCCGCGACTCGAGCGACGGGCGCGTGCTGTGCCTCGCCAAGCATGAGCGGTGGAACTGCCTCATCGGCTTCGGCCTGTCGCGGAAGGACGAGCTGGAAGCGCAGCTCGACCGGGAGGAGGAGCTGAACACCCGGCTCGGCCGCGACTACGATCGCGATCTGCGCGCCTCGCAGCTGTTTGCCTTCACCGAGGTGCCGTTCGACGACAGCGGACGCTTCGTCATGCCCGATCACCTGCGGACTCTGGCCGCCATTGGCGAGGGCCTGTATTTTCAGGGCGCCGGACGTTTCTTCACGATGTGGAACCCTGCCGTGCTCGACAGCATGGGCGCCGAGTGGGACGCAGCCAAGGCAGCCTGCGCCAGCCTTGTTGCGGATGCAGGCGCGTCGCGGGGACGGCGCCAATGACCGCGGCGCATGTTCCCGTTCTCCTCGACGAGGTCATGGCCGCGCTTGATCCCCGGCCCGGCGACGTGGTCGTCGACGCGACATTCGGGGCCGGCGGGTACACCCGTGCGCTGCTCGACCGGGGCGCGCGCGTGCACGGTTTCGACCGCGACCCGGACGCGATCGCCAGCGGCGCGACCTGGACCGAGGCGCAGGGGCCGGATGCGCGGCTGGTGCTGCACCACCGCCGGTTCTCCGAAATGGTCGCGGCGCTCGAGGCCTGCGGCGTGCGCGCCGTCGACGGTGTGGTCATGGACATCGGTGTCTCGTCGATGCAGCTCGACCAGGCCAAGCGCGGCTTCGCCTTCGCCCTCGACGGCCCGCTCGACATGCGGATGAGCCAGACGGGCCTGTCGGCGGCCGACTTCCTCAACGACGCTGCGCCCGAGACGATTGCCGACGTGCTCTACCGCTACGGCGAGGAACGGCAGTCGCAGCGGGTGACGCGCGCCATCGTGGCCGCCCGGCCGCTGCGCACGACCGGCGAGCTGGCACGGGTCGTGCGCCGGGCGCTGGGCCACCGAGCCGGTGCCGGGAAGGATCCGGCGACCCGCACGTTCCAGGCGATCCGGATCCACGTCAACGGAGAGCTGGACGAGCTGAAGGCCGGTCTGCAGGCGGCGGAATGGCTGCTGCGCGAGAACGGCCGGCTGGCGGTGGTGAGTTTCCACAGTCTCGAGGATCGCATCGTCAAGACCTTCCTGCGCGAGGCCAGTGCCCGGAGCGCCGTGTCGCGTCACCTGCCGGAGCAATCGCCCCCCGCGCCGGTGTTCCGAAACGTCAGCCGCCCGATCCGCCCCTCTGACGCCGAGGTGGAGGGGAACCCGCGCGCCCGGTCGGCAGTCCTGCGCCACGCCGCGAGAACCGCCCATCCGCCCCGCGAACCCGCACCGTCAATGCAGGAGATGGCATGACCACGATCCGCATCGCCGCACTGCCGACCCTTGGCCGCGCCGCCCGCACCGCCCTCGTGCTGGTGGCCGCGGTCGCAGCCGTCGCGCTCACCCTCCGGGTCAACGCGGTGCGCAGCGAGGTGCACTGGCTCGAGCGGCGGATCGTGCAGGTCGAGCAGGATCGCCTGCTGCTCGAAACCGAGTTCGAGACCCGCTCGAGCCAGCGCCAGCTGGCCGAGTGGAACGAGGTGGAGTTCGGCTTCCGGGCGCCCTCCGGCGACCAGTTCATCGACGACGGCACGCAGCTCGCGGCCCTGGGTGCCGATCCCGCGCGCGGTGCCCCGTCACCGATCCGGCTGGCGAGGGGCGGTCATGTCGAGATGAGTTCCGGCGCCCTGACGGAACTTGCCCGCGCGCTGGACAGCGACGCGGTGCAGCGTGGCCGCCAGCAGTTCCATCGGGCCGTGGCCCTGCTCGCCACCTCCGACGAGAGCGACGAGGAAGCGGGCCGCGCCGAACAAGGCGGGTCCGACGCGGCCCGGCTTGCCCGGCGGCTGACCGCAGGAACTGGCACGGCGGCAGCCTACGGCACCCGGCTGGTGCGGAGCGGCCCGTGAATGCGCTGACCCTCGATCGCGCGCTCGGCTCGGGGCGCGTCCAGCTGGTGAACATCCGGCGCGAGAGCCTTGCGCGCGCGCGGCAGCGGCTGCTGCTGGTGGCGGCGTTCTTCATGTTCGTCGCCTTCGTGGCGCTGGTGCGCCTGGTGTTCGTCGGCGCGGATGCCGGAGCGGCCACCGGCACGCCGCTGGCCCAGGCCCTCCTTCCGGCCCGCGGCGAAATCACCGACCGCAACGGCGTGCCGCTGGCGCGCGCCTTTCCGGCCTATTCCCTGTGGTTCAATCCGGACGCCATGGGCGAGGGACAGTCGCCGCTGGTCGACACGCCCGTGCGCGTGGCCGCTCGTCTGCATGCCATCTTCCCGGATCTCGACGAAGAGCGCCTGCGGGCGCAGCTGGCCGCCGGCCGCGCCGGTTACCTGCGCCGGCGGATCCTTCCGGAAGATGCCAACCGTGTGCACGATCTGGGCGAAATCGCGCTCGAAACCCCGCGCGAGATGGACCGTCACTATCCGCAGGGCACGTTGGCCGCGCACGTGCTCGGCTATGTCGGCGCGGACGGCCATGGCCGGCTGGGGATGGAGCAGGTGCTGGATGCGCGGCTGCGCGACCCGGCGCGGCGGGCGACACCCGTGCCGTTGTCCATCGACATGCGCGTCCAAGGCGCACTGGAGGACGAGCTGGAGCGCGGAATGAAGCTCGTCGCCGCGCAGGGCGCCGCCGGCATCGTGCTGGATGTGGACACCGGCGAGGTGCTGGCGCTCGCCTCCATGCCTGAATTCAATCCCAACCGGCTGGACGCGGTCGGCGCCCAGCTGATGTTCAACCGGGTGACGAACCAGGTCTATGAGCTGGGGTCGACGTTCAAGCCGCTGACCATCGCGGCGGCCATCGACGCCGGCGTGGTGCGGGATTTCGGTGCCCGCTGGGACGCGACCCCGGTGCGCGTCGGTCGCTTCACCATCAACGACAGCCACCCGCTCGGCAGCACGCTCAACATCCCGCAGATGCTCATGCATTCCTCCAACACCGTGACGGCGCGGGTGGCGGACGAGCTGGGGCCGGCCCGGCTGAGGCAGACGATGATCGATCTCGGCATGAACCAGCGGCCCGCCATCGAGCTGCCGGCCCGCGGCTATCCGATCTGGCCCGGCGACAACTGGCCGCGGCTCCAGAACATGACCATCGGGTTCGGTCACGGCGTGGCGGTGACCCCGCTGCACCTCGCCAGCGCCTACGCCGCCATGGTGAACGGTGGCATCTGGCGGCCGGCAACCATGCACAAGCTGGCGCCCGGCGAGGTGCCGCAGGGGCGGCGCGTGTTCAAGGAGTCGACCAGTTCGCGCATGCGGCAGCTCCTGCGCATGACCTCGCGGTTCGGCACCGGGCGCAACGCCGATGCTCCCGGCTATCGCGTCGGGGGCAAGACCGGTTCGGCGGAGAAGCCGGGGGCCGGCGGATACCAGCGCAGCGCCATCGTCTCCACCTTTGCCGCCGCCTTCCCGATGGACCGGCCGCGCTATGTCGTCATCGCGATGCTGGACGAACCGCGCGGCACGGTCGCCAGCTCGTACCAGCGCACCGCCGCCTGGAACGCGGCGCCGATCGTCGGGCGGCTGGTGCCCCGCATCGGCCCGATCCTCGGCGTGCGCCCGGACGAGACGCGCGACGTCGACATCAGCGATCTCGTCCCGCTCGTGCCCGAGGCGCAGCGGTGAGGCTGACTGCCCTCCTCGAACGTGCGGGCCATGAAACGGCGGTGCCGTCGCCGGACGTCCGCGTGACCGGCTTCGCGATCGATCATCGCAAGGTCGCCCCCGGCACCGTGTTCGGCGCCTTTCCGGGCAGCCGCTTCAACGGCGAAGCGTTCATCGACGCGGCTATCGCCGCCGGCGCCGTGGCGGTGGTCGCGCGTCCGTCGGTGAGGGTGGAAGGCGCCGTGCACATCGCGGCCGACGAGCCCCGCGCCCTGTTCGCAACGCTCGCTGCCGCCTTCTTCCGGCCTGTTCCCGACACGATCGTCGCCGTGACCGGGACCAACGGCAAGACATCGACCGTCGAGATGACCCGCCAGCTGTGGCGCATGGCGGGGCATCGGGCCGCCTCGATCGGCACGCTGGGCGTGACGACGCCGGACGGCAGCCTGTCGACCGGGCTGACCACGCCCGACATCGTGACCTTCCTGGCCAACATGGCGGGGCTTGCCCGCGAAGGCGTCACCCACGTCGCCTTCGAAGCCTCGAGCCACGGCCTCGCGCAGCACCGCAGCGAAGGCGTCGCCCTGAGCGCGGCGGCATTCACCAACTTCAGCCGCGACCACCTCGACTACCACGGCACCATGGAGGACTATTTCGCGGCCAAGCTTCGCCTGTTCACCGAGCTGCTGCCCGCCGGCGCCCCGGCGGTCGTCTGGCATGACGGCAGCGCATGGAACACGCGCGTGGCGGACGCGGTGCGCCGCCGCGGCGGGCAGGTGTTCAGCGTCGGCGGGCACGCGGACGCGGACCTTCGCCTCGTCACCCACGCTACGTCGCAGCTGGGCCAGCAGCTGGTGGTGGAATGCGCCGGCGAACGCCAGACACTGTCGCTGCCGCTGATCGGCGCCTATCAGGCGGCGAATGCGCTGGTGGCGGCGGGGTTGGCGATCGTCACCGGCGTCCCGGTCCGTCACGCCTTCGACGGTCTGGCCCGGCTACAGCCGGTGCGCGGGCGGCTCGAGCGGGCGGCGATCTCGCGTCGCGGCACGCCGATCTACATCGACTACGCCCACGCGCCCGAAGCGATCACCGCCGCGCTAGACGCGCTGCGGCCGCATGTCGGGGGCCGTCTGCTGATCGTCTTCGGCGCCGGGGGCGATCGGGACCAGGGCAAGCGGGCCGAGATGGGCGCCGCTGCCGCCGCCGCCGACGTCGTGATCGTCACCGACGACAATCCCCGGGGCGAGGATCCGGCGGCCATCCGTGCGGCCGTGCTGGCCGGCATCCCGCGGCAGGACGGCGGCCCTGAGGTCATCGAGCGCGGCGACCGGCGGGAGGCGATCGCCGCGGCCGTCGCCATGGCGGGGCCGAAGGACATCGTGCTGATCGCCGGCAAGGGGCACGAACAGGGACAGATCGTCGGGCGGGACGAACACGTGCGCGTGCTTCCCTTCGACGACGTGCTGGTCGCGCGCGACTGCGCGGCGCAAGGAGACATGACATGACGTCCATCCCGGCTCTCTCCCGCTGGCCGTCCCGGCCCGACGGAGCGGCGGCGGCGGCGCTCTGGACCGCGGCCGAACTCGCCGCGGCGACCGGCGGAACGGCGAGCGAGGATTTCTGCGTCTCGGGTGTCGAGATCGACAGCCGCGACGTGCGCGACGGGGACCTGTTCATCGCCCTGCCGGGCGAGCAGGCGGACGGCCACGCCTTCGTCGACGCGGCCATGGCGCGTGGCGCGCGGGCGGCGCTGGTCTCGCGGCCGGTCGATCATCCGCACATCCTTGTCCAGGACACGCGGCAGGCGCTGCACGACCTCGCCGCGCACGCGCGCCGCCGGTCGCGCGCGACCATCGTCGGCGTGACCGGCTCGGTCGGCAAGACCGGCGTCAAGGAGGCGCTGTTCGTCGCGCTGGAGCGGGGAAGCCGCGGCCGGGCCCACCGCTCCGTGCGCTCCTACAACAATCACGTGGGGGTGCCGCTGTCGCTCGCCCGGATGAGCGCCCGCACCTCGTTCGGCGTGTTCGAGATGGGCATGAATCACGCCGGCGAAATTGACGCGCTGACTCGTCAGGTGCGCCCGCATGTCGCGGTCATCACCGCCATCGCGCCCGCGCACATCGAGAACCTGGGTTCGATGGAGGCGATCGCCGCCGCCAAGGCCGAGATCTTCAACGGCGTCGAACCGGGCGGTGTAGCCGTGATCCCGGCGGACTCTCCCTATTTCCCTCAGCTTGCCGAGGCGGCGCGGGCGTACGGCATCCGGATCGTGTCGTTCGGGGCCTCCCCCGGTGCCGACATGCGGCTGGTCGACCGGATCGCGGCCGCGAACGGCGGTTCGCTCGTCACGGTGGAGCATTCGGGAGGGCGGCTCGTGTTCTCCGTGGCCGAACCGGGTGAGCACTGGGCGATGAACGCGCTGGCCGTGATGGCGGCGGTGCTGGCCGTCGGCGGCGACGCCGGCGCTGCCGGGCTGGCGCTGGCGGAGATGGGCGGGCTGAAGGGACGGGGGGCGCGCCACCGGGTGCCCGCGGCGGGGGGCAAGGCTCTCGTAATCGACGAGAGCTACAACGCCAATCCGGCCTCCATGCGGGCCACGCTGGCGCAACTGGGGCAGACGCCGGCCGGTCGCCGGATCGCGGTGCTGGGAAGCATGAAGGAGCTGGGCGACTTCTCCGAACGCTTCCATGCCGGGCTGGCCGAGGCGGTCAAGAGCGCGGGACTTGACCATGTGGTGCTCGTTGGCGATGAGATGCAGGCGCTGGCGCGGGAGCTGCGCAGCAGCGGGATCCAGTCAGCCGGCGGCAAGCCCGACTGCGTGCACTTCGCCACGGTTGCAGACGCGATCGCGCATATTGGCGCCTACGGTCTGATCGGAGGGGATGCAGTGCTGGTCAAGGGTTCCAATTCCATGCAGCTTGCGCGACTGGTCGACGAACTCCTGCACCGGACGGGGTGAATGCTGTTCCTTCTTGCCGAGTGGCTGAACTTCGAAGGCATCCTGAACCTCGTCCGCTACCAGACCTTCCGGGCGGGCGCGACGCTGCTGACGGCCCTGCTGATCGGTCTCCTCATCGGACCGCGCTTCATCTCCATGCTGCGCGTGAGGCAGGGGCGGGGGCAGCCCATCCGCGTCGACGGGCCACAATCCCACCTCAACAAGCGCGGCACGCCCACCATGGGCGGGCTGATGATCCTCGTGTCGCTGATGCTCGGCGTGCTGCTGTGGATGGACCTGCGCAACCCGTTCATCTGGGCGGTGCTGGCGGTCACCGGCGGCTTCGGCATCATCGGCTTTCTCGACGATTTCGACAAGGTGACGAAGCATAGCCACCGCGGCGTGTCGGGACGCGTCCGGCTGATGCTGGAATTCGTGGTTGCGGGGCTGGCGGCGTGGATCATCGTCAGCCAGATCAGCACGGACCTCTACGTGCCGTTCCTGCCGGGCGTGTCGATCCCGCTCGGCCCGTTCTACTACGTCTTCGCCGCCGTGGTGATCGTCGGTGCGGGCAATGCGGTCAACCTCACCGACGGGCTCGACGGGCTGGCGATCATGCCGGTCATCATCGCGGCGGGCACCTTCGCCATCATCGCCTACCTCGTCGGGCGGGTCGACTACTCGACCTATCTCGGCATCCCCCATGTGCGCGGGGCGGGCGAGCTGGCGATCTTCTGCGCGGCCATCATGGGAGCGGGGCTGGCCTTCCTGTGGTTCAACGCACCGCCTGCCGCGGTGTTCATGGGCGACACGGGCAGTCTGGCGCTCGGAGGCGCGCTGGGGGCGATCGCCGTGGCCAGCCATCACGAAGTGGTGCTGGCGATCGTCGGCGGGCTGTTCGTGTTCGAGGCGCTTTCGGTGATCGTGCAGGTGTTCTGGTTCAAGCGGACCGGGCGACGGGTGTTCCGCATGGCCCCCGTCCACCATCATTTCGAGCAGCTCGGCTGGAGCGAGTCGACCGTGGTCATCCGCTTCTGGATCGTCGCCATCGTGCTCGCGCTTATCGGTCTGTCGACCCTCAAGCTGCGGTGATCACCAGCACCGCCTGGGCCGGCCAGCGCTATGTGGTGTTCGGTCTCGCCCGATCGGGCCGCGCCACGGCCGAGGCGCTGCTGACGGCCGGGGCCGATCTGCTGGTGTGGGACGACGATCCGCAGGCCCGCGCGCCCTTCGCCGGACGCGCCGCCATCGCCGATCCGCTCGCCTGCGACCTGACCGGAGCCGCCGGAATCGTCGTCAGCCCCGGCGTCCCGCTGAACCGCCACCCGATCGCGCGGCACGCCCGCGCCTGCGGCGTTCCGGTGGTGGGCGACGTGGAGCTGTTCGCCGGCGCGCGCGCAGGCCTGCCCCGGCACCGGGTGGTGGGCATCACCGGCACCAATGGCAAGTCGACCACCACCGCGCTCGTCCATCACCTCCTCGTGACTGCAGGCGTGTCGGCGACCATGGGGGGTAACATCGGTCTGCCGATCCTCGCGCAGGAGCCGCTGCCCGACGGCGGGGTCTATGTGCTCGAACTCTCGAGCTTCCAGATCGACCTCACCCGCACGCTGGCCTGCGACGTGGCCGTGCTGCTCAACGTGACGCCCGATCACCTCGACCGCTATCCCGATTTCGACGCCTATGCCGCGGCCAAGGCAAGGCTGTTCGCCATGCAGCAGCCGGGGCAGGTGGCGGTGGTCGGCACGTCCGATCTGCCGAGCCGCGCGCTGGCCGACACGCTTCGGGACGAAGGGCGGGACGTCCGGACCATCCCGGCGGTGCCCGGGCTTGACCAGCGGAGATGGCCGGCCCTGCAGGGACCGCACAACGCGCAGAACGCGGCCGCCGCCATCGCGGTCTGCAATGCGCTGGGCGCAGGCGAGGACGCGCTGATGCACGGGTTGCAGACCTTCGCCGGCCTGCCGCACCGGCTGCAACACATCGCAACCCGCCACGGCGTCGCCTTCGTGAACGACAGCAAGGCGACCAATCCTGCCTCCGCGGCGCTGGCCCTGGCGGCCTTTCCGCCGCAGGACGGAAGGCCGATCGTCCACTGGATCGTGGGCGGGCAGGCGAAGGAGGCGGGGTTGGGGCCGCTTGCCGACTGGACCGCGCATGTCGCGGTCGCCTATACCATCGGCGAGGCGGGTCCGTCCTTCGCCGCGATGCTGGCCGACAGGACGAATGTGGAGGAATGCGGCACCTTGGCCGAAGCAGTTCGTCGGGCCGCCGCGGCGGCGACAAAGGGGGACGTGGTGCTGTTGTCACCCGCCTGCGCGAGTTTCGACCAGTTCGCTGACTTCGAGGAGCGCGGCCGCACATTCGCCGCGCTTGTCGGTGATGCGGCGGCTCAGGATTCAAGGGCGGCCGGTCGGGAAGCCGGCGCATGAGCATGGCGGGCGTGAACGGCAGAACACCGGGCGCGCGCGGGGACAGCCGGGCGGCGTCCCCGGCGGACCGGCTGAAGGCGGAGCTGCGGATCTGGTGGCGCGAGATCGATCGTCCGCTGCTGCTGCTCGTCCTGCTGCTGATGGGCATCGGAACGGTTGCCGTCGCGGCGGCGTCCCCGGCCTCGGCCCGCCGCCTGTCCACGAGCGACGTTGCGTTGTCCGACCTCCACTTCTTCTGGCAACACCTCGTGTGGCAAACGCTCGGGCTTGGCACCCTGCTGCTGGTGTCGCTTCTCCCCCGCACCAGTGCGCGCCGCATCGCCGTCTTGATGGCAGGAGTGATGAGCGTCTGCCTGCTGCTCGTGCCCCTCATCGGCGTCGAGGTGAACGGCGCGCACCGGTGGCTCAACTTCGGCATCCGCTTCCAGCCGTCGGAGTTCCTGAAGCCGGCCTTCGCAGTCGCGCTGGCGTGGGTGCTGTCGTGGCGCCTGCGCGAAACGGATCTCCCCGTCATTCAGGCGACGATGGCGTTCACAGCGGTCGTCATCGCGCTGCTGATGATGCAGCCGGATCTGGGCAGCGCGGTCATCTTCGCCGGCGTCTGCGGCGTGCTGCTGCTGCTGGCGGGCGTGCCGCTGGCGCGGCTGGGCGTGCTGCTCGCCGCCGGCGCCGGACTGCTGCTCGCCGCCTACGTCTTCTACGACAATGCGCGCAGCCGCATCGACGCGTTCCTGGGCGGCGGCTCCGCCTATGACCAGGTCGATCTCGCCTGGCGCACGCTGCTTGCCGGCGGCTGGACGGGCACCGGCTTCTGGCTCGGCACGCGCAAGCTGTCGCTGCCCGAGGCGCACACCGACTACATCTTCTCCGTCATCGGCGAGGAGTTCGGCCTGCTCATCTGCGCGATGGTGGTGGTGCTGTATCTCGTCATCGTGCTGCGCGCGCTGATGCGCGCCTTCGACGCCGACGATCTGTTCACCATGCTCGCCTCCACCGGGCTCACCGCCGTGCTCGGCGGGCAGGCGTTCATCAACATTCTCGTCAATCTCAAGCTGTTTCCGTCAAAGGGGATGACGCTTCCGCTGGTCAGCTATGGCGGGTCGTCGACGATCGCGATCTGCCTCACGGTCGGGCTGCTGCTCAGCATCTCGCGGCGCAATCCGCACCTGTCGCGTACGACGCCGGGTCTCGCCCGGCTGTTCGGACTGGACAGCCGCGTAACCACGCCGCCGCGCCGACTCGCGGCCGTCGCCTCCATCCACCGGGACGCCGACCGATGACCGGACCGACCCGGCACTACGTTCTCGCCGCAGGCGGGACCGGTGGCCATCTGCTGCCGGCCTTCGCCTTGGCGGTGGAGCTTGAACGGCGTGGCCACCACGTCGCGCTCATCACCGATCAGCGCGGCGCCGCCATTCCGGGACGGCCGGACGCGCTCACGACCCATGTGATTCCCGCCGGCCGGTTCGGCGGCAATCCGCTGCACTGGCCGGGAGGAGTGCTGGCGGTGCTGCGCGGACGGGGCATGGCGCTGCGGCTGTTCGACAGCTTCCAGCCGAGCGCGGTGGTCGGGTTCGGCGGCTATCCGTCGCTGCCGACCCTGCTCGCGGCCCGCAGCGCCGGGATCCCGACGGTGCTGCACGAACAGAACGCCGTACTGGGACGGGTGAACCGGCTGCTCGCCCGGCGGGTCGATGCCATCGCCACCGCCTTCGAGCAGGTTGACCGGATCCCCGCTGCGGCCCGGCGCAAGGTGCATCTCGTCGGCAATCCCGTCCGGGCCGAGCTTCTCGACCTGCGCGGCGAGCCTTATCCCCGGCCGACGGACGAGGGGCTGCTGCGGGTGCTGGTCACGGGTGGCAGCCAGGGTGCGCGCATCCTTTCCGCCGTGGTCGCGGACGGGCTGGCGATGCTGCCGCCCGCCCTGCGGCAGCGGCTTCAGGTCACGCAGCAGTGCCGGCCCGAGGATCTGGAGACCGTGCGCGCCCGCTATCGGGAACACGGCATTCCCGCGGAGCTGGGCACCTACTTCACGGACATGGCGGCCCGGCTGGCCGATGCCCATCTGTTCATCGGCCGGGCGGGCGCCTCCACCATTGCCGAGCTGTCGGTGGTCGGCCGGCCCGCCATCCTCGTGCCGCTCGCCATCGCCACCGACGATCATCAGGCCGCCAACACGCGGGAGCTTGTCGCGGCGGGCGGAGCGCGGGCGATCCGCGAGCACGCCTTCCAGCCCAAGGAATTGGCGCGGCAGATCAAGGTGCTGGCCGAGCGTCCCGACGGGCTGGCGAACGCCGCCCATGCGGCGTGGAACTGTGGCCGCCCCTACGCGGCTCGCGACCTGGCCGATCTTGTCGAGCAGTGCGGCGGCGCCGGACTGATGGACGTGATCCGCGTCCACGACCGGCAGGGCAAGGCCGCCACCGCAGGACCGCGCGGTGCCGCGGCCGGCATCAACGGGCGGGAGCGCGGGCGATGAGGGGCGTCGACACCAGCATCGGGACCATCCATTTCGTCGGCATCGGCGGCATCGGCATGTCGGGCATCGCCGAGGTGATGCACAATCTGGGCTATGCGGTGCAGGGTTCGGACGCGGCGGAGAGCGCCACGGTCGAGCGTCTGCGCGAACGCGGCATCAACGTCGCCATCGGCCACGAAGCCGCCAATCTCGGCGATGCGGGGGTGGTCGTGACCTCCACCGCGGTCAAGCGCAGCAACCCGGAAGTCGTCGCCGCGCTGGACCGGCGCATCCCGGTGGTCCGGCGCGCGGAGATGCTGGCCGAGCTGATGCGGCTCAAGCGCACGGTGGCCGTCGCCGGCACCCACGGCAAGACCACCACCACCAGCATGGTCGCGGCGCTGCTGGACGCGGGCGGGATCGATCCCACGGTCATCAACGGCGGGATCATCAACCAGTACGGCTCCAACGCTCGCCTGGGCGCGAGCGACTGGATGGTCGTCGAAGCCGACGAGAGCGACGGCAGCTTCCTGCGCCTCGACGGGCAGATCGCCGTGGTCACCAACATCGATCCCGAGCATCTCGACCATTACGGCTCGTTCGAGGCGGTGCGCGACGCCTTTGTCGAGTTCATCCACAACGTGCCGTTCTACGGGGCGGCGGTGCTGTGCCTCGATCACCCCGAGGTGCAGCGAATCATCCCGCGCATCCGCGACCGGCGCGTCGTCACCTACGGATTTGCGGCGCAAGCGGATGTGCGCGGAGAGCAGGTGCGCGCCCGGGCGGGCGGCAACGACTTCGATGTGGTCCACCGCGCCCGCGACGGGGCCACCACGCGCATCGCCGACATCCATCTGCCCATGCCGGGCCGGCACAATGTGCAGAACGCGCTGGCGGCGATCGCGGTGGCGCTGGAGCTGGGCTGTGAGGCGGATGTCATCCGTGCGGCTCTGGCGCGGTTCGTGGGCGTGAAGCGACGCTTCACCCGCGTCGGCGCAGTGACGGCCGGGGATGGCGAGGTCGCCATCATCGACGACTATGCGCACCATCCGGTCGAAATCCGGGCGGTGCTCGCCGCCGCGCGCGAGGCGGCTTCGGTCGGCGCGGTGCCCGGCCGCGTCCTCGCCGTGGCGCAGCCTCACCGCTTCACGCGGCTGCGCGACCTGTTCGAGGAGTTCAAGGCGGCGTTCACCGATGCGGACATGGTCTTTGTCACGCCGGTCTATCCCGCCGGCGAGGAGCCGGTGCCGGGGATCGACGCCGAGGCGCTGGCCGAGGGCCTGCGCGAGCAAGGTCACCGCGCGGCGGTGGCCGTGCGCGACTACGCCGAACTGGTCGACGTCCTCGCATCCGCGGTTCAGGCCGGCGACCATGTCGTGTGCCTCGGGGCCGGTGACATCACCCGCTGGGCGGCGGCTCTCCCGCGCGATCTTCAGCGTGCCCGGGAGGAGCGCGCCGCATGAGTGACCAGCCCGAAGACTGGCCGCACTTCGACGGCAGCCATGCGCCGGACGGCGGGTGCGACGATCGTCCGCCGGCGCTGCTGTCCGAGGCTCCGGTCCGCGGCGCGCTGATCCAGAACGCGCCGCTGGCGAAGCTGACCTGGTTCAAGAGCGGCGGTGCGGCGGACTGGCTGTTCGAGCCGGAGGACCGCGACGACCTTCAGGCATTCATGCGCTGGCTCGACGGCCGGCTGCCGGTGATGGCGCTCGGGCTGGGGTCCAACCTCATCGTGCGCGACGGCGGCGTCCCGGGCGTCGTCATCCGGCTGGGCAAGGCCTTCGCCGGGGTGACGGTGGAGGAGGGGGGGCTGCTCGCCTGCGGCGGGGGCGCTTCGGGCATCCGCGTTGCATCCGGGGCTCGCGACGCCGGCCTTGCGGGTCTGGAATTCCTGCGCGGCATTCCGGGCACCGTGGGCGGGTTCGTGCGGATGAACGGCGGAGCCTACGGCCGCGAAGTGGCCGACATCCTGCACGACTGCGACGTCATCATGCCCGACGGCGCGTGTCTGCGGCTCGGCGCCTGCGAGCTTGGCTTCACCTACCGCCATTCGGACCTGCCCGAAGGGGCGGTGGTCGTCGGCGCCCGGTTCCGCGGCACGGCCGGCGACCCCGAGGCGATCGCCGCCGAGATGGACCGGATCGCCGCGGCGCGCGAGGCGACGCAGCCGCTGCGCACCCGGACGGGCGGGTCGACCTTCAAGAACCCTCCCGGCCACAAGGCATGGCGCCTCGTCGATGCTGCCGGGTGCCGCGGCCTGCGCCTCGGTGACGCGCAGGTCAGCGAGAAACATGCCAATTTCCTGATCAACACTGGCACCGCCACCAGCGCGCAGATAGAAGGGCTGGGTGAACTCGTGCGCGACCGGGTGCGCGCCCGCACGGGTGTTGATCTGCAATGGGAGATTCAGCGGGTGGGGCGTCCGTGAGCGGTCTGGCGAAGCTTCATGTTGCCGTTCTGATGGGAGGCTGGTCGAGCGAGCGGCCGGTGTCGCTGATGAGCGGCGAGGGCGTGGCGGACGCGCTGGAAGACTGCGGACACCGGGTGACGCGGATCGACATGGACCGCGATGTTCCCGCCCGGCTTGCGGCGGCGGCGCCGGACGTGGTGTTCAACGCCCTGCATGGTGTGCCGGGGGAGGATGGCACAGTGCAGGGGCTGCTCGACCTCATGGGGCTGCCCTACACCCATTCGGGGCTGGCGACGTCGGTGATCGCGATCGACAAGCAGCTGACGAAGCAGGCGCTGATCCCGCACGGTGTCCCGATGCCCGGCGGCCGGGTGGTGCGCAGCGAGGACATTCACACCGCCGATCCGCTGCCCCGCCCCTACGTGCTCAAGCCGGTGAACGAAGGGTCGTCGGTCGGCGTGGCCATCGTCACCGATGCGTCGGATTACGGTAATCCCATTCGCCGCGAGGCCACCGGACCGTGGCAGGAATTCGCCGAACTGCTGGCCGAACCCTACATCAAGGGGCGCGAGCTGACCGTGGCGGTGCTGGCGCAGGCGGGAGGACCGCGGGCGCTGGGCGTCACCGAGCTGCGGCCCAAGAGCGGCTTCTACGATTTCGACGCGAAGTACACGGACGGTCTGACCGAGCACGTCTGCCCGGCCGAGATTCCGCCGCACATCGCCGCCCTGTGCATGGAGCATGCACTGACGGCGCACCGGGCGCTGGGCTGCCACGGGGCGACCCGCACCGATCTGCGCTGGGACGAGGAACTGGGCGAAAGCGGCCTCTACGTGCTGGAGATCAACACCCAGCCGGGCATGACGCCGCTGAGCCTCGTGCCCGAGCAGGCCCGCAGCTGCGGCATCAGCTACGCCGAGCTCGTGGAACTGATCGTCGCCGATGCGCTGACGCGCTTCGGGAAAGTTTCCGATGGCGACGGTTAGCCGGGGCGGCGCCAAGGGCGTGCGCCGCGCTGCCGCGGCGCGCAGCCGGGCGGGCGCCGCGCGCGCGATGCGAGCACGCACCCATTCCACACTTGACAGCGTGCTCGCCGTGCTGCCGATCTCCGCCGAGCGGCTGCATGCGCTGCTGGTCGTGCTCATCCTGGCCATGGCGGCCATGCTGGCATGGTTCGTCGCCAGTCTGGCTGGTCTGCCCGCACTCGCCGGCGAACGGCTGGCGCAGATTGCCGCCGATGCCGGCTACCGGGTGAACAGGGTCGCGGTCACCGGGGTCGAGCGGATGGACGAACAGCTCATCTACCGGCGCGCGCTGGCGGAGCGGGAACAGTCGATGGCCGGCTTCGACGCCGCCGCCCTGCGCGAGGATCTGCTTGCCCTGCCGTGGGTGGCCGATGCGCGCGTGTCGCGCCAGCTGCCCGACATGCTCGTCATCGACGTGGTGGAGCGGCAGCCCCACGCCGTACTGCGGACTGCGCAAGGAACGGTTCTGATCGATGCGACCGGGGAGACGCTGGAGCCGGTCGACCCGGCGGCCATGCCGGAGCTGCTGCGGGTCGCGGGCGCGGGCGCGGCGCGGCAGGTCGGCGAGCTCGAGCACCTGCTCGATGCCGCTCCGGCGCTCAAGGGCCGGGTCCGCGAAGCGCACTGGATCGGCAACCGCCGCTGGGATCTGCACTTCGACACCGGGCAGGTGCTGGCTCTGCCGCAGGACGAGGTCACCGCCGCGGCGGCGCTGGTCACCTTTGCCCGGCTCGACGGCACGAACCGTCTGCTGGGCGGCGAGGTGAGCTGGTTCGACATGCGCGCGCCGGACCGCATGTACATGCGCGTCCCCGGCCGCAGCGATGCCCGGCTGGCCGAGCTGGACACGCGCAGCGGCACCCGACGGGCGGAGACGCGCTGACACTCATGGGCGACACCCGCGTCAGCAAGACCTTTGCCGCCGTGGACATCGGCTCGTTCCGCACTTCGGCGATGATCGTCGGGCAGGACGAGTCCGGCGCGCTCACCGTGCTCGGCTCCAGCCATCGCGCCAGCCAGGGCGTGCGGCGCGGCTACGTGACGCAGATCCACGGCGCCAGCTTCGCCGTGCGCGACGCGGTGGAGCGGGCCGAACGCGAGGCGCAGGTGGCGGTCGGCCGCGTGTGGGTCGGGTGCAGCGCGGCCGGCCTGCACAGCCGCATCGAGCGGGTCGACATCGAGATCGGCGGCCGCCGGGTCGAGGAGGAGGACATCGACAGCCTGCTCTACGCTGCGCGGCTGCACATCCAGCCCGAAGGCCGCACGGTGCTCCATGCGCAGCCGGCGCACTACACGCTGGACGGCGCGCACGGGGTGGCCGAACCGCGCGGCCTGCACGCCGAAACGCTCGGCGTGGACGTGCATGTCATGCTGGCCGACGGACCGCCGGTGCGCAATCTGATCGAGGCGGTGCAGCATGCGCATCTCGATGTCGAAGAGGTGGTGGCCTCCCCGCTGGCCGCCAGCGCCGCGTGCCTCACCCGCGAGGAACGCGAGCTGGGCGTGGCGCTGGTCGAGCTGGGCGCGGATGTGACCAACGTGTCGGTGCATGCGGCCGGAATGATCCTCGGCATGCGGGCCATCCCCTTTGGCGCCGGAGGGATCACCGACGCCGTGGCATCGCACTTCGGCATCCGGCGCAAGCACGCCGAGCGGCTGAAATGCGTCTCCGGGTCCGCCATCGCCACTCCTTCCGACCACAAGGAGATGGTGTGCGTGTTCAGCCCCACCGACGAGGACGCGGACGAGGTGACGGTGCGCGGCGCCGACGACCGCAACCGGGTGCCGCGCGCCGAGCTCGTGACCGTGGTCACCGATCAGCTGGCACAGCTCACCGCGGCGCTTGGCGACGCCCTGCGCGAACTCGGCTTCGGCCACGCACGCGCCGGCAAGGTCGTCCTGACCGGCGGCGGCGCCGAACTGGCGGGCATCGCCGACTATGTGCAGGGGGCGCTTGCCCGGCCGGTGCGCATCGGCCGCCCGCCCGCCTTGCCGGGCCTGCCGGCGGCGCATGCCGGCCCCGGCTTCACCGTGCTTGCGGGGCTGTGCCTGTATGCCGCGGATCCGCCGCACGACATCCGCGCGGCCGGTCACGCCGCGCAGGCCGCCGCCGACCCCCGGAAGGGCAGCGCCTTCGAACGGCTGCTGAGGGCGGTGCGGGCCTATTTCTGACGATTTTTTCACCACGGAGGTTTTGCGTCGTTGTCCCCTGCCGTGCTAACCCACCCGCCGACCAGCCCACTCTCGTGCCAGGCGCAGTCCTCCGCCACCCGGATGCGCCGGGTCCCGCACGAGCGATGAATCGAGGAACCATGCTATGAGCATCAATATCGGCCCTGCTCCGTCCGACGAACTGCGCCCCAAGATCATGGTCGTGGGCGTGGGCGGTGCGGGCGGAAACGCCATCGCCAACATGATGGCCGCGCAGATCGAGGGCGTGGATTTCATCGTGGCGAACACCGATGCGCAGGCGCTGAGCAATTCCACCGCCGAACACCGGATTCAGCTCGGCCCGACCATCACCGGGGGTCTGGGCGCAGGCGCGAGGCCGGAAGTGGGCAAGGCGGCAGCCGAGGAGACCGCGCGCGAGATCGAGGAGGCGCTGGACGGCGTCAACATGGTGTTCATCGCTGCGGGCATGGGTGGCGGCACCGGAACCGGGGCGGCCCCGGTCATCGCCGAAGCGGCCCGGCGCAAGGGCGTGCTGACGGTGGGCGTGGTGACCAAGCCGTTCCAGTTCGAAGGCACGCGGCGGATGCGCGCTGCCGAAGCGGGCATCGCCGAACTGCAGAAGCATGTCGACACGCTGATCGTGATTCCGAACCAGAACCTTTTCCTCGTCGCCAAACCCGACACCACCTTCAAGGAGGCGTTCCAGCTCGCCGACGAGGTGCTGCAGCAGGGCGTGCGCTCGATCACCGACCTGATGGTCATGCCGGGCCTCATCAACCTCGACTTCGCCGACGTGCGGTCGGTGATGCAGGAGATGGGCAAGGCCATGATGGGCACCGGCGAGGGCGAGGGCGAAAACCGCGCGCTGGAGGCGGCGGAAAAGGCCATCGCCAACCCGCTGCTCGACGGCGTGTCGATGGCCGGAGCCAAGGGCGTTATCATCTCCATCATCGGCGGCGAGGACATGAAGCTTCTCGAAGTCGACGAAGCGGCCAACCACATCCGCGACCTCGTCGACGAGGATGCGAACATCATCTGGGGATCGGCCTTCAATCCCGAGCTTCAGGGACGCATCCGCGTGTCGGTCGTCGCGACCGGCATCGACAGCAGCGCGGCAGCGCCGGCGGAGGCGGAGCCCAAGCCGTTCGTGCTGGCCGACGCCCGCCCGCCGCGCCGGCCGGCGCTGGATCCGGCGCGCGACGAGGGCGCTGCGCCGCGCGCGCCCGTCGCGGCCGCGCCGGCTTCTGCCCCGCAGGAGCCGGTCGCCGTCGCCTATGGCGATGCGTTCGACGAAAGCGGTGACGACGAGGCCTTTGAGGACGTGGACGGCATTGTCGATCCGCTGGCCGGACTGCGGCGAGGCGAGGCCGAGGAGCGCGCCGAGCGGCCGGACCGGGAGCAGGCGGCCGGCGGGCGCCTGGCGGCCGGCGGCCGGCAGGTGCGCGACGAGGAGCCGCTGGAGCTTGGCGACAGCTTCGTCGACGACACGGCTCCGCTCGAGCCGCCCGCCAGCCTGCTGCAGACCAAGCCGCAAGGGCGCCGGCGCAGCGCGGCGGAGGCGGGCGACGACGCGGGAACGGGCCGCGGCTCGCGCGCCGGCGCGGCGACAGGATCGACCCTGTTCGAGCGGATGGCCAATCTGTCCCGCGGCAGCAAGACCGACGAGGATGACGAGGACGACGAGGCCGGTCCGACGCTCAACATCCCCCGCTTTCTTGGCCGGCAGAACAACCAGTAGGCGGTCAGGCGGGGTTCAACCACGCTCGGTAGGCTGACGGCATGCGAGGCTCATCCTGCACTCCGCTGCCCGGCGCACGGTGCCGCGGCCGGTTGCTTCGCGGCGCGGCGCTGCTGCTGGGCCTGCCCCTGGCGATGCTGGACGCGGCGCCGGCGCAGGCGCAGCGGGAGATCGTGCAGCCGCTTCCACCCCGCGCGGCCGATGACCTGCGCCGGGCGCTGCAGCGGCTGGCGGCCGAACCGCGCAGCGTTGCGGCGCTCATCGAGGCGGGGAACGCCTCGCTGAAGCTCGAGGACATCAATGCGGCCGTGGCCTTCTACGGCCGGGCCGAGGCGCTCGCCCCCGGCGACCCGCGGGTCAAGCTGGGTCTTGCCGCCGTGCAGGTGTTCCAGCGTCGCCCGGTCGAGGCGTTGCGCCTGTTCCACGAGGCGGAGCAGGGCGGGGCGCAGGTCGCGCTCTTCGCCGCGGAGCGCGGCCTGGCGTTCGATCTCGTCGGCGACCACGTCTCTGCGCAGCAGCAGTACCGTCTCGCCCTCGCGCGGGGCGACGATCCGCGCGTGCGGGAGAAGCTGGCGATCAGCCAGGCGGTGACCGGCGACCGGGCCGGGTTCGAGGCCACCTTGCTGCCGCTGCTCGAGGCGCGGGACGTCCATGCCTACAGGGTGCGGGCGTTCGGGCTGGCGATCCTCGCGCGGGAGCGCGAAGCCGTCGATCTGGCGCGCCAGGTGATGCCCGCCGGACTTGCCGATGCTCTCGTCCCGTATCTGGGACAGCTTGGCCGGCTGACCTCGACCCAGCAGGTCGCGGCGGTGCATCTCGGCGTGTTCCCCGAGAACGCCGGCACAGCGGCGCCCGCTCTCGCCGCTCGTCCCGCCGAACCGGCGCGGGAGTCTTCCCGCCTCGCGCCGGCGGGACCGCCGCTCGGCGCCTCCGTTCCGCCGGCCGCGCCCGCCAGCCGCGGCGCCCGCGTGACTTCGGTACGGGGGCCGGGCGCACGGGGTGCAGCCGCGCCTTCCGCGAACGTGGCGGCGTCGAGCGCGGCCGCCTCGTCGCCAGCATCTGCGCCCGCAGCTGTGCCGGCGCCCGCAGCTGTGCCGGCCGAACCTGCGCCGCGGCTTCAGCTTCCCGCGGCGCCGGCAGAACCGGCGGCGCCTGCGCTGCGGCTGGAGGTGCCGGTGGCGGCCACCTCCGCTCCTGCGCCGCAGCCTGCGACGAGCGCGCCTGCCTTTGCCGAGCTGTTCGCCCAGTTCAGCGCCACGCGCACGGCGGCGGTCGAGCCGGGGGCCGTCGACGTGTCGCGGTTGCAGGTGCCGCGCGACGCCCGGCCCGAACCGCGACCGGCGCCGG